>JALWRI010000107.1 GCA_026994225.1 Gammaproteobacteria bacterium | reverse complement strand
AATAATTCAAAAGTAATAATAGGGTATTCATTGAAGCGGTGTAATAACTCTCGCATAATTATCCCTTACATCAGAATGAGCTATCGGTTGTATTGTGAGAAAATAACGCATATCCAAATCACCTAACTCATTTAATAAAGTAAAAGCAGAAATTAATACTTCTGCTCTTGCAGCAACGTTATCACTTTGCGCATTAATAAGCGATGTTTCTCCCGATAATAAATCAATTAAGGAACGATGACCCAACTTACGCTCCTTACGTGCCAATTCTAAAAAAGCGGCGGTTAAATCACGCTGCTGTTCCAAGGCTATCGCATTCGCTTTAGCTGTCATCAGCTTTTGCCACGCTATTTGCGTCAATTTTTTTATTTTATATTGTTTATTTCTATAATCCTCAGACTTTGCTTTCAATTTATGAATGGTTTCTTTTACTTTATTAAAATTTTTACCACCTAGATTAAAATTCCACTTTAATTTTATTTTACCGGATACTTCATCTTTGCGTCCTGCAGTGCCTAACATATTTTCACTCAGTTTCCCCTCTAAAGATAACGTTAATTCAGGATAATATTCTTTTGCACGTGAGCTGGAAATAGCATTTTGTGCTAACTGATATTTAATATGTGCTAATTTTACTTCAATATTATTTTTTGCTGCTAACTCCAAAGCAGTTTGTATATTGTTAGGCAATAATTTTTCAATATCTAATGGTATAGGTACTATTTTTTCTATATCTAATGGTATCATCTTGAAGATTTCCTGATAAGCATATTGTGCCTTTCTATAATCCCCATCACTACGAATTCTTCTTGATATGGCACGGGCTAATTGCGATTGTGATTGCAATACATCTGTTGAATATCCATCTCCTATAGATACCTTAATTTCTTCTAGTCCCGTTTGTTTACGAATATTTTCTTCAGATTGAAGAGCATACTGATACACTTGATAAGATGTGATTAAATCAATATATGCCGTCACTGCATCGAGTATCAATTTTTGTTTAGCCTGTTGTAATTTAAGCTGTTTTTCCTGATACTGCAAGCGGGCTTTTTTTATCTTTGCATTAGTAACACCAAAATCCCAGAGTAATTGATTTAATTCCAATTTTTCTTCATTAAAGATACCAGGATCAATATAATCCTTTCTATCCTGATCCCCATACTCAGCAGTTAATTTCAATTCAGGATACCAGTCAGAAAAAGCGGCTTTAACAGCTTGTTCTGCTGCAAATAATTCAGCTTTTGCACTTTTAATACGTTCATGTGTATCCAGTAGAGGCATCATAAGTTGTGTAAAGGTTTCACCAGCTATACACATCTGCCCTGTGAATGTTAAGATATTAATGAAAATACCTATTATTGGATATGCGTATTTATACATTGATTAATTATCATCAATTGTCCGAATTTGATACTCTTCACCCTCATCATTATCTTGCACACTCAGTTTTAATGATAAGCCCATTTTATTAAATCTTAACCAAATAGCTGTCCATATTTTAATTTTATATCCCAAAGCATTACTATAATCACTCAACCAGAAACGTATCGCATATTCTGATACAGATTGATTATAAACGGTAGTAATACCCTTAAATATGGCTGATGCTTTTTCTCCCGTATCATGAATACCTTCAATTTCTGATAATATTTGATTTAAAGTACTAACAATCATAACAGGATCATATTCTGTAGCAACATTCATGGCAATATCTATCCGTGCGTTGCCCTGACTAAAATTAATCACAGTGGCTTCGGAGGCTTTGGCATTAGGTACACTAATAACAAAACCATTAATAGTACGCATACGCAATGTACGCCATGTCATATCAATTACTTCAGCATCATCCATAGCACCAATTTTAATCCAATCCCCAATACTGAAAGGACGCTCAATATTAACAACAATACCTGAAAAGATATTCGCAATATTTGACTGCACAGCTAAACCGATAATCATGGCAAAAAGACCACCCGTTGCCAATAAACTGGTTAAATGTTGGTCAAAAACAAAAGCAACCACACCTAAAAATGCTATGATGTATATCACAGCAGAACCTAAGAGTAAAATAACATTAGGTATCCTGCGTCCTGTTTTTTCTTGCAAGGGAATCCAGACAAAAAGCGGTAATGCCATTGCAATCAAACGAGCAGGAATAAACCACCATAAGATATTATATCCTATCACTAATGTATCAATATAATGTATGGATATACCCATATTAATGGCCGTATCCAGAACAATATTACCTAATGCTAATAATGAGAGTGGCCAGAAAATTACTTTCAGTAACCAGGCGGTTGTTTGGGTTAAATACTTATCCTTACCTTTGGCACTAAAAGCAAGCAACGAGGCAAATAATGTACCGATAATTCCCAGTATAGCCAAATAAACAAAATATTCAGCAGGGACGATGCTATGTATATTGATCTTATCTTCACGCATCAATAATCCCATATTAATACGTGAAAAATCTGGTTCGACTGCACCATATCCTACATAAATAGGTTTCCCTAAGGAAGTGCTGCTAAAAATATCTTGAGAAATCCATGCTTTTTCAATTTTCCAACCGGGTTGAGTACTTAAAAAAGGACTATTTTCCAGTTTATCTTTTATGGTTTCCCCGGTGTCTAAATCCATACCTAATATATCTACAACATAAATCACATTATTACGATTTAACGTGCGGTGTTGAAATGAAATACTTATAATTTGACTGCCATAAGAACGCTTGGTTTGCAAGGCATTTAATGCAAATTTACCCTTGACACGATAGAGCTTAAATATCAAATTTTTGTTTTTACTCAACTCTTCAGGATTTGTCAATTTAATATCTTCGAGCGCATCAGGAAAGATAATATCTGCCGGATCAAATTTTCCTTTGTATCGAAACCAGATAGAAAAATCAAGAACAGCAGAATTGTTATCCAGATCAAATTCCTCTAAACTGTGCAGTGTTATCCCAGTGTAAACCACGTTACTTTTATACATAAAACGATCGTTAACATATAACATTTTTCCTTGCTTTAGTTCAGCAAAATAATTAGCATTACTCCCCTCTTTTAACGGCTGAAGCTGTGTTAAACTTGCAACAATACTACTCCCATTATATACACCAATACGGACTGTTTTTTTACTTTTAGATCTGCGTGGAAACCAAATATCACCTGTTACTCCCGCAATACTTTTACCTGGATGAGATAAGCTATCAAGATAATCTCTAATAACTTGACGGTTTTTCATTGCACTACGATGACCATCCATATTATCTTGTTGTGACAAACCTTGTACTAAAACCCGTGCGCTATCATAAGCATAAGCTGCTGCCCAATCTGGATAGTCGCCATATTTTTGTAAATATTGGTTACGAAATTGTTGTGTCAATTCCCCTGCTGTATCAAACAATAAGGGGGTAGATACCAGAATGTTATTCGTATAGGGTGCGATACTTTCCCCATTTTCTAACAGTGCTTGTAAAGTGTGCATAAATTGATTACTTGCCATGATGTCAGTACCTACAATATCATTGCGTATTCCTGCATCATGTGCTTTTTGGATAAATAATGCTGATCTTTTTACATCGGCTATCAAAAAGATCACTCCTGCATCTTTTTTATCTTTTAATTCGGTGATAATTTTATTCAGATCAGTTTCTGCTTGTGCAAGTCGAAAGGGTTTATGATAACGAATTTTAGTACCAAATCGGGCATATACTTCACTAAAATTCTTACTCATGGTTAAACCATATTTGCTATCATCATAAACCAGGGTAACTAATTTTTTACCGCGAATATTTCTGACATAATTAGCAATAAATTTTGCCTGATTGCTAAGATTATAAATTGCAGAAAAAGCCCAGGGATTACTTTTATCTATTGTTGATGATGCTAATATGACTGCGGGAATTTTTTGCTGTTGATAAAGTGCTACTGATTTTTCTATTAAATCAGGCTGTTGTAACGCACTAATGACTGCTGAGATATTCTCCTTATGACTAAAATTATGAACTTGAGAAAGCACATCAGATGATTTAATTTTCTGTAATACAATTTTCTTTTCACCCTTATTATATGCATTATTATATTCTTGCAAATAAAGATCTGCCCCACGCTGCATAGATAAAGCCAGCTCAGTATTTTCTTTATCACCAGGAACAACCAAACCTAAATACGTTGCTTCACGGCTATCTTCTTGAAACCAAACAATCCGTGCTATAAATGAAACAACCAATCCTAATAAAAGGATAATAAAAAGGTTTTTTTTCAAATTTATAAACAGTTTCATCTACAAAATTCCTGCTTTAATCAATGATCCATTAATATCTTTTATTATCTATCCACTGTGATAGATAATAAAAAAAGATGGGATTTTACATTACTTTTTAAAAACCACGATAAAAAAAGACAAAACGTCCTTTCTCAAATATTACCTTTAGATTAGCACCATGATACAATGCATAATCAATATACCCTGGTACTGCAGAATCCAGGTGGCATTCGCTACTGTGCTGAGGTGATTCAAAATCTCTGTCTTTATCATACCAAGATAAAAGCATATATTCATTTAATTGTTTTTTAGCTTCAATATCAGCAAGCTGCATCGCTTTAATATAGTCTTCAATGGGTGTATCAGGCTCTATGTTGATAATGGTAACATTGTGATAATCTTCTACTGAAGGGGTGCAATATGTATATGTTTTGGGCATAATGTTTTCTATTTTACTATCAATACGGATATAAAGCTTACAGACTTTACGGATAATGTGTTTTTTATTATACTGTTATATCTGTTGGTAACTCAAATAGAATCAATATTATGGTGTGTTTTTTATTTTTACATATTTAATCTCTATCATTAAATATCAATAAAACGCTGTTTCAAAGTAAGCCTTTACATCTTGAAAGAGAAGAAATCCTCGTCTTTGTCCTTTAGGTTGGGAAACATGTCAGCTCTTAGCTAAAAGTTGGATAAATACACTATGCTATCATTTGTTATTATCATCCCCATCTATAATCATAAAGATACTATTGAAGCAACTGTATCACAACTTATACCCTATCAATTACCTATTATTATAGTAGATGATGGTAGCGACAAGAAAACTAAAACCATATTACACACTATTGCACAACAATACTCCTTTGTCCATCTTTATACATTACCTGTTAATCAGGGGAAAGGAGCAGCAGTCATGCATGGCCTATCCCAGGCAGACAAACTAAATTTTACACATGCCATACAAATTGATGCCGATGGTCAACATAATATAAAAGATGTTCCTCAATTTATAGAACAATCTACACAACATCCAGAAGCGGTTATTTGTGCACAACCTCTGTATGATGCAAGTATTCCTGTTGGAAGGAAATATGGACGTAAAATTACCCACTTTTTTGTTGCTATTGAAACATTAACTACTCATCCTTTAGATACCATGTGTGGATTTCGTTGTTATCCCATAAAAACGACCCTCACTATTATTGATGCTCATCCGCCAGGTAAAAGAATGAATTTTGATATAGAAATATTGGTTAAAATGTGTTGGGCTAATATTCCGGCAATACGTATTCCAAGTAAAGTCATTTATCCTGAGAATGGGTTGTCTAATTTTCATTATATTAAAGATAATTTTTCACTTATTATTATGCATAGTAAATTACTATTAGGCATGTTAATTCGTCTACCGCAACGGCGTAAAAAAAAAGTATCCCATTGGTCTGAAATTAAAGAAAAAGGAAATGTTTCACTTATTCAATTATTATTATGGATATACCAATTTTTTGGTAAAAATATTTTTAATCTTTTATTAATGCCCGTGATGCTTTATTATTATTTAAGTAGTCATTTGGCACGTAATAGTTCAAAAGCATACTTACAAAAAATTTACCAGTATGGTTGTACGCATCCTGATTTTAGCAAACCACCAGGATGGCTACACAGTTATAAACATTTCTTACACTTTGGTTTTGCTATTTCAGATAAAATTTCTGCATGGCTGGGGGATTTACAACACTCAGATATTATCTTTGAAAAATCAGAAGAATTATTGCATTTACAACGTCAAGGGAAAGGTGCTTTAATATTAAGCGCACATTTAGGAAATATTGAAATGGCCAGGGCGATAGCTGATAAATATATCAAAATGAATGCACTGGTATTTACTAAAAATGCTATGAAATTTAATAAAGTTTTTCAACGTGTTAGTCCTAAAGTCTCGCAACATTTATTGCATGTAGATAATATTGGTTTAGATACTGCCGTGATATTAAAAGAAAAGGTTGATCGAGGGGAATTTGTTATTATTTTAGCAGATCGTACGCCTATATCTTCTCCTGATAGAGTAAATACTTGTCATTTTCTGGGTTATCCTGCCTCTTTTGGACAAGGTGCTTTTATTTTAGGTAATTTATTAAATTGCCCTGTTTATACTATGTTTGTCCTTAAAGAACAAAAAACTTATCGTATTTATTTAGATCTATTTACTAAACGCATTACACTTCCCAGAAAGCAACGACAACAAGCATTACAAAAATATATTGAGAAATATGCGCAACAACTAGAAAAATATTGTTTAAAAGCACCGTATCAATGGTTTAATTTTTTTGACTTTTGGCAACAAAAAACAGAAACTGCAAAAAATAAAAAATGAAATGTTCTATATCACCCCATTAATATTATTGGATAAAATCAATGTTTTTCAATATCTGGCACAATAAACAGCAAGACTTGTTAAAAATATTACCTATTATCTTTATTACTGTTCTATTGATATTATTATTACCTCAATGCGTATTGGGTATTGATAATACACATTCAAAGCCCTCTCCTACGGCTTTACATTTAGAAAATATTATTTCTTTATTAGAAAAAAATACTCAAATAAAAAGTCAATTTAAACAAGCTAGACAAATAAAAATCCTGAAGCACCCTCTCATCTCACATGGATTTTTTATTTACCATTACCAGTATGGACTTTTTTGGCGTATTACAAAACCTATTGATATCGCTTACCTTTTTAAAGATAACAAAGTGTTGGAAATAACCTATAAAGATAAAAAAATAGCGCACGTTACAACAAAGAAAAAAATAGCGCAATACTTCGCACCTATTTTTATTGCTTTATTTTCAGGAAAATTATCTCCGTTGAAAGAACATTTTGATGTGTACTTTCAAAGTCAGAAAAAAAACTGGATAATGAAATTAACCCCTAAGAAGGAAAGCCCTTTACAAGCCTTTATACAAATGCTCTCTATACACGGTATAGTAGATGTCGAACTACAAAAAACGTATATTGATAGTTTATGGG
Organism: Gammaproteobacteria bacterium; assembly: GCA_026994225.1. Classification (GTDB taxonomy): domain Bacteria; phylum Pseudomonadota; class Gammaproteobacteria; order GRL18; family GRL18; genus JALWRI01. The sequence goes on along the minus strand of JALWRI010000107.1, from coordinate 38,516 downwards.
TACGAGAAAAAAAGGGGGATAATACACATTACACCTTTACTATGTTACCCTCACCATATTTACTCAGTGCAGATGAAAAAGTTTATTTTCAACCATAAAATTTCTGCTTTTATTTATATCATCCTATTGATTAGTGCATGTTGTTATTTATTATTACGTTTATTTCAGGGCATTTCCTTAGAAACCAGTATTTTAAAATTATTGCCACATAAAGAAACGCTTACTGTTCAACATCTTGTTGATACGATAACGAACACCAATAGTAAGAAAGTGTTATTTATTATTGGAGGCAATACGTTAAATATAGATCAATCTATCTCTGTTGCAGATAATTTCTACTTGCAATTACAATCAAGTCATTTATTTAGTGATATTCGTTACCAAATACCTGTTCAAAAAATACAACAAGCATTCCAGCAATTAGCTCAATCACAGTTATATTTGTTAGAGGATAATGATAGAAAACAATTATCTTCGTCATTATTAACTGGTAATTACACGAAACTTACGACAAACGCTAAACAGCAGCTTTATAACCCTCTAACCCCATTAAGTCATCTACCCTCTGATCCATTATTTCTATTCCAAAATTATCTCACTCGCTTAATGGCATTATCATCAAATCATAGCAAGGTGAATATAATTAAAAATAGAATGCAAATAACAGATAGCAAAGCATCTTATATTCTTATCTATGCACAACTAAAAGATAATCCTTTGCAATATAAAACCCAACAACGCTTCTCACAATTATACCAACAACTGCTTTTTACTATAAAAGCATATCCCGATGTAACATTAAAATGTACAGGAATGATACGACATGCTATATATGGTATGCAATCTGCTAAACAAGAAATTTCTGTTATTGGATTAGGTTCTTTATTGGGTATATTCTGTTTACTACTTGGTGTGTTTCGCTCTATGCAACCATTAGGGTACAGCCTTCTTGCTATAGCGGTAGGAATAGTAAGTGGATTTGCTGCTTGTTTATTGATTTATCCCCATCCTCATATACTCACTTTAGTGCTTTCAGCAAGTCTTATTGGACTTTCTATTGATTATTCTTTACATTATTTCACTGAATATTATTATCAACCTCGATCTCATATTCATCTTTTAACTATGATTAAGCCTGCTATTCAACTCGGTTTAATTACCAGTTTAATTGCTTATGCTGCATTGGGTATGTCATTTTTACCGCTTTTTCAACAAATGGCCGTGTTTTCTTTTGTTGGTCTAAGTTGTGCTTATTTTTGTGTTATCTATTGTTTTCATTTATTTTCTGATCCCCACCCCCACCCATTACCCTCTTATTTTGAGAAATATAGCCAATATTATTTAGCTTTATGGAGCAATAAAAAATGGTTTTGCTCTATAGGTATTGTTTTATTATTAATATTTATATTAACCGGTATAGCGCAATTAACAATTAATAATGATATTAGAACATTCCAATATCGTTCCCCTGAATTACAACAACAAGAACGCTATCTACAAACCTTTTTACCACAAGAAAGCTTAGCACTACAATATCTTGTTATCCTGGCAGATAATAACGAAATAGCACTACAGCAAGAAGAAATACTTCGTCCATATTTAGATGATTTAATACAACAAGGGGCATTACAACACTATCATGCACTATCTCAAATTTTACCTTCACAAGCACGACAACAACAAAATGCTTATTTACTGACTACCTTAATAAAAAAGGCATCACATCCAGATTTATCTGAATATCTCAATACTATAGGTTTAACATTAAAGTTGCCGAAAAATCAACAGTTATTAACCTTAGAGAAATTACCTCAACACCCTCTATATTTACAATATAAAGATATAATACTACCCTCCTATAAAAATAAATCAATGACTATAATAGCTTTACAAGGTGTAAACAATCGTTCTATCAAAGTATTAAATCATCTTTCTACACAATCAGTTAATGATTCTACAAAAGTGCTATATTTAAATTATAGTCAACGTATTTCCAATGTTTTAACACATTATCATCACATTGTAATACAACTGGTTATTTGTTCTTATATGATTATAGCGATATTATTAGGTATCAAATATCCTTTACGAAAAGGACTCTTTATATTATTACCTCCTTTGTTTGCCGCAGGATTTGCATTAGCGATTTTAGTCTACACTGGAGGTACACTGAACTTATTTAACACTATGGCATTAGTGTTAGTATTAGGAATAGGTATTGACTACACATTATTTTTTGCAGAAAAAGAGCAGCACCATAGTATGACTTTTCTAGCTATTACGTTATCTGCTATTACCACTATTTTATCCTTTGGTTTACTTGCATTAAGTAATACCCCGATTATTCGTTCTTTTGGGATTATCGTCTTTGCAGGAATTTTTGCAGCTGCAATACTTTCTCCTTTAGTACAATTCCATCATTCATCTATTAACAAGTAAGGCTATGTAAAGATTGTGAAAGTATTATTAGTTAACACCAATCAACTTAAATCTCCTGATCCCGTTCCTCCTATCGGTTTATTATATATTGCTTCTGCTTTACGCACCGATCAACATGAGTGCAATATTTTTGACTTAAATTTTATCCCTGATTTTGAAATTCCTCTAAGGGAAAAGATACAGAACTTTAAACCCGATGTAATTGGTTTATCTTTACGTAATATTGATAATACCGCTTTTCCTCATTTTCAATTTTTTTTACCCCATTATCAAAAAATTACCCATATATGTCGTTCAGCATCTCCTATTACCACGCTTGTTGTGGGGGGAGCGGGATTTTCTCTCTTTCCTAATGAATTATTATATCTACTGGATGTAGATTATGGCATTGTTGGTGAGGGAGAAAATGAATTTCGTTTATTATTAAAGGCATTACAAAATAATACCCCTTTGAAAGAAAAATTATTACTCCATCGTGCTGAGGAAGTGAACATGGATACATTATTTCCTGCATGGGATTTAGTGGATACCGCTACCTATTTTCGAGATGGAGGAAGTTTAAATATTCAAACAAAACGAGGGTGTCGCTATAAATGCACTTATTGCACCTATCCTCTATTAGAAGGGCAAGCTGTAAGAGAACGTGATCCGGTAAAAGTCGTAGACGAAATGCAATATAGTTATAATAAATACGGAGTGGATTATTTCTTTTTTGTAGATAATGTTTTTAATTATCCAGAAACACATTCTATTGCTATTTGTAATGAATTACTTAAACGTAATTTAAAAGTAAATTGGACAGCCTATATTACACCACGTATCACACCGACTTATAGACGAATGGGAGGAAGTGCAAAAGAATTATATCGAATATATAAAGAGGCAGGATGTGAAGCAGTTGATTTTGGTACAGATGCCATGAACCAACATGGACTTAATGTCATGGCAAAAGGTTTTTTAGTCGATGATATTAAAGAATGTTCGGCTGCCTGTAAGGCACACAACATTAAATTTAATCATTCTCTTATTTTTGGTGCTCCTGGAGAAACGATTGCAACAACAGAAGAAACTATTAGTAATATTATTGCAACCGAACCTACTGCAGTTATCGCTGCAATCGGAGTACGTTTATATCCTAATACACCTATTGCGAATAAATTAATTAAACAAGGATGGATTAAAGCAGAAGATATTACTTTAGAACCTGTTTTTTATGTAGAAGAAACATTACAGACATATCTTTTAACTCGCTTAAAAGAAATTAGTCAGCAATATAATAATTGGGTCGTTCCTGGATTGCATATTAAAATGAACTATCCCCATATTTTTCAACAATTACGTTTAGGTGGAGTAAAAGGACCTATGTGGCGTATGCTAGGATAAGTCTATTAAGAAATTTGTAGATAAAAAACCAGCTTGTAAGCTAATTTTTAACTCCTCTAATCAGCATCATTTGTTGCTGATCCAATAATAGTAATGTAGTACCTTGTATTTGAACATAAACAACCTGTTTTAATGCTTTTATTACTGCTTTTTCTTGTTGTCCTCTGCTTCCTGTACACATTTTTCTTGTCATAGTGAGTTGATGAATATTTAATATATCCTTTTCTTTCCATGTATAGGTAGAGGAAAAGTTATTACAACCTGTATTACCGTTTACATTCCCATTTTCATGAAATACTATAATGGGCTCACGTTTTGATGTCGATAAGGTATATTGAGCAACATCTTTTATTTGCCATTTACCTATAATAGCGGATTTATTATACATAGTAGTATCTACTGGTACTATATCTTGAGGTACTAGAGAGGAAGTGGTCGGGACATTATTTTGATTATTACATCCACTGAGATAACTGATACTCCCCACTACTAATAATACCATTCCCCCTAATTGTAATATTGTACGCATACTGATTATTCTTCCTTTTTATACTTAAATTTATTTACCATTGTTTCTAATGTTAGCATGTATTCATGTATCTCATTACTAGTAGATAATAAATGTTGCATAGATGCAGACGTATTTTTAGAAGCATCCGATATACTTTCTGCGGAAACGAGCATAGTCTCAGAGGAAACATTTTGTTCATCCGATACTTGGATAATGTTTTGCATTTGACTATTAACCTGATTTACCGATTGAGATATTTCTTGTAGTTTTTGTGTAGCAATAGCAGTTTCCTCAACGGTATTTTTTACTTTTTCCTGGCTTTCATTCATAGCATTGACTGCAATATGTGAATGTTTTTGTAGTTTATCTATGATATTACCAATATCTTTAGTCGATTCTTGTGTACGTTGTGCTAAAGTTCTTACTTCATCCGCCACCACTGCAAACCCTCTACCCTGTTCACCAGCTCTAGCTGCTTCAATGGCTGCATTCAATGCTAATAAATTAGTTTGTTCTGCAATACCGGTAATGACTGCAAGAACTTGTCCTACTTTTTGTGTATTATCATCTAAAATATGCATGACCTCTGCGGTATTTTCAATTTGTTGTAGTAAATCATTAACCAAAATTTTAGATTTTTCAATAAATTGACAGCTTTGCTCTGCAACTGAATGCATTTTTTTCACCGATTCCCCTGAATTATGGGCAATTTCTCGTATTTCATGTACAGTATTATTCATAGTACGAATAGTAGATAAAATGATTTCAATTTCAACTTCTTGTTGCTTCACATCGGTTGTAGTTTGATTAGAATACCCTTGCATTGCAGTCACTGATATTTTCATATGTTCGGTTGTTCTATCAACACCTTGTAATAATTCTCCTACTTGTTTTAGCATGATGTTATATGAAGTATATAATTCACCAATTTCATTCCCCTCACTAAATATAGTCATTTCTAATGGTTGTGAAAAATCCCCTTTACTCACTGAACATAAACGCTGTTTTAATAATCCAAATTGAGACATTAATGTACACATTCCAAATTGCCGTCCCAAGAAAACCAGAATTAATATCCATACTAAGGTAAACAAAGCAATATATAATTGCATTTGTGCATTATCATTTGCTTCTTTGGTCATCATATTTACTGCTTGATGTATATTTTTTAATACCTCTGAAGAAAAGGTTTTTATAATTTCTGCCTCTTGTTTATTTCCTGATCTCACATAATTGAGTATCGCTATTTTATATGCTTTCCATTTTTCATCCACTCTATGCATTTGTTCAACAATAACGAGGTTATCTATAGCAGGAAAATTACTCTCTTTATCACCTTGTAATAATTTATTATGTGCGCTTTCAAACATATTGATAGTGTGCTTTACCACCGATATATCTTCGATCCCGATATGTACTAATAGTGCCTCTTTTGCTAAACGTTGTGTCAGCATTCGTTGTTTTCCCGCAACATTGACTGCTTCTGCACTATCTCCCAAGGTAAAATATAAAGATATAGTACTCACTAATGCTAATAAAAAAATTAAGCTATAAGAAAAAAGAAATTGCTGATCAATAGTACGTAAACCAATAGCACGTAGCATTTTATGTAAGGTAATATTAATAATCTTGTACATGTTAATTTCCAAATAAATCAATTATCCTATTTAATTATTCTTATCTATACACTGGCAATAATAGCCTGAGTTAATAATAACTCAGTTATATCTTTTGCTGCGCCTAGATAAGGGGCTAAAGTTATTTTCACTGTTGGGTATTGACGCTCAATGATAGCAATTTCATTCGGTATATCTTGTATTACGTGTCTCCCTGCAGAAAGAAAATAAGGTAATACAACAATCTCTGTTACCCCTTTCTCAATATGTAAACGTAACCCTTCAGGTATGGAAGGCTCTGCCAATTCTAAAAATGCACAAGATACCGCATTAAAGAGTTTTTGCTCTATGGCTAATTTTTTGGTTATGGTGCGAACTTCATCATTGGACTCTACACGCCGACTACCATGTGCAACGACTAATAATGCTTTACTCATTATTTATCCTGTAAAAAGGTTTCTTTCATATTTTGATTCTCTTTCCTGTTTTGTTCTTTTAATGCTTCCCATGTTGTCGTATCGGTTTCAGGTAACACTTTTTCAGGTAATATTTTACTATCAATAATGGATGTTTTATTGATAAAAATATCCGTATGATGCAATTCTGTTTTGGGACGGTATGCAGTTTCTGCAATACTGCCATAAATCATAAAACTAAATACTGCAATAAAAAATAATAGCTGTATTTTATAAAAGGATATACACTGGTAATAATTACTATTTTTGATCTTTATATAGCATCGCTGTACAAGATATATTCCCCATACAATAATAACTACCCATAACGACCATTTAATAAAACCAGTAGTAAATAATAATTCCAGCGTTGTATCCATAGATAACCCTCAATAACATAATATCATTATATAATAATAAATCAATATTTATCTATTATTAAATGTTTCTTGGGATATACCAATCATCATAGAAGGATTTTTTAATACATCCGTACTTATCACAATAACTTTATTCTTGCTTTTACTTAACATTTCTAAAACCCGTAAACTACGTTGTGCAATAAATGCTTCTGTTACCCCTTCTGCAAGTTTAATATTCACTAATTTTTGCGTTTCAGCTTCTGTTAAATCAATTTCTTGTTGTTTTTTAGCTAATTCTAATCGTGCTTGCGCTCTGTGTAAGTCAATGGCTTTTTGTGATTCTGCTTTTTTAATTGCTATTTCTCGCTCTTTGGCGGCTTCTTGCGCTGCAATAATGACTTTAGGCGGTTGTATATCTGTTAAACCTAAACGAGAAAATGACATAGGAGAGGTTTTAGTTTCTGCTCTAACTTTTTTAAATATTTCTCTACTGACCCGGTTACGATTAGATAATAATTCATCAATCGTGTAATCTGATAAAATAGTTCGAACCACTTCCCTTAATGGATTTCTGCCGTAAGTTGTGTAAATGGTATTAATTGAAATTAAACTGGTACGACTATTGATATGTTTTGCTGTTAAACGATCAAAAATAGTATTAATATTAGATTTATTAACTGATACAATGCCTCGAACATCTACAATCAAATTTAATTTATCTTTTGGCATAAAAATTTTTAACCGTTCTTTAATAGGATGATCTGATGCTTCTACCATAACGATATTATCACAAGTAAAACAAAAGTTACTTAAACGAACCCGACTAGGGGGAATAATCCCTTCTTGCAAGCCAGAAGGGGTAGATAATTTGGCATAATGAGCAGGAGGAATTTCTACTACATCAGAACAACCAGATAAAGTAATACTAGCTATAATACTTATAAGTACAATATAATAATTTTTCATAAGGGGATCTCATCGTAAGTAAAAATAGCATAATAACCAAATTACCCTTTGAATACTAATTTTATGTTGTTCTGTTATTCTATTAATTAATGAGTGATTAGTGATGGATATAAAGATAAACTATTATCTTCTACTTTTCTTTTGTAGTTGTCTCGTTTTTTCTGTAGAGGGATATGCGGATAAACCATATTATACTTTTGGTGTTGTACCGCAATTTGAGGCACGGAAATTACAGGCTATTTGGCAACCTATATTTGATTACCTTAATACCCATACTCCTTATCAATTTGTATTTAAAGGTTCTGCCAGTATTGATAATTTTGAGCAAACTTTTTTACATGGTGGTTTTGATTTTGCCTACATGAACCCTTATCATTTGGTAATGGCACATAAAGAAAAAGGCTATTTACCTCTCATTCGTGATATTGGACGACAATTACAGGGTATTTTAGTGGTAAGAAAAGATAGTAATATACGTGCTGTAAAACAGCTTGCCGGAAAAAGAATTGCATTTCCTTCTCCTAATGCATTAGGGGCTTCATTACAAATGCGTCAAGAATTACAGGATATATTTGGTATTACCGTGCAGCCAGTTTATGTTAAAACACATGATTCAGTGTACTTAAATATATTATTAAAAAGCGTATTTGCCGGAGGAGGTGTACAAAAAACATTACATAAGCAACCCCAAAAATATCAAGATAATCTACGTATTATACATACAACAAAAGCCGTTCCCCCTCATCCTGTAGCAGTGCATCCCGATGTACCTAAAGCAGTTACTAATGCAGTACAAAAAGCCCTGCTGACATTGCAACATAGTGCCAAAGGCAAGCAATTATTATCAAAAATTCCGATAAAAAAAATAGGTACAGCAAATTTATCTGATTATCAAATCATCCAAGATTTAAAACTTGAACGTTTTTATGTAACAAAATAGTATAAGTATATAATGGGATTACGTCTTACTTTAACCATACCGGCAATCATGGCAGCCTTATTATTTGCTATTTTATTACACACTTATTGGGCGCCTAAATTATACCAACAAGCATACATAAATTTTGTACAACAAACAAAAAACGCCTTTATTACAATGGAAAGTGATATAATTCGTAATATCTTAGCGAATGACTATTCTGCTTTATATGCGTCTTTAGATAAACAATTAGAATTAAAAAAAGATGAATGGCTACTATTAACTATTTATAATGCTCAAAATGAACTAATTTATCCCCTTTACCAAGATAAAATCTCCCCTTTTTCTATGGAGAAACGCCAGTATCTGCACTCTTTTCAATATCCTTTACATGCTAACAATACCTTGGTTGGTATGGTGACTGTTAAATTAAACTGGTATAACAGCTACCAAAAAACGCATATATATGTTTATCAACTTGAACTGATTGCGTTAACCTTACTCTTGCTTTTTTTTATTTTACAATTTTTTTGGCAACGGCATTTTATCATACAACCTATTACTCAATTACAAAAAGCAACCGAACAGCTAAGTTGTGGAAATTTTGATACCCCCTTGGAAATATCTGCTAATAATGAAATTAGTCAATTAGCTGATAGTTTTACCTCTATGCGTGATCAAATCCTACAAACGCAAAAAGAACTACAACAAGCACAACAAGAAGCACTTTATGCAACACAAGCAAAAAGTGAGTTTTTAGCCAATATGAGCCATGAAATACGTACCCCTATGAATGGGGTATTAGGTATGCTAGAACTATTATTGGCAACAAAATTAACACCTGAACAACATAATCATACCAATACTGCCTATAATAGTGCGAAAGCATTATTAACCTTAATTAATGATATTTTAGATTTTTCCAAAATAGAAGCGGGTAAATTTAATTTGGAATTAATTGATTTTAACATACATAGTATGTTGTCTGAATTTGTTAAGACTGTAGCCTATCTGGCACGAGATAAAGACATTGAAATTATTCTTGATACCCTCCATTTGCCTTGTTCTATCATTCATTCTGATCCCGGTAGAATACGTCAGATTTTAATGAATTTAGTTAGTAATGCCATTAAATTTACGCAACAAGGAGAGATTGTTATTACCTTGCAACTGAAAGAAACAAAGGAAGGATATTATTTTTTACATGGTCGTGTACAAGATACCGGCATTGGTATTGCAGCTAATAAAATTCACACCCTGTTTGATGCCTTTATTCAGGCAGATAGCTTTACGACTCGTAAATATGGGGGAACAGGATTAGGATTAGCTATTGTAAAAAAATTATGTTTTTTAATGCAAGGGGATATTAAAGCTGAAAGTACAGAGGGACAAGGTAGTTATTTTGATTTTTTTATTAAGGTGGAAAAAACCACTCAATCTCAAACAATGCTTCCAAAAACACCCATTAATGGATTAAATATATTGGTTGTTGATGATAATGCGACCAATTGTCAAATACTGCAAGCACAGCTTACATCTTGGGGAGCTAAGGTACAGATTGCACACAATTATACTATGGCATTACAAAAATGTACCAGACAGTATCAGTCTCAAAAAGCAGATTTTTTTGATGTTGCCCTTATTGATATGTATATGCCAGGAAAAATGGGGGCTGAATTAGGGTATATTTTGCATACACATACTGATTTTAATACGATTAAATTAATTATGATGACATCTGTTACTCATCGTGGTGATGCAAAATATTTTTCTCAATTAGGATTTAATGCTTATTTTCCTAAACCCGCTACATCCTCTGATTTACTAAAAGCCTTACAAATTTTCACTGAAAATGGATCAGCCTTGCAACAAGCCGAACCTTTAATCACCCGACATTATTTACGTTCTTTACAATATAATGAAGAGACTTTAGTGCCTTCCTGGCCTGAAAATACTCAGATTTTGTTAGTTGAAGATAATAAAGTCAACCAAATGGTAGCAAAAGGATTTTTGAAAAAACTCTATCTAAGCATTGACATCGCTGAAAATGGTGTAGAAGCATTAAAACAATTACAACACACTACTCAATCAGCGTACAGCTTAATTTTGTTAGATTGTCAAATGCCTGAAATGGATGGTTATGAAACCTGTCAACATATCCGAGCCGGTGAAGCAGGAGATTATTATCAAAATATCCCTATTATTGCTATGACAGCAAATGCAATGCAAGGAGATAGGGAAAAATGTATTGCAGCCGGTATGGATGATTATTTAAGTAAACCTGTTAATTTAGAAAATTTGCAAGCTAAACTTACACAATGGTTACTAAAAGGTTAGTACAAATGGGCAATAGTACCTTTACATCATAATAACATTTCATTAAAGAGTGCAATCCAATGTTTAACTTCCACAGAGGCTTGTGTTGCCAAATGCATTTGACAACCTATATTTGCACTAACAATAACATCTGGATTTTGTTTTTCTGATGGGGATTATCAATATCGAGTAATTGACATCCGCTAGTGTCTAATAATTGCTCTATTACGCCCATTATTTTTTGACCATGTTGTAATGTACAAGGGGTATGTACTGATGGGAACAGATTTTTTTCTCTTTTTGTGTGCTGGGATAAAGAGGGTATTTTTTGTTGTAAAGATGAGGGTAAAAGTGGTTTTATTAGTGTTCCCCCTTTGATTAAAGCAGTAAAACGTATCGGATAAGGGAGTATTTTACGTAATATATATCGAGTTAAACGTTAGCATGTTTTAATCGAATATGCAGTATTTCCATATTTTTATCTAAAGGATGAAAAATGTGTTGTGGTTTATTTAATGGTAGATATAAAAAAATTGGCATGACTGCCATAGTGTGAGACTTTTTGTCTTATTGTTTGTTTTTTTTATTGCTGAGTAACCAATGTTGTGCGTTGTTCTATTCGTACGTCCCCTGATTTTGCTCTGCCAGTATCGCTTCGATGTCAGATAACCGTGTACCCGCTCTTACGCTAATCACTAACTCGGTAGGTTCATATAGTGAATAATACCCGTGTGCTGGCTAACATCTAAGGTCTTTGCCTTAATTTCTCTACCATTTAATGCTTCTAATATACGAGGTGATACATCAGAAGGGCCAGGCCCCATTAAAGTACGCTGTGTTGGGTGAAAACTTTGTATAGTCATACATCTTCCTTTTTTTCTATGATCTATTTAAATTTTATGCTACTTTTTTTAAGGTTTTTGCTTTATTTACATAATTACTGACAGCATTAAAACACCCATCTACCATACTGTGTGCCGCTAAGCCTAACTTTTCACGAGCAGTCTTAGGAAATTTATATTCCATCATAAATACTTCATGCTTTTGCATTTTATCCATAATAAAAGTATCACTGGTATTAATTTCATCAATTAATTTAATTTTCAGTGCATCGATAGCGTGCCAGGTTTCACCTGTCGCAATCATATCTACATCCAATTGAGGACGATATTTTGCAATATGATAACGAAATAAGGTATGCATATTATCAATATCTTCTTGAAATTTCTTTCTTCCCTCTTCAGTATTTTCTCCTAATACCGTCAAGGTACGCTTATATTTTCCTGCTGTCATTTCTTCATAATCAATATCAAATTTCTTTAATAATCGATTAAAGTTAGGCATCCCGGCATACACGCCCACAGAGCCAATGACGGCAAAAGGCGCAGCAACAATATGATTTGCAACACATGCCATCATATAACCACCACTTGCAGCAACTCTATCAACTAATACTGTCAGGGGAATATGCTTTTCTCTCAAACGAACAAGTTGAGAAGCAGCCAAACCGTATTCGTGTGCATATCCGCCAGGGCTTTCCAAATTGACCAACACTTCATCCCCCTCTTGATAATTATCTATTATCACATCAATTTCTTTACGCAACATAGTTAATTGGCTGGCAGCAATATCTCCTTTAAATTGTAATAAAAAGTATCTAGGTGTTGTTTCTTTTGCTTTTTTTTGCTGTGCTTTTTCCTGTTTTTTCTGTTCTTTAAGATAGGCTTTATATTCATCTTTTTCCATTACTTCTTGCCGAAAAATATCCGACATTTCATCGAGTTTTTCATTATAACTGCTAATATGTAACATTCCTTCATCTTTATCATGGGCCTGTTTTTGTATACTGGCTGCGGCAATACTTCCACCAATCGTAGCAATAATAGCAACAACCAAAATAATTGCTTCAATAAAAAACTCTAATACATGGTATAAAATATCGATCATTAGGTTACTTTTCTCCTTGATTATTCATAATTATTTTTTGAGTAATGCTTGCATGGCATCTAGCAATCGTTTACTGGCATTGTCATTAAATTGTTCTCCTTCTTCAATATATTCCCATACCGTATTATCATTTTTCCAGCCTCCTTGCTTTTTAATATGGGCAAAATCCACTCCCAAGCGTGCTGCACTGGTAGAAAGACCACGCCGTAAACTATGGCTACTAATCTTATCTATATCTTCTAATTGACAAGCGGTTGCTAATTTTTTCAAAAATAGATTAATAGCACCGGCTGATAAGCGTTTATTTTGTATTTGATCCCAACGATTTATAGGACGGAATATAGGGCCATATTCTATATTTACAATTGATAACCAGTTTTTTAATGCTATGACGGGACAAAAGGCATGTGCTGCATAAGGAATAACACGTTGTATACCTTTTCCGTATTGATCAGTTTTAGAACGTGCTAATTGTATAATGATACCTTCATCTTCCCAAGTAATATCTTCTTTATTGATAGCTATTAATTCACTACGTCTAAATGCCCCAAAAAAACCCAGTAAGAGCAAACAAAAATTACGGGCTTGTAAAGCAGTCTGTTCTTGTTGTAACAGGTATTTGCCCATAATAACAATATCTTGTATTGATAAGGCTTTTGCTTTTTCTTTTGGCATCCCGTGTTCACGGTGAATACCTTTGAGTATTTTTTTAACTAAAGGATTCTGAGTAGGATCGGTAAATCCCTGATAGCTGTGCCATTGGCTTAAGGCACTAATACGCAAGGACAAAGTACGTGGATTAAGTTCGTCAGCATAGCTAACAAGATAATGAATAATATCATCACTGGTAGCAGGAAGTGGTTTATTTGATGCCTGAAAATGGCGTATAGCTGATTGATAGGTTTTTCGGGTGTTATCACTGGTGGCAGATTGTAAATAGTATTGTTGTTGTGTTTTAATTTGAGAGAGAGTCTGACTCTCTCTATTTTTTAGAGGTAAAAATTTTTTTCTCATACTTTTTTTAGCTTAGTCTCCCATTATGGTATGGATTTTGGAAACAATGCCGGATCAGTATATACCCAATCACGATTTTTTACTGGTGTATGGCAAGCTATACATACTTGGGTTCCTTTATTAAACGGTGTTTGTTGTGTACCCACCCAACGAGCCCAACCCCAACCATGCGTAGCCGTATATTTTTTCGCATCCTTAAACATAAATTCTGCATGAACAAACTTTCCCGGTGCGATGGCTGTATTCCAATCTTTTAATTTATCCTCTTTCCAAACCACTTTTCCTAAAATAGCTCCGTCAGGCCAGGGACGGGTTTGTCCTGATCGGGCAGCCTTAACGGCTATCTCATTACCTAAGATAACCCGCAAGGTATGGTTATCAATACGGTGTGATACCGCTATGGTTGCCCAATTTTTCCAACCAACAGGATACGCTATATTGTGTGAAGGATTAGGCATCATATCTTCTGCAATGCTTGCTACTGATAATCCCATAGAAAAAATAGCGAGTATCACAACATTTATTTTCATCTTTATTCCCTTTTTTGATATACCATTAATCAACATTACTGACTCTTGATGAGTTACTCATTTGCCACGATTTCCACAGATAATAGATAGCAGGTATTACTAATAAAGTCAAAAAAACAGAACTTAACATACCACCAATCATAGGGCCTGCTATACGATGCATCACTTCCGATCCCGTTCCTTCTCCATACATAATAGGGATTAAACCTACAATAATCGCTGCTACTGTCATCATAATAGGTCTTACCCGTTGTCCTGCACCAAATAAAACTGCTTCTTTTATATCGTTATGATTAAAATCACTGCCTCGTTGTTGTTTTTTTTCATAATAAGAGTGATTTAAGTAAACCAGCATTAATACACCAATTTCTACCGTTACCCCTGCCAGCGCAATAAACCCGACCCCTACTGCTACCGATATATTATATCCCACAAGATAAATCAGCCATATCCCTCCTATCAGGGCAAAAGGTAATGTTCCCATGATAATAAATACTTCAGTAAAATTACGAAAGTTCATATATAGCAATAGCATAATAATAGCCAATGTCAAAGGTACAACCATCGTCAAACGTTCTTTAGCCCGTACCATATATTCATATTGCCCCGACCAGGCAATAGAATAGCCTGCTGGTAATTTTACTTCTTTGGCAACCACTTTCTGTGCTTCTGCAACATACGATCCTAAATCCCGACCATCAATATCCACTAATGTCCAACCATTGAGACGTGCATTTTCACTTTTTATTGCAGGAGGACCATCTTCGACATGAATATCTGCTACATCTGCCAATGCAATACGCTTATTTTTATCGGTTACCAAAGGTAATAAACGAATATTTTCTACTGAATCCCTGTATTGTTGAGGATAACGAATACTAATAGGATAACGCTCTAATCCTTCAATGGATTGTGCTACATTCATTCCTCCAATGGCTGTTTTTATTACTGCCTGTATATCACTGATATTTAGTCCAAAACGAGCTGCTTTATCCCTGTCAATAGCAATTTTTATATAACGTCCACCAGCAACTCGTTCCGAATAGACTGATGCCGTGCCGGCTATATCTTTAAGTGCTTTTTCCAGTTGCTTCCCAATTTTCTCTATTTCTTTTAAATCAGGCCCTGCTACTTTAATACCTACTGGTGTTTTAATTCCGGTTGCTAACATATCAATACGGGTTTTAATTGGCATCACCCAAGCATTGGTTAAACCTGGAAATTTAACTAATTTATCCAGCTCTTTGCGTAAACTTTCTGTGGTTACGCCTGGTCGCCATTCACTATGTGGTTTTAATTGAATAACTGTTTCAATCATAGTGAGTGGAGCTGGATCGGTGGCAGTTTCGCCCCGCCCTATTTTTCCAAACACCGATTGTACTTCAGGAACAGTTTTAATTAATTTATCAGTTTGTTGTAATATTTCTCTTGCTTTACCTATAGAAATGCCTGGATAAGTGGTCGGCATATACATTAAATCGCCCTCATCCAATGGTGGCATAAATTCACTACCTAACTTGGAGACTGGCCACAATCCCACTGCTAATACACAGATAGCTAACACCAGCACACTTTTTGGGTAGTTTAGAACTGTGGTAATAAAAGGATGATATGCAGCCGTTACTAAACGATTTAAAGGGTTTTTATGTTCAGGTAAAATATTACCTCGTACAAAATAGCCCATCAATACCGGCACTAAAGTGATTGCTAAACCCGCTGATACAGCCATAGCATACGTTTTAGTAAACGCTAAGGGAGCAAATAATTTTCCTTCTTGTGCTTCTAAAGTAAAGATAGGTAAGAAACTCATAGTAATAATCAATAAGGAAAAAAATAACGGAGGCCCTACTTCACTTGATGCTTGTGCAATAATTTGCCAGCGATTACTCTCTGTTAAAGGGGTTCTTTCTATATGTTTATGCACATTTTCTATCATAACAATCGCTCCATCCACCATTGCACCAATCGCTATAGCAATACCTCCTAATGACATAATATTGGCATTTAAACCTTGCAGATGCATAATGATAAATGCCCCTAATATACCGATAGGTAAACTAATAATAACGACCAGGGAGGAGCGTAAATGAAACAGGAACAGAGCACAAATAATCGCTACAACAATAAATTCTTCTAATAATTTATCATATAAATTATCTACTGCTCGGTTAATCAGTTTAGAACGATCATACGTGGTGACTATTTCTACGCCTTTTGGTAAGCCCACTTTTAAATCATTTAATTTTTGCTTAATCAAATCAATGGTTTTTTGTGCATTTTCACCAAATCGCATCACCACATACGCTCCAACAACTTCTCCCTCGCCATTTAATTCTGCAATACCTCGACGCATTTGTGGCCCTGTTATCACATCCGCTACATCAGATAATTGCAATGCTGTACCATTAGCATTTAAACCCAAGGGAATTTTTTTAATATCAGCAACTTTTTGTAAATATCCAGTTGCCCGCACCATATACTCGGCTTCTCCCATTTCAACCACCGATGCCCCTGCTTCTTGATTACCTCGTATAATTGCCATTTTAATATGACTTAACGGCAAGTTATATGCTCGTAATTTTTCCGGATCGACCACTATTTGATATTGTTTTACCATTCCTCCTACGGTCGCAATTTCAGATACGCCAGACACTGTCTGTAATTCATATTTTAAAAACCAATCTTGCAAGCTACGTAATTGACTAATATCGTGTTTTCCCGTTTTATCTATTAACGCATAACCATAAATCCAACCTACTCCTGTTGCATCAGGTCCTAACTGTGATTTAGCATTACTCGGTAAACTGGATACTACCTGGCTTAAATATTCTAATACCCGAGAACGAGCCCAATACAAGTCTGTCCCTTCTTCAAAAATGATATACACATACGAATCGCCAAAAAAAGAATATCCTCGTACATTTGTCGCTTTGGGAACTGATAACATGGCTGTGGTTAAAGGATAAGTAACCTGATCTTCAACAACTTGTGGTGCTTGTCCAGGATAGGAGGTTTTAATAATCACTTGCACATCTGATAAATCGGGGATGGCATCTATCGGTGTTTTTTTGATTACATAAACCCCTGCACCGAGAAAAATAAACATCGCTACTAACACAAAAAAACGATTATGAATAGACCAATGAATAATGGATGTAATCATGCCTAATGTCCTCTATCCTTTTTATTTGCGGAGTGATCACTGGCATCCATCTGCATAAATTTAATAATTTCAATCGCTCCACTAGGCTTTTTTTCCACTAAAAAATGCACACTTTGAGAGGGAGTAAAATTATTCACTGATAGTGAGGTATTAACGGGAAAATCCATTACCATATCTGGCCAACCCCATTTTGATACCGGTTTATGCGCTATCGTTAGCATATTATGTTCTGGCATAATCGTTTTAATTTTCCCTTCTATCCATGCCGTATTCGCTGCTTTGGATTGTTTTTTTGTCGTAACGCTATTAGCACCTTCCATTCGCCCAAACTCAGCCGTTAAACTAGATTCTGAATCAATAAGAAATTGTGCCGAGGTAACAATTTGATCGGTTTGTTCTAATCCTTTAAGCACTTCAATATATGCGCCACTTTCTATTCCTGTTTTTACTTTTACTGATTTAAAACGACCATTTCCTAATGCTTTAACGACTCTTTCCATATTACCGCTACGAATAATTGCTTCTCGCTTTACGTATAATGTTTTTTGCTTATAATCACTAAAAATAGTCAGTTGTACAAACATATTCGGTTTTAGCCATTGTTGAGGATTTTTAAAACGCAAACGCACTTTTAATGTACGGGTTTTTGCATTTAAAATGGGATAGATATAGTCCACCTTTCCTTGCCACGTTTTTTCAGGAAATGCACCTACTTTCATGCTAACACGTTGCCCTTTTTTGACCCAAGCACTTTGCCGTTCAAATACCTCTGCTATGACCCAAACAGTATCAATTTGTCCTGAATTCATTACCTCTGTAGAGGGTTTAATAAACATCCCTTCACGCACATTTAATGCTTTAATAAAGCCTTTATGTTGTGCATAAAAAACAATGCGTTGGCGTACTTTTGCGGTTTTTTTTAAGCGTTTAATTTGCCCTAAGGTAACACCTAATGATAATAGTCTATCTTTCGATGCTTGAATAAGAAGACTATTTTTACTACGTAAAGCGGTTAAATACTCTTCTTGTGCATTCACCAGGGATGGACTATATAATTCAAATAATTTTTGTCCCTTTCTTATCACATCACCACTTGCTTTCACTGTTAGTTTTTCAATCCATCCTTCCACTCGGGTATGGATATGATAGAGCTTTTCTTCATCAAAGGTGACATATCCAACTGTTTTTATTTGTCTGTCTAATTGTCCTATTTTGACTTTATCTACCCTTACCCCTAAATTATTTTCTACTATAGGTAATATTTTCACTAAGCCTTTTTCACTGCTACCCTCGTTTTCATAAACGGGAACCAAATCCATTCCCATCGGGGATTTTCCTGGTTTATCACGACGATACTTTGCATCCATCGGAGCAACCCAATATAATATTTTCTTTTCTTTTTTTACACTATTATCATTGCTATTGGTATGTTGCGTTTTGCTAATCCCTATAGCACTTAATTGTTGTTGAAGAAAAGGTTGTACAAAATAACCTGTCACACCTCCTAGCACAATTAAAATAAAACTTACTATTATTTTTTTCACTACTTTATCCTCGTATATTTAGTATTCAATACGGTTATTGGTGCTAAAGACTGCGGTAAAATACAATATTTTTGCTTTACTTTTGAGATGATCAACGGCTAATCGTTTTTCTTCCAGGTGAATATTCAAATCATCTATATAAGCACGCATAACATCTGCAAAATCACCTCTATCAGATTGATATGCTAATAACGCTGCTTCAGATTGTTGTTTTGATTTAGGTAATAAAACGGTGTTATATAGTTGATGACGTTCACTTAATTGCATTTCACTTGCGAGTTCTTCCTGTAATTGTGCTACTAACTGCCGTAATGTCTCAAGACGTTTATCTTTTAATGCTTGATATTGATATTCTTTTGCTAATAAAGATTTATCTTGACGATGCTGAGTAAAAAGGGGTAAATCAATGCTCACCCCTGCGGAAATAAAATCAGCCCGTTCCCTTCCATTTGGTGCATTATCTCTATATGCATAGTTTACATTCACTCCCCAAGCTGATTTGTATTGCTCTTTCGCTAAAGCAATAGATTGGCGGGTTGCTGCTAATTGCTTATCTATGATTTGTACTTGAGGGTGGTGAAAAAATTGTGGGATTAATGTTTCTTGCTGATTATCTAATGTTGGTAATTGCCACTTAGGTAGTTTATCTTGTAGGGGTAACTGTGCTTTTTCTCCTATCCAACGGGATAATTGATAACGTTGAATATATATTTTTTGTTTTATACGGTTTAAACGTTCATCTAATTTATCCAGTTCTAATTGCGCTCGAATTAAGTCTTGTTGATTATTACGCCCCAGAGTAAACAAAGATTGTACTATATTGACTAATTGAGAAAAAAATTGTTTATTTTCTACAATCGTTTGGTATGCTCGTTCCCAATAATAAATTTCTAAATAATGCAATCGTACCTTTTTTATAATCATCAGCTTGCGATCTGCTGTTTTTGTTTCTATCACTTTAGCATCTGCTAAGGTTTTTTGTTGTTTGATTTTTAAGCTATCTCCTGCTGGGAAACGTTGTGCAATGCCCACTTTAAATTGCGTCATATTTTCTTGATCAAAGGCAAAGCTATCGGTTGGAAGATTACTGATACCTAATTGTAATTGTGGATCAGCAAGCTGCCCATCGGCTATCGCTTTTTCAGATAAGGCTTTGACTTGCCATTGTTGTGCTACAATTCCAGGTTCATTATCTAATGCAAGTTGTTCTGCTTGTTGGATGGTTAAAAATTCATTGTTAGCATAAACAATAGGTACGCACAGTAAGGATAATAAAGCGATAAATAATCGCATTATCCTAATAGATATTTTTTTATTTAATATTAAAAAAATAGTAGGCATCATGTACTCCTCTTGGTAGAGGAATTGATTATACCATACAAATATTAACGGATAGAAGGAATTGTATGAACATTAAATATATTTAATGTTCAATATTAATTAATGATTGGATAATAGTTAGTGCAATGGGATAATAATAAGCATCTATATTTTTCTTTAAGTGATGGATAGGTGCGCCATAATGTTGTTCTAATTGTCTATAATGTTGTTCAAAGAATAAATTAGCTTCTGCATTATCATTTTCTAGTAGCTGGTAGAGTTGTTGCAAAAGCACATCTGGAGTATTTAAGAAAGGTTTATCTTCCTGGGAAGGTGTTGTTAAGGTCTTAATACCTTGATGGAAGTCATATAGCGTTTGTTTAAGTGTTTGAATAACAACATTATTATCGGATACTGCATGGCGTAAATTAAATTCCAGTGCTTTCGCTGCTGCATAAATAGCTGATAACCCTAAATTCCCTGCCACTCCCTTAATACTATGTGCTTTTTCCAGAGCGAGTGATAGATGACCTTGTGCAATAGCATCTTGTATGTACTCCCCCTCTTTGGTATGTTGCTGATCAAATTTAATCAACCAGGCAATATACTCATGCGCATTTCCCATAAAATGGCTTAATCCTGTTTGATAATCCAAACCATCTATTTGAGCTAGTTGATGTTGCCATGCGGGGGGATTTTCTTCTTGCTTTTGTTGTCTATCCAGCGTATTAATAAAAGCTCTTTGTTCTGAGTGCTGCGGTTTGACTAAGTATTTTAATAAAACACGAAACAAATCAGGCGGATCAACCGGTTTGGAAATAAAATCATTCATTCCTACATCAAAACATACTTGTTTATCTTCATTAAAGGTATTTGCACTAATGGCTATAATAGGTATGTTCTTACCTTTTTCCATCTGTCGAATTAATCGTGTTGCTTCAATGCCATCCATTTCTGGCATTCGCATGTCCATAAGAATTAAATCAAATTCAAACTGTTTCACTTTTTTTACTGCATCATTACCCGTTTCTGCCGTATTCACATACAAACCAATAGCCGTTAGTAGATGCTTCATCATTTCTCGATTAATTTCATTATCTTCTACCAATAATATTCTGCCTCCTTGATAATCAGATTGTAATAGGGCTTTGACTTTACTATTATCTTGTTCGGTTTCAGTATCGGTTGGTATTAATGCACTTTGTCTGTTTTCTTCTTCTACTTGTAACCATGCACTAAACCAAAAGAGACTACCTTTACCTAGCTCACTTTTTACGCCAATATCTCCACCCATTAATTTAGCTAACCTCTCGGTAATCGCTAAACCTAATCCTGTACCACCAAAATTCCTGGTAATCGAAGCATCCTCTTGCTCAAAAATATTAAAAATATCTTTTTGTTTCTGTGTATCAATACCAATTCCACTATCTTGCACTTCAAAACAAATTAATATGGCATTACCATTATCTTGTATGCTTTTTGCACGACAATATATCGTACCTTGTGCCGTAAATTTAATGGCATTACTTATCAAGTTAATCAATGCTTGTTTTAAGCGAGTAACATCGCCATATAAAAATTCAGGTATACCTTCTTTGTGCATTGTTAATATTAACCCTTTATCTTCCACTTGAAATTGAAATATTTTATAGATATGATCAAACAATTCCTCAAAGCGAAAAGAGTTGTATTCAAGCCCTAATTTACCTGCTTCAATTTTTGACAAATCCAAAATATTATTAATAATAGAGAGCAAATGATGGACTGATTTATCAATAGAATCTAATAAATTCTGTTGTTTTTCAGTGGTTGCTTCTTGTTTGAGCAAATAAGCAATACCCAATACGGCATTTATAGGGGTACGAATTTCATGGCTCATATTGGCCAAAAATTCACTTTTTGCCCGACTTGCAGCATCTGCTTTTTCCAGAGCTTTATTCATTTCCTCAGTACGCTGTTTAACTAATTGCTCTAAATTATTACGATATTCGTCCAATTCCTGTAACATTTTCTTTTTCTCAGTAATATCTTCTTTTACTGATACATAATGTGTTATCTGCCCATCACTTTGATGTAATGGGGTAATGATTGCATATTCTATATATTCACTCCCATCACGCCGTTTATTATAAAACTCACCTCGCCATGTCATACCTTGTGTTAAATATGCCCATAAATCCGTATAGGTTTTTCTAGGAGTCTTTCCAGAACGTAATATACGAGGATTTTTCCCTATCACTTCATCCAGACTATACCCTGTATTTTTTATAAAACTCTCATTCACATATTCAATTTCTGCCGCTATATTGGTAATGACAATGCTTTCTGGACTTTGCTCTACTGCTAAAGCAAGTTTATTTAAACGTATTTCGAGTCTTTTTCGTTCGCTAATATCTTGAATAGTTCCTAATGAAAAAATCGCATGACCTTGTTCATCATACTCAGTATAACAACGTTCATTAACGTATTTAATCCTCCCATCTGACATTAAAAGACGATATTCTATATTATATTTAGTTCTATTTTCAATAGCTTGAGTAAACGCTTGATTGACAAAATTCCTATCCTCTGGATGAATAGCATGAATGAAATTATCATAAGAGGGCTTAAATACCTCAGGATCTAATTCAAATAACCTAAATACCATATCAGACCACTGTAATTGACCGTTATGATGATCCAATCTCCAACTACCTAAATGCCCCACTAACTGTGCTTGTTTTAATAATGATTCATTTTCTTTTAATGCTTTAGTTCGCTGTAAAACCTGATGTTTTAAACTTAAATTCCACAATATAAAGAGCAACATACTGATAATAAAGAGTATAATAACTGTTACTAGCAGACTGTAATCGGGTGTATTTTCAAAATGTAATGGTGTAACAGTTACCTTTTCATCTTGATTGAGAAATATTTTTGCTTTGGATGGCTGTGTTTGTAATAAAACCTTTTGTAATACATAGTATATTAAGTGAGGTTCTGCTTTTAATGCCATCAGATGCTTATCTATTTGTGCTAGTAGCAAAGCAGCATTATCCTGCTTTAGAGCAGCAAAATAGATACGGGCAGGAAATAATACTATATCCGTTTTTGCTATATTATAATGTGCTGTCTGTTGCTGATCATCCAGGTATATTTTAGGCTTGTTATCATAGACTTTATTATCTACCGCTATCACCGAACAGGATATAAAAAATAGTACCAGCAGCAAGATAATCGTTATTTTTTTCTTTATTAAGAACACACTAATAATCACTATTTGAATAAAATTTTTTAAGAATAAGCAAGGCTTCAGGATATTGAAAAGTATTAATAGCATCTATTAAGCTATCCATATTCTCTCCGCCATTTTTTATTAATATATCCTGATTTTTTATGATATAACCATTAACTGTTGCATCATCATTTTCTAATAATGTTTTGATAATGTCTAACATAGCAAAAACAGGTTGTTTTTTATTATCCTCTACGACTTGTGATAATGTTTGTTTCGCTATCGGGAGGTGATTATTTTTTACCTCTTTTGGTTGTGGCAACAACTTTTTCCCTTTTTTTATCCATAGCCTAAATCTAAAGAGACTACCTTTATCTAACGTACTTTTAACTTCTATTTGCCCTCCCATCAACGCAATTAATTTATGGCAGATAGTTAATCCTAAACCTACGCCATTATACGATCTGGAGATAGAGCTATCTAATTGTTCAAAAGCATTAAATATTCTTGCTATATGCTCCTTATCCATACCTATCCCTGTATCTTCTACTTCAAATTGAAGTAAACAACTAGATACGTTACTCTCTATCATGTCAATTCGTAAATCAATCTTCCCTTGCTCTGTAAATTTTATTGCATTATTTAATAAATTCCTCAAAACCTGTCTGATACGCTCCATATCCCCATGCAATATATCGGGAACATTGACAACTGAAACAGTAAACTGGATATGCTTTTTCTCACATTGTGGGATCAATAATGTTTTAATATTGTTCAACATACTATCAAAATAAAAATCATTCATATTTAATGATAACTGACCAGCTTCTACTTTAGATAGATCGATCATACTCTCAAAAAGATGTAATAAATGATTAGCTGCAGTATCTAATTGTTGTAACTGATCTCTTTGCATTGCCGTTATATCACCATTTTTAAGTATATACGTTAATCCTATGATAGCATTCATAGGTGTACATACTTCATGGTTCATAGTTGCCAAAAATTCACTTTTTGCTTGATTTGCTGCATCGGCATGTATTAAGGCTTCTTTTAATTCATAGGTACGAGTTTCAACTAATTGTTCTAAATTATTACGATATTGTGTTAGTTCTAATTCCTGTATTTTTTTATCCATAATATCTTCTTTTACGGCTGCATAGTGGGAAATCACACCGTCATTTTGATAAATAGGCATCACTAATGCCTCTTCAATAAATGCACTGCCATCTTTACGTTGGTTATGAAATTCACCTTTCCAGGCAAATCCTTTATTTAGCTTTTCCCATAATGTCCGATAAGTATCATTTGTTGTACGCCCAGAATGTAAAATACTCGGTTTCTTTCCTTTTACCTCTTCCAAACTAAATCCAGTTATGTTGATAAATGCTTTATTGACATACTCGATTTCAGCATTTTTATTCGTTATCATAATAGAGTTTGGACTTTGTTCTACAACCTGAGCAAGTTTATATAGCTCTTTTTCTACGTTTTGTCTTTGCACTATTTCTTGTTGCAAGGCATTGCGTGATACCATCGTATCGTATAGAGATTGCACCATATTATTAATATCTTTGGATAACAGACCTAATTCATCATCACGTTGTAAGTGGATTCTTGCCTGGAGATTCCCTTCCGCAATATTTTTTACTGTTGCACGTATAATTTCGATAGGATGAATTAAAAAAACAGCAATACTGAATGAAATAATAAGAATTACCCATAAAATAATCAAAAAAATACTAATAAATATATTTTTTAATGTCATTAACGCTCCCAGTGCCGCTTTTGCATCATGAAAGAGAAACACATACCATTTCGTTTTTTCCCAACCTTCTTCAGTAATCCCTTTAAGTTGTAAAGAACCTGTTAAACGAGAATAAATAGATTTTTCGGTAATCACTTTTGCATAAGCCATAATAACGGTATGATCCGCATCTATATTTTCATACTCCCAGCCTGAAACATCCCCTTCTTGCATTAAATGTAATTGCTGCGATGTTACCACCGAATAACGCCCCTGAGAGGTATCGGTAATAGCATCGCCTCGGGAACGCATTAAAGCAACATAAAGTGGCTCATTAATTGATGTATATTTGTATGGATTAGTAATAATTGCTGGAATATCTGTCATGCGGAAATTGATTTTTATCACACCTAATACTTTCCCTTGATACATAACCGGTGCAAGAACACCTGTTACCACCGAATTAACACTTAAATCAAAACCTCTATCATCAACATATACCTCCCCTTTACCTTGTGCATACCCTTGTTGCCACCAGCCTTCATCTGCTTGATAATAATCAGTGGTCGTAGTGGTCATTGCAATCGTTAAACCTTGCTTATCCGTAATAAATATTTCCCCGTATTCCAGGGGATCTTTACCCACATATTCACGTAAAAAAACAGATAGAGGATGATATAACACCTTTATAGCGATATCCGTATTGCCTTTTGAAGCAATCCATTCTTTATCTCTTTTTGTTATTGTTGCTTTATCTACTGGGGGGGTGGCATAAATATCCTGTAACACATTAATAATACGTTTATTTTTTGATAAATTTACGGCTTCTTCTACTCTATGTTTTAATACTGCAGTAATAGCAAAGGCTTTTTCCCTCGCTAACACTTCATAATTTCCTCCAATTTCTTGTAAAAATAATTGTTTTACCTCTTTATTCACTAGAGCGTAATAAATTATTATGGGGATCAAAGAAATAATAATTAAAATCAGCGTTAATCGCTGTCTAATTTTCATAAAAAACCTTATAGCTCATTAGGATATATACTGTTTTGCTATCGTTACAAATTGTTCATACCGTTGTAAAAAAACATCCACGACAGCCGGATCAAAGTGTGTCCCTTTTCCTTCTATAATAATGGCTTGTGCTTTTTCAAACGAAAAAGCTTTTTTATATACCCGTGCTGTGGTTAAGGCATCAAATACATCAGCTAATGTCATTAAGCGTGCAGCAATGGGAATTTGTTCACCTGCTAACGCATCAGGATAACCGCTACCATCCCATTTTTCATGGTGCCAGTGGGCAATTTCTTTTGCTAAAGATAAAAATTCTAAAGGTTTATCGACATCTTTTTCAGCTTGCTCAATCGCTTTAGCACCTATTGCTGCATGTGTTTTCATTATTTCCCATTCATCTTCTGTCAATGCACCAGGTTTAAGTAAAATATTATCAGGAATGCCTACTTTACCAATATCATGCAAGGGTGCTGAACGAGTTACTAAATTAATATACTTTTCATCAATAACCTCTTTAAAACGAGGATGCGATTGTAACCCTTCAGCAAGGATTTTTACAAACGACTGGGTACGCATGATATGTTCCCCTGTTTCAGGATCTCGTGTTTCTGCTAAATGAGCTAAAGCACGAATACTGACATTTTGAATAGTCAGATTTTCTTGCATACGCCGGTTTATTTCTGCTTCCAAATAGGTATTTTTATCTAGCAAAAAATCATTCATTTGCTTTAATGTTAGCTGCGCTTTCACTCTTGCTAATAAAATAGCAGGCCGGATGGGTTTAGTAATATAATCAACGACACCAAGTTGAAAACCGTATTCTTCGTCCGTGATGGCATCCATCGCCGTCACAAAGATCACTGGAATATCTTTAGTTTCAGGGTTGGCTTTTAATTGATTCAAAACCGTATAGCCATCCATATTAGGCATCATAATATCTAAAAGGATAATATCAGGTTTAGGCGTAGTCATCACAACATCTAATGCCCGTTGACCAGAGTTAGCTACTCTTACTTGATAATGATTAATTAATATCTGAGTTGATACTGATAAATTAACTGGTTCATCATCAACAATAAGCACTATATTTTTATCATCCATATTTTGACCTAAATAAGTTAATATTTATCGTAAAAGATGTTTAATTGTCTGCAATGCTTCTACATAATTATACGCGTGAACTACCCCTCCTTTAGGGGCGGGTAGTTCACTCAATACCTGTAAATTAGCGAGATTATCATCTATGATTAAAATCGTGTATTGACTATCATTTACTGTTAATGTCATTATAATTGCTTAATTATATAAAAATATTCTTTTAACCTACTTACCTTGCAAAGTATAAGTCTATGATCTTTACTAAAAATTGAGATATTATACGTTTACGTTCACTTATGCTACTAAAACTTAAAGGTGAATTATGTGTATGTGAATTAACCTATACCCTGAATTTATCCCAACCTATGATCTCTCGTCATTTAGCGGTATTATGAAAAAGTGGATTAGTTATTGATGTTGCTAAAGAGAATTCAGAACTATTAGCATCAATATTCATAATGATTTATAATCATACAATTTAATCGGATTGACTACACTTGAACCTTACCTTTCGCCAACTTAAAGTGTTCGAAGTATTAGTGCGTCATCGTAATTATACGAAAGCAGCACAAGAATTATATTTAAGTCAGCCTGCCGTTTCTATGCAGGTGAAACAACTCGAAGAACAAGTAGAATTACCGCTATTAGAAAAAATTGGTAAAAAACTGTATCTTACTGAAGCAGGTGAAGAGATTTATCAATATGCACGTAATACCTTGCAAAAACAACGGGATACTGAAGAAATTATTGAACAACTTAAAGATTTGCAACGGGGACACTTAAATATTGCAGTAGCAAGTACCGCTAATCATTTTGTGATACGTTTACTCGGACAATTTGCTAAACTTTATCCTAAAATACGCATCAGCTTAGATGTTACTAACCGTTCTTCACTATTAACTCAACTTGATAATAATGAACGGGATTTAGTTATTATGGGGAAACCTCCCAAAGATCAGCAACTACAATATATTTCCTTTTTAGAAAATCCATTAGTAGTGGTATCATCGCCTCATCATCCCCTGACCACCAAAAAAGCCATCCGTTTGCACGAATTATCTCATTATTCATTTGTAGTCAGAGAAATTGGATCAGGAACACGAGATGCTATTGAACGTTTTTTTCATGAGCATAAGATTAGCTTTCGTACCAGCATGGATATGAGTAATAATAATGC
Source organism: Gammaproteobacteria bacterium (assembly GCA_026994225.1). Classification (GTDB taxonomy): domain Bacteria; phylum Pseudomonadota; class Gammaproteobacteria; order GRL18; family GRL18; genus JALWRI01. Next base: position 9,781 of record JALWRI010000107.1, on the reverse strand, counting down.
CATCAAACGAGCAGTAGAAGAGGATTTGGGTTTGGGTATAGTGTCTTTACATACGCTTGCTATGGAACTTAAAATGGAAACACTGAAAGTATTAAATATAGAAGGCTTTCCCATTATTAGACATTGGTATGTCGTACAAAAAGAAGATAAGCGTTTACCCCCTATTACGCAAGAATTTAAAGACTATTTAATAGCACAAGCCAATGCTGTGCTACCTTGCTTACACCATCACCATATAGCATAGTCCAAATGCAATTTCTATATTTGCTATAACTTTTCTATTAATTCCGCACTAGAGTTAATACAACTATCCAAATCTTTTAATATGCCATTTTCTATATTATAAATCCAGCCATGTACTGATAATTGTTTACCAGACTGCCAAGCATTTTTTACTACGGTGGTATTACATACATTTTTCACTTGCTCAATAATATTCAGTTCACATAATCTATCTATTTTTTCTTGTTCATGCAAAGGCTCTAAAACTGGAGCATGAAAACGTACCACATCTTTAACATGCCGTAACCAATTATCAATTAAGCCATGTTCTTGATTACTTAATGCCGCTTTAATCCCACCACAACCATAATGCCCACAGACAATAATATGTTTTACGTTTAGTACATCTACTGCATATTGAATGACAGATAAACAATTTAGATCGGTATGTACTACAATATTGGCAATATTGCGATGTACAAATACTTCTCCCGGGCGTAAATTAATGATTTGGTTAGCTGGTACTCTACTATCAGAACATCCAATCCATAAATATTCAGGGGCTTGTTGTTTCGATAAGCGGGAAAAAAACTCAGGTTCAGAGTCTTTAATTTTATTTGCCCAGTCAATGTTTTGATCAAAAAGATGTTGTAATGTTTTCAAAATGGTTATTAACTCCTATAATTACCCCGAAAAGATGTACCAGCTTACATACTTAATACAACTTTTATCCTTTATTTACTTCACTATTTGTTCATGCTATCTTAGCTTATATTATAGGTCTTTACGTTTATGTCTGATTTAGTTACTACTTTATGGCCCTTAGCCGCTCTTCCTGATAAACATTTTTATCCCTGGAAAAAAGGGAAAATATCATTACGTTGTGTCAAAATTATTGATGAAACACATGATGTAAAAACATTTACTTTTATTGCAACAGATCCTACACAATTATTTTTTTATAAACCAGGACAATTTATTAATCTGTATTTAGAGATAGATAACACCCCTATTGTCCGTAGCTATACTCTCGCTTCTTCTCCTTCTCGTCCTTATAATATTGCTATTACAGTAAAACGTATACCTAATGGTATCGTATCAAACTGGTTACATGATAATTGCAATGTAGGAAATACTATCATAGCCGATGCGCCTAATGGTAGCTTTAATTGCTTTGATTTACCTGCCCCCAAATTACTGTTTATTTCAGGTGGCAGTGGTATTACGCCGGTTATGTCTATGCTACGTTGGCTGACAGATAGCAGTGCTGAGGCAGATATTATTTTTATTCATCATGCACATACTCCTAAAGATGTTATCTTTGCACAAGAGCTAGCATTACTTGCTACACAAAATGCGCACCTAAAAGTAGTGATCAGCGTTTCTAAAGCAGATGATAGTTGGCATGGCATGACAGAACGGGTTTCTGCAACACAGCTATTATCTATTGCGCCTGATCTGCTAGAACGTAATGTATATGCTTGTGGCCCTACAAGTTATATGAATACAATACAGGATATATTAATATCTCTCAATTTTCCTTTACAGCATTACCATTTTGAGAGTTTTACTTCGTATCGTAGTTCGACAACGGATAAATCAGTGAAAGATGCGAAAATTATTTTTCAACAATCACAAAAAGAAATCATTTGTTCCAGTAATCAGGCTATTTTAGACAGTGCAGAAGATGAAAATATTAATATGCCTAGTGGTTGCCGATCTGGATTATGTGGTACATGTAAAGTATTAAAAATTGCAGGGGAAGTGATTATGGATGATGATGTAGATGGTCTTAGTGAGGAAGAACGTGATGAAGGTTATATTCTCACTTGCTGTGCTTTACCACAAGGAAGCGTTACTATAGACGCTTAATTGATTATTTACAAACCTAAAGATAACTATTATGTCAACACTTTTACCTTTACTTATTGAAGCTGATGAATTAGAAAAACAATTACATCATCCTGATATTCTTATTATTGATGTAGGTAAGGCAAGCACTTATCAAAATTACCATATTCCTGGTGCTATTCACCTTCCTTATACATCATTATTACATGCTCAACCTCCAGTAATGGGTTTATTACCTTCTAAAGAAGAACTGGCAACCCTTTTTTCTCAGTTAGGTATAGATGAAAAAAAACACGTTATTGCTTATGATGATGAAGGAGGTGGTTGTGCATGTCGTCTTTTATGGACATTAGAAGTGATGGGACACACTCAATACTCACTTTTAAATGGCGGGTTACACACATGGGCAAATGAACAACACCCATTGAGTCATACTCCCCATTTACCACAGGCAAGAACCTTTATTACCCATTATAACTTACAAGCTATTGCAGATAAAAGCTATATTCAAGATCATTTAAATGATCCTGATGTAGTACTACTTGATGCTCGCTCTAGTATGGAATTTCAAGGAATAAAGAAATTTAGCCAACAAGCAGGACATATTCCTGGAGCAGTGAATATTGATTGGTCGAGTACCATGGATCAACAAAAAAATTTACGTTTTCAAGCACCTAAAGTAATAACTATGCGTTTACATAATGCCGGTATTACTCCAGATAAAACAATAGTGACTTATTGTCAAACTCATCACCGTTCATCACATAGTTATATGATGTTAAAAATATTAGGGTATCCCGATATAAAAGGGTATCCAGGTTCTTGGTCTGATTGGGGAAATGATAGTCGTTTGCCCGTTGCAAGCTCCTAATATTATTGATAGTTTAGTGGTGGAAGTTTGTGATTATCCTTATCTTGCGAAGCAACAGAGTAATTTTTTTTATTGATATAAAAATGATGGTAAGAAAAGAGTAGTAAAAATTGTTGTTTCCATTTAGGGATATTTAATTTTTTGTTTGTGAAGGTAGTTTTTTCTAAAGTTTGTAGTAGAGGGTAAAGTATTTGTTTTGAAAGAAACAAATAACTATCAGATAACTTGTTAGCTATAACTATTAAAGGGGATTGCTCTGATAACGTCACATCTAATAATGCTAATTTCCCTACGGCATGATAAAGTTGATCTACGGTATCAGATTGTTGAACATGATAACGTATCCAAAATATCTGTAACAAGACCGGTAAACGCTGTTCATAATAATTGAAAAATCGCCACCATAATGGTGCTGCACCACTTGGAAATACCCGTTTCCAATACATTTTTACTGCTGTAATATAATCTACTAACGGTTGCTTCCATTTTATGATTTGACGATAAACAAACTCTCCCATGTTATACCATTGTTTTATCATTTTATCAGAGCCAGGTTTTCCTGCTCCTATCCATAATCCTAAAAAGAACATCCCTGCTGCAGCAATAACAAGCCCAATATAATATCCTATATTAGTGGTAGTAGACTGTTTTGATACACTATCTGGTAAGGGCTTACTCTGATCTTCTGAGGGAAGGATAAAAACTGACTGAGAGTTAAGCCTTGCTATTTTCTTGCTGGCAGTTAACACATCCCACCATACTATTTCTAGTATAGGCAAGGATAAGGTGCCACTTTTTTTAGGAACCAAGGTATAGTGTTCAGTTCGGCGGGCATATACCGTTTTATTTGCTTCGTTTATATCTTCATATTTATTTACACTTTCTAAATAAATTTTAAAACTATCACTCTCTAATAAAGTAGATAGATCAGGTAAACTGTCCTTATGTATCCCCATTGCATCAAATGTTATCGTCCACGTAAAAGGCTCTCCTTCCTGGAATAGTTGCTGACGCTCCATATCACCTTGCAAGCGTAACTCTAATAAGGGTAACCAATATTTTTCTTGTAATGTAGGGGCTGCAACAGGAATAGATATTACTTTGCTATGGAGTGTAAAAGAATTATTTGCTTGTCCTACATGGGGTTGCCAATTACGTTGTTTACCCCAAGAAGGCACATACTGATTGTAATGGCTGCGTAGTACAACAGTTGCTGCACCTATTTCAAGATTCCCCTCTGAAATAGGTGTAACTAAAAAATAATATTCTGTTTTTATGACCTTTCCCTTTGTAGATATCTCTTCCTGGATAACGGGTTGACCTACTATTTCAATACGTCCGTTATCAATATCTGGCATCGTAAATTTACTAATTTGTGTATTACTGTCTGTACGAACCACTACTGTATATAACAGCATTTGTTGTACCCACGGCAGATGATTAGATAATTTTACTTCAATATCAGGGAGTTGAGCTACCACCATATCACTGAGTAAGATGCTAGCACTTATCAATAGGTAATATACGTATTGCCAAATTATATGCTTTACCTTCTTACCAAGGGCGATCTTCAACTTTTCGTCCTCCCTGTTTTTGCCATTCTTGACGTTCTGTTTGATAAATTTGATTCCCCATTAATACTGCTGCATCCCCTTCTACACGTTCTAACCATTGCATAATCCTGATATCATTTAATGCTTCTTTCTTATTACCTTGTTGTCCTTGTTGTATTGATGACATATCCCGTTGTTGTATACCTTGTAATTCAAGTTGTTCTAATTCTGTCACTTTACTGCTTGCTTGCTGCTTAGTATCTAAATCTTGTTGTTGCTGCGGTTTTTTTCCCTTATAATCCTCTTTGTGATTATTTTCTTGCATCGCCTGTTGGGAAACATCTTCTTTTTTGTTCCGTCCTGGTTGGGTATCTAGTGGTGTATCCCCTTGTTTCTCTTGTTTAGCATTTTGTTGTTGTTTTTCCTGCATTGCTTTACGATGATTATTTTCTTCTTGTTGCTTTTGTTCACCTTTATCTTTTTCATTCTTTTGTTGTTTTTTTCCTTCTTCACTTTCTTGCGTTTTTTCTATATTTCCGGTTTCTTTATCTGTATCATTTTGCTGTTGTGAACCTTGTTCCTGTTTATCTTTATTATCCTGTTTACTCCCTGCTTGCTGTTCTTTTTTATTCTTATTTCCTTGTCCATCCTTACCATCATCTTTAGCACTCCCTTGCTTATCTTGTTGCTCACTTTCTTCTCCAGCACTCTCACTTTTCCCCTCTTTTGCACTTTCTCCTGACTTATTTTGCTGTTCTGATTGTTGATCCTCTTTTGATTCTTGTTGTTCTTTTTGCTGGTTTTGTTGTTGTTTATTTTGCTCTTTCTGATGCTGTTCTTTTTTACTCTTTGCCATATCAAGCTCTGATAGCTGTTTTGCCAGTTTTAGATTATATTGTGCATCCTCATTATTTGCTTGTTTTTCTAATACCTGCTGATAACTTTCCTGGGCTTTAGTATATTGCCCTGTTTGCATTTGCGTATTACCCAGATTATAGAGTGCTTTTAGTTTCATTTCTTGTCGTTGCACCGCCTTAAAGGCTTGTTCTGCCTTTTGATAATCTTTAGCCCGATACCATGCGACCCCTTTTCTATATGGATCAGTAAATGTCTTTGCAGCTTGTCTATACTTTTTTTGCTTAAAGGCTTCTAATGCGGTTTTATCTTGACGCTCCCATGTAACAGCATAAGCATCATCTAAATACATTACATTCAAGAAGCTACTAATACCCAATACATATATACAAAAACCAGACCTTAATGCTAACAACATATTATTGCTTCCATTTTGCTTGTACTCTACGAAAACGAAATAACACTAAGGGCAACATTAATAATACCAACCAATAATATTGATCATTCCAAACCCGTATGGGAGTGTCTACCTGTTTAAGGGCTGTTTTTTTTGTCATACTTCGTAACAAAGCCTGAGTATCACTTTCTTTATAACTTGCCCGAGCATATTCTCCTCCACCTACTTTAGCGACATAAGATAAGACCTCTTCTTGTAAAGCGGTAATAACTCGCTTCCCTTGCTTATCAACTATCCAATGTCCCCTTTCATCTGCTAAACTAATACCTTGTTTTTTACCAACGCCTAATGTATAAGTCATCGTTCCTTGCTCTCGCAAGCTCGTTATTGTTTTTTCTAAACCTGGTTCATCAAAATCGCCATCTGATACTAATAAAATAAACGCTTGATCGCCATCGCCGACAGGTTGACTTTCTAATAGACGTTGTGCTGTGAGCAATGCATTTTCTACTTGACTACCACGTATTTTTAACATATTGGGGGACAGCACATTTAATTGATGTAATAATGTTGCATTATCATTTGTTAAAGGCGTAATAACATGTGCAATACTTGCAAAAGCTACTAGCCCTATTCGTAATGTTTCCCCTTGCGTAACAAAATCCCGTATTTCCTGCCTCGCTCTAATAAAGCGAGAAGGTTTTACGTCATTCGCTTGCATAGACCAAGACATATCCAACAAAATTACGACATTACTACCTGGTTGAAAAACATCAATTTCAGTAAACCCCCAGCGAGGGTCTGCTAAAGCAATAATCGCCAAACACCATAATGCTGTCCATAGTAAGAAACGTTGCCTAATTCCTTGTTTAGTATGGCGTTGCTGTATCACTAAATAAGGCATTAAATCTTTATCTGCATAAGGTTTTAAACGTTCCCAATATTCATCTCGTAATTGCGCTCTGGGAAACCACCATAATAGTGCAGGTAAACATAAGCCGAGTAACCACCAGGGATATTCCATTACCAACGTCCTCCACGTCCTAATGCTAATCCTGCTAACATTAATAAAATAAATAATGCCACACTTAATGGCCAGCGGTATAAAGGAGTAGGAATAAAAACAATTTTAGTTTCTGCCTTAGAGTGTTCCAACGCATTAATTTGTTGATAAATACCCTCGAGGGTTTGCTTGTCACTTGCACGAAAATAAGCCCCCCGAGTCGTATCAGCAATATTTTTTAATAAGGCTTCATCAATGGGCATTTTTTCCATACTAATACTGCCATCATCTTGTGGAAAAGGTACATTACCTGAACTTCCTACCCCAATAGTATAAATTCGGATATTATATTTATCCGCCAACTGTATGGCATCTTGAGGTGCTAAATTGCCTGCCGTATTTTCCCCATCCGTCAGTAAGATAACTATCCGTGATGTGGCAGGTCTATCACGTAATTTTTTTACCGCTAAACCTATGGCATCACCAATCGCTGTCGCATCACCTGCAATACGTGGCACTATCTTTTCTAACATATTACGAATTACCGATTTATCATAGGTTAAGGGTGATTGTAAATACGCACTATCTGCAAATAGAATTAAGCCAATCCGATCATTTTCACGTTGTGCAATAAATTTATCTAGTACGCCTTTTACCACTGCCATACGATTGACATACCGATCACGTACCATAAAATCCAGGGCTAACATGGAGCGAGAAATATCTACTGCTAACATTAAATCCCGACCTGGATTTTTAACTTCTTTATGTTCTTGTAAATATTCAGGGCGCATAGCCGTTATAATCAGACTTAACCATAATAAAAGCCACAGCATTTTACATAATCTATCACTATGGTACATCCCTTCTTTGGCATCACTAAATGCGTACTGTAAACGCTCTAAATCAGGATGCAATAACGCTGTTTCTGCTTGTTCCTGAGTGCTATTTTTATCTTCCTTTGTGGGAAAAAAACGCCAAACCAGCCACGGTAAAGGTAACAAAATAATCAACCAAAACCAGGTAAATTGAAAATTCGCTATTGCACTCATAATACTTTTATCCAGGCTCTCACTGCATTTAATAGCAATAAAAAATGCTTACGTTGCATCGTACCATCCCTTTCTTGATATGGCACATTGAGTAATATTTGCCCCTGTTTATTCCAATCAAATCTGTGTGGATCATGCCTGGTTAACCATTCTAACCATTTATCCCCCCATAATCCTGCACACTCTTCCCGACCAAAACGAGCCATTGCAATACGCCGCAATAATTCTGATAATTGTGATACCGTTTCTTTATCTGATAAGCGCGGTAAGTTACGTTGTAATTGTTGTAATTGCTGTTCTGCATTACTTTGCCAATCATTCTTTAATTGCTGTTTTTGATAATATCGCCATACACTTATGCCTAGCACTCCAAGACTTAATAGTAACCATAGCCCCCATGATATATCCATATACCACCAAGGGGGCGTATCCAAGCCTTGAATATCACGTAAATTAGCAAGCAAACTTTGCTCATTCATCCCGATTTACCCACTTGCCTATATAAACGTTTTCGTAAACCTGTTGCTAATGCTGTGTGGACATTATCATCAGTTTGTAATGGTATAATATCTACCCCTAAACGATTACATATATATTGTAATGTTTCTCTATTTTCTTTCCATAAATGATGATATTTCTCTCTTGCCTGATTATTATCGGTATTAATTTCTAATTTCTCCCCATTGAACAAGGTAAATGTTACTTGTCCCATCGCAGGCAAAGTGTGATCAATCGGATCATCAATAGGTAATAATACCACTTCATGTTTTTGTACTAATTTACCTAATGCTATTTCAATGCGTGATAAATTAGTATTAAAATCACCAACCATCACAATTAATGCACCGGTGGGTGTACCATGTACCAATTTTTGCATCATTTCCAGCAAACCTTTATCTTTTAACGACTCCGTATTTTCTACTTCCGTTAAAGCCTTTAGCATTTGCCATAATGCTCGCCGTGAACTACCTGGGTAAAAATAGCGTAATCCTTTTGGATCACCATATAATAATGCCCCGACCCGATCTTGTGTTACGGAAGCTGCCCATCCTACTAATGCAGCTACCCGTGCAGCCTGAATATTTTTAAAACCACCCCGTGTTCCAAACATCATATGCGCTCCAATATCAACACATAACATTACAGTACGTTGACGTTCTTCACGGTAAACTTTTAAATGTAGTGTTCCGGTTCGAGCGGTAACTCGCCAATCCATATTACGGATTTCATCGCCCTCATGGTATTCACGTACTTCATCAAAATCCATCCCTTGACCACGAAATACCGATTGATATAGCCCCGTTAACACAGAATTGACAGGATGTTGCGATGCTAAACCAAGTGTTTGCGCTTGATGACGCAATTCCAGTAAATCATTCATTTGTGGGCGTAGAATTTTCATCTCATCACTATAGGCAAATAAAAAAAGTTTTAATAGCTATTACACTAAAGAATTTTATGGTACGGCAACCACTTCTAATAATTTTTGAATGTAATCATCAGTACTAATCCCGTCTGCCTCAGCTTCAAATGATAATAAAATCCGATGACGCAAAACTTCACTAGCAATTTGTTGGATATGTCCCGGATTAACATAATCATCACCATTTAACCAAGCTACCGCTCTAGAACACCTTGCCAGAGCAATACTTGCACGAGGTGAAGCACCAAAACGACACCAACGTTGTAAATCCTGATGGTATTTTTCTGGATTTCTTGAACCAATGACTAATGCGACGATATAACGTTTTAATTTTTCATCCAAAAAAGTGTTAGCTACTTCTTTACGTGCCAGAAATAAATCATCTATCGACAAGGGGGTTTTACAAGGTTTTACTGCCTGCATGACATTGGCTTCATCGAGTTCCATAATCGCTAATTCTTCTTGCTCATTAGGATAGGCAACCCGTACATGCAATAAAAAACGATCTAATTGTGCTTCAGGTAAAGGATAAGTCCCTTCTTGTTCCACTGGGT
>JALWRI010000106.1 GCA_026994225.1 Gammaproteobacteria bacterium | reverse complement strand
AAAGTATTTAATATACTCAGTAACAGGAGAGAATAATGGCAAAAATAGATACAAAAAAACTCGACAAGGTTATTGCTGATGCCAGACGTGATATGGATAAGCGGGCACAAGGTTATCGTGAACAGGCGTTAGGTATGTACCCCCATATTTGTGGCCGTTGTAGCCGTGAATTTGATCATACAAACTTAAGTGAACTCACTGTTCATCACCGTGATCATGACCATGATAATAACCCCGCAGATGGCAGTAATTGGGAATTATTATGTTTGTATTGTCACGACAACGAACATCAGCGACAGTTAGAAGCACATATGGGTAATAACTCCACATCTGAATCAAAAGGGAATGGGGCAACACATAATCCTTTTGCAGATTTAAAGTCAATGTTAAATGATGATTAGGTTTTAATATTTATCTGCTGTCGACCCAAAGCAGTCTTTTGGTTATTCCTATGTACTTTTGTATTAACTATATTAATTTTTAGTATCTTGATGAAAGGTGTTTATAAACAGCTTCGAGCTTGATGAGTACTCAATTTGTGATGACTAAGCAGTATTTGATTAATGATTCAAAATTGATGAAAGATTGGGATTTTGATGAGAATCAAGATTTGAATCCTGCTAATCTTTTAGTCGGAAGTAATATAAGAGCAGCTTGGGTTTGCCACCTCTGCAATAACAAATGGAAAACGGCAATCTATCATCGTGCTATTAAAAAAACTGGCTGTCGCAACTGCTCTTCAAGAAAGAGGTTAAATTTCGATATTAACAAGAGTATTTCCAAGACACATCCAGAAATTGCAAAAGATTGGTCTCCTGATAAAAACGGAAGATTAACACCAAAAATGTTCGCCAAGAATTCCAGATATCAAGCGAACTGGCGTTGTCATATATGTGGAATGAAAACCACTAAAAGTATTAAAAACTATAGTGGTTGCAGGCAATGTAAAGAAGCAAAACGACTTGAAAACAATAATCTCAAATTGGCTTTCCCTGAAATATCAAAAGAATGGGATAAAAAAAAAAATGGAGAATCGCTACCCAGCGATTTCAAGCCCGCCAGCAATAAATACGCATGGTGGTTGTGCTCTAAATGTGGTCACAGTTGGTCTGCTAGAATTAGCAACCGAACTTCATTAGGCCGAGGATGCCCTTTATGCTCGAATAACGTAGTTGTTGCTGGAAAAAATGATTTGGCCACTACTCATCCATATTTATCTAATGAATGGCATCCAACCAACAATAAGAAATTAACACCTGAAGAAGTTACATATGGCAGTGGAAAGAAAATATGGTGGCTATGCCCTAATGATCATGAGTACGAAGCAACAATTCTTCATAGAGCACATGGGACTGAATGCCCTAAATGTAATGATGGCCGGCAGACATCTTTTGCAGAGCAAGCTACTTATTTTTATATCAAGCAACTCTATCCTGATGCTTTGAATCGTTATACGGCTGAATTTCTCGGGCGAATGGAATTAGATATTTACATTCCTTCAATTAAATTAGCTATTGAATATGATGGTGAGGCATGGCACAAAAAAAACACAATCAAAAGAGAAGAACGAAAATACCAACTGTGTAAAGAAAACGGGATAAAGCTAATAAGACTAAGAGAGAAAATGCCAGAATTTCCATCTAATATAGCTGATGATATGTTTGGGATGGAAAGGCTTTATGAGCCTATAAATTTAGAACAAATGCTTGCAGAGTTGTTTAAACGTATTAATTATTCAGAATCATGGATGTTAGGATGCCCTATAGACATTGATATCACGAGGGATAGACCAGAAATATTACGATATAAAACGGATCTAAAAACAAAATCTTTAAAATATTTGTATCCCGAAATTGCTAAAGAGTGGCACTCTACCAAGAATGGAAATCAATTACCGGAGCATTTTCAGTCTGGAACAAACTTTAAAGCATGGTGGGTATGTCCCGATTGTGGAAATGTTTATGAAGCAGCAATTGGTAAACGAACTGGTGGAATAAGTGGAAGTTGCAAAACTGGCTGTCCTAAATGTGGTATTGAGAAATCGACGCAGGCAAAGCGGAAAGCAGTGAATATGATTGATCCAGAGTCAGGCGAAATATTGAGGACATTTATTTCTATTTCAGACGCTTCAAGAAAAATGAAAATAAATGACTCAAATATCAGCATGGTTTGCAAGGGGATAAGACCAAAAGCAGGAGGGTATGTCTGGGCTTATTCAAATACATAAAATTCCATGAGTGCAACCAAATTTTCCCAGCGTCAGAATAAGTGGTGTCAGATGAAATATTCCACTTTTGTTTAGGGGCCGTTTATGGCCGCTAGCAGAATTAAAAAATTTGGTTAGAATATGTTAATTATTCACCAAAAATAATATCTTCTTTAATATCTAACCATTGCGGGTATTTTTTCATTGCTTTAGAAAACAGCGGGTTTTGATAATGCTTTTCAAGCCATGCTCGAAGTTTTGGATAGGGGGATTGTAAATACCATTTTCGATCTACGCGAGAAAACTGGCGGATAAAAGGTAAAGTTGCATAGTCAGCTAAACATGGAGTATTGCCAAAAATATACTCATGTTTTTCTAAACAATTTTCAAGGTAACCAATAAAGACTTCGCATTGTTGTCTGCACTCTATCTCAGCATCATCATGATAACGAGAAGCCGCTTTATATTGTTTAAGTGCATCCACGAACTCATTATCACTTCGGTTTATTAGCGTAAGCATATATTCAAAGGCATTTTTTTGATGAGAATAGAGCAGGTTATCTGGATCGTTTTGATTAAGTGCCCAAACCATAATATCCAGACTTTCATCAATAACTGAATTGTTGTCAATAACTAATACCGGAACTTCGCCTTTTGTAGAAGCAATAAACATCTCATGTGGGATGTTTGTCATTACAATGTCACGCAATAATACGACTTGCTGCGCAAGTAATATTCCTATTCTTGCACGCATTGCATAAGGGCATTGGCGTAAGGAATATAAGATGGGTAAAGTCATTATTCGTGTATTGTTGATTTTATTGTAGTATTGCCATAATTAGTATTATTAAAGCAGTCGCGATGATAGGAATCATTAAAAAGGCCACAAGTAAAAATATTATTTTATGTTCTTTTCTATAACGTGATATTTTTTTCTGTGCAGATTCAATAATAGGAAAACGAATAAAAGACAAGGTAAATGTCCATAAAACAACATACCATTCTACTTTAATGATAAACCAATAGTGTTGAGGGTTATTTTTTAAATCTATAGCTTCATAATTAGCGCCATACATACCAACCGAAATAGCCGTTTCTGATAAGAGCCCATATATGGGTAATATCGAAATGACTAATGCTGCAAGTACTACATAAAGATTAATTTTGGTAAATTCATATAATTTCACAGTAGTATACTTTTGATGACTAAATTAGCTTTGTTTACAGCTTATGATTTTTCCATTGATGTCTTTACTTTGATCGCTCATTAAGTAGATATAAGCATCCATAATATCTGCTGGTGCAGGAATCGTCATTGGATCTTCTCCCGGATAGGCAAGGGCTCGCATTCGGGTTCTTACTCGGCCCGGATCAATGCTGTTTACTCTAATTG
>JALWRI010000105.1 GCA_026994225.1 Gammaproteobacteria bacterium | reverse complement strand
GTTGTTAAGGAAGAAAAGGTAATCATAGATACGCTAGAAATAGATGATCAAGATACTCAAGAAGAGGTAGTTACCGAGGATAACACTGCTTTCCTTAATGAAAATAATAATATAGATAGCATTGATAGCGATCAAAATAGTATTGATGAGGTAACGATAGATTTAGAAGCAACGGAAGAAAATATAGTAAAAGAAGATGATCTGATAGAAACATTAGATGAAGCATTGGACTTAAGTACGATAGATAGTGCTGTGGATGCGATAAATGCCTTCAATGCAACAGAACAAAATGTTAATAAAGAAGATGCTTCAACAGAGGTAAATCTGGATGCAGAACTTGCGGCAGCAGGTATTTCTCAAGAAGATATTTCTTATATTAATGATTTAGATAATACTCTCGAAGAGGCTGATAACGATACACAAGTATCTTTAGATGTTGAATCAGTCGCTTTAGAAGAAAAGCAAAAACAAGAAGAGAGAGTATTTGAAGATAATTTATCAGAAGAAGTAGATGAAGAAATTCTTGAAATATTTATAGAAGAAGCTCAAGAAGAAATTGAAAATATCCAACGTTTATTACCTTTGTTTGAAGCTGACAATGCAGTATCTGATAATTTGACAGAAATGCGTCGTTCTTTTCATACCTTAAAAGGTAGTGGACGTTTGGTAGGAGCAAAAACACTAGGAGAATATGCCTGGAGTTTTGAAAATATGTTAAACCGTATTATTGATGGAACGGTGAAAATTTATCCGGGTATATTCAGGCTTATTGAACAATGTATTCCCTTTTTAATTGAATTGATTGCTTCATTTGAACAACGCAGAATACCTGAAATAGATGAACGAGAATCAGCAGCATGTGCAGATGCGATCAGTCGGGGAGAACATATTGATATTAAAGACTCAAATTTATTGCATGTCTCCCCTATGGAATCGAATATTAATGCAGAAGAAGAGGATAATCTTGCTGTAGAGCTAGAGCCAGAAATATTAGATGAAAGTAGTTTAATGGCAGATATTGATCCGGCAAGGGAAGCGGTAAATAATGCTAATTTATCTTCTCAACAAAATGTTCAATCAGAACAAGATAGACCATCCAATGCAGAGGCAGAGAATATTCAATTTGAAAATGATATTGATCCTGTATTATTAGAGATATTTAGTAATGAATCACATCATCATTTAGATACCATTCAAGCCTTTATCCATAAATATGAAAATTTACATGGCGTACCTTGTTATGTTGATCCTGATTTAAGCCGAGCACTGCATACCATTCGTGGTAGTTCAAATATGGCAAATATTGAAGCGATTGCGGTATTAAGTGATAAATTGGATAATGTTGTTAAAGATATGAAATTAGGGGGTATTAGTTTTGATGCTCAATCAATTCAATTATTATCAGATTGTCATCAATATTTATTAAATATTATTGAAATATTGAAAAAAGGAGGAAATCTACGCCCTAATGAAAAACCACTATTAGATCGCATTGAAGCGTTAAAAGAAATAGTGGATAGCAGTGATATACAAGAGCCTCCTAAAGACGTGACTAATAATGATAGTAGCAGTCCAAGCAATATGGATAACGTGCAAAATGATATATCAGAAAATAGCCATGATGCTTTTGCTTATGATCAAGAATTACTCGATATTTTTTTAGAAGAAGGGATAGAAATACTCGAAACAGCAGAACATACATTACAAGTTCTACAAGAAGATATGCAAAATATTGCTTACTTAAAGAGCTTACAACGAGATATACATACCCTGAAAGGGGGAGCAAGAATGGCAGCTGTTGCTGAAATGGGAGATTTGGCACATGAGCTGGAAAATTATTTAGAAATATTAGCAGAAGGGACGAGAACCTTAGAACAACAGGGTTTTAATGTCATTCGTAAGGTGCATGATAAATTATCCCAAATGTTAGATGAGTTAAATGCTGGACATAGTTTAACAATGGAAATAGCACTGATAGCAGAAGTATCACGTTTGATTTCAGGGGTATCGGAACAAGCTGAAGCAATCATGGTAGCACCCTGTCAAGATACCACTGAAATAGAAAAGAATGCGGATCAGGTATCAGAAATTGAAGAAACCTTAGTGGATGAAAAATATGATGAAGAATTACTCGAAATCTTTTTAGAAGAAGGTTTTGAAATTATAGAAAGCAGTGCTGAAAATTTAGAAAAATTAGTAGATGAACCAGGAAATATGGAATATCTCTCAGCACTACAAAGAGAATTGCATACCCTAAAAGGGGGAGCAAGAATGGCAGGTGTTTCTGCCATTGGAGATTTAACACATAGTTTTGAAACTTTATTAGAAAAAGTATCAGAAGGCGAATTAGCGTATTCTTCTGAAATGCTAGAACAGATGCAAATTGCACATGATAAAGTTTTTAATATGCTGGAAAATTTACAGGCAGGAAAACCGATACCCACTGCCGATAATTTGATTGCAGAAGTTGATCGTTTAATGGCAGGAGATAAGGCTAAGGAAATTTCCCCTGTTAAAGAAACAGAAGCATCACATGTACCCAATGATACGAATATTGAGAAAGTATCCTCCGTTAGCATAGAAGAAGAATATGATGAAGAATTATTAAATATCTTTTTAGAAGAAGGTTTTGAAATTATAGAAAGTAGTGCTGAAACGTTACAAAATTTATCAAAAGATCCTGGAAATCCTGAATATATTAGTAGTTTACAACGAGATTTACATACCTTAAAAGGGGGAGCAAGGATGGCAGGTGTTTCTGCCATAGGGGATTTAACACATAGTTTTGAAACATTATTGGAAAAAGTATCAGAAGGTAAATTAGCGTATTCTCCGATAATGTTAGACAAAATGTATAGCGCCCATGATAAAGTATCAATGATGTTGGAAAATTTACAAGCAGGAGAAGCCCTAACCCCTGCAGATGATTTAATTGATGCGGTAGATAAATTAATAGTGGGTGAAAGTCTCAATGAAGAAGATAATGTAAAAGATAATCTGTCTACAATAACAGAAGCTGCAAAAGAAGGAGAAACCAGTGCTTTTGTATCAGATAAAAAGTTGGTAGAGCCGATAGAAGATACGGAGTTTGATGAAGAGTTACTCGAGATTTTCCTGGAAGAAGGATTTGATATTATCGAAAGTAGTGCAGAATTATTACAAAAATTAGCTAGTGAGCCAGGAAATCAGGAGTATATAGCTAGTTTACGCCGTGATTTACACACCTTGAAAGGGGGAGCAAGAATGGCAGGGGTTGCTGCCATTGGGGATTTAATGCATAGTTTTGAAACACTATTAGAAAAAGTGAATGAAGGAGAAATTAGCTATTCTGAAGAGATGCTACAGCAAATGCAAGCAGCACATGATAAAGTATCTTCTATGTTAGAGGATTTGCGTAATGGCAAACCTGTCATTGCAGATAATACCTTATTAGAGAATGTAGAAAAATTATTAGCAGGTGAAACGGTTGATACTATACAAGAACAAGAAAGTCACACAGCCGTAACGCAAAAAACATCCTTATCATCAAAAGTGCCAGCAGAAAATATATCAGACAAGGATACTAAAGTAGTTGATATAAGCGCTACAAAAGAAAGTAAAACAGATGAAAGAAAAACAAAATCTCTGGCGGATGAAAATAATGATTTATTTGCCGGCGCAGAAACCCGTGTTACAAAAGATAATGCGGCAAAACGTAGTTCTGAACAAGTACGGGTAAGTGCAGATTTACTAGACGAATTAGTCAATTATGCGGGGGAAGTAAGTATTTATCGCTCTCGTATGGAACAAGGGAATAATGAATTTCGTTCCAACCTGGATGAGCTAGAACGTACTGTATCTCGGATGCATGAGCAATTACGCCGTTTTGCAATAGAAACTGAAGCACAAATGCAATCTCGTAGTGAAGAAGCAAGCAGTCAAGGGTATGAAGATTACGAAGATTTTGATCCGCTGGAATTTGACCGTTTTTCTAATATGCAACAAATTTCACGTAGTATGGCAGAAACATTATCTGATTTAACCAACCTGCAAGAACAGATGCACCATCTAGTTCGTGAATCAGAAACATTATTATTACAGCAATCACGTATCAATACCGATTTACAAGAAGGTTTAATGCGCACCCGAATGGTCTCTTTTAAAGGGCAAGTTGCTAGAATGCGACGTATAGTGCGCCAATCAAGTAGTGAATTAGGTAAAAAAATTAATTTTATTTTAGAAGGAGAAGAAAATAAGATTGACCGGCGAGTATTAGAACGCATTATGGCACCGTTAGAACATATGTTACGTAATTCGGTAGTGCATGGTTTAGAAACTCCAGAAGAAAGAAAAAAAATGGGTAAACCTGAAAGCGGGACAATTTTAGTGCAGGTTGGACGGGAAGGTTCAGAAATTACGATAAGAGTGAGTGATGATGGACGGGGCATTGATGTTGATGCTGTGAAGAAAAAAGCCATAGATAGGGGCTTAATTGAAAAAGATATACCTATTAGTGATAAGGAAATCATTCAATTTATTTTAGATTCTGGATTTAGTACCGCTTCAGAAGTGACCCAGCTTGCTGGTCGTGGGGTGGGGATGGACGTGGTCAGTAATGAATTAAAACAACTAGGGGGAATATTAGAAATAGATTCTACTCGTGGTAAAGGGACTGTCTTTAATATTCATTTACCCTTAACGCTTGCAGTGAGTCAGGCTTTATTAGTGCATACGGTAGATGAAATTTATGCAATTTCATTGGTTGGTGTTGAAAATATTATGCGAATTAGCCATGAGGAACTGGAAAAACTGATTACAGTAGAACACCCTGTTTATGAATGGCGAGGAGCAGATTATCATTTTATGCATTTGGGAACTTTATTGGGAACCAGTACCCTGCAATTACCGGGTGAAGGTAATAATGTACCATTATTGCTTGCTCGTTCAGGTGATCAACGTTTGGCATTATTAGTTGATGGTTTAATGGGTAGTCGTGAAATTGTAGTAAAATCAGTAGGTAAACAAATTAGTACGGTACGAGGTGTTACGGGTGCGACGATATTAGGGGATGGTAGAGTTGCTTTAATTTTAGATTTAAGCGTTTTGGCTCGCTCAGGTATTTTACAAGAACAAGCCCGATCACAACCAAAAGTTGTTGAGCAGGTAGTAGAAGAAAAACAACCTACTATTATGGTAGTTGATGACTCTATTACAGTGCGAAAAGTAACTCAACGTTTGCTCGAACGGCATAATTTATTAGTTATTACAGCAAAAGATGGGGTAGATGCTATTGCAACATTGCATGAAAGTATACCTGATTTAATGTTATTAGATATTGAAATGCCGCGCATGGATGGTTTTGAGTTGGCAACCTATATTCGGGATCAAGCGCATTTAAAACATATTCCTATTATTATGATTACTTCTCGTACAGGTGATAAACATCGTGATCGCGCTATGAAAATTGGTGTTAATGAGTATATGGGTAAACCATTTCAGGAAAATGAGTTACTATCTAATATTAACCGAATATTAGATAGAACTGATGAGTCATAAAGCTATTTTGTTGAGTATTTCTTGACAGTAAGGTAAACAATATGGAATTAGAAAGGATAAAAGTTGCACTTTGTTCTAATTCAGATAAAAAACGTGCCTTGTTAAAAGCAGCATTAGATACTCAACAAGTACAGGTAGTGATGAGTGCTTCATTAAATGGTTTTTTGGAACAGCTGGAGCAACATCAACCTAATGTGGTATTGTTAAATATTAATGAAAATATTGATTATGATGAAAAAGCGTTATATCAGTTAATTGATACTTGTAAATGCCCAGTATTGTATGAAGATGAAGATTCACCTATTGAAGATGAGCCAATTTCTATACAAAAAATACACAAGTTAGCAGTAAAATTACAAAAATTGGTACAGCGAGAACCCCCTGAACTGGATATATCTAAAACAAGTGCCTCTCAGAAAATTAACATTTCCCCTATTGAGGATGCTAAAAATGTTTCCTCCAATAAAGTTACCTTACACTTTGATCCGATACCGGTAATACCTGATTATACTAAAGCGATAGATGATCGAGCTATAAATATATGGATTTTGGCCGCATCGGTTGGAGGACCTGATGCGGTTAAAAAGTTTTTAGCTAAATTACCTAAGGATTTTCCGGTGGCATTTATATTGGCACAGCATCTAGGAGAAAATTGTATAGGTGTGTTAGCAAATCAATTACACAGAGTAACCCCTTTAAAAGTATTAGAAGCACAACAAGGGCATTTTTTGAGGCATTCTGAAGTGATCGTTTCTCCTATGGATAAACGTTTATTAGTGGGGATGGATGGACGGATTAATCTCATTAAGCCAGATATATGGAAAGGGCATTATCATCCCTCTATAGAATGTATCATTAATGATGTATGTATGCGTTATAAGCATCAAGCCGGTATTATTATTTTTAGTGGTATGGGACAAGATGGGGTGGATGCCAGTGAGCGTTTTTATCGTAATTATCGAGGCGTTATTTGGGCGCAAAATGCAGAAACATGTGTGGTGAGTAGTATGCCTGATGTTGCACGCAGTAGGAACATTGTGGCTTTGACGGCAACGCCAGAGGAACTAGCGCATAAATTGATAGAACGTTATGATTACGCATTATAATTAATAAGAGGTCGGCAAGAATGCAAAAAAAGGTAGAGTTGACGGATAACTTACATGATAGGGTACGTTGCCTATTAATGACTATAGAGGGGGCTATGTTATTATTACCTAATGCGGCTATTTCAGAAGTGGCTGTCATTAATACTATCAAGCCAGTTTCTGAACAAGCTCCTGCATGGTTAGCAGGAATGATGAACTGGCGAGGATTATTTGTACCATTGGTTGTTTGGGAACAATATTTACAACCAGTCAGTCCAAAGCCGGATACATTTAAACGTATTGCAGTGTTGAATACCTTGACAGGTTCTAAAAAATTGCCTTTTATAGGTATTGGTTTACAGACTATACCCAGTCTTATATCGGTAGATATAAATAAAGTGGATGTAAGTAATAAAGCCGTTGATGCTGAACAAGGAAATATGATTAAATTAGAGACGAACGAAGTTTTAGTACCAAATATTTACCAGTTAGAAAAACGTATTAAAACGCTATTAGGAATTTAAATCACCCCAATAGAGTTGAGCAGCAGTAATAGCACTAATTGTTGCAGTTTCAGTACGTAATATTCGAGAACCTAAAGAGATAGCGGTAAAATTTTTGGTCTGTAGTTGTTCAATTTCTGTTGCAGATAATCCGCCTTCTGCACCAATATAGAGAGATAAGGTCTGTAGGGAAGGATAGTTTTGATATATTTGTTGTAAGGTGTTAGCCTTGCCAGGGTGAAAAAAAAGTGCAAGAGTATCTTGTTTAGGAATGGTGTTGAATAAGAGGTTTTTTTCTAATAATGGTAAGGTATTTCTTCCTGATTGTTCACAAGCACTTTGAATAATTTTTTGCCAATGTTGAAAACGTTTTTCCAAACGTTTTTTATCATTGGGTACAAAACTGTATTCGCTGATTATTGGAGTAATAGCGCTAACTCCAAGCTCAACAGCCTTTTGAATACTTAAATCCATTCTATCAGTGCGAGAAATAGCTTGGTATAAATGGAGATGTAAGGGGGATTCTCTATTTTTCTGTTGGCATGTTATAACTTGTATAGTTAAGGATTTCCTGGATGTTTTATTAATAATACGACTATGATATTCCGTATTTTGGTAAAATAATATTATTTCAGCCCCTTTTTTTAGACGTAAAACAGTCAGTAGATAGTGAGCAATTTCCCCGGATAAGGTTAACTTTTGAGCAGTAGTAAGTGCTTCAGGGTAATAAATACGTGTAGTTGGCATATCTTTGAACAAAGATGTTGTATAATCTCGCATCTTTGGGGGCGAGTCAAGTGAGCAAAAAAATAGTTTAAACTTGAATTAAGGTAGGATAAACTACATTTCACTTTTAAATCAATATTTTTTTTAATATCTATTAAAAACTCACGCAAATAAATAGAGATTACCTCGTAGTTTAAAGAGATACTTTATGCAAGCACATGCACTAAAACCAGAAGAACATTACATTGTTGATGAACCTTATTATGAACCTATAGCAGATGAAATTCAGGTATTTGAAGCAGCCTACCATAATCAATTACCAATATTACTAAAAGGCCCTACTGGATGTGGTAAAACCCGTTTTATAGAACATATGGCATGGCGATTAAAATTACCTTTGATTACCGTTGCTTGCCATGATGATTTAACGGCTTCAGATTTAGTCGGGCGATATTTGGTGATGCACGGTGAAACCGTGTGGATGGATGGACCTTTAGCAAAAGCAGTACGAATTGGTGGAATTTGTTATTTAGATGAAGTTGTAGAAGCACGTAAGGATACTACCGTTGTTATTCATCCTTTAGGAGATGATAGACGTAATTTACCGATGGAAAAAAAAGGAGAGTTGCTAGAAGCCCCCGAGAGTTTTTGTTTATCTATGTCATATAATCCAGGCTATCAAAGTGTTTTAAAAGATTTAAAACAAAGTACCCGACAGCGTTTTATCGCATTAAATTTTAATTATCCTAATGCAGAGTTAGAACGCAAAATTATTGAAAAAGAAACGGGTATTGATGTAAAAATTGCAAAGCAGCTAGTGAAGTTTGCAGATATGACCCGTAACCTTAAAGGAGCAGGTTTAGACGAAGGAGCAAGTACCCGTTTATTGGTTCATGCAGCAAAGTTAATTGTAAAAGGGGTTAATCCGGTTGCAGCAACACGAGGAGCGATTGGACATGCTTTATCGGATGATGATGAAATGTTAGCAGCTATTGATGAACTAAGTGCTTCGTTGTTTTAAATGCTTATCAACTTAAGGTGCTTAGGATGAAAAAACAACCATCACTTAATGCTAAGGAAATGGAAACACGCTTAAATGCCTTAATTGATACTGAATTTTCCATGCGCTGTTTTACTGAGCAAGCACAACAGTTGACCCGATTTAATCGTGTACAACAAGAATTTGTTTTACACTGGGTGGAAGTATTAACCCAAACCAGTGAAGATTTTGCTGATCAATTTGTTTCCATCTCGGCAAAGGCACTTGATTTAATGTCTCAGGAGTCCATTCGGGCTCTAATTTTACAAGCAATGGATGCCTTTGATGAAATGGGTGCTTTAGAAGCTATTAAAATTTTACGAGAAGTGGAAAGTTTTGCCAAAAATGAAGCAAAAAAACAATCAGGGGTTGCTTTAGATGATGTAAGTGGTATCTTGGAGCATTTTGTTTGTGGCTTAAATGGGCGACAATTAAAAATACAATCTGCATTAGAAAGTTATACGGACACAGAAAATATTTATTTACCTGCATTAATTACACATTTTAGTAATAAAGAAGATAATTTTCGTTTGTATAAAGCCTTATTAGTACATCAGTGGGCGCAAACCTGGTATGGAAGTTGGCGTATTGTAGAAATATTACAAGCGCATTTGGAAACGCTGGAAAAACCAGAATTATTTTTATCTGCCTTTCATTTTTTTGAAACCATTCGTTTAGATCATTGTATTGCACGGGATTTTCCCGGGCAATATAGAGATATGTATCGGTTACGGACATTATTGACACAGCAACTTGAGCAATCTTGGTATCAAAAAACAAAGATATTATGTGCACATACTGCAACAGTAAAAGATAGTTATTTATTAAGTAAACAATATTATAATGAATTATCACCTACTCGTTGTTGTTATCAGGGCATATTACAGCTTGATCAAATTATACAAACCATGTCAGAACGTATAGAGAGTGAAAAAGCCCGTTTTAAAATAGATTTAAAAAATATTTTAGATGAGATAAAAGAAAAAAATATAGCACCTGAGAGTCAAGTAGTAGAAGAAAAATTTCATGTTGATATAGATAAAAGTGATATTGATGGAGAATTAGAAATAACCTTATATTTAGATGGAGAACCTGTTGCACCTCCAGAAGAAACACTTGCTACATTAGAAAGTATTATTCAAGATTTAGGTGATATTCCCGATGATTATCTCGTACCAGCAGGGGATGGCGACTATACGCTAGAAGCACGTTCTAACAAACAAGATTCGCATAATATTTGGGGGGGGGTATTACAAGATGAAGGAATTTATCTATATAAAGAATGGGATTATTTACGCCAACATTACAGGAAAGATTGGTGTGTATTAAAAGAAAAAGATGTACATCCTAGTTATGATCATTTTGTAACCAAGGCCTTACAACAACATAAAGGATTAATTAAATCGTTACGGCGGACATTTGAAGCGCTGCGAGGAGAAAATAAACGTTTGAAAAAACAGCCCTTTGGTGAAGATATTGACATTGATGCGGTAGTAGAAGCCTATGCTGATCAACAAGTAGGATTAGAAGGGAGTGACTGTTTATTTACTCGAATGCAAAAAGAGGATCGTAATATTGCTGTGATGCTAATGGTAGATATGAGCGGTTCAACTAAAGGTTGGATTAATGATGCAGAACGAGAAGCGTTGGTTTTATTATCTGAATCATTAGAAACCTTAGGTGATCAATATGCTATTTATGGTTTTTCAGGTATGACCCGTAGTCGCTGTGAATTATATCGGGTAAAACGTTTTGATGAACCCTATAATGATCTGGTTAAAGCGCGTATTAGTGGTATTCGACCGCAAGATTATACCCGTATGGGGGTTGCTATTCGGCATTTAAGTTTTTTACTCAATGAGGTAGCGGCTCGTACTCGTATCTTAATCACCTTATCAGATGGTAAACCGGATGATTACCGTGATTATCGAGGAGAGCAGGGGATTGAGGATACTCGTCTAGCTTTATTTGAAGCAAAACAAAGTGGTATACATCCTTTTTGTATTACGATTGATACTGATGGTAAGGAATATTTACCACATATGTATGGTGTAGCGAATTATATTGTTCTCGATGATGTAGCAAAGTTGCCTCTTAAGGTATCAGATATTTACCGCAAATTGACTTCTTGATCCTTGATGATCCATCTATTTGCTGGAATAGTTATCAGCGTGCATAATTGATGTAAGATAGTTGAATCAAGAACTGATTAACTGTATAACTCCCTTGTCAATACTTATATATAGAGGAATAGATGGATGAGTGAACAAATACATTATTCAATATTATTTGATGGTGGTTTAATGCCTGGATTTGATGAACAAAAGGTAATAAAAAATATTCGTAAAGTCACCCCTTTTCATACTGCAGAAATAAAAGAACGGTTTTTTAATGATAAAACAGTATTAGTAAAAAAAACCACTAATTTAGAAAAAGCAAAGCGTTATCATAATAAGTTCTTACGCTGTGGAGCAAGCGTGTGGATGGAGATGGATTTTATTGTATCAACAGATCAAAAGTCGGCAGGATAAAATAGCATTCTCTCCTTTTTACTAGGGATAAGAGGAGAGAATGGATATTAATAGGTAGGAGAAGTTGAAGGCTTATTTTTTTGCAGCAGGTTCATACCACATATAACCTTCACCATAATTACAAGTACCTGGTTTAGTATTGGTGTCAACGAGCATTTTAGTTTGAATTAAGGTTTTTCCACTTGCTTCCAGGGCAGTAATTTTTACTTCCATAGAATGATCTTTAATCCAACCTTTGTAATAGACTTTGACTACTGCGGTGGTAATATCCCCATTGGTTTTAGGTTCAGTTTCATATTTAACTTCTGCCTTTTCTGGTTTTGCGGTGGGGTGGTAACATACTAATGCCTCATTTTTTGCAAAGCCTAAAAAGTCAAAGGCAAAACTGCTTACGGGAAATAATATACTAATTGCAAGTAGTGCAAAATATGTTGTTTTCATAATTTCTTTCCTTTATTAATACGCTGATAAATAATGTATGGCTATTTTTGGCAGATTTAAATGATTAAACTTAAAAACAAGTTTAACCTATGATTACTGCAAGCACTGTAGCAGAAACTCAAGAACAAGTAAATAATGCCCTTAGAGGGAAATTTTTTTCTGAGAACGGTTTTTATTCCAGGTGGCCTGTAGTGCTTGAGTAATGACCCATATTTTATCTTTTAGAGTTAAACGGGGAGCTTGTAACAGTAATAAAGGATTTTCTTGTAAATGATATAATAAACGTGCAGCAGCCATAATAATAATGCGTATTTCCAGGGCAAAACGTCCAGATAAAACGATACCTAGTGGTGCGCCTGCTTGTAATAAACGCTGACAACGTTGAAATTGTTGTTGCATAAATCCTTGCATGGCATAGGTAAGAGAGAGATTTGCTATATTATCAGTAGTAATATGCCATTTTTGCATTTCATCTTGAGGTAAATAGATACGTTGATGTTGTGTGTAATCTTGTGCAATATCCTGGTAAAAATTAATTAATTGTAATGCACTACATATCGCATCGGAGTAGGCAAAATAACGAGGATTATTGATACCGTGCAAGCGTAATAAAAGATGTCCTATAGGATTAGCTGAATGACGGCAATATTGTATTATTTCAGGAAAATTTGCATAGGTTTTTTTTTCAATATCTTGAGTAAAGGCATCGAGTAACAGATAAAAATCGGTCATAGGGAGGTGATGGCGGTGAATGGTGTCATATAAAGCGATAAAAATAGCATAATCTGCACGGGAAAATCCAGTAATAGCCCAATATTCTTCAGTAAGCACTTGTTTTTTTTCTATTTGATTTAATAATTCTCGCCAATGTCGTAGACGTACATAACGTGCTTTTGTGGTGAGTGATCCGTCATCAGCAATATCATCAGCATGGCGAGCAAACGCATAGATAGCACTGATAGCTTGACGTATTTTTTTGGGTAAAAACCAAGAAGCAACCGGAAAATTTTCATAATGTTGTTGCGCCTTTTGTTGGCAATACTGATAAGATGATAATGTAGATAATGGCATATCGTAGGTAAATCCTTGCTGGTATGACAAATATAGATAAATTTTTTTAATCATAATGATAGAAAAAATTTATTGGGATTTTCTAATACTTTCCCCTACACTATACAACACACTTATAATAGGTGTGTTATTTCTACCTAACCAAGCAATTCAAAGGAGTTTATTATGGAGTTAAAAGGCAGTAAAACTGAACAAAGTTTAAAAGATGCATTTGCTGGAGAATCTCAAGCAAATCGCCGTTATTTATACTTTGCTGCCAAAGCAGATGTGGAAGGTTATAATGATGTTTCCGCTGTTTTTCGTTCTACTGCAGAAGGTGAAACAGGTCATGCGCATGGTCATTTAGAATATTTGGAAGCATCTGGTGATCCTGCAACAGGGTTACCTATTGGTGGAACAGCAGATAATTTAAAAGCAGCAATAGCAGGGGAAACGCACGAATATACTGATATGTATCCAGGGATGGCAAAAACGGCTCGTGAAGAAGGATTTGATGAAATTGCTGATTGGTTTGAAACGTTAGCCAAAGCAGAACGTTCACATGCTAATCGTTTCCAAAAAGCCTTAGATAATTTAGATACCTAAGTCATGTATCAGAAGTAGTCTTTGACTACTTCTGATTCTCGTTATCAATAATTTAGGAGTATTACAATGTCCTCTGTACGTGAAGGAAGCCTCGAAGCCCCTACTCGTCATGCTGTTGCATGGAAAGATGCAAAGTTTTATAACGAAGATAGCCTGTATCAAGAATTAGAACGAGTATTTGATATATGTCATGGTTGCCGACGTTGTGTTAGTCTTTGTAATGCATTTCCTACTTTATTTGATTTGGTTGATGAATCATCGACTATGGAAGTAGATGGAGTAGCTAAAAAAGATTATCAAAAAGTCGTTGATCATTGTTATCTATGTGATTTATGTTATATGACTAAGTGTCCGTACGTCCCCCCGCATGAATGGAATTTAGATTTTCCGCATTTAATGTTACGTGCTAAAGCAGTAAATTATAAAAAAGGACAAGTTAAAACCCGAGATAAAATTCTTACCAGTACCGATGCAGTAGGAAATTTAGCGGGTATTCCAGTGGTATCTCAGATAGTAAATAGTGTTAATAAAATGCCCGCTGGTCGGAAAATATTAGAGGCCACACTAGCAGTACATGCCCAAGCAAAATTACCTGAGTTTCATAGTAACACGTTGCGTAAGCGGATGAAAAAACATCAAACTGTTGATAATCCTGAAGCAACAGGAAAGACGACAGGCAAAATTGCTTTATTTAGCACCTGTTATATGAACCGTAATGAACCACATATAGGTGAAGATTTTTTTGCTGTTTTTGAGCATAATCAGATTGCTATTAGATTACCCGAAAAAGAACGCTGTTGTGGAATGCCAAAATTAGAACTAGGGCATTTAGAAGCGGTAGAAGAGGCTAAAAATGCGAATATTCCGGTATTGGCACAATTAGTGGATGAAGGATGGGATTTAACTGCATTAGTACCCTCTTGTGTATTGATGTTTAAGCAAGAATTACCCTTACTTTTTCCCGATGATCCACAAGTGAAAAAAGTACAACAGGCTTTTTATGATCCGTTTGAATATTTAATGTTGCGACATAAAGAAGGGAAGTTAAATACCAACTTTAGTACAGCATTAGGTAAGATTGCTTATCATGCTGCTTGCCATCAACGAGTACAAAATATTGGGCAAAAAACGAAAGAAATTTTAACCTTAATTCCTGATACGAAAGTACAGATAATAGAACGTTGTTCAGGGCATGATGGCACTTATGCCGTGAAAAAAGAATTTCATAAAGTGGCAATGAAGATTGTGCGCCCTGTAGTGCGTCAAATTGAGAATGCCAAAGCGGATCATTATGGAAGTGATTGTGCTATGGCAGGACATCATATTGAACATGCTTTAGATAATAATAAAACTCCTGAGCATCCTATTAGTCTGTTACGCAAAGCGTATGGGCTATAAAAATTAAGTTTACTATAGAAAATAATTATGAATAAGTTAACACGTCAAGATTTATATAGCCTGGAACAATATGCAGTAGCAAGAAAAACCTTTCGAGATAAAGTTTTGGCACATAAAAAATATCGTCAAGTACAGATAGGTGATCATGCTTGCTTGTATTTTGAAGATCGTTTAACCATACAATATCAAATTCAGGAAATGTTACGAGTAGAGCGTATTTTTGAAGCAGAGGGTATAGAAGAAGAGTTACAAGCCTATAATCCTCTTATTCCTGATGGGGATAACTGGAAAGCTACGTTTATGCTGGAATATACGGATATTGAAGAACGGCGAGTGGCATTAGCGCAATTACAAGGAATTGAAGATAGCGTATGGGTGCAAATTGCAGATTTTGATAAAATCTATGGGATTGCTAATGAAGATTTAGAACGTTCAACAGAAGAAAAAACCTCCGCTGTGCATTTTATGCGTTTTCAGTTACCCAAAGAGCAGATTGCACTATTGCATGAAAAGCCTCTGTTAAAGATAGGGATTGATCATAAAAATTATAAACAGTGTGTTGATAATATTGAAGAAAGGGTTATATCTTCTTTATTAGAAGATACTAATTAGTTGATAAACACTAATACTATTGATAGAATGCTAAACATCTAGTAGCGTTATGATGCTATAAAACGTGAAGTGATTGACTCCCTGTTGAATGCTTATGGATCATTAGCAAAAATAGGTAATTTACTTATTTTTAAAGCAAAACAAGATGCTTTGCAAGCAGAATTGTTAGAAACTAGAAATGTTGTTATGGATGTACAAAAAGATGCTGCACGTATTATTTAAAGAAATGCGTTTGGAATTAATGGAAACCTTTATGTCTTTAGGGATGGTTTCCTCTCTGGATGAAGAAGAAGAGCAGTTAAATGCATTATTAGAAAAATATAGCCAATCCATGTCACAGCAGTTTGATGTTTTGCAGCAAAATGAGCAAATAATACAACAATTAATCAATACCTTACGTACTCCTCCAGAATCTATGCAGGATATGTTAATGAACCCAGAGGAAGAAGCTGATGACATCGTATTCTTTTAAAAATGGAGAACAATATGGGTGTAAGTAAATTTTTAGGGTATTTATTCTCTATCGCAGGGTTGCTAATAATGAATATTTCAGCCGTATTGGCTGAACGATTAGACGATGCAGAAACTATTTTTGCTTGGGCAGAAAGCAATTATGGTGATTTTTTTTCACCCTCAGATGTCGATACAGAATTTGCTAATGACTGGTATTATCGTTTTTATGCGGAGACTAATACCTATATCGGCATCAATAATCAAAATGAAGTCTATGTATTAGGGGATATATTAGGAGGCTTGGTATTTATTGATAGCAGTGCTGCTTTGTTAGCAATGATTGAGCCCATTTCCACACCGCCAGTTAGCTCTGAATGCGTTGCAACAGTATTACCTTTGGTAAATACCATCGCTAGTTATCAATCTACTGATTTGATAGCGAATAGTCAAAGTAGCAATGTCATAAAATATCTAATAGTAAATAAATTGCAAACAAAAACCCAACAAACGACACAGTTGCAGGTTTCGGGAGTACAAACAGTCACAGAGTTGGAAAATACCTTAAATTATCATCAAGAAGAAGATTTTTTATATTTAGACAGTGTTATTTCTAATACTGTCGTAACGGCAAGTATTCCAGGTTTACCCGTTAATACTTCGATAGTACAGGTAACGGTAACCAATACCCCTGCTATTTTAACAGGTCCTGCAGATAGTTTATGCCAGGGACAATCATGGATAACTACTGCATCGACACAAAATATCGTAACAGTGACGACCATCAATGGTGCTAATGCGCCAGCAGAAACAACGGTTTCACAATTACCAGCATTAAATGTGGTAGTGGAAGACGTCAATAAACCTATCACGACGCCAGCCGGTACCTTCCATGTTGTTGTCATTCGTTCAGAGCTACCCGATGGAGGATATGCACTAGAGCATATTGCTACAGAGTGGGGAGGGTCAGTATTACTTGAAGTATATAATGCTAATGATGTATTACAAAATAAAACAGAGTTAGTAAATTTGCAATAAGGCATACAATTGTGGGCGTATTTCATTGAATATTGTATAATGGCTGCTCAGTTAGTGTTGTGATTTACCGTTTGCAGGACAATATATTATGAGCCCGGATTTTCTTGATTTTGAACAACCTATTGCAGAATTAGAGGCGAAGATTGGGGAGCTTCGCCATATGGAAACAGATACCAGCCTAAATTTATCGGAGGAAATTGTTCGATTACAGGAAAAAAGCCACGAATTACGTGTTGAAATTTTTTCACAACTTACCCCCTGGCAAGTGTCTCGTCTCGCTCGTCATCCCAAGCGTCCTTATAGCCTTGATTACATTGAACGTATTTTTACTGATTTTGAAGAATTACATGGGGATCGATGTTATGCCGATGATGCACCGATTATTGGGGGTATCGCACGCTTAGAGGGTCAATCTGTGATGGTAATAGGGCATCAAAAAGGACGTGATACAAGAGAAAATATCCATCGTAATTTTGCTATGCCAAGACCAGAAGGTTACAGAAAAGCCTTACGTCTTATGCACTTGGCTGAACGTTTTAATATTCCCGTTATTACTTTTATTGATACGCCTGGGGCTTATCCAGGCGTTGGTGCAGAAGAACGAGGACAAAGTGAAGCGATTGCCCGAAATTTATTGGAAATGACTCGTCTTAAAGTACCTATTTTATGTACGGTAATTGGAGAAGGGGGATCAGGTGGTGCATTAGCGATTGGTGTAGGAGATAGAGTTATGATGTTACAATACAGTACCTACTCAGTTATTTCACCAGAAGGCTGTGCGACTATTTTATGGAAAAGTGCGGATAAAGCCGAAGATGCGGCAGAGGCAATGGGGCTAACCTCTGATCGGTTATTGGAATTAGGTTTAATTGATGAAATTATTACCGAACCTGTCGGTGCAGCACATAGAAATTATGATGAAATGGCATCACGTATCAAAAAAGCATTAGTAGATAATTTATTTCATTTGCAAAAATTTAACACCGATGACTTGTTAACACAGCGTTATCAACGTTTAATGGAATATGGGCATTTTACTGAATCTTGAGTAAGGCAAAAGCAGTACAAGGTGCTTGTAAGGCATTTATCGAACAATACCCCTCTTCTGTTTATATCATTGCATATAGTGGCGGTATTGATTCACAGGTATTATTACATGCACTCTCGCAACAACTAGACCATAAGCAATGCTATGCGGTACATGTGCATCATGGTTTAAGTGTGGAGGCAGATAATTGGCTAATACATTGTCAACAAACATGTCAGGATTGGGGGATTGCGATCCGTAGTTTAGAGGTAAGGATTGATACCAAAAGTGGCAAAAGTATTGAGGCGATGGCTCGTGAAAAACGTTATCAAGCCTTGCAGCAAATAGTTAAAAAAGGGGAATATGTATTAACTGCACAACATCGAGATGATCAGGCTGAAACAGTATTATTGCAACTTTTTCGTGGAGCAGGATTAAACGGTTTAGCGGCAATGCCTTATATTATGCCTTTTGCGAAAGGGCATTTAGTCCGTCCTTTATTGTCTGTATCACAGCAGGAAATTAAAGACTATGCGGAGTATTTTGCCTTAACGTGGGTGGAAGATAAAAGTAATCAAGATACCCGTTTTGATCGCAATTTTTTGCGCCAGATAATTATACCGCAATTGCAACAACGTTGGCCTCAAGTCAATACCTGTATTGCTCGTAGTGCCACTCATTTGGGACAAGCCTTATCATTACAAGAACAGCAAGTAAAGGAGCATTATAGTGTATGTCAACAAGGAGCAGAAAACCTTTCTATTAGTAAATTGAAAACGTTTAATGTAGCGCAAAAAATACAGATAATACGTTACTGGATTCAGTTACAGGGGGTTAGCTTGCCCGATAGTAAAATAATGCAGCAAATAGTGCAGCAAATCGCTTCTGTCCGATCAGATAATTTATTGCAAATTACCTGGGGTAACCATGAATTACGTAAATATCAGGATAATCTTTATTTGATGCAGCGATTAGCTGTAATCCGTAAACAATGGGTAATAGATTGGGATGCATGTCAAACACTTGCATTACCAGATAATTTAGGTTTACTACAAGTTCACACAAAAACGGGAGATACCTTGCAGCCTCTCACCCATGTAACGGTTCGTTTACGTAGGGGAGGAGAAAAGTGTTATTACCGTAATATACATAAAAGTGTAAAAAAATGGCTGCAAGAACAACAGATTCCCCCCTGGCAGCGTGAACGAATGCCCTTTATTTATTATCAACAGCAATTATTACAAATAGGTGCTTATCGTTGTGATTGCAATTTACCAGAATGGCAAGATAGAATAATTGAATGGTTACCTCATGGGAAGCTAAACGATGCAAACAAGCAAAATTAAGTAGGAAAAAGTATGAGTAAATATATATTTGTCACCGGTGGAGTGGTTTCATCCTTAGGCAAAGGCATTGCTTCAGCATCATTAGCCGCTGTTTTGGAAGCACGAGGTTTAAAAGTAACATTAATGAAGTTAGATCCATATATTAATGTTGATCCAGGAACAATGAGTCCATTTCAACATGGAGAAGTGTATGTTACAGAAGACGGTGCAGAAACGGATTTAGATTTAGGGCATTATGAGCGGTTTGTGCGTACTACGATGACGCAAAAAAATAACTTTACGGCAGGTAGAGTATATGAGAATGTTTTGGCTAAAGAACGTCGGGGGGATTATCTAGGAAAAACAGTACAAGTTATCCCACATATTACAGATGAGATTAAGCGTTTAATCAAAGAAGGAGCAAAAGGCAGTGATATTGCCATGATAGAAATTGGGGGAACAGTAGGAGATATTGAATCTTTGCCCTTTATTGAAGCTATCCGGCAAATGGGTATTGAATTGGGGACGCAAGAAACCTTGTTTATTCATTTAACCTTGTTGCCCTATGTGTCCACTGCGGGTGAATTAAAGACTAAACCTACTCAACACTCGGTCAAAGAGTTACAAGCTAATGGTATTCGTCCTGATATTTTAATTTGTCGTTCTGACAGAATGTTGCCCGATGATGAGCGGCGTAAAATTGCCTTATTTACTAATGTACAACAACAAGCAGTTATTAGTGCCATTGATGTTGCCAGCATTTATCAAATTCCACTTAATTATCACCAACAGGGTTTAGATAAAATTGTTGTAGAACGGTTTAATTTAGACATTCCTGAAGCGAATATGTCGCAATGGAAAAAAGTAGTTGATGCACAAGCTATTCCATTGAGTGAAGTAACGATTGCAATGGTTGGAAAATACACCGATTTAACCGAATCATATAAATCTTTATCAGAAGCATTAATTCATGCAGGTATACATACTCGTACCAAGATTAATATTGAGTATATTGATTCTGAAGAATTAGAAACAGGGGAAAATAAGCAATTATATCAAGTAGATGCGATTTTAATTCCAGGGGGCTTTGGTTCACGGGGTGTTGAGGGTAAAATTAGTACTGCACGATTAGCGAGAGAGAATAATATCCCTTATTTAGGTATTTGTTTAGGGATGCAAGTGGCTGTGATTGAGTATGCACGGCATGTAGCAAAATTGGATAAAGCACATAGTACCGAATTTGATCCGACAACACCTAACCCAGTGATTGCATTGATTACTGAATGGTGCAGAGAAGATGGTAAAATAGAAGAACGGGATGAAAATACCAATAAGGGAGGATCGATGCGTTTAGGAGGGCAACCTTGTAAATTAGTTGAAAATTCTCTATTGCGTAATATTTATGCTAAAGAAGTAATAGTGGAACGTCATAGACATCGTTATGAGTTTAATAGCCAATATCGACAACCTTTAGAAAATGCAGGTTTAAGTTTTACAGGTTGCTCTATTGATGATAGTTTATTAGAAGCGATTGAAATTCAAAACCATCGCTGGTTTGTTGCCTGTCAATTTCATCCTGAATTTACATCAACACCACGAGATGGACATCCACTTTTTACCAGTTTTGTACAAGCAGCAAAAGATTATCAACTAGAAAGGAAGCAATCCTGATGCAGTTATGTGATTTTCAAGTGGGCTTGGAACAGCCCTTATTTTTAATTGCAGGCCCTTGTGTTATTGAGTCAGAAACTTTGATTATGGACACTGCCGGTAAATTAAAAGAAATAACTTCTGATTTAGACATTCCCTTTATTTTTAAATCCTCTTTTGATAAAGCAAATCGCACTTCAAGTAAAAGTTTTCGAGGCGTGGGTTTAGAAAAAGGGATGCAAATTCTGGAAAAAGTAAAACAAGAAATAGGTGTACCAGTATTAACGGATGTGCATGAGGATACGCCATTAGAAGAAGTAGCAAAGGTGGTTGATGTATTGCAAACCCCTGCCTTTTTATGTCGACAAACTAATTTTATCCAAAATGTAGCCAAACAGGGTTTACCTGTTAATATTAAAAAAGGCCAATTTCTTGCACCCTGGGATATGCGTAATGTCGTTGAAAAGGTAAAAGCGGTAGGAAATGATCAAATTATGTTGTGTGAACGGGGTGTAAGCTTTGGATATAACACGCTGGTATCGGATATGCGGGCTTTGGCTATTATGCGAGAAGCACAATGTCCTGTTGTTTTTGATGCGACCCATTCAGTACAACAACCTGGAGGGCAAGGAAATTGCTCTGGAGGTAATAGGGAATTTGTACCAGTATTAGCCCGTGCTGCGGTAGCAGCAGGCATTGCAGGTATCTTTATGGAAACGCATCCTGATCCCGAAAAGGCTTTAAGTGATGGACCTAATTCTTGGCCATTAAAGGATATGCAATCTTTACTACAGGTATTAAGCCATATTGATAAAGTTGTTAAAGCACAAACGTGGCACGAACAAAGTTTGTTGTCATAATTATAAATAGATAGTTAACCTTACACAAAGTGGAGAAAACGGTGTCCGATTTTAGTATAGCGCAAATTTATGCACGTGAGATCTTAGATTCAAGAGGTAATCCGACTGTAGAAGCAGATGTTACTTTGGCATCAGGTGCAATGGGGCGTGCGGCCGTACCATCTGGTGCATCAACAGGATCAAGAGAAGCAATTGAATTACGTGATGGTGATAAAGACCGTTACTTAGGTAAAGGAGTATTACAGGCAGTATCACATGTGAATGGAGAAATTGCTACTGCATTACAAGGGGATGATGCAAGTCATCAGGCAGCGATTGATAAAAAATTAATCGCACTAGATGGTACGGAAAATAAGCAACGATTAGGTGCTAATGCCTTGCTTGCAGTATCTATGGCTTGTGCAAAAGCGGTAGCGAACGCAAAAAATATGCCTTTATATGCGTATTTAGCAGAAGGAAAAAAGGTGACTTTGCCAGTACCTATGATGAATATTATTAATGGTGGTGAACATGCAGATAATAATGTAGATATTCAAGAATTTATGATCGTGCCGGTTGGAGCAAGTTCATTACCTGAAGCGGTGCGTTATGGAGCAGAGGTTTTTCATGCCTTGAAAAAAGTATTGTCTGCAAAAGGATTAAATACGACGGTAGGTGATGAAGGCGGATTTGCACCCGATTTGCCTTCTAATGAAGCAGCTATTGATATTATCTTGGAAGCTATTGAAAAAGCTGGTTATAGTGCGGGTAAAGATATTTATATTGCTATTGATGCAGCAAGCAGTGAATTTTATCGTGATGGAAAATACCATTTAGAATCAGAAAACAAGAGCTTGACATCAGAAGAATTTAGTGATTATTTGGCAGCTTGGGTAGAAAAATATCCTATTATTAGTGTGGAGGATGGTTTAGATGAAAGTGATTGGGAAGGATGGAAATACCTGACTGAAAAATTAGGCAATAAAGTGCAATTAGTAGGGGATGATTTATTTGTTACTAATACACGTATTCTACAACAAGGGATTGATAAAGGAGTTGCCAATTCCATTTTAATCAAGGTTAATCAAATAGGTACTTTAACAGAAACGCTAGAAGCGATTGCAATGGCAAAAGATGCGGGTTATAGCGCAGTCGTTTCACATCGTTCGGGGGAAACAGAAGATACCACTATTGCCGATTTAGTTGTTGCTACGGCAACAGGACAAATTAAAACGGGATCATTATCTCGTTCAGATCGGATTGCTAAATATAATCAATTAATTCGTATTCATGAATTATTGGGTGATCAAGCAGTATATGCAGGAAGTTCTGCATTTAATCATTAATAGATACTGATAGCAACAAGCTCTGATGTTTTTATCTTGTCTTGTATATCGTTAGAGGTTATCTGATTGAAAACCGTTAACCTGGCAGCGTTACTTTTATTGTTATTATTGCAATATGATGTCTGGTTTGGACATGGGGCTTATCGTGCCTTACAAGATTTAAAACAACGTATTGCAGCACAAGAAGCGGTAAATGAAAGGTTGCAACAGAGAAATGAACGCCTCTATGCGGATGTAATTAATTTACGTGAAAAATTAGATAGCATTGAGGCACGAGCTCGTACTGATTTAGGGATGATAAAAAAAGGAGAAACGTTTTTTTGGATTATCCCTAAATAAGGCAATAGATATTATAATAGAATATCTTCCAAGATATATTGATAAATCTTGCTTAGAGGATCTAAATCTTTTATATCAATATATTCATTAATTTGATGAATGGTCGCATTAAGTGGGCCAATTTCAACAACTTGTGTGCCTGTTGGAGCAATAAAGCGTCCATCTGATGTGCCGCCACTGGTTGATAGTTGTGTATCAATGCCGGTTGCCCTCTTGATGGCATTTTGACAAGCAGATACTAATTTTCCCTGTTCGGTTAAAAAGGGTTGTCCAGATAACGTCCACTCAATACTATATTCAAATGGGTAACATTGTAAAATAGCTTCTACTCGTTGCTTTAAAAGCGTATCGGTTACGGCTGTTGAAAAGCGAAAATTAAATAATACCTCTAAATCTCCCGGGATAACATTGCTAACACCTGTTCCTGCATGAATATTGGATATTTGAAAGGTGGTTGGGGGGAAGTATTGGTTGCCTTGATCCCAGGTTTGGGCGCATAAATCAGCTAATGCTTGTGCAGCACTATGGACAGGGTTATTGGCTAAATGTGGATAAGCAACGTGTCCTTGTGTACCGTGTACAATTAATTTTGCATTGAGTGATCCTCGTCGTCCATTTTTAATAATATCACCTAACTGTTGTGTGCTAGAAGGTTCTCCGACAATACAATAATCCATTTGTTGTTGCTGTTGTTGTAAATATTCAACTACCTTAACCGTACCATTAATGCTAGGACCTTCTTCATCACTGGTGATTAAAAAGGCAATAGAGCCTGAAAAATCTGGGTATTGAGCAATAAATTGTTCACAGGCAACAATCATGGCAGCAAGGCTGCTTTTCATATCCGCAGCCCCCCGTGCATATAATTTACCCTGATCGATAGTAGGAGAAAAAGGGGGATGTAACCACGCTGACTCAGGTCCTGTTGGTACGACATCAGTATGTCCAGCGAAAACGATAACAGGACTTTCCGAGCCTTTTATTGCCCAAAAGTTATCGACATCATCAAAAGTTAATCGTTCAATACTAAATCCTGATGCTTCCAGACGTTGTATCATAACATCTTGACAGCCCTTGTCAGCAGGGGTAACCGATGCACGACTGAGTAGATCTATTGCAAGTTGTAATGTTTCAGACATAAAGAAAAGTTACCGTAAAAAAGAATAAAAAAAGACTTATCTGACTATAACGTAGTGTTAATCAATAGCAAAGATATGTTTCCAATCGAGTTCTTTAAATCCTACATCGGTATGTGTTTTATATTCTAAAACAGGGCGTTTAATTAAGGTAGGGTTTTCTAGCATTAATTGAAATGCCATATCTTTATCAAGTGTTTGCTTTTGCTCATCAGTGAGTTGTTTCCAACTCGTGCTGCGTTTATTAAGCAAGCGTGTCCACTCACATTGTGTAAACCACTGCTGTAATTTTTCTTTCCTTAGCCCTTGCTTACGAAAATCATGAAATTGATAATTAATCTGATGGCTTTCTAGCCAATTTCTTGCTTTTTTGACAGTGCTACAATGGGGAATACCGTAAAGAGTTGTCATAATAAAATCCTTAGATCAGAAAATACAATATGGTGTACGGTGCAGTGTTATTTGTGTGATAAGCAGACAATAATATTTATATATCCTATTCACATAACAAAACCCGCCCCTATCAGGGACGGGGAATTGATACTAGCTAAATATCACGTAATAGTTCATTAATGCCTACTTTACTACGGGTTTTTTCATCTACTTGTTTTACGATGACAGCACAATATAAGCTATATTGCCCATCTTTAGAAGGTAAATTCCCTGATACCACTACAGAGCCAGCAGGAATACGACCATAACTAACTTCTCCTGTCATGCGATTATAAATACGGGTACTTTGACCAATATAGACACCCATAGAAATCACTGAGCCTTCTTCTACGATGACGCCTTCTACCACTTCTGAGCGAGCGCCAATAAAACAATTATCTTCAATAATAGTAGGTCCGGCTTGTAATGGTTCAAGCACACCACCAATACCGACCCCACCCGATAAGTGTACATTTTTACCAATTTGGGCGCAAGAACCGACAGTTGCCCAAGTATCTACCATAGTACCACTATCAACGTATGCGCCAATATTGACATAAGAAGGCATTAAAATAACACCAGAGGCAATATATGCTCCCCGTCTGACGGAAGCTGGGGGAACAACTCGTACTCCTGCTTCACGAAAATCACGAGAGTTATAATCAGCGTATTTAGAAGCGACTTTATCAAAATAATTGGTATAGCCTCCCTTCATAAACTGATTATCCTGGATACGAAAAGATAATAAGACAACTTTTTTTAACCACTGATTAACGACCCATTCACCGTCTTTTTTTTCTGCAACACGTAAACGTCCAGTATCAAGTAATTGTATTGCCTCTTCTACAGCTTCTTTAACATGGGTATTTACTGTAGCAGGGGTTATTTCACTGCGATTATCAAAGGCTTCTTCGATGATACCTTGAATATCACTCATAGGTTTTCCTCTTTTAAGTCATAAAAGTTTTAATACGTTCAGCAGCATCAACACATTCTTCTAATGTGGCAACTAAAGCCATACGTATATAATTTTTACCAGGATTACCGTTGGGAGTTGGACGAGATAAATAACTCCCTGGTAATACGGTAATATGTTGTTGTTGAAATAAACGTTGTGCAAAGCGTTGATCATCTTCAGGGGTTTCTAGCCATAGGTAAAAGCCTGCTTCAGGATATGGTATCGGTTTTAGTTCAGATAAAATATCTAATACGGCTGTAAATTTTTGTTGATAGGTGTGTCGATTATCAATGACATGCTGTTCATCTTTCCAAGCGGCAATACTTGCGTATTGGGTTGGTAATGACATTGCACAGCCATGATAGGTACGATATAACAAAAATTGTGCAAGCACATTGGGATCACCGGCAACAAATCCACTGCGTAAACCAGGTAAATTAGAGCGTTTGGATAAACTATGAAAAACAACGCAGCGTTGATAAAGATATTCTGAAGGATACTCTGCGGCAACCTCTAATAAGCCTGTTGGAGGGGCAGAGAAGTAAATCTCGGAGTAACACTCGTCGGAGGCGATAATAAAATCATATTGGTGAGCAAGTTCTAATAAACGTCGTAAGGTTTTTTTATTATAGACGGCTCCGGTAGGATTACCCGGAGAACAAATGTAAATAAGTTGGCAGTCTTGCCAAATATGTTCAGGAATAGCATCTATATCAATTTGAAAATGTTTACTTGCTGTGGTATTGAAAAAATAAGGGGTTGCCCCAGCGAGTAATGCTGCACCTTCATAAATTTGATAAAAGGGATTAGGCATTAATACTCCAGGGGTTTGATGTTTACGTTGTACTACCGCTTGAGCAAAAGCAAATAAAGCTTCTCGGGTACCATTAACGGGTAATACATGTTGGTTGGCATCAAGAGAAGTTGCTGGTAACAGGTAACGTTGTAGTAACCAGTCTACAATAGCTTGTCGTAATTCAGGCAAACCCTTGGTAACAGGATAATTGGCAATGCTGGTTAAATGCTCTTGTAATACCTTGAATACAAAATCAGGAGGGGGATGTTTTGGCTCTCCAATGGATAAAGCGATATGTGTCTTATCTTTGGGTGGTGTAATATTTTCCTTAAGTTGGCGTAATCGCTCAAAAGGGTAAGGTTGTAATTTATTGAGATCAGTATTCATAAATCTGCTTGAAGCATTGGGGTACAGGTTCTATTATAGGATGTTAGCTGTACTATAATCTGAAAGTGCGCTATTTTACCGTTTTTATTCTCACATAACAAATAGATTAAATAAATGATTACAGGTTTACATCATGTTAGCTTAATTGTTGCCGATACGCAGCGAGCATTAGATTTTTATTGTCGGGTGTTAGGTTTTTCCCAGATTGTAGACAGACCCGATTTAGCTTATCCAGGGGCATGGCTAGATTGTATGGGACAGCAATTGCATTTATTAGAGTTACCTAATCCGTATCAACAGGCAGGCAGACCTGCTCATGGAGGGCAGGATCGGCATATTGCTTTTAGTGTTGATAATTTTGCACAATTACAGCAGCAATTAGATAGTCATAACATCATATATATGCTAAGTCGTTCAGGACGAAAAGCCTTATTTTGTCGTGATCCTGATGCGAATGCATTAGAATTTATTGGATTATGAGGGCATTATTGTAAATTTGCTTGTAGTTTTTTTATATATTCTTGAATTTTAGGTAATTCTTGTTCCGCTGCAGCACGTCCTAAATCAAACATTTCCATCCCTTTTTTAAAATCAAAAATACTGTAGGGGCGCATTTTAGGACGAATTTCTATATCCGTATAATGTGAACGTAAACTGACAGAATGTTGGACTAAAATATCAATACAGCGTCCAAATAAAGAAGGTAGACTGTTAGATTGTAATGGCGTGGTTTGTAAATTTAAGCTACTGTTGACACTCATAACCAAGTCTGCACCGTAAGTTTTTAATACGGTCGAAGGCACGTTATTGACAAGCCCGCCATCCCCTAATAATTGTTTATTAATTTCAATCAAAGGAGAATAACCGGGAATAGCAGAGGATACATAAATAGCTTCCCATAGATAACAGTCATTAATGATCACCTCTTGTCCAGTATTTATATCGGTAGAAATAGCGTATAAGGGAATTTGTACATCATAGACTTGACGTTGTCCAAATGCTTGTTTTAATATACGGCGATATTTTTTACCTTTAATAATCGTTTTAAGTGTTAAAGTGTAATCATTAGCGGGGCTATCTTTACCATAGCCAATCGCCTCTGAAATTGTTTTACGAATATTATGGGCATCATAGCCTATGGCACATAATGAGCCAAATAAAGCACCTCCACTACTGCCAGAAACCATATCAATAGGGATACCGGCTTCTTCTAAAACTTCTACTACTCCTACATTCACCATCGTTCTTGCGCCACCGCCACCAAAAGCCAGCCCGATAGTGTGTCCACATAGCCAGCGAGTCATATAGGTAAGATATTTGTTTTTTTCTTCGGGATAAAATAATGAAGGCACAGGGAAAGTAGGATTTAATAATAAATGTTTGCGATAAAGTGCCTCATTAACAGGTTGGTTTGGTTCTTGGGCCAAATAGATGCGTACTTTATCCGTTGTGTTGGGATCAACTTGCAATATTTGTTTATGACAAATCATAATAGATTTTTTACTAATATTGAGAATATCTTGAATAAGATTTTTACTGCTACTGGATATGAGTATAATAATACAACGGAATGAAAGGGGGCGTTTTTGCAATATGCGGATAATATTCTTTATTTCAGAGCCAGAAATAGCATCCGGTAAATATAAAGAATATAAATGAAGTGTCTGTGAGATTAGCTCTGGTTTCAGTGCCTTGATATTATAGCTCGTTTGGGTTACATCAATACAAGATAGTAACAAGGTATTACCTTTAACATTTTTAGCAACGGATTCAACCAGGTTGAGTCCATAGGTTTCAAAACCTACACAACTATCATCAATAATTAAAGAAGTTAAATGCAAATCTTGTAATGCTTGCTCATCACGAAAAGAAAAAATAATATCTTCAATATTTTCACTCAGTATTTTTAATGCCCGTACCGATAAACTAGGGTGTTCTACTAATAATCCGTGTAGATCACTCCAATTTAGCCCCCATAAATTGACATCATCGATAGCTTCTGCTTTTTCTATACGTGGTTTATGATTGAGTACACTATATAAACCAAAGTTACTACCATGTCCGAGGGTACTGACATTGAGGTTATCCTCTCGTGAATGCATACTGATACGCACCTGCCCTGATTCAATGAGGTATAAATAATCACTCGCATCGCCTTCTTGATAAATTACATCACCATTTCGAAAACTAAATATTTTGAGTGACAGGCTAATATTAGCAAGTTCTTTAACCGTTAAGGCAGAAAATAAATCAACATTTTTTAATGCAGCAAGAATGTCTTTAGAGGCTTTATTTTCTATTTCAAAATGTTCTAAATGATAATCTAATTCCGTTTGCGTTACATATTGGTATTCAACTAGGATTTCACCTAATGGTTGATGAAAAAGGCGTTGTAAACCCAGTAATTCATCTAGTTTTTGAGGTGTCAGCAATTCTAAGGAGGTAGCAATTTCGCCAAAAGGTTGATTACTTTTCCATTGTGATAATAATATTTGTTTGACTTCTTCTTCTGTCAACAAACCTTTGGTTTTACATAACTCCCCTAATGAAATACTACTACCCGATTGCATTTTTAGGGCATTTTGTAATTGCTCATTATTAATAACGCCTTGACGTAATAAATATTGACCAAAGAGTGAATTTTTATTGACATGCATGAGGGGTATTGTCTTTAAGTTATGACAGGTGTTTTTATTATTATAAGCGGAAAAAATAGCATAACCAATAGAAAATAACAAGATAGCCATCCCTTTACCTCAGAGTAATAAGGTATTTCCCG
Source organism: Gammaproteobacteria bacterium (assembly GCA_026994225.1). Lineage (GTDB taxonomy): Bacteria > Pseudomonadota > Gammaproteobacteria > GRL18 > GRL18 > JALWRI01. The sequence continues at coordinate 16,298 of JALWRI010000105.1, read as the reverse complement.
TAGGGTTATTTAGTAATTATGTGAATAGTAGAATGAGATAGGGACTCATATACTATGGTCATAGTAATAAAATAGTGAGGAAGTATCGTGAATAAACAACATAATGTCTTATATTGGAGCATAATAGGGGTGCTTTTATGTATTGTAGGATTACCCGTGCAAGCACAAGAATGTGAGGGGATTGAGGTCCTTGCATCGAGTTTAAATGTCAGAACAGGTGCCAGCACGTCTTATAGTAAAGTAGGTAGAATTAATAAAGGAGAAAAGTATGTGACTGTGGCAGAACAGGGAAATTGGAAGAAAATATGGTTTGCAGAGCAAGCACGTTGGATTTATGCAAAATATTATACTAAATCAATGACTATAAATTGTGGTAGTGTGGTCAATACCAATAGCTTAAATGTTCGTACTGGAGCGAGTACCAATTATACGAAAGCAGGGACGATGCCAAAAGGCTCAGAGTGGGCAATAATAGGGGAGTCTGGTGCATGGCGTAAAGTATGGTATAAAAGTGAAGCACGTTGGGTACATGGCTATTATTTAGATGGAAATAATATAGCAGATATTGAAGTAGACAGCTTTACTATTAATAATAATGCTGCCAGCAGTGATAGCCGTTATGTAACCGTATTTGCCGCATTGTCAGAGATGGCCAGCTATTATCAAATCAGTGAAAATAGTTATTTTTCAGGAGCAGAATGGAAACCCTATAGTGATGACATGATAGCATTCACCCTCTCAGAAGAGAATGGTGAAAAAACGGTGTATTTTCGGGTAAAAAATGCCGATGGGCGAATTTCTAATACTGCATCAGATAGTATTGAATTAGCAGTACAAGATACGAAAGCCTATCGTATTGATAGGGATCTCTTTTTTAGTAATATCCGTAGTCAATTCGGGTCGTTAAAACAAAGTCAGGTTAATGGTCTCAACTTTTTATTGGAAAATATTGAACTAGATGAATATCCTGCTATCAATAATTTCACTGTTTGGGCACGCCAAATTGCTTATATGTTAGCGACGACAAAACATGAAGTGGCAAATACCTATACGCCTATCACAGAATATAGTAATACAACGTGTAAACGTTATGATGGCGGTTGTACTTATAAAGGGCGAGGATACGTACAACTAACACATAAATATAATTATCAAAATATGGGTGATATTTTAGGTGTAGATTTGGTATCGTATCCTGGTTTAGCTTTAGATCCTGATATTGCTTATAACGTAATGTCTTATGGTATGTTTTATGGTATCTTTACGGGTAGAACCTTAGGACGCTATATTAAGCAGGGTAAAACTGATTATTATAATGCACGTAGAGTAATTAATGGCTTGGATAAGGCATCGTTAATTAAAGGATATGCCAAAAAGTTCCAAACTATTTTAACCAATTCTGTGAAATAAATGAGGTATGATTTACTATATTCCAAATGGGGGCTGATAACGAGTTTTTTACTCGGTATCAGTGTTAGCGCAGGGGTAGGCTGGTTAAAGGAAGAGGCAAGCCCTCTTCCTTTAGCGGATAGCGCATCATCAATAAGGACTGTATCCAAAGCAAGACAAGATAAATGCCTTAATAATACGTTTAAGGTTGCACAAACCATTAATCAAGGTAATACTTCCTTACCAGCAGTAGCTGATGATAAGGAAATAGTTGCTAACAGTGATGAGGGGGTAGCACAAGAAGGTGATTTTACAGAATTATCCCCTCTGGAGGGAAAAAACCAGGTAACAGTATATGTAGATGCTTTAGTTGAATTAGCGGATGCAGGACGTACCCCCCGTGAAAATTATCAAATGATAGGGGTGGTACAACAAAAATTACTAAATACTGTAAAACAAGATACCCAAGCCTTGGAATATTTAATTTCGGCAGTAAAAAGGCATTCCCGGAATGCACTCATTAAAGCGCAATTAATACAAGTTTTATCTGATGTACCTACTCCTGAAGTAGAACAATTTGCGAAACAATTAGTAGCTACTAATGATAGGGAAAATCAGATTATGGGTTTGAATTTACTCGGTGATTTGGGTATATCGAATATAGATAACTTAAATCTGGCAAGTAGTATTTTATTAGAAAGTCAAGATGATCCAAAGATACTGTTATCAGCGTTACATGCGCTTCCTAAAGTTAATTTACCTGAGCAAGAGAACATACAAATAGTAAATATACTCTCACTCTTAACAGACAATAGAGATGATGCGGTGCGTTCTGCAAGTTTATTAAAAATACCACAATGGGCAAAAACTGAACAACAATTAGAGCCGGTTATTCAATCTTTATACAGTGATGTAGCCGATGATAAAATCAGTGCTGCGATGGCATTGGAACAAAGCAGCGTAGTGGGGGAAAGATTAAAAAATAGTTTATTAGAAAAAATGTCGGATAATAATGAATTATGGGAAGTACGTTCCATGTCGGCCAATGCGCTGAGTCGTTTTAGTTTGAGTGAGGATGAATTTGCTGATGTTGAAAGATTTCGACAACAGCAGATGGGGAATGTTGCCCATTAGTACATACTATCAATTTGATCACGATATTTTTCTGTAATCACATGCCGCTTTAATTTGAATAGTTTAGTTAATTCTTCACCTGCTTCAAAAGGGGTATCTAATAAATAAAACTGGGTGATTTTTTCAAATGCTTTGAAACCATTTTTAGTATTAATTAAATGTTGTATCTCTTTTTTAATTAAGGCTCTTAGTGCATCTTGTGAGCTTTTGTCCAAGCCTTGAGGTATTTTTTCCTGGTTCACTACAATTAAAGCGGTTAACGATTTTTTGTCCTGTCCTGTTACCATAACTTGATCAATATAGTCTGATTCGAGTAATTTATTTTCTATCGGGACAGGTTCAATATTTTCGCCTGATAAAAGTACAATGGTTTCTTTGCTACGTCCTGTAATAGTAATAGTTCCATCTGCATTGAGACGTGCTATATCACCAGTATCCAGCCAGCCATCAATGATGGTTTTTTGCGTAGCAGTTTCATTGTGATAATAGCCTTGCATAACTTGTGGTCCTTTCACAAATACTATACCATTTTCCCCCTGTGCTACGGTCTTATGTGGATGATTTAAATCTCTGATTTCTACCTGCGATCCTGGAATGGCAGAGCCGACCGTACCTAGCACTAAATGTTGCGGATCACGTAGGGAAATGACGGGTGAACATTCGGTCATGCCATAGCCTTCTAATAAAGGAATACCGATATTATTGAAAAACTCATCAATATGCAAAGGCAGTGCGCCACCGGCAGAAATAGTAGCACGTAATTTCCCGCCAGTTACTTGACGTAATTTAGCTGGAATAAAGGATAAACTGGTAGCTGGGATAATCCATAACAACCAGTTAAGCGTATGATAGACACTCTGCATAATTTTTTTGGCAGTGCCAGGAGGATGAATATAACATATAGTATGAGAAAAGAATCGTTTTGCCTGTTGTACTTTACTGCGGGAATACATGGCAAGAAAAAATAATTGTTGTTGTAAGGGATTGCTTTTATTTACTTTAGTGATAATTTTCTCGTAGATAGATTCCCATAAACGAGGTGCTGAACCCATTAAAGTAGGTTGTACGCTCTGCATATCTTTTGCTAAGGTACGGATACTACTGTAATAGGTTGTTGCCCCTGCTGATACAAAGATGTACTCAATAACCCGTTCAAAAACATGCCAAATAGGAAGTAAAGAGATAGCTTTATCGGTATGGTGTAGGTGAATAAAGGGAGGTAGTGTGGTAACCAGATAGAGCATATTAGCATGACTTAACATAACCCCTTTAGGCGTACCAGTAGTACCAGAGGTATAAATAATAGTAAATAAATCCTGTTCTTGAATGGCAGCGATACGCTCAAAAATGAGTGGATCATTATCTTCTCCTTGTGCTAACAAGGCGTGTAGGCTATAAACATGGTCTTTTGTGAATGGCAGCTCTGCTTCCATTACAATATAGGCACGGACACGGGGTAGTTGCTCGCTCAGAGCTTGTATACGCTGCAACATTTTAGTATTTTCTACTATTACCAGCGTGGCTTCGGAATGGTTAATAATATAATCTATTTCACTGTTATTGACATCGACTGCACGGGGGACATCCACTGCCCCAGTCATCAAAATAGCAAAATCAGAGAGTATCCACTCATAACGATTATCTGCTAGGATAACAATCCGATCATGCGCTTGTACTTGTAGTTGTTTCACTAAAGCACTAGCAAGTTTTAATGCATCATGGTAGAGATTTTGCCAGGTAATTGCCTGATAGGGCTTATTTTTTTCTGGACGAAAGCAAAATGCACTATCATCAGGGTATTTTTCAGCCGTTTGTCGGAGTAGATCGGGGAGTGTTTTATATGTCATGGTATGTTCCTATAGAGCAAAGGTACTGGAAAACCAGGTTACCAGTTTTTTTAGCCATTGATCATCTGCACTATCTGTATAATTTTGTGTAGTTATTTTATTAAAAAAGGCTTGTCCTTGTGGGTCTTCTGCTAAACAGGCAGCAATAACGGCTTGTGTTTCGTGATAACCAAAATCTTTTTGAATGCTACGAACACGTTGGGCAAAATGGGGGTCTCCTGGATAAGGGGTTTCTAAAGAAAGATCCGATCCCAGTTGATTAATAGCTTGTAAGACATATTGTTTACGTTCTGCCAAAGGGAGTTTTTCCAGTGTATCAGGCATAATAGGGGTACCAATCCAATAATCTTGTTTCCCGTACTGATAAGGAAATTCTAAGCGAGTATCATTGCCTGTAACCGGTAATGCCCCATAAAAACGTACGGGTACAACAGGTAATTTTGCTTTAATAGCAAAATCAAGAAAGACGGAACTGATAATTTCTACTGGTTGACGACAAGTAGTCATCCGTGTGCCTTCGGCATGTATCATCAAAGATAGGCCTTCAGAATATAAAATATCGGGTAAACGTTGCAGCGTTTTTATCATTTCGACCTGTCCATCAGCATCAAAGAAGATAATATTTCTGGGCATAGTAACACCCTGATATGCTTCACTTAGTTTGATAAGATGCCCTAACCAGCTATCACGATGTTCTCCTTTGGCTATGGTAATAATAGGTTGTTGTGCTAATGCACCGGTAATCGTTGAGAATAATAAGGATTCGATGCCAGTTTGATGGTTACCTAAATAGAGGGCAGGTTGACCAGCGATATTGGCTAATCCTGCTGGATCGGCGATTTTAACCTGATTAACAAAACGGCGCATAATAGCAAAGTAAAGAGTTTCTACAAGCCATTCTTTTTGTTGTTTTAAGTAAGGGTGCCAATAATCTCGTAAAGGCTGCATACTCAAATGACTGTTCTTGGTGCTAACGGTAATATGACGGGGATCATCTTGCACTGTTACGGTTAAGCTATTAAGAGGTAAACAGGCAGAGCTTAATTGGTATTGATCTTTTTCTAAGAGCGTCAAAGTAAATTGACTAGGATGTAGTTGATAGTGATGTGCAGCATGTTCTTTTAGTGCAATTTCACGAGCTAAAGGTAATTGATCGCTACTTTGATAAACATGTTCTAGCGTACCTGGTAGCCAATTACTTAAACTGACATAGGATTTAGTTAATTGTGTATTGTCGGTGGTAGTTTGGCTCAATGTGACATCCTTAAAATATTGGGTATCTCGTAAAAAAGCCTTGCGTTTTGCAGGTTCTGCTGCACCGAGGGGGCCTTTGGGTAATAAAATTTCTGTTAAACGCATACTTGCCCATAGCTTACCCTGTTGTAGTAGTTGTAAATCAATAACAGGATAACGGTGTTTTTCTAATTCTATTGCCCGTATTTGACATGTTACTTCGCCACTTAATGGGGTAGTAGCATAAAGTTTTAAGTAGTTAATTTTATGTGGATAAGCAACCATACCCTGGGCATTTTTACCAAACCAATATTCTGGCTCTGCGTGGGGAATAGCATGGGTGGCAGCATCAAGTAAGGCAGGATGTAATATGCCAACAGGAACTTGTTGTATTTGCGCATTAAGTGAAGAGCTTGCGCCCTTATTTGATTGTTGTAAATCTTGCATCAGTTGAAAAGCCGTGCCATGAAATAATTGTCCATTGGCATAGAGCTTATCGGTTATTTTCTGGCTATCTGCTAAAGGAGAAAAAATATTTTCAGCAAGAGGGTAATGGTTTGCTAAGGTAATCGTACCCACTGCTGCATTAATAAACAGATTTTTCTTTTCATCCCAAATATCCACTTTAGCATGTAATTGTAACGGTTGTTGTGTCTGTATTTCTACTTTGCTTTGCAGACGGACTTGTTGCCCAGGGGCTTGGGTAATCCAGCGTTTAATACTGATATTTTCAATGGCTGTAATAACATAATTAGGGGAAAATTTTTGGGCAGCTTGTGCTAAATAATCTACTACACTCATCATAGGTAATGCTGGAAGAGTGTAAGTGGGGCAGTGATCAGCTAACCAGGGGCTAGCTTGATCACTGAGTACTATATCTACCACTCCATTATTATGAGGAGGGGTAACGCTCAGAGTTTTTTTTTTGTGCTATCTGAAGCAGGATTTAAAGGAGGATTGATGGCCGTGCCTTCTACGATACGCATACCCATATTTTCTACGCTGTAAATACGTAATCCATCTACCCACAAGTTTCCTTCTCCAATAACGAGAATACCTTTATCATCTTCGATAATATCGGTAATTTCCATTTCAGTAGTTACTTTCTTATTGCGTGGGGTAACTTGTCCGCGATATTTCCAGATTAATGCTGCATGGGTGGCAATGGCTTGAAAACGAGGATGTTGCATGGATTTTCCAAAGCCTTTTAATAACATAAAGCTTTGTAGCACTTGTAATAATGCTTCTAATCCCAGTGAGCCAGGTTGTACCGGATCCTGGAAAAAATGTGCTTTAAAATACCAACTATCAGGGTTAATGATTTGTTCGCAACGAATACGTCCGAGTCCTGCTTTGCCTGCTGTGGGCCAGTAACCCGTAATATGATCGATCATGCGTAGCATCAGTGAAGGTAATCGGGGCGCACCATCACATAATTCGGGAGGGCTTTGGGTTAAATCTAAAAAGTAATCACTGGGGGTATCACGGATAGCTTTAATCTCATCATTAACAGGTAAGCCTAATTGATTTGCTAAGGCATCGTCAGTAAAGAAACCAAAAGAGGTATTAAGGCTTAATACTGGACTATTATCAGAGACTCTGAAGCTGTCAACGTGTAAAAAGATTAGTGCCATTTTACCCATTTGACTCATTTTAGTAAGTGTTACTTCAATACGAATAGTACCAAATTCAGGGGTAATTTCCATAATTTGGGCACTTTCATCCCCGTCCAGGTTACGAATGCAAAGATCATCTTCACTCCGGGATGCAAAGCCCATAAAGGAACCAAACCAACCACAAGGTTGTAATAGCACTTCACATAATACACAAAATGGCATTACTGGATTGCTATTTTCTTTAAAATACCAGGCATCAGCAGGAATATCATATTCAGAGACAAGTTGTTTTCCTGGTACGGCAAATCCTGCATCACCTTCTACGGACAAGACCCGTGACATAAAGTGATAAGGAGGGCCAGGCAAGCGAGGTACACGGCGTACATCATCAAAGGGTTTATACATTGTACCAAAGGCTTCTGAGGGCATTCCCCATGCACACGCTAACAGTGCTTGATAATCCCCTCGTACATCGCCTGCATCACCGACAATGCGTGGTGTAATATCATGTTTTTCCAGTAAGTGACGGCGGGTATTTAAAGGCCAGTCAGGAATCAAACGTAAACCAAAACGGCGACATTGGAATACTTTTAAATCATCACTACTACACAGTAATGCAGCAAAGATAGTAGGGTGTGGTGCTGCAATAATTTCTTCTACAAACACTTCATAAATAAGGTGTTTTGATTCGGGTGTCACTTGACCACGACAAATAAAGGTATAAGGTTCATCAGGAACAGGCTCAAAACGCCAGGAATCTTTATCAATGGCATGACCTTGTGAAAGCAAATAAAAAGCCATCGTTTGTAAGGAGGCATCGGCCATTAAAGTACCGGGCATACAAGGATCATTTTTGAAATGTCCATCAAAAAACCAATCATCGGGTTTAATATCGGTTTCTGCACGTAAATAGCCTCGTCCCCAAGGGCCTCCAGTGGGATCAAGTGCGGTGACTTCTTTAAACAGTTTCATCTTGCCAGCAGAAATTTTTGGCGTACGTTGATGTGGTAAAGTGAGTTCAAAACCTTCACCAAAACATTCAAAGGCACGTCCTTCTGATAGTGCAGTAACTTGCTCTTCACTAAAACATTTATATTTAGTTGCTTGTACCGCAGGGTCTAGTATTGCATCTGCTTTGGGTTGATCGTCTTCAGGTGACCATAATACACCGCCTGAATCATCTAATTCTTCTTTACTAAAGAATCCAGCTTGTCCTTCTCGTACTGATAAGCGTAATTGATCATTGACCCGGCAGTTATAATGGAAGAAAAATAACCGTACATCTCCATGTTTAGCATGGCCATCAACATGAATATCATAGCATAAGGTATCACCGACTTGAGGTAACCCCCCTTTATGATAAGTTAATTCACAGCCTAGTAAACGATAAGCCCGTTCCCCTTTATTAAGAAAATCTGCGCCAAGCCAGGAAATAAGTAATAAATCAGCTTGTCCTGACTCAATCATAATACCGGGGGGCATATGCCCATCTTGTACATACCAAGAATCAGGATTAACATCGGTTTCTGTCCAAACAATGCCTTTTTGCATACTACCTGGTTCACCTTTTAAACCGGTTACTCTATCAGCGAGTAATAGAGGGGGTTCAGGCATACGTACTTGAATGGCATATTGATCTTGTTGGGTAAATAAATCACCAAATACAGATGAAATTTTACCAGAGCATAATATCTCTAATTGCTTACGAGAAAATTGCAGCCCTTCTGGGGGAGGTGAATAACGTAAATCCTGTGTATCAACCTCCGTCTTGTTTGAGGTATTGCTATGCTTGTCTGAGGTGGTTAAAGTGGTTTGCTTGGATAGACTCGAAGAGGACGTAGGATTGACACTGTTTGTAGTCGCTTTGGGGGCTGCTTTTGTGGTTATAGGGGGTTGAATATTCTCTTTAGTCTGTGTTGTTTCTACTACTTTTTTGGCATTAGCCGTTGGCATCTTTGGCGTATCTGTGGTGTTGCTTTGCTTGGCCGTCGTTACGATAGTTTTTGGTGTAACGGTTGGGGTGCTTATGGAAGGCGTTGGCGTTGGAACGGTTGTTGATGGCGTAGGGGTGGAAGATACGCTATTGCTGCTTGGTATTGTTGTATGACCTTGATTAACAGCTTGCCAAATTTCCCCTTGTAACTGTAAAAATTGTTGATGTAACTGGTTTTGTTGTTGAATAAATTGGGTATGCAAATTGGCCGTATTTTGCATAAATTCATTCAATGAATGATTGCTTGATGCTGTATGAGGGGTTGCTGCAATGGTTTGTTGTAATACGCTACTGTTAGGATCAGGGCTTGTTGCAGGGGGTGGTGGGGTTGGGGTTTTAACAGAAGAAGGCTGTGCTATTTTTTCTTCTATAGGTGCTGCGGAGCTTGTTGTGCTTATCTCGGAAGGTGTTGCAGTGGTTGTTGCAGTAGGTGTGTTATCGTTGTCTACTGTGTAGTTAACAGAAGGTAATTGTGGTGCAGGAGGCATATTAGTTTGCTCTGCATTAGCGCTATGAGTGTGCGAATTTTCCATAATAGTCTGACTTGTAGTGTGAATTGGAGGAAACTGTACCGGAGGAAAATGTGCTGCAAAATGCAAGGTTTTTTCCTGCTCTGTGTGTGTAAATACGTGTGCTTGTTCTAAGGTTTGTATAAATGCGGGATAGTCTACTGCCACGCCAGCGGCAAGTAATTGTGCTATCGCATGAAATACTTGTTCTATCGGTGTGTGATTAGCCTGTTCCAGGGAAATAGCTAAGTGTTCTCGTTCACCTAAAATAGTTTTAATAGCATGGCTTACTCCATTACGTGGTCCATGCTCTAAAAAGATGCGTACACCATCCTTCCAGGCATTATTAACCGTAGGACGAAAGTCAATGGGTTTGAGAGCCTGTCCAGTTAAAGCCTGTGTAATTTTATTGCTATCAGCTTGGTAATGTGTTTGGAAGAAATTACTATAAAAACGTACTCCTTCGACAGGAAAGGTTTTACGATGGTGGATAGTTTCCCAAATATTGGCGACTGGACGTAACTCTTCACAGTGTACGACCATATCATGATTGAGATACATCACCCGACTTTTACCAATATTTTGTATTACTTGTTGGCATTCATCGGCATGTCCTGCGATGACACAATCGGTGTCAGAATTAATAATAGTAATTTGTACTCTGGGTAAGGCATTGACTAACTTTTCTACTTCTGTAACAGGAGTGAGGATATGCCAATTTTGCCACGGAGCTGCACCGGTTAATTGCCATGCGCTACTTGCTGCCAGGCAATCGCCAGTGAGATCTTTACCATACAAGCCTGAATCAGTAATTTCCTGGAACATATCATCAATATCTTGCCATGCACCCATCGCAAAGATAGCGTTTGTTTCTCCCGAAGAAATACCTAAGGTAGCGGTAGGCTTTAAATGTAAAATTTGTTGTGTCAAGGTAGCGTGTAATTGACATAAAAAGCCACATCCTTTGAGTTGTTGTAAGGGTAAAGGGGGGGTATCCTTTCCATCATAAGCCCAGTTAGCGGCATCTTCTAATTTATGAAAGCGTTGCCCTAATAAAGTGCTTAATTGGGGTAACGCTTGTAACAGTTCATCTCCCATTTTACGGTAAGCTGCTGCTGCGCCGGTAAAGACAAACGCTAATTCCCCCGTTAACGGTGTTTGACGATAATAGATACCATCTGCAAGTGTTACATCTTGTACTTTATTGACTGTTTTAGAAAGGGCTTTAACTGCAAGCTGTGCTTTTTGTTCAAAATCGGCCATATCATTAGCAACGATCACTAAACGGGCAGCTCCTTCTGCGGTTTGTTGACGATTTTGTAGTGCTTTTAGCACTGTTTGTTGATCTGCACCAGAAAAGACAAATAAACGTGTGCTAATGGCTTGAGGTAATTGCCAATGATGTTGACTATCGCTGTGTACAGCCATTTGATGACTTTGTCCGGCAAAGGCTTGTACTAATAATTGGGTGGCATGTTGTTGAGCAGATAGCCAGTGATGGGGCGTATTAATTTGTCGGCGAGTTGCACATGCTAGGCTTGCGGCAGCAAAATGTAATAATCCTGATGCACTGTGAGTGTGTCCAAATCGGGCAGTGATCAAAGATTGCTGTTGTAAAGTTAAATCAATACCTAAATCATGATAATGACTAGCATTATTAGAGATAACAGCAAAAATATTATCGCCATCCTGTTTAGCATCGTCTAAACGTTTTAACACTAAACTCACACTGGCATCGCCACTAATATGGCGAGAAGCAGGTAATAAATGTTGTATAGCAGATTGTTGTGTTGCTTCGACTCCCATTTCGACAGCACCAACTATTGCTGCATCTAATTCCTTTTGGCGCAACGCACGTACGGCAATATCAAGCGCATGAATACCAGATAATTCTTCACTTGAAACACTAAAACTCGCTCCTTGCCAATGATATTGGCTATTGAGTCGGTTAGCAGGAATATTAGGCATTGCACCAATCACCCCAGCCGGTTCTAAGGCAAAAATAGCGCCTTCTCTGGCATTCGCTAACCATGTATCACGTTGTTCTTCTATTCCATGCCAATCTTGATACCATTGTGCTAAACGCCAACGTAAGCCATAGCGAGAAATTTCGGCATCACACTGCATACCAATAAACACGCCCGTATTGGCCTCGGGTAATGGGGTAGTAATATTACTGAGTGCTTCTTGCGTAGTATGCATGACAGCAAGTTGTTGGGGTAAGGTTTTTTGTAAGTCAGCGGGAGGAAAGCGTAAGCCTTTCAATGGTAGTTGTATATCTTGGGTGTGTTTTTGGTGTTTGCCAGAGCTAAATAATGCTTGAGCAAATTCAGCCGTTGTTTTTGCTGCGCCGGCCATAATTCCCATACCAACAATAGCAATAGGTGTTTTTTGGGGAGCGACAGAGGTGGATTTAGGTATTGCAGTATGCCATTGCTCTACAATTAAATGGGCATTATTGCCACCAAAACCAAAGTTATTAATTGCGGCAATTCTCGGTACATCATCAGGCCAGTGTTCTGCTTCTTGTAATAGGCGAAAAGCACTGTTATTTAATGTTGCAGTAGGTTGCTCGGTATTTAAGGTTGGAGGGCGGATACCGTGTTGCATACTAGCGAGTACTTTTAATAAGCCAGCAATACCTGATGCAGTGATTAAATGTCCCATATTGGATTTTAATGAACCAATGGGAACATTGTTATTATCCTGGAAAATACTTTGCATACTACGTAGCTCTTCACTATCACCAGTAGGCGTACCCGTAGCATGGCATTCAATCATATTTATTTGTTGTGGGGATAAGCCAGATTGCTGGTAGGCATCTTGCATTGCACGTACCTGACCACTGGCAGCCGGAGCTAAAAATCCTCCACTGCGTCCATCATTAGAGAGTCCTACTGCACGAATAACCCCTAAGATATTGTCGCCATCTCGTTCTGCATCGGCTAATCGTTTTAATACGACAACGGCTGCCCCTTCTGCCGGAAGTAAGCCATCAGCTTGAGCGTGAAAGGGTAAACTGCGTCCTGTTTTACTTAATGCTTTGAGGGAAGAAAAGCCACAATGTAAAAATAAATCATCAGCACGATTGACTGCACCCGCTAACATAATATGAGCTTGTTTATCATGCAAGCGATCACAGGCAAGTTTGATGGCATACAGGGAAGAAGCACAAGCAGCATCTAAACAAAAAGCATCCCCAGTCAAATGTAAGGCATTGGCAACTAATTGTGCCGGATAGCCTGAGTTAAAACGATTTTCTACAGCAGGGGAAGTGGGTGCAAATGCAGCAAAATCTTTTTGTTGTTGTAACCAAACACTTTCAGAATATTGGCTTAAACCATGTGAGGGATAAGATAAATTCCCCAAAATAATACCAGTATTATCGGGTGCAGTGGTGAGCTTGGCACTGTGTAAGGCCTCACGGCTACAATGTAATAACCATTGAAATAATGGATCAAGTTGTTGGATAGTGCTTGCTGGTAGTGCAAAACCTTCGGCATTAAAGTGCTGAGCAAAATCACTAACATAGCCTCCTTGATCCGTATAGGCACGTTCCTTATCTGCTAATTCTCCGCTGCCACCGAGTAATACTTTTGCTTTTTCTACTCGCCAATAACCCTCTGGAGCAGGGCTAAGTAAGTTATCTCCAGCGACAATATGTTGCCAAAATTGTTCTGGTGTTAAGGCACCTGGTAATACACAGGCTTGTCCAATTATTGCAATAGGTTCAAATGCAGGCATGCTATTCCATTATATTGAGTTAAAGATCAGAGAACCCCATAGCTTTACGCTATGGGAATGATATGGATTACTTAGCGTTCGCATTTAACTATCGAGTAAATGCATTTGCAGACCACTTATCTCAGCTAAACGTTGTCCATTTGCAGCATTGAATATTATGTCACTTTGTGTCCGATGTTTACCCACCATAGTGCTTTGTAGCTGACAATCAACCAAACCGCTTTGCGGTGTTTGATAGAAACTTAAACGTTCTATTGCAGTAGGTAAGGAAGTTTTTCCTGCTTCTTGATAACCCCATAAAATAGCAAGTTGTAAGCCTCCATCGAGTGCAGCAAGATCAGATATCCAGGTATTTTGCCAATTCTTATCTATTACGCTTTGCAAGCTGGCTTGTCCTCCTTGTTTGGAGACACCTTTTAATTCCTCAATGACTTTAAAATCATTGCTATGGAATAATTGTTTACCATAGACCTCTGCTTTTTTCCAGGGCCATGCCGTATATTCTGAAGCAGCTATATGAACTTGTGGCGCTAGGGTTTCTTCTGGATAGCGCATAATCACATCGGCACTGTAGTAATGGAGACCTTGTGTAGAGCTTAGTTGCATATGCAAGCGTTGGGCATCGTTTTCATCAGGCGTGCAGGAGATAGATAATATCTCACCTTGATCAAAATTTTCAGCACGAATACCTTTTAATACCTGAATTTTTTCTAATCCCGATACTTGCATGTCCGGTTTACATGATTGTGCCGCTTTGCTAAACCATTCGACCACTTGCATCATGGGAACAACTACCGTACCTTGAATTTGATGACCTAAAAGATAGGGATAATTGCTTTTATTTAGTATTATTTCCATGTGTCGAGTCGTGGAGTTAACACCTAATAATTGTGGGCTATCAGTTTGACTACCGCCAACCACCACTTCTACTTGATCTGCCTGAATATCGGTCAATTCTTTGACTAAAAAGTCAGTACCACCTGCTAATGGAATTAAAGCAATGCCCATAGACTGAAAATGTGCTTTTAATGCAGGAGTAACCATACCACCGTCCCAAGGCCCCCAGTTAACAGATTTAACCAAACATTTATCTTGACGTGCTTGACGTTCTGCCTGAGATACTTTATTTAAGACTTCGTTTGCCATCGCATAATCGCATTGTCCAACATTACCACCTCGTCCAGCAACGGAGGAGAACATACACATTACCTCTAGTGGATCATTTTCTAAAGCAGTTAACAAGGTATGTAGACCATCAATTTTGGTACTAAAAACTTGTTCAAATTGTTCTTCGGTTTTATCTTCTATGCGTTTATCGGCAAGCATACCTGCAGCATGAATGAGCCCTGTAATTTTACCCCATTCATTACGTACCTGCTCTAATGCAGCATTGACGGCATCTTGATTACGTACATCAACGGGCATATAACGGACTTGTGAACCATAACTTTCCATTTCGGCAATATTGGCTCTTACTTCACGGGTGGCCAAAATTCCTGCACAAGTTCTGTTGAGCTCCATAGGGGTTATTTTCTGCCCTTTGGCTTTCGCTTGTTGTAAAATTGCTTGTTTAAGTTGTGCATCGTCTTTGACGTTTTGTGTTGCACTTGATTCTTCAGCTAAAGGAGTACGTCCTAATAAGACTAATTTAGGCTGATAGGCTTTTGCTAATCCTTTTAAGGTTGCAGCCGTAACGCCTCTTGCTCCACCAGACACGACTAAAATAGAATTTTCGGTAATGACGGCATTGCCAGCTTGTGTTACCGGTGTCGTACGAGTTATCAGTGTGGTACGTTGAGCATCGCTGTTGATACCAACTTCAATCTCCGTCCCCCCTTGTAGTAACTCTTGGCAAATTAATTTGGCTATTTCAGTAGGACTACGTTGCTCTTGTGCTATATCTATCGCTTTAGTATAAGCCTTTGGCCATTCTAAAGCAGCGGTTTTGACTAAACCAGGCAAACCACCCAGCCATGCTTGTTGCTCTGGAGAATGCTGTAAACCAAAATCACCGCCGGTATCTTGTACGGTAACAAAAATACCCCCTGTTTGAGTAAAATGTTTGGCAATGGTTTTAGCGGTTAAGAAAGCGGCTTTATTGACAGATAGTGCATTTTCGGCACCCCCTTTATTTTGTAATGCACCGAGGAAAATAACTGCTTCAGCATCAGAGGGAGGCTGGTTAACGATTTGAGCATGGATTTGCTGTTTAGCCAACTGTTTTATCAGGGCTTTTGCAATGGCTGCTTTTTTATTTTCGGGGATAATACTTATTTTTGCTTGCGTTAAACCGGGTATAGCAAACCCTGTTGCCGGTGCTGGCACAGCATGTACCGAGAAACGTCCTACAGGAGTATCTAAAGTGCTTGCTACAGTGTTTTTTGTAGCAGTATTTTGAGAGCTATGAGAGGTATTATCTCCAGATTTTTGCTGCATAAAGGCAACAATTTCTTCTAAGGTATTGAGGGTTGCTAAATCAGAGGGTTCAATTTCGGGTAAGCCTGGGGCTTGTTCCTGAAAGGCAGAGAGAATTTCTACCCGTTTAATGGAATCAATCCCCAAGCCGCTTTCTAAATCGGCATCCATTTCAATCATATCAACGGGATAGCCGGTTTTTTCTGATACCACTTCTAATAATAAGGCATTGAGATCTATCTCTGGTGTATTGGAAGTATTAGGATTAGAGGTGCTTGTATCGTTAGCCGTAGAGGTCAACTCAGGCATTTTACTCCGCATAAAGGCAACAATTTCTTCTAAGGTATTGAGGGTTGCTAAATCAGAGGGTTCAATTTCGGGTAAGCCTGGGGCTTGTTCCTGAAAGGCAGAGAGAATT
>JALWRI010000104.1 GCA_026994225.1 Gammaproteobacteria bacterium | reverse complement strand
AGTTGCCAATGACGACAACTACGCTCTAGCTGCTTAAAAACCAGCCTGGTGCCCTTCGAACCTGATTTGCTTGTGCATCAGGGCTTTCGAGGGTCGACTTCTCACAAGCTCGCGGAATATCATGTTTGTGGATAAACCGTTAAAACTTAACAAACTGTGTTATTATTCATCCTGCCTTCCGGAGGGATATTAACAAGATTAAAAGGAAGAACTAAACATGTAGAACCAAGGGCAGATTACTCGTGGACGCGGGTTCGATTCCCGCCGCCTCCACCACTTCATCCTATTCGAGACTTTTTTCTCTGTGGAAAATATTGATACTAGCATAAATAACAAATAACAGTGAAAATACTCCATACCTCTGACTGGCATTTAGGGCGTTCTCTCTATGGTAAAAAACGCTATGATGAATTTACCGCTTTCTTAGACTGGTTACTAGATACCATTAGCACACAACATATTGATATACTACTGGTAGCCGGTGATATATTTGATACCACTACCCCAAGTAATAAAGCACAGACATTGTATTATCAATTTTTATATCATATTTCTAACACTTGTTGTCGTCATGTTGTCATTATTGCAGGAAACCATGACTCGCCTTCTTTTTTAGATGCCCCTAAGCAATTATTGTGCGCTCTTGACATCCATATTGTCAGTGCTATCAACACAATATTAGACAATGAGGTTATCGTATTAAAGAATACTCAACAACAAGCTGAAGCCATTATTTGTGCCATTCCCTATCTACGAGATAAAGATATACGAACCGTTGAAGCAGGTGAAACCATTGAAGAGAAAAACAGTAAATTAGTCGCAGGTGTTAAAGCACATTATTCTGCTATCTGTAATATTGCAGAGCAAAAACGTAAGCAATTTAAACAAGCAGGATACGCTCCACCTATTATTGCAATGGGGCATTTATTTACATCTGGAGGAAAAACTATTGATGGTGATGGCGTACGGGAGTTATATGTTGGTACACTTGCTTATATAGATGAAAACATTTTTCCTGATAATATTGATTATCTTGCATTAGGGCATTTACATATTCCTCAAAGAGTAGGACATACACACCATATTCGCTATAGTGGCTCTCCTATACCTATGGGGTTTGGTGAAGCGAAACAAGAAAAAAAAGTTGTTATGGTAGAATTTGCTCAAGGCATAATCGATATTAGAGAACTACCTGTACCGAGCTTTCAACGCTTAATAGCAATCAGTGGTAACCTCGATGCTATTAAGGCTCAATTAGAACAATTAAGCCATACACAAACTCAAGCATGGCTAGAAATTGAATACACAGGCAAAAAATATCTCTCTAATTTAACCGCAATATGTAATGATATAGTTGTTAATAGCAATATAGAAATTCTTCGTATTAAAAATAAACAAATGCTCCATCCTGTTATTAATACTCTGACGAGTAATGAGAACCTGGATGATTTAGATGAATATGATATGTTTCAACGTTGTCTGGATGCTTTTCATATTCCCAATGAAGAACGCACAGATTTAATGCACGCTTATCAAGAAATAGTACAATCTGTCTACGAAGTCGATCATAATATATAAGTATTTATGAAAATCTTAGCTTTGCGATTGAAAAATCTCAATTCATTATATGGTACATGGGAAATAGATTTTACCCATCCTGAATACCTCTGTAATGGCATTTTTTCTTTAACAGGTCCAACGGGTGCAGGAAAATCCACTATCCTTGATGCAATATGTCTTGCTCTTTATGGAGCAACTCCCCGATTAGGAAAAATTACTAAAAGCAATAATGAAATTATGTCTCGTCAAACGGGAGAATGTTATGCTGAAGTCGTATTTGAAACACAAAAAGGACGTTATCTATGCCATTGGGAACAACGCCGTGCCAAAAAAGATCCACATAGAAAATTACAAGATCAAGAACATCAAATTGTTGACGCTATCAGTCATCGACCTATACAAACCAAAAAAAGTTTGGTTATCGGCGAAGTAGAAAAGAAAACAGGAATGGACTTTCATCGCTTTACCCGATCCATACTTTTAGCACAAGGACATTTTGATAGTTTCCTTAAGGCAGATATCGATCAAAAAGCAAGTATCCTGGAACACATTACAGGCCGAGAAATTTATTCTAAAATATCCCAACATACCCACCAACGACAGCGTGATGAACAAGACAAATTACAGCTATTAAAAACGGCAGTGGCGGGGATACGTCTTTTAGGAGAAGAAGATGAAAATGCTAAACATCAAGAGCTTGAACAGTTAGAACAAAAAAAAATACACCTCAATGCACAAATAGCTAACATTAACACTGCAATACAATGGCACACACAACTTAGCACCTTACAACAAGAAATAGAGACACTGACTGAAGAAAAACGACAACTAGAAAAAGAAATTACGGCATTTAGCCCTTATCAAGAACAACTCATACAGGCACAACAGGCACAACAATTAGAAACGCTTTATGCACAACTTATTAATCTTCGTCAACACGATTTGCAAGAAAAAAGTGAATTACAAACCCGTCAAGCTGCTCTCTCTGAGATCAACACGACCTGGCAAGAGAAAAAACAAGCACTCATCTACAGACAACAAGTAACACAACAAGCAAAACAAGAACAAAAAGCATCGCAAGCGATAATTCAAACAGTCCGCTCTTTGGATCAACAACTCTCAGACTTATCTCAAAGTATAAAAAAAATAACCAATCAATATCAACAGGATAAAGCACAAATTAAAGAAAATAGCAGAAAGTTATCACAACATCAATACACGCATTCCAAGATAAAAACAACACAGCATGAAATAGATAACTATTTACACACGCATTCAGAAGATGAATGGCTGAGCAAACATTTAGCTATTATAGAGGAACAATTAAAATTTCTTACAGCAAAAGGAAAAGACCTGCTAGAAAAAGATCAGGTACTAGCAAATCAGCAAATAGAATGGCAAAAAATCTGTCATAGAGCAGAAAAAAATCATACTAACTATCTGCATTATCAAGATGCGCTTAAACAAGCAAGCAATACCTTAGAGCAAGGAAAAAATAGTTTAAAACAGTTATTAAATGGGCGTTTATTACGAGAATATCGCAGTGACAAAGATCATCTATTAAGTGAAAAAAACTATCTTGAGAAAATCGCAAAACTTGAAGAAGAAAGGAAAAAACTAAAAGATAAGCAACCTTGCCCCCTTTGTGGAGCATTAACCCATCCCTACGCAGTAGGTAATATTCCGCAACCTGATCAGATTGATAATAAAATTGCTGCTCTTAATACCTTCATTCATCAAGCTGAAGAATTAGAAAAACGCTATCAACAATATCTAGCAGCAGAAATAGCTGCTCAAAAAGAACTACTAGATAGTAAAAATCAACAAGAGATATTACAAAATGATAAAAAAAATTTGCAACAGAGTATAGACACAACAACAGCCGAATTAAATAGACTGCAATCACAGTATCATGATCTGAAACAAGATTTACTCCGTTTATTACAAGTTGTCGCTATTGAAGATATATCTCAACCAGAGCAACTACTAACAGAACTCAAGGCACGTTTACACCGTTGGCAACAGTATTATGATCAATCAGTACAAATTAAGCAACAACAGATTGAGCTAGAAAACACTATACAACCCCTTAATGCCATTATTGAAACACAAACCGAAGCATTACATAAACAACATAGTTATCTTCAAACATTACAACAAAACTATGATGATAAAAAGAAAAAGCGACAACATTTATATGGCAATAAACAACCTGATGAAGAAGCACAACGTTTGTATCAAGCCGTACTCGATGCTGAAAAAGAAGAGAAAACGGCACAATTATCGTATGATGAACAAGAAAAAAGATTACACAGTGCAAACGATCAGATTAACGCTTTGCTACAGCATATTGCTCAACGTCAACCTGGCCTGGAAGAAAAAGAAAAGCACTTTGCAATACAATTAACAAAACAGGGTTTTGATACGGAAAAGGTATTTTGTCAAGCTCGGCTTAATTTCGAACAATATCACATGTTGTCAGCTCAAGCTCAACAATTACAAGATAAACAAAAAGATATATTAAGTAGAGAAAAAGATAGAATAGCACGTCTTGCTACAGAAAAAGCTAAAAATATTAGCCAAGACCCCCTTGATGTATTACAACAACAATATGCTGAAAATCACATCTTACTAACAGAAACAGATAATAAGATCGCTCTTCTCATTCATCAATTAGAAGAAAATACACAGGCAAAATCCCATATCAAAGAAAAATGGATTGCTATTGATAAACAAAATAAAATACTTCAACGTTGGGATCAATTATACCATTTAATCGGCTCGGCTGATGGAAAAAAATACCGTACCTTTGCTCAAGGTATTACTTTCGAATTAATGGTACAACATGCTAATCAGCAACTTAATAAAATGACCGATAGATATCAACTCATCCGCAGCACAACACAGGCTCTGGAACTCAATGTCATTGATAATTATCAAGCAGGAGAAATTCGATCTACCAAAAATTTATCAGGAGGAGAAAATTTTATTATTAGTTTGAGCTTAGCATTAGGATTATCTCAAATGGCCAGTGAAAAAGTACAAGTTAATTCCTTATTTTTAGATGAAGGATTTGGTAGTCTGGATGAAGATAGTTTAGAAACTGCCCTGCAAACACTGTCCATGCTGCATCAAAATGGTAAATTAATTGGGGTGATCTCTCATGTATCAGCACTCAAAGAACGGATCAGTACACAAATTACGATCATTCCTACATCAGGGGGACGTAGCAAACTAAAAGGCCCAGGAATAACCTGAATTATTGAACTATTCAGGTTATGTTTTACTTCTTGTTACTTTTTTTTCTCAAAAATTAACGAAAAATCTACCGGTACGGCATAACTAATAGCTGAAAGTTTAGCAATATCCCGTAATGCATTCACACCACCCAATAAATTAAAGTCTGCAGCATTAATAATAATAGGCTGTTTACTGACAACATTTAACGCATAGCTATTTATTTTAGTAAAAATCAGTGGTAAGGTAATTTTTTTCTTTACACCATGTAATTCTAACTCTGCTTCAATAGTATGTTCTTCTGCAATACCTTCTTGAAAACCACAAGCAATATGCTTTTGCATTTTTCCCGTCAAGACTGCCTGAGGATACGTCTGCGTTTCAAATAATATTTTTTGCATCCGTTTATTACGCACTGCAATATGGGTTTCCACACTGTTTAAATCTAACACAATTTTAATATTGCCATTTTTATCTACGCTTCCAGAGAGTTGTTGAATACTATGTACTTCTGCAACACTCCCTTTTTTTATAGAGACAAAGTGAAGCTGCGATTCTTCATTGTTTAAAACCCACCCTTTAGCAAAACCAATAGATGTTATACCCCAAAGCAATAATAATAGGATGCTTCTTTTCATACAATAATATCCTTATGTTGTTAGTCATTCACTTACGTTAAATAATACCTTGGCATTATGCAATAATTGTTGCTGAATTTCATCTGTTTTTTCTTTTCGCAAGGCTAATAAAGTATGCCAAATTATTGGTAAATACTCTGGTGAATTACGCAGCTTAGAATACTGTATCGGTGACATATCTGGCGCATCGGTTTCTAATAATAATTGTGATAACGGTAAATGTTGGACAAGATAGCGAATTTTACGGGCTTTGGGATAGCTGATAGTTCCCCCAAAACCTAATTTAAACTGCATAGCCTGATAACGTTTTGCTTGCTGCATACTGCCATTAAACGCATGTATTACTCCCCCTTTTACAGGATAACGATGTAAACACCATAAAATATCATCATGTGCCTTACGGGCATGAATAATCACCGCTAAATTCTGTTGTGCTGCTATTTTTAATTGTGCGATAAACAACTGTTTTTGTAGCGTATAAGAATATTCGCTATCTGGCAGCAAATAATCTAGCCCTATTTCTCCTATCGCTACCGGATGATATATTTGGCAAGCCTCTTGTAGCTTATCTATATCACTAAAGCTATGTTGTGCCAAAAAATAAGGATGTAACCCCAATGCATAATAACAATGTAAGCTACTATTTACTTGCTCATTGATCGTTATCAAACGCTGCCACGTCTTTGCTCTGACTCCCGGTATTACTAATGCTTGTATATTGCTATTTTGACAACGTTGCAAAACTTGCATTCTGTCTGCATCAAATACCGGAAAATCAATATGGCAATGACTATCAATTAACATTGATACACTACCATTTTAATGCTCACGAGTAGATAAAAATTGAATATCCTCCCAACGCTCTTGCGTTAAATTCAAATTAACCTGTGTTGGAGCAAGATACGTTAATTCTCCTCCTCCATCTAATGCTAGATTATCTACTTGTTTACGTTCAAACTCTGCCAATCGCTTTTTATCTTCACACTGTATCCAACGTGCAGCGACCACTGATACTGTTTCAAAGATACAATCGACTTTATATTCATCTTGTAAACGTTGGCGCACTACATCAAACTGTAACACTCCCACCGCACCTAATATTAAATCATTATTATTTAATGGTTTAAAAAGTTGCGTTGCCCCTTCTTCACTTAGTTGTTCTAACCCTTTTTGCAAGGCTTTCATTTTTAATGGATCACGTAAACGTACTCGCCGAAATAACTCCGGTGCAAAATTTGGAATACCTATAAATTTTAGTTTTTCCCCCATCGTAAAGGTATCACCAATACGGATAGAACCGTGATTATGCAAACCAATAATATCTCCCGCATAAGCATTTTCAACATGTGATCGATCTTGTGCCATAAAAGTAATCGCATTACTGATTTGAATATCTTTTCCAATCCGTACATGCTGCATTTTCATACCCTTTTCATAACGTCCAGAACAAATACGCATAAAGGCAATTCTATCTCGGTGTTGCGGATCCATATTTGCTTGTATTTTAAATACAAAACCTGTCATTTTACTTTCATCTGCGGCAACTATCCGTTCATGACTTTCTCTATTTTGGGGCATGGGTGCATATTCGACAAACGCATCGAGCATTTCATCTACTCCAAAATTATTAATAGCAGAACCAAAAAATACCGGTGTTATCTCCCCGGCTAAAAATAATTCCAAATCAAATACATTACATGCACCTCGTACTAATTCAATATCATCCCGTAATTCTATCGCTTGATCACCTAACACTGCATCTAAACGAGGATTATCTAATCCCATAATGACTTCACCTTGCTGAATTTTTCCCTCATGCTGTGCGCTAAATAAATGAATTTTATCCTGATATAAATGGTAGACACCTTTAAAACGTTGTCCCATACCTATAGGCCATGTCATAGGTACACAAGCTATCCCTAATACCTCCTCAATTTCATCTAATAATTCAATTCCGTCTCGCCCTTCCCTATCCATTTTGTTAATAAACGTCAAAATAGGCGTATCCCGTAAACGACATACTTCCATTAATTTAATGGTACGTTGCTCTACCCCTTTTGCATTATCTATGACCATTAATGCTGAATCCACTGCACTCAATGTACGATAAGTATCTTCTGAAAAATCCTCATGCCCAGGAGTATCTAGCAAATTAATAATACATTCCTTATATGGGAATTGCATCACTGACGAAGTTACCGAAATACCCCGTTCTTTTTCCATCGCCATCCAGTCAGACGTTGCATGACGAGCTGCTTTTCGCCCTTTTACTGTACCTGCAAGCTGAATAGCACCACCATATAACAATAATTTTTCTGTTAAAGTGGTTTTTCCTGCATCAGGATGTGAAATAATGGCAAACGTGCGCCGTTTTTGAAGCTCTTGTAAAAATTTAGACATATTGTTCTATTACCCGGATTTTTTATTTCTCGTAAAAACTCTGCCCATTTTACCTAAAACTGCGGTATCATGCGTGCTTTTCTTATTAAAAAGTATGGGTTTATGTTAACACTACAACACTTATCTTTACGCCAAGGTACACAATTACTTTTTCAAGATGCCCATTTCATGCTTTCAAGCACTCAAAGAATAGGAATTATTGGTGCTAATGGCTGTGGCAAATCCAGTTTATTTACACTTATTTTAGGAAAAATTGCGCCTGATCAAGGCGATTTGCGTATTCAAAAAGGCACTATTATAGCGCATGTTGCTCAGGAAACACCCGCTTTATCACAAAATGCACTCGAATATGTTATTGATGGAGATAGAGAATTACGTCAATTACAAAGCCAATTATACCAGGCAGAACAACACAATGATGGACATTTACAAGCTCAAATACATGCACAAATAGAGGCAATACAAGGGTATAGTGCTCATGTTAGAGGATTAAAATTATTACATGGTTTAGGTTTTACCCAAGTACAGTGTAGTCAGGCAGTTTCCAGTTTTTCTGGTGGCTGGCGTATGCGCTTAAATTTAGCACAAGCATTAATGTGTCGTTCTGACTTACTGTTACTCGATGAACCGACTAATCACCTTGATTTAGATGCTGTCATTTGGTTAGAAACATGGTTACAAAACTATTCTGGCGCATTATTACTGATTTCTCATGATCGGGATTTTCTCAATAACACTATTCAATCTATCGCTCATATTGCACAGCAACAAATCACTTTATATAGCGGTAATTATGATGATTTTGAACGACAAAAACAAACCAAATTGGCACAACAACAAGCCTTATATGAAAAACAACAACAACAAATTCAACATATTCAACAATTTGTACAACGTTTTCGTGCCAAAGCAACTAAAGCAAAACAAGCACAAAGCCGTATCAAGGCGCTTGAACGGATGGAAATAATTGCTGCCGCTCATGTTGATTCTACCTTATCCTTCCAGTTTAAAAATACCCCTAAACTACCCAATACGCTGATTACGCTTGATAAAGTGACAGTCGGCTATCATCAAACGCCTATTTTAAATAACGTCTCTCTACATATTGCAGCGGGCGATCGCATTGGTTTGCTAGGTGCTAATGGTAGCGGTAAATCAACATTAATTAAATTATTGTGTCAGCAATTAAGCCCTTTTGCTGGAGAAATAAATATTTATCCTGATTTACGTATTGGCTATTTTGCTCAACACCAACTTGAACAACTTTCCCCACAAGACAGTCCGTTGCAACATTTACAACAACGTAATAAAGCGGCAAAAGAACAAGATTTACGTACTTTTTTAGGGACTTTTAATTTTTCCAATGATAAAGCAACGCAAGCCATTGTACATTTTTCTGGGGGCGAAAAAGCTCGCCTGGTATTAGCATTATTAGTCTATCAAGAACCTCAATTATTATTACTCGATGAACCGACAAACCATTTGGATATGGATATGCGAGATGCTTTGAGTTTTGCTTTACAAACCTTCACTGGAGCAATGATATTAGTGTCCCATGATAGATATTTACTCAATAGTGTTACCGATCAATTTCTTTTGGTACAACAAGGGCGTGTAGAAACGTATAAGGGCGATTTAGATGATTATCGCCATGATTTACAACAACAAAAAGATACCTTATCCCAAACATCGCTAAAAACACCCCCCAATGAAAAATCTAAAAAAGCACAACGACAACAAGAAGCCGCTATTCGTAAGCAATTACAACCATTAAAAAAACAGCTACAGAGTATAGAAAAAAAGCTCGATACACTTAATCAGGCTAATGAACATATTACCCAGCAACTCAGTGATAGTAGTTTATATGAGGAAAACAATAGCACACAATTACAAAATTTACTTAAACAACAACATCAACAATTACAACATATTGAACAATTAGAAGAACAATGGTTATTGTTATCAGAGGAAATAGAACAACAATATAAGGTATTACACAAAACGTAATCCCATACCTTCATCTTCTACTCTTACCACTTCCATTTTAACAATCGGGGCTTGTTGATTCATCCCTTTTACTTGTACTTCAACAATATGCCCCACTTCCAATAAAATATCACTTTCAGCTATCAGAAAAATGCCTCCATCAGAAATATCTCGTGTTTTTAATAATAAATTACCACACATAGGATGCATTAATTCTACCTCAAACGTGATACGTGTACGTCTATATTTACGATGATCTTTTGTCCCCATATCAACCTCTTCTTATTATTGTTGTGCTGAATATACCCTGTAGAGACCAGTAATAGCATATATTTATTTTAGCTAAAAGAAATACTTTTGCCTTATTTCTTATAATTTACTTTAACAAAAATTGGATTTTAGCTCATTTGAGCTATACTAGTTTATTAAAGCGAATCTAAAATCAAATACTTTAGTAAAAACTCCTTTTGGCATGGAAAATATGATGATGCTAGAACCACAAGAATTAACTCCTAAACAAGCATGGGAAATATTACAAGATAATCCTAAAGCAGTCTTAATTGATATTCGCTCCTCTATGGAATACCTGTTTGTCGGACATCCTGTAGGAGCTGTGCATATTCCCTGGATTGATGAGCCAAACTGGGAAATTAATCCCCGTTTTACTACTGAAATACGTCAATTATTGCTTGGTGGAGCAAGTAGTGAAAAAGACCTGAGTGCCCCTGTTATATTAATCTGTCGCAGTGGTAAACGTTCTTTAGAAGCTGGAAGAGTATTATTAGAAGCTAATATACAAAATGTTTACCATATCAATGAAGGATTTGAAGGTGAACGGGATGATGATCATCATCGTAGCACTCTAGGTGGTTGGCGTTACCATAATCTACCCTGGGAACAATGTTGATGTTAATACATTAATACTGCTAGTACACGCTATAATATAATTATTTATTAATGTACCTTTTTTTTTGTGCGATCTATGACTATACTATGTAGTATAAGATATTGTTTTATCTTTACCAGATCAATATATTAAGTATTTATTTTAATCCCACTTAATGAGGTATAATACCATGGAA
This sequence comes from Gammaproteobacteria bacterium, assembly GCA_026994225.1. GTDB lineage: Bacteria > Pseudomonadota > Gammaproteobacteria > GRL18 > GRL18 > JALWRI01. Next base: position 36,531 of record JALWRI010000104.1, on the reverse strand, counting down.
ATAGCACAATCAGTTCCTAGTAATATTACCCCAGTTCAAACGCCTCAAAGTGTCCCTGCGCCAGAATCGAGGGAAGAAGGTCAGAAAACGACCCAAACACCCACAACACAAAGTGTGAATGTACAGATTTCTGCACAAGCTCAACAGCTTGCACAACAAGAAAATGCTATTCCTGCGGATCAAAATACGGACAGCATCCCTACTGATACCAATAATGCCGTAGCAGCGAGTGGTTTGGCTAATCCTACCGGCACTACAAGTAATACAACCCAGGCACCAAATAATGCTGCTTCTAGTGATGGGGATAATGACAGCGATGACAGTGCTGTTCATAATCAAAATTCGTCTAATACCACTAGCCAGGCCAGTTCTATTGCACAACGTTATCAAGTAGATAGTGATAGTGTATTAGGAAATAATTTTGAAACCTATGCATAAGATGTGGCTGGGTATTTATAAAGCTTTACATGACACTGTTATCGAATATATAGATTCTAGCAGTGTGCCAGAACAAAACAATAAACCACTACTATGACTGAACAAGAACTAGAATTATTACAAAAAAAATTAGCCATACTTACTCTAGAACATCGAGATTTAGATGATGTCATTAATCGTTTATCGGATGATCCAAGTGTGGATCAAATGCAGATGAAACGTATGAAAAGACGTAAATTACATTTAAAAGATGAAATTAATCTATTACATAACTTATTAATACCTAATATTATTGCTTAGGATTTTTCTTTTTCTTTTCTCTTATATCTGTTAGCATACCCGATTATCTTTAATAACTATTAAGTATTTATTCTCATTATAGTAGATCATTTTATTTTCTTAAAGTTAAGAGCTAATCCCTTTTTGGGATTTTTTTAAGCATCTTTTTAAACCCGCATCTAATCAAAATGCGAGTCTTTCCACTTCTGATAGCACAATAGATAATCCAAATAACCCTTCCTCTGTTTTAAAACACTCAGGAAAAATTCTGATTATTGACGATTCACGTACACAAGTTGTCGCATTACAAAAATGGTTAGCTGAAGAAGGTTATCAAACCTTAATTGCTCACGATGGCAAAGAAGGTATTCGTATAGCTAAAGAACATTCCCCACTCATCATATTAATGGATGTAGTCATGCCTGTTATTAATGGTTTTCAAGCTACACGTTATTTGAAACGTCAAGAAGATACGCAACATATACCCATCATTCTTATCAGTGGACAAGAGCAAACATCTAGCAAAATATGGGGTGAAAAACTCGGTGCAAGTGACTTTATGTTAAAGCCGTTAGATAAAACAAAGCTGCTTACCACCATTAAACATTTGGTTAATATTACAACTAAATAAACGCTATTCTCTATGTCTAATGAAAAAACCTGATAAAATTCGTGTTCTTCTTTTAACTGATTCACTCACTATTAATGAAATATTAAAAAATATTTTAGATCCCCATCAATTTACACTCTTTACTTTAGATTCTAGTCAAAATAATTATTTTCAAGAGATCATTAAAATTAAACCTGGACTCATTTTTTTACGTACTATGCTTAAAAATTTTAATGGCATAGAAATTTGTGATAAAATACGTACAACTCCTCATCTCAATAGCACAAAACTTATTTTTCTTTCCTCCGATCCCGGCATTCGTGAACAAGCTATTAATCATCGTGCTGATCAATTTTTAACTATGCCCTTTACCGCTAATGATCTCTCTAAGGCTATTGCTCCCCTATTTTATCGTAAACCCTCTATTCTCTTTGCCGATGATAGCCGTTTATGTCATGGTATCGTTGTCCATTCATTGCAAGACGAAGGCTATCAAGTATTCCCCTGTTGGGATGGTGAAGAAGCCTATCGCATTTTTCAAAATGAACAGATTGATTTGTTAGTCTTGGATGTAGGTATGCCAAAGTTAGATGGGCTCAGTTTATGTAAAAAAGTAAAAGCATCAGGAAATAATACCCCTGTATTATTACTCACTTCCGCTACCTCTGAAAAGGCAATTAACCGAGGTTTTGAAGCTGGTGCAGATGATTATATTACTAAACCATCAGTATTACCTGAATTACTATCACGTATTAAACGTTTATTACAATCAGGACAGATACAAGAACGTCCAGAGCAAGTTTTAGTTGCCGATCATATTCAAGTTACTCGTAGTATGATATGTAATGCGTTAAAAATGCAAGGATTTCGTGTTGATGAAACGGAAAATGGACAAGAAGCATTAAAAAAGTTACGCCAAGATGAATATCATTTACTTATTACTGAAGCTGATTTACCCAAACTAGATGGCTTGGAGTTATGTATTCGGATACGCCAACACCCTACTACTCATAATTTACCGATTATTATTATGACCAGTAAAGATACCCAAGCTAATCAAATAAAATTACATTCTACGGGTATCCAGGCCTATATTACTAAACCTTTTAATACCGACCGTATCATAGCTGAAGTAGAACGGGTATTAGCGGATATTCGGCTTGAACAACATCGACAAGCTATTCGACATTATGTTTCTGACTCAACAGTACACCGTATCACAGATATACAAGCGCAAGGAGGTACGATTGCTGAAGATAAATTTCGTACTATTTTATTTAGTGATATTGTCAGTTTTACTACCTTATGTGAAAAACTCAGTTCCCGCAAAGTGGTCGAATTTTTAAACCTGTATTTTGACCACATGGTAGAAGCATTAATGTATTATGATGCTACCATTGATAAATTTATTGGTGATGCCATCTTTGCCTCTTTTGGACGACAAGATGATGGTGCGCATCGTGCAATTTGTGCTGCCCAAATGATGTTAGATACCTTACCTTTTTTACACAAAATGACTGAACAAGATGTACATGTTCGTATTGGCATTAATTCAGGGCATGTCATTTTGGGCGATATTGGTAGCCGACATTATCGCCGAGACTTTACCCTTATTGGTGATAACGTCAATACAGCACAACGTTTACAAAATGCGGCAAGCATAGATAGTATATTAATTAGCCAAAGTACCTATGATATGGTGCAAGAGAAAGTAAAAGTCAAAGCGATTGCACCACTACGTTTAAAAGGGAAAAAAAAGCTGATCAAGGCATATAAAATTCTTACCGTTGCAGAGTATATTAAGTAAATTAGCGCATTATTTTTTGTAAACATTCTCCCATCATAGCCGGAGAATCTGCAACTTCTACACCAGCACACTGCAATGCCGCTATTTTTTCTTTTGCACTCCCTTTTCCGCCTGCAATAATTGCTCCAGCATGTCCCATACGTCGTCCTGTAGGAGCGGTCATTCCTGCAATATAGGCAACTACTGGCTTCGTTACTTGTTCTTTAATAAAAGCTGCTGTTTCTTCTTCTTTTGTCCCGCCAATTTCCCCTACCATAATAATAGCTTGCGTTGCACTGTCTTGTTCAAATAAACGTAAACAATCTATAAAATTCAAGCCATGTATTGGATCACCACCAATACCTATACAGGTACTTTGCCCTAATCCTTGTTGCGTAGTTTGATACACCGCTTCATAAGTTAACGTACCTGAACGGGAAATAATACCGACACTTCCAGTTTGATGGATACTGCCGGGCATAATACCTATTTTACATTCTCCTGGTGTAATAATACCTGGACAATTAGGACCTATCAGCGCAGGTGCATTTTCTCCCATAGCACGGTGTATCGCTTTTATTCGCATCATGTCTTGTACTGGGATGCCTTCGGTAATACAAATAATGACATTGATACCGGCATCAGTCGCTTCAAGTATGGCATCTGCAGCAAATGCAGCAGGTACATAAATCATGCTCGCATTTGCACCGGTTGCCTCCACTGCATCTTGCACCGTATTAAATACTGGGCGTTGTAAATGTGTTGTACCGCCTTTTCCTGGTGTTACCCCTGCTACAATATTTGTACCATAAGCTATGCTTTGCTCAGCATGAAAAGTTCCCTGCTTGCCTGTAAATCCTTGTACGATAACTTTAGTATCCTTATTCACTAAAATACTCATAACGTTTTCCTTATCCCACTACACTTGCCACAGCACGTTGTGCTGCGGTGGTTAAATCACTTGCGGTTTCAACATTTAGACCACTATGTGCTAATAGCTCCAAACCTTGCTTGGCATTCGTACCTTCTAAACGTACAATCACGGGAATAGTTACTCCTACTTCTTTTACTGCCTGAATAATTCCTTCTGCAATCAAATCACAGCGTACAATACCCCCAAAAATATTCACCAATATGGCGGCAACTTTTGTATCAGTAAGAATTAATTTAAAGGCTTCTGCCACACGTTCTGCTGTTGTGCCTCCTCCTACATCCAAAAAATTTGCCGGTTCACCTCCATGTAATTTAATTAAATCCATCGTTGCCATCGCTAATCCTGCACCATTGACCATACAACCTATATTACCCTCTAGGGCAATATAGTTCAGATCATGTTCAGCAGCTTGTGCTTCCCTTGCATTCTCTTGGCTAATATCCCGCATTGCCCTTATATTTTGATGACGATATAAGGCATTATCATCAATATTAATTTTGGCGTCTAATGCTAATAATTGTTCATCTTTGGTTACAACTAAAGGGTTAATCTCTACTAACGATATATCTTTTTCTCTAAATAATTTATCTAATGCCAACATAATCTTACTTAATGTAGCGATTTGTTTCCCCACTAATCCTAAGGAAAAAGCGACCTGGCGACATTGGTACGCTTGCAAGCCTAATAGGGGATCAGTATAAATCGTGATAATTTTCTCAGGCGTTTTGGCCGCTACTTTTTCAATATCCATCCCTCCGGCTGCCGATGCCATCAATGCAATCGTTTCTTTACTCCTATCTATTAACATCCCTAAATATAATTCACGCTGTATATCCAAGGTTTGCTCTATTAATAGTTGCTTAACAGGAAGTACCTTACCATGTGTTTGAGGGGTAGCTAAATTACTGCCTAGTAACTCACTACACACTGTCTGTAATCTCTCAAGGGTATTAACAACCTTCACCCCTCCCACTTTGCCTCTTGCTCCAGCATGAATTTGCGCTTTCACTACCCAACTATCACCTGCTATACCTTGTACCTTATTGGGTAAATCTTCTAGTTCAGTAATTACCACTCCTTCTGGTACCGGAATACCATACGAAGTAAATAGTGTTTTTGCCTGATATTCATGTAAATTCATTATTTATCCTCATTGCACTATCGCATCATATTTGCTGCGGCTATTTTTTTTGTATGACCTGCCATTGTTCAGGACCACTTTGATGTATAGAATGACCATTACTGTCCACTGCTACGGTAACAGGCATATCAATCACTTCAAATTCATAGATAGCTTCCATACCGAGTTCAGGATAAGCAACGATTCTTGCTTTAGCTATCGCTTTAGATATTAAATATGCCGCTCCCCCCACTGCAATCAAATATACAGCCTTATACTCTCGAATACTGTTAATAGTTGCAGCTCCCCGTTCTGCTTTTCCTATCATACCTAACAGACCTGCTGCCAACATAGTATCGGTATATTTATCCATACGGGTTGCTGTGGTAGGCCCTGCAGGCCCTACTATTTCTTCTTTTACGGGATCGACAGGTCCTACATAATAAATAAAACTATTTTGCAACGCTATACCCTCTGGCAGTGGTTTTCCCTCTGCCAACGTATCTTGGATACGTTTATGACCAGCATCTCGTCCAGTAAGGAGTTTACCATTTAAAAGTAATTGTTCCCCCGCTTTCCAGGTCTGTATTTGTTCTCTATCCAAGTTATTCAGGTTGATTCTTTTTGCTTGTTTAGAAGCGACCCAAGTTACTTTGGGATAATCTTCTAAACGGGGTGGAGTAAATGTGGCTGCACCACTACCATCTAGGATAAAATGAATATGCCGAGTTGCACTACAATTAGGTATTATCGCAACGGGTAATGAGGCAGCATGAACGGGGTAATCTTGTATTTTTACATCCAAAACGGTTGTTAATCCACCTAATCCTTGCGCTCCAATACCTAACTCATTAATTTTTTCATATAACTCTAATCGCAATGCTTCAATAGTATTTTTTGCCCCACGTTGCTGTAATATATCTATATCTATCACTTGCATTAACGATTCTTTTGCCATCAGCAAGGCTTTTTCTGGTGTACCGCCAATCCCTATCCCTAAAATACCAGGGGGACACCACCCTGCCCCCATCGTTTTGACTTGTTCTAATACCCATTGCACTATATCACTATTGGGGTTTAACGTAGCAAAGCGGGCTTTATTTTCTGAGCCACCCCCCTTTGCTGCAATTTTTACTGAAATAGTATCTCCTGCCACCATACGAGTATGTATTACAGCGGGGGTATTATCACGCGTATTTTTCCGTTCACCTGCCGGATCACTTAATACCGAAGCACGCAATATATTATCTGGATGTGTGTAAGCATTATGTACCCCTTGATTAACCATCGCTTCTATATCCATATTGGTATTCCAGCGTATATCCATACCAATCTCAAGAAAGACGACTACAATGCCAGTATCTTGACAAAGTGGTCTATGTCCTTGTGCACACATACGAGAGTTAACAATAATTTGTGCCATCGCATCTTTTGCGGCATTTGATTGCTCTTTTTCGTAAGCCCGCCCTAATGCTTGAATATAATCAATAGGATGATAATAGGATATAAACTGTAACGCATCGGTGATACTTTGAATAAAATCATCTTGTTGGATACTTTTCATAAAATACAGTCATTATCTGATGTGAGGTATAAACGTTTTTACTGCTGTTTTAACTCTTAATAGTGCAATAAAACGCTCTATCCGTTATGCTATTAAGGAAAAATAATTATCCCAGCTTATTTTAGCAATATCTTCTATAGTAGTTTGCCGTAATTTTGCTAGATATTCTGCCACATAGTACACATACGCAGGTTGATTACTTTTACCCCGATAAGGCACTGGTGCAAGATAAGGGGAATCCGTTTCAATTAATATTTTATCTGCGGGTACTTTTACCGCTACATCATGTAGCACTGTTGCATTTTTAAACGTCACTATCCCGGAAAAAGAAATTAAAAAATTCAAATCCATTGCCGCTTTTGCAATCTCCCAATCTTCAACAAAACAATGCATAATACCTCCCACTTGCTGGGCATTTTCTTCTTTTAATATTTTTAAGGTATCTTGTGCTGCTTCACGAGTATGGATAATCAATGGTTTTTTTACTGATTTTGCCACCTCAATATGTTCTCTAAAACGCTGTTGTTGCCAATTTAAATCTCCTTCACTACGAAAATAATCCAATCCTGTTTCACCAATAGCAACCACTGATGGATCTTGTGCATAGCTATCTAACGCATCTACATCAATAAGATTACCCGCATCTTCATTAGGATGTACTCCTACTGATACATCAATACAGGCATAACGCTTTGCCATCTCTAATAATGAGGGATAATCGGGGAGGCTAATGGCAACACATAAGAAATGCATCACTTGTTTACTTTTTGCAAAGGCTAATGCACCATCCAAGCCATCTTTATACTGATCTAAATTTAATCTGTCTAAATGACAGTGAGTGTCAACTAATTGCATTTATTTTTACTTTTTGATTATATGATGTTTTACATAGTATGGGTATGACGTTCAGATGATAATGTTCCAGCAAGATAGGTTTCAATTTTACTACGTGCCTTACCTCCATCTTGATCACTAAACTGTACACCAATACCGCTTGCTCGATTTCCTTGCGCTCCTTTTGGAGTAATCCAAACTATCGTCCCTGCTACGGGTAATTTTTCCTTATCATCCATTAAAGTCAATAACATAAAGACTTCATCACCAAGTTTATGGCTCTTATTAGTAGGAATAAATAATCCCCCATTTTTAATAAATGACATATATGCAGCATATAAGGCACTTTTATCTTTAATAGTTAACGATAATATACTTTGACGTGGCTTATTCATCGTACCCTCCTTCTCTTATCACTGACGTAATTGCCACTGTAACAAAAATGATTCTATCATTAATAAACGATTTAAAACATTTTCCTGTGTTTTCCACTGAATAACCTTATCTAATAAAACAAACATCTGTTGTGTATTGAGTTGTGATAAAAAATAATCTAATAGTTCTTGTTTTGCTAATACTTTTAATACCGGCGATATATGACCTGTTTCTTTGGCATAAATACATTCCATTACCCAATAATAGAGCCATTCATTAATAAATGCTATTTTCTGCCATTGCTCTGCTACTTGTAAAGGTTCTTGCTGATATAAATAAACAGCTAATAATTGTGTAAAACATTGTTGTAACGTTTCAAAACCCGCTTGATCCAATAATTTTTTTGCCCATAATGGCGCACCATAACTTACTATTAATGTTTGTTTAATATAATGAGCTTGCGGCAATGTTGTATGCAACCAATCAATGGATTGTTGCATAGATGCCTTACCTAAATCAATACGTTGACAGCGACTACGAATAGTAGGCAGCAGTTTATAAGGATGTTCTGATAATAAGATAAAAACCGTATGATTAACAGGTTCTTCTAACATTTTTAAAATACTATTTGCAGCATAGACATTCATCTCTTCTGCTAGATAAATAACAACTATCCGTTTATTGGCTAATTGTGGTGTTAGAATACTCCACTTTAACATATTCCGTATCATATCAATGGTGATATTTTTTCCCTCTCCTGCTCCATCTCCTTCTATTAATAAAAAATCAGGATGTGTTCCCACTGTAAATAAATGACATTGCTGGCATAGCCCACATGCTTTTCCCTTCTCCAACGGTGATTCACACAACCAACTTTGACTTAAATAATGTGCAAAATGTCGTTTACCTTGTCCTTTTCCTGTATACAATAAAAAACTTTGTCCTGTGATATTTTGTCCTTTTCCAAACCACTTTACCCACAGATCTTCTTGCCAAGGATATAGTTGCATATTTCCCCCAGTTTTAGAATATATTATTTAGCAAAATCATCTATAAATAATTGTTCACTGATAGCAGAAACCCGTAAGGATAAATCTACACAATTTCGGGATAGATATAATACTGGTTTCGTCATCCTTTCATCTGCACATAAACCTTGAATAAGGACATTAAGGTGTTCAATATAAGCAATATTTAATGCAGCTTTTCCTTCTTCATACACTAAGGGAATACCTGGTTGCACAATACTTAACTTTGTAAAATATTGTTCACATAAATGAAAACAACGGTGGCTATATTGTTCCAATAGATGAATATTACAGGTAGTATCTCCTTGTATATCCGCTAATGTATACGCTAACATATCCATTGGCGTTCTATCTGTTATAAAATACTCTCCTGCCTCTTTCCAACATTGCTCTCCAGCGTCTAAAATCGCATCTTGAATAAGAATACGAGTAGCAATATCTATATTATCATCCGCTTTTAAACCATATTGTTTAAATACTGCACCACTATCTGTTGCAACAAAGGGTAACTCTAACACTTTTGCTAGTTCTTTTGCTAATGTCGTCTTACCAGTTCGATGAGCACCACACAAACCCAACTTGATCATACCCTACCTTACCTTTTTTTTAATTGATAACGGCGAACCGCATTATTATGTTCTCTTAATGTTGCGGAAAAATAATGTTGACCATTTCCTTTTGCTACAAAATATAAACTGTCTCCTTCTTCAGGATGCAATACTGCGTGAATAGCTTCTTTTCCTGGCATCGCTATAGGGGTTTTAGGTAATCGCTGAATGACATAGGTATTATAAGCATTTTTTTCTCGTAAATGTTGACGCTTAATATTACCTTGATAGCGTTCCCCTAACCCATAGATTACAGTCGGATCAGACTGTAATCGCATTTTTTTTTGTAAACGCCGAATAAAGACTCCAGCAATGGTCTTTCTCTCTTTCGCCCTTCCCGTTTCTTTTTCTACTATAGATGCCAGAATTAAGGCTTCATCTGCATTATTTAGGGGTAATCCTGCTTGCCGTTGTTGCCATTCATCCTGTAACACTTTTTGCATAGTACGAAAGGCGCGCTGTAAAAATACAACATCAGCAGTATTGCGTGCAACATGATAGGTATCGGGAAAAAAACGTCCCTCAGGATGGATACCAGAATACCCTAATTTATCCATCACTTTTTGTGCTGAAAATCCTGTCAGAGTGTGTTGTAAATAAGGACTATTATTAACCGCTACCAATACTTGTTTAAACGTCCAACCCTCAATAAGGGTTAACGGATATACTGTTACCTTCCCTGTTATTAATATATCTAATAAGTCCTCTGCCTTTAGCGGTGGTCTAAGTGTATATTCCCCTGCTTTCAATGCCGTTTTTTTCTTCCATAACGCCAACACATAAAAATAATTACGGTTATCAATCCATGCTTTTTTATACAATAGATCGGCTAAACGTCTCACATTCATTCCTTTGGGGATTGTTAATGTCGTCGTTTTTGAAAGTGCTAATGGACGTTCTACAAAAGCAGAAAAATCCATCCATAGTCCTCCTGCAATAAGGCTTACTAGTAATAGACTGATAGCAATAAAACGATAAAAAAAGGTAAATACTCGCATTATGGCAATCTCTTATTATTAATCATCTTTGCTAATGATGTGATTATCTTATGCGCTATCATATTATAACTATGTTGTCCTATACATCGTATTGGCCAAATACCAATAACACTATTACAAACAAATGCAGCATCAGCTGCCAACATAACCTGTAACAAAAATTCACCGATTTCAACTTCAATCTGATATTCTGCTGCGAGGGTAAGTATCCTATCACGCATAATCCCCTTTACTCCACATGCGTGTAAATCAGGGGTATATAATATATTATTCTTTATCCAAAAAACATTACTCATTGTTGCTTCGATTATTTGCCCTTGCTTATTACACATAAGTCCTTCTGCTATTGCTGGATTTTGCCATTCTTGACGAGCTAAAATATGCTCTAAACGATTTAAATGTTTAATACCTGCTAATATGCTTGGCGAAGCCAAATAAGTTTGGCATATATGGACATCAATACCTTGTTGGTAATACTCCAGGGGATAATCTGGCCAGGCATATAACATCACAATACGTTGTATATGTGCAGCGACAGGTGGTGCATACCCTCGTCCGCCACTTCCCCTACTAACTATAATTTTTAATACTGCTTTAGGTTCACTCAGTTCCTTTAATATATCCTCAATATCTAGTGCTATCTTTGCAAGAAAATGGGGTGGTAAGAGTATCCCTAGTCTTTTTGCACCCCTTTGTAAACGAGTAAAATGGGTAGCTTGATCAATGACAACATAATCTAATATCGCTATCGTCTCAAAAAGACCATCACCATAATGTAATGCTCTATCCGTAACGCTAATATGCTCTTGGGGCAATCCATTTATTCGTATTATTGGTTTCAATCATGCCATCCTATTGCATTGAGCAAGCCACGAGCCTTGTGACGGGTTTCTGATAATTCCTTTTCTGCAATCGAATCGGCAACAATCCCGGCACCCGCTCGAAAACTAACCTGTTTATCTTGCACTAATAAAGTCCGAATCAGAATATTCAAATCCATATTACCATGATGGTTAACATACCCCACTGAACCGGTATATGCTAAACGAGCTTGTTGCTCTAATTCTTGTATAATTTCCATACAACGTACTTTAGGGCAACCAGTGATAGTGCCACCAGGAAATACCGCTCTTAGCACTTGACCAGGTGTCATTCCTGTTTGTAAATATCCCACTACATTCGATACGATATGATGTACATGGGTGTAACTTTCCACCACCATTAATTCATCGACATAAATACTGCCAGGCGTAGATACTCGCCCCAAATCATTACGAATTAAATCAATCAGCATAATATGCTCTGCACGTTCTTTAGGGTGATTTGTTAATTGCGTTATAAGTTGTTGATCTGCCTGTGGAGTATTACCTCTTGGATGTGTCCCCGCAATGGGGCGCGCTGAAATGATGCCTTTACGCACGCTAATCAAACGTTCTGGCGAAGAACTGACTATATGCATATTTGGTAATTTTACACTTGCAGCAAACGGTGCAGGATTATATTTTCGTAACGCTTGATAAATCTTATCTCCTTGTTGTGAAGCCTCCACCGATGCTTGCCATTGCCTCGATAAATTAACCTGGAACACATCCCCTTCTTGTATATAATGCTTTATTTTCTCTACTGCATTAAGAAAAACAACGGGATCCTCTTCATGTAAAAAAGACAACACAGGAAATGTTCTATCAAGCTGGCTTTGTGGGGGTTGTTGTGCAATATCTTTTTGTATTATATCTAAATATTCAGCTTTTTCTGCCAGAATAAAACAACGTTGTTGTTGATGATCATAAATAATGGCCGCTGGAATACGATAGGCACAGGCATCGGGAACTGATCGATGTGCTGGGGTATTTTTGGCCAAACTGGTTTCAATTTGTACGACACTCTCATATCCCAAATAAATAAACCAACCACCTTGAAAAGGTAAATCTATTGCTTCCATAGCAGGATATAATAATGATTCTTGTTGCCAGTATTGATCAAATACCGTAAAAAAATTTTTTTCTGTCTCCTCTTTTGAAGAAAAAGTATCTTTTATATTATCTGCAACGGGATCAATATGAATATTCCCCTCTTGTAGACATAACTTAAATAACGGGCAAGCAAATAAAATATCATACCGAGCTTGTGGCGTATCATGGACAACACTTTCTATAAAAAAAGGGTAGCGTTCAGGATAACAGGTATGCAGTTGCAATAAATCAGGTACTTCTGATAATGGATAAAGCAACCCCTCACACCTGTAATAATAAGGTTAAAATTAAGCGATACGACTAAAAATCAGGCTCGCATTCGTACCACCAAAACCAAAAGAATTAGACATCACATGTTGAATAGACATATCTCTTGCATTATGGGGAACATAATCCAAATCACATTCTGGATCGGGATTAAATAAATTAATGGTAGGCGGTGCAACTTGATCTTGAATAGCCAACACAGAAAATATAGATTCTATCCCCCCTGCTGCACCTAATAGGTGTCCTGTCATGGATTTTGTTGAACTAACAGCCATCTTTTTGGCATGATTTCCAAAACTGGTATAAATTGCTTGAGTTTCTGCCTTATCCCCTGCTGGAGTAGATGTACCATGGGCATTAATATAATCAATATCCTCTGCATTTAAGCGGGCATTACGTAGTGCATTATTCATACAACGTTTAGCACCTTCTCCGCCAGGTGCAGGCAATGTCATATGATAGGCATCACCACTCATACCAAAACCAGTTAATTCGGCATACATCCGTGCGCCCCGTTGTTTAGCAAATTCATATTCTTCCAATACTAAAACGCCTGCGCCATCACTCAGAACAAAACCGTCCCGTTCTTTATCCCAAGGGCGACTTGCCGCTGTTGGATCATCATTACGAGTAGATAAAGCTCTCGCCGCAGAAAAACCACCTAAACCACATGCTGAAGTTGCCATTTCAGCACCTCCTGCTACCATTACATCTGCATCACCATATTCAATAATACGTGCGGCATCACCAATTGAATGGGTTGCTGTAGCACAGGCAGAAACCAAAGATATATTAGGACCTTGCAGCCCGTAGATAACCGAAAGATGTCCTGATATCATATTAATGATATTACTTGGGACAAAAAAAGGAGAAACCCTTCTAGGCCCTCCTTTTAAATAAGCAGCATATCCTTTTTCAATTCCAGGTAAGCCACCAATTCCTGAACCAATAGCCACACCAATGCGTTCAGCATTCTGTTCAGTTACTTCCAATCCAGCATCTTCAAAGGCCTGTTTACCTGCTGCTAAGCCATAATGGATGAATGGATCCATTTTTTTTGCATCTTTTACTGACAAATATTGTGTTACATCAAAATTTCTTACTGACCCACCAATGCGAGATGCAAATCCAGTTGTATCAAAATGATCAATTAAACCAATACCACTTTTTCCAGCAACAATATTTGTCCATGCTTCTTGTACAGTTAGCCCTACAGGGGAAATAATCCCTAAACCAGTAACTACTACTCGTCTTTTTGCCAAAATAGATTCTCCATATACTGCCTGGATTTAATTTATCAGTAAAAAATAAATATTGGGGACAAAAAAAAGCCGCATGTTATATTTTACTAACTGCGACTCTTTTTTATCATCATTGATGTGCTTCAATATATTCAACTGCTAATTGCACAGTCGTAATTCTTTCTGCTTCCTCGTCGGGAATTTCAGTACCAAATTCTTCTTCTAAAGCCATAACCAACTCGACGGTATCCAAAGAATCTGCGCCTAAATCATCAACAAACGAAGCACCCGCCGTCACTTCATCTTCTTTTACACCTAATTGCTCAACCACAATTTTTCTTACACGTTCTTCAATACTCATGCCATCATTCTCCAGATAGGTACTGATAAGTTAAAAATTCAGTATTTTATTAAACTTTTTATTAATATGCCAGAAGTATCCATCGCAAAATATCATTTCATTCTTACGCTGACCACTATGACATAAACATTCCACCATTAACATGCAAGGTTTCCCCAGTAATATATGCTGCTTCAGGAGAAGCCAAAAAAGCAACTGCTGAAGCTATTTCTTTGGTATCACCTAAACGTCCTAATGGAATTTGTCCCAATAGCGCTTGCTTTTGTTTCTCTGCTAATGCTTGCGTCATATCCGTATCGATAAATCCTGGTGCAACAACATTAACGGTAATATTCCGTGATCCAATTTCACGTGCTAATGATTTGCTAAAACCAATCAAACCGGCTTTTGCCGCTGCATAATTCGTTTGTCCTGGATTTCCAGTGACTCCGACTACCGAAGCAATAGAAATAATACGCCCTTTACGTGCCTTTGTCATAGCTCGCAGACAAGATTTGCTTACTCGGTATACAGAACTTAAATTGGTATTGATAATACTGTCCCAATCACTACTTTCCATACGCATTAATAACGTATCACGAGTAATCCCCGCATTATTTACCAAGATACTCGGCATTCCACAACGTGCTTGCATCGCTGCAAAGACCTTGTCAATACTGTCTTGACTTGTCACATCTAATGTTAAGCCAAAGCCTTTTTCTGCTTCATTTTGTAAATATTGACTAATACTTTCTGCCCCACTCTCTGATGTGGCTGTTCCAACAACCAGCACTCCCTCTTGAGCTAAACGTAACGCAATACTTTTACCAATTCCCCGGCTTGCACCAGTCACTAACGCAATTTCATTTTCCCATGTCATAATACTATTTATTTATCCACTACTAATAACGTAATAAAGCTGAACCCCAAGTAAATCCTCCACCAAAGGCCTCTAATAATATTACTTCCCCACGTTGTATACGATTGTCTCGTACTGCGGTATCTAAGGCTAAAGGCACGGAAGCAGCAGAGGTATTCCCTTGCTCTTGTACTGTTGTCACCACCTTATCCATAGACATACGCAACTTTTTTGCTGTGGCAGAAATAATCCGAATATTGGCTTGATGTGGAACGAGCCAATCTACCTGTTCTTTTTGCATATTATTGGCAGCTAAGGTTTCATCCACTATCTGCCCCAACGTGTTGACTGCCATTTTAAATACTTCATTACCTTTCATTTGAATAGCTAATGATCTTTGAGCAAAAGTATCCGGCGTTTCAGATATACCCCCATTTACGGTTAATAACCCGGTGTATTGTCCATCTGCATGTAAATGCGTAGAAAGTATTCCCGCTTCTTCAGCAGCTTCAAGTATCACAGCACCTGCGCCATCACCAAAGAGTATACACGTCCCTCTATCTGTCCAATCTACAATTTTAGATAAGGTTTCTGCACCAATTACTAACGCTTTTTTAGCACTTTTAGCACGAATAAAATTATCTGCCACTGATAAGGCATAAATAAATCCTGTACACACAGCCTGTATGTCAAAGGCAGGACATCCTTGAATACCAAGACGTTGTTGTAACAGGCAGGCCGTGCTTGGAAAAATTCTATCTGGTGTAGTGGTTGCTACAATAATAAGATCAATCTCGTGTTTATCTATTCCAGCACTTTCTATTGCACGCAACGCTGCCTGTTCTGCTAAATCACAGGTTGTTTGTTGTTCTACTATATGTCGCTTATTAATACCAGTACGATCGATAATCCACTGCGCAGTGGTATCTACCATTTTCTCTAAATCTGTATTTGTTAATACTTTTTCTGGTAAATAACCACCGGTACCCTGAATACGTGAATATATCAAACTTTCCCTACCTGTTTTTACTATTATTATACGAAGATTTGTACTCGCCCTGACTAAACTATAACCAACTCGAAATAATTATCAAGTTGAATATCGCTATTTTCAAGATAATATATGTTGTACTTCTTCACTAATCAAATTAGGTACATCTTTTTCCACTTCGGTGATAGCAACTTGTATTGCATTACTAAATGAAAAAATATCTGCACTACCATGACTCTTTATTACAATACCTCGTAAACCAAGTAAACTCGCACCATTGTATTTACGTGGATCCATATCCTTACGAAAAGCTGCCAATACAGGACTTGCTAACATACCTAAAAAACGGGTAAAGGTATTTTTTTGAAATTCTTTTGTTAAATAATGGCGAATCATTGCAGCAACGCCTTCACTACTTTTTAATGCTACATTGCCCACAAATCCATCACTGACAACAATATCTACACGCCCTTTATAAATATCATCCCCTTCAATAAATCCAACATAATTTAAAGGTGTATCTGCTAATAAACGTGCTGTTTTTTTAACTCGCTCATTACCCTTAATATCTTCTTCACCAATATTTAATAATCCTATAGAAGGGTTTTCAATATTACTGATAGCTCGTACTAATACCGCTCCCATTACCGCAAAACCAAATAAATGTTCTGCTTCAGAATCAATATTTGCACCCAAATCCAACATATGCGTATGTCCAGTGATAGTGGGTAATGCTGCAATAATTGCTGGACGCTCAATACCATGTAAAGTTTTTAGAACAAAACGTGCGCTTGCCATCAGCACACCTGTATTTCCTGCACTCACACAAGCATCAGCTGTACCTTCTTTAACCAGGTTAAGGGCAATACGTAAAGAGGAATCTTTTTTACGCCGCATGGCTACTAATACTGGCTCATCCATAGCAACGACTTGTGAAGCGTGTTGAATAGTTATTCGTTTTCTTAATTCTGCCTCACACGATTGTAACCCTGCCCTGAGTACATCTTCTTGACCTACTAATATTAATCGTACATCCGCTAATTTGCGAACAATATCAATGCTTGCTGGTATTGTGACGGCAATACCATGATCGCCACCCATCGCATCAATGGCGATCACTTTTTGTTTATCCATACACAATCCATCAATCCCTTTATTCAGGATATATTTATGATTTAGCAGGAATTACCTGACGCCCACGATAAAATCCATCTGCCGTAACATGATGACGTAAATGTGTTTCCCCCGTGCTTGAGTCAATTGATAACGTTGCTGATTTTAACCCATCATGGGAACGGCGTTTACCACGTCGAGAGGGAGTTTGCTTATTCGTTTGTACAGCCATAATTGTATTACCTCAAATTAGTCTTAAATTAAACATCAAAAAAATACCGCTTCCCTTGAAACAGGTATGTTAAAAAAATCGTCTATTCCCTTGTTTTAAGGGGTCTTTAGTTTTGCCAATACCGCAAAAGGATTTTCTTTGGGTTGTTCTTTTACTTCCATGTCCATCTTCTCTAATAACGGTTGACACGCTTTATCATGTTTTGCTATAAAAGGAAGAGAGAGTAATAATTCATCTTCTATTATAGCAAATACATTGAGCATCTCTTTTTGTTCTGACTCTTCATCAACCCAAAATGCCTCATATTCGTCTGAAATCGCAAGACTTTCTTTTTCTGAACGCAGCAACGCAAATAAAAACCGGCTTGCTATCACTTTTTGCATATCCTGCAGACATCGCTGACATAATAGTGTCACCGTTGTACTTAACATCCCTTGTAAAAAAAATATTCCATTGTTATCTATACCAAAGGTAAGTTGATACGCTACTATTCCTTGCTCATCGTTAGTTATATCTAATACTTCTTGTAAACGTGTAAAAGCTGTAACATTGACCTCACCAGACAATGAAGTATTTTCATTACAAGCATAAATGTAGTTAATTTGAATGGGGATTTGAGTCAACATAATCCGGCGTATTCTAAAGTCAAGTACGCATACTGTCAAATAAACCCCAAAAAATGATCTATAAAATATTTCTTTAATAACAGAAAATTTTGGGGAAAGCTGCTATTCTTACTTTCAATGTCATTATAAATATGTACTATCTCCAGGGATAAAAACCATGCAAATAAAAAAAATACTGATTGCAAATCGTGGCGAAATTGCTGTTCGTATCATTCGTGCATGTGCTGAAATGGGAATTAAATCCGTTGCTATTTATACCGAAGCAGATAGTGCTGCATTACACGTCAAAAAAGCGGATGAATCATATAATATTGGCAGCGATCCATTATCTCCCTATTTAAACGTACATAAATTAGTTAATTTAGCTGTTGCCAGTCATTGTGATGCCTTACACCCAGGTTATGGTTTTTTGTCCGAAAATCCCCTTTTAGCCAAAATCTGCCAACAACGGAATATTTTATTTATAGGTCCTAGTCATCATGTTATCTCTCAGATGGGGGATAAAATTGCTGCACGAAAAGCGATGATTAAAGCAAATGTTCCAGTTATTCCTGGCAGCAATGGTAATATTCACAGTTTAGAAGAGGCTAAATCTTGTGCTGAAAAAATAGGCTATCCCGTCATGTTAAAAGCCACAGCAGGAGGAGGAGGTCGGGGTATACGCCAATGTAATAATCCCCTTGAACTGGAAAAATTTTATCCCAGAGTCATATCTGAAGTCACTAAAGCCTTTTCCTGTGCTGATATTTTTATGGAAAAATGTATTCTTCACCCCAAGCATATAGAAGTACAAATTCTTGCCGATCAACATGGTAATGCTATTCACCTATATGAAAGAGATTGTTCTATACAACGTCGGCATCAAAAATTATTAGAAATTGCCCCCTCTCCACAATTAACTGATTCTCAACGTGAGTACATTGGTCAATTAGCTATCCAGGCGGTACATGCCGTCAATTATACCAATGCCGGAACGGTAGAATTTTTACTCACTGATCAACAACAATTTTATTTTATGGAAATGAATACCCGCTTACAGGTAGAACATACCGTCAGTGAACAGATTACCGGCATTGATATTGTACGTGAACAAATTAATATTACTGCGGGAAAGCCTCTACGTTTCCAGCAAAAAGATATTCTAAAACGGGGATATGCGATTGAGTTTCGGATTAATGCTGAAGATCCTAAAAATGATTTTTTACCCAGTTTCGGACAAATTACCCGTTATTTTTCTCCCGGAGGTCCAGGTGTTCGGGTCGATGCTGCCATTTATAGTGGTTATGACATTCCTCCTTATTTCGATTCTATGTGTGCAAAATTAACCGTTTGGGCTATGAGCTGGGATGAGGTAATAGAACGAGCCCAACGTGCTTTAAATGATATGGGAGTCTATGGTATAAAAACAACTATTCCGTATTACCTGGAAATATTGCAAGCCCCCTTATTTCGTACTGCACACTTTGATACCACATTTGTTGAACAACATCCAGAGTTAATAGCCTATTCCGTTAAACGTTCAAAACGTCATGTTGTTGCAGCAATTGCTGTAGCACTACTTGCGCAACAGGGAATTTAATTATGTCAAAAGTTTATCTCACTGAAACAGTATTGCGTGATGGACATCAATCACTGATTGCAACACGTATGCGCCTAGCAGATATGTTACCTATTTGTGAGCAGTTAGACCAAGCTGGTTTTTGGTCTTTAGAAGTATGGGGAGGAGCAACCTTTGATGCCTGTATTCGTTATTTAAAGGAAGATCCCTGGGAGCGTCTACGACAATTACGCAAAGCCTTACCAAATAGTCGTTTACAAATGTTGTTACGGGGACAAAATTTATTAGGTTATCGTCATTATGCTGATGATGTAGTACGAGAATTTATCCGTGCTGCAGCGCAAAATGGCATTGATGTATTTCGTGTTTTTGATGCTATGAACGACCTACGCAATCTGTATGTATCCATTGATGAAATTAAACAACAAGGTAAACATGCTCAAGGTACACTCTCTTATACGACAAGCCCTGTACATACTATTGCAGGTTTTGTTAAACAAGCACAAGAACTCGAAGCACTAGGATGTGATAGCATTGCAATTAAAGATATGGCCGGATTACTCACTCCTCAGGTCAGTGCAGATCTCACCCGTGCATTAGTGGATAACATTACTATCCCGCTTCATTTACACTCCCATGCTACATCTGGATTATCAGCTATGTGTCAACTCAAAGCGATAGAAAACGGATGTCGTCATATTGATACCGCTATTTCCTCTTTTTCTGGTGGTACTAGCCATGCTCCCACTGAAAGTATGGTAGCAGCATTAAAAGATACGCTTTATGATACGGGTTTAGACCTTCCTTTATTACAGGAAATTGGCTTTTATTTTTATGATATTCGTAAAAAATACCATCAATTCGAGAGTGAATTTACTGGAGTAGATACTCGGGTGCAAGTCAACCAAGTACCTGGAGGTATGATCTCTAATTTATCTTTACAATTAAAAGAACAAGGTGCTTTACATAAAATGCAAGCGGTTCTGGATGAAATTCCACGAGTACGTAAAGATTTGGGCTATCCTCCATTAGTCACCCCCACATCTCAAATCGTAGGTACACAAGCACTCTTTAATGTGCTTGCAGATAAACCCTATACCAACATTACCAATGAAGTAAAATTATACTTACAAGGACGTTATGGTAAAGCACCTGGAAATGTCAACCAAATAGTACGCATACAAGCGATTGGAGCAGAAGAAGTCATAGAATGTCGTCCTGCAGATAAACTGAGTAATGAATTGGATACATTACGACATGCTATAAAAGATTTAATTCAAATGCCTGAAGATGTCTTAACATATGCAATGTTTCCTGAATTGGGTAAAGAATTTTTACAACAACGTACCAACAAAACGCTAATTCCTGAAGTGTTAGAGCCATTGACTCCATCCTCTATCCCACAAAATACCACATCAAATGAATTTACTATTTCTTTGCATGGGGAAAATTATCATATTAAAGTAAATGGCTCTGGTTTTAGTAAACATAATAAAAAACCTTATTATTTATCTGTTGATGGTATACCAGAAGAAGTGCTGCTTGAAGTTCTCAATACTGAAGAAGGAATAACACAGGATATTTCCTCTACATCCAGTACTTCTCATCGCTCTTTACCCGCACAAAAACCTGGTCATGTTACCACCCCTATGCCAGCTGTCGTTATTGATATTTTAGTACAAACCGGTGATCAAGTGAGTGCCGGAAAATCCGTATTAATTACCGAGGCAATGAAAATGGAAACAGAAATTCAAGCCCCTATAGATGGAATAGTTAAAGCTATCTATGTACGTAAAGGTGATAAAGTGAATCCTGATGAAGCACTAATTGAAATTGAATAATTAATCTGAAAAATTTATTTCTTTCAGGTAGAATAGGTAACTTTGCAACTTTAGTAGTGATATATTTATGTTACCCTTAATACTTGCATCCACATCTCCTTACCGTAAAATTTTATTAGAAAAGTTACAGCTTGATTTTGATACCGTAAAACCGGAGTTTGATGAAACGCCACTATTACATGAAACACCATCACAATTAGTACAACGTCTTGCTGAAGGAAAAGCACAAAGTGTCGCTAAACAGCACCCCAACGCATTAATTATCGGCTCTGATCAAGTAGCTGTTTTAGATGATACTATATTGACCAAACCTGGTAATTATAGCAATGCCTTACGACAATTGCAGGCATCATCAGGAAGAATTGTTACTTTTTTAACTGGACTATGTTTACTCAATAGTCAAACACAACAGGCACAAGTTATTGTTGAACCATTTGAAGTCCATTTTCGCACCCTCAGTATGGCACAAATAGAAAACTACTTACACAAAGAAAATCCCTA
Source organism: Gammaproteobacteria bacterium (assembly GCA_026994225.1). GTDB lineage: Bacteria > Pseudomonadota > Gammaproteobacteria > GRL18 > GRL18 > JALWRI01. The sequence goes on along the minus strand of JALWRI010000104.1, from coordinate 14,415 downwards.
TAATTGTGCTGGAAGTTTTAAATCAGAAGGGTTAGGGATTGCCTTATTTGAGGCTTTACGTGGCGATGATCCCAATAGTTTAATTGGTCTTCCCTCCATTCATCTTATAAAGATGCTGGAAAAAGAACAAAGGTATATTATTTAACAAACCGTGCGAAATTCTCCACCCATAGCGTTTACTGCTTGGGTAGAGATGGATAGCACATCGTCAGTTAGGGCGGGAAGCAGTCATAAAAAAGATGGCAACACTCTAAAATTGCTTAGAATTTGCATAATAGAACTATCTGCTTGCGAGTAAAACGGAGCATTCACAGTAAAAATTAACATAAATAGCTGGTGATCGTTTTTTGTTAAATAATACCTAATTATTTTTTTCTCTACTTTGGTGGATAAATCTGTTATGTACTGTGATAAATCAAACTGTTCAGCTATCTTTGCTATCTGCAATACAAATGTTAATCCTTGTTCTGTTAACGCTGCATGAAAGACCCGTTTTGTTTGACCTAATGCTCGCATTTTCCAATGTGCAGGTAAACTCAAGGAAAAACCCCCTGCAAGGTATTAGTATAACGCTTGTCTGTACATGCTATGGCTATATAAAGTATTGCTGCGGTGAATATAAAAATAACAATATATCGCAAACGCTTGCCCCCTTAAAATCACTATATTCTTTTATTCATACTTAAAAACATGTTACAATCCCCGCCTACTTTGTAGATAAGCGTGTTATCATAACAATATTTATGATTAAATATTAGCTAGACTGCGTTATATCTGCGTCAAACAGATCACTTTTGTCCGTTAATGCTACTATGTAGTAGGTGATTTCCATTTATTTTTAAATTTTAGATGAATATATTTCTATGGCTAAAGAAGAAAGTATTGAAATGAAAGGAACGGTGGTAGATACCCTTCCTAATACCATGTTTCGGGTTGAACTGGAAAATGGGCATGTTGTTACTGCTCATATTTCTGGGAAAATGCGTAAAAACTATATCCGTATTCTTACTGGTGACCAGGTTACCGTTGCACTCACCCCTTATGATTTAACAAAAGGGCGAATTACTTACCGTGCTCGTTAGTTAGCAGTAATCATTAAGATAGTTGTTTTATCTATTCATAATATACGTTGCACTCGTCATTTTTTAAAACGACTATCTTTTTCGATATTATTCACTGATCGCTATTTGCTGAGTGCTTTCTTTTCCTCTTGTAGCAATAGCAAGTTTACCTTTATTTTCTGTCACAATAACAGTTCCCCCATCGGATAACTCACCAAAGAGTAAGGCTTCTGCTAATGGTTTTTTAATCTTTTCTTGTACTACCCGTCCCATCGGTCGTGCGCCCATTTTTTCATCATAGCCTTCTTTTGCTAACCATTCACGGGCTGCATCATCCACTTCTAACTCAACACCTTTTTCTAATAATTGCGCTTCTAATTCAGTTAAGAATTTATTGACTACAAATATAATATTTTCTGCTGATAAGCGTGCAAACTGAATTGTTGAGTCTAAGCGATTACGAAACTCTGGTGTAAAGACCCGCTTAATCACCTCTAGCCCATCAGCACTGTGATCTTGCGGAGTAAAACCAATAGAGGCTCTTTCGGTTAAATCAACCCCTGCATTGGTTGTCATAATCAAAATAATATTACGAAAGTCAGCCTTACGACCATTGTTATCCGTTAATGTACCATGATCCATTACTTGTAATAATAAATTAAAAACATCTGGATGCGCTTTTTCTATTTCATCTAATAACAATACTGCATGAGGGCTTTTATTGACAGCTTCAGTCATTAACCCACCTTGATCATAACCTACATATCCAGGTGGCGCACCAATTAAACGAGAAACCGTATGGCGTTCCATATATTCTGACATATCAAAACGAATTAACTCCACCCCTAAGTGTAAGGCTAATTGCTTAGATACTTCTGTTTTACCTACGCCTGTTGGCCCTGCAAACAAAAAAGAAGCAATCGGTTTATCATCACGCCCAATACCGGCTCTGGACATTTTTATCGCATCACATAACGAGGTGATCGCTTGATCTTGTCCAAATATCACTAGCTGTAAGCTTTTTTCCAGGTTCATTAACACTTCTTTATCTGAAGTAGAAACATTTTTTTCCGGAATACGTGCTATTTTGGCAATAATTGCTTCAATATCTCTTACGCCTATTGTTTTTTTCCGTTTAGAAGGGGTTTTTAAACGTTCGTATGCGCCTGCTTCATCAATAACATCAATTGCTTTATCAGGTAAATGTCTATCATTAATATAACGAGAAGATAAATCTGCGGCAACCCGTAATGCCTGTTTGGTATATTTAATTTCATGGTGTTTTTCATAGTGGCTACGCAACCCTTCCAATATCTGAAACGTTTCGTCAGCACTTGGTTCTGGAATATCAATTTTTTGAAACCGTCTTGCCAGAGCATGATCCTTTTCAAAAATCCCCCTATATTCTTGATAGGTGGTCGAACCAATACAATGCAAATCTCCCGATGCTAATGAAGGTTTAATTAAATTAGAAGCATCCATTGCCCCGCCTGATGCCGCTCCTGCACCAATGATAGTATGAATTTCATCAATAAAGAGTATTGCTCCCTCTTCTTTCTTTATTTGATTTAATACCCCTTTTAAACGTTTTTCAAAATCACCACGATATTTTGTTCCGGCTAATAAACTACCCATATCTAACGCATAAACAATGCTGTTTTCTAAAATTTCAGGCACTTCATGATCCACAATCTTTCTTGCCAAACCTTCTGCTAAAGCCGTTTTACCAACCCCGGCCTCACCCACAAATAATGGGTTATTTTTTCGTCTACGACATAAAATTTGTACTGTGCGTTCAATTTCATCTCGCCGTCCAATTAAAGGATCAATTTTCCCTTCTCTTGCACGTTGATTCAGATCAGTAGCATATAATTCTAAAGGACTTTTATTCGCCTTATCCTCACCCGTTTCTGTCTTATTTGAACTATCTAAAGCCTCCCCTTCTTCAATTTTAGAAAGCCCATGTGAAATAAAGTTAACAATATCTAAACGAGTGATATTTTGTTGTGTTAATAAAAATACAGATTGTGATTCTTTTTCATTAAAAATGGCAACTAATACATTTGCCCCACTGACTTCATCCCGTCCTGATGATTGTGCTTGAAAAATAGCACGTTGCAATACCCGTTGAAAACCCAATGTAGGTTGAATATCCCTATCATTAGATTTAGGCAATATTGGAGTTGTTTCAGTAATAAATTGATCTAATGCTGCACGTAATTCAGAAATATTTGCTGCACAAGCCTTTAATGCCTCATTTGCGGTAGGATTATCGAGTAAAGCTAATAAAAGATGCTCTACAGTCATAAATTCATGCCGCTGCTTACGGGCATACTTAAATGCTTCATTGAGTGTATACTCAAGCTCTTTACTTAACATTACTAATCTCCCAAGACTTACTAACCGAGCTTTGAATTATTACTAACTGCCTTATCATGCTTTTGTCCAATATCCAAAGATTAATCTACTTCCATACTGCATAATAACGGATGATTATTGTCTTTAGAATATTCATTGACTTGTAACATTTTAGTCTCTGCTACATCACGTGAATAAATACCACACAGCCCTTTTCCTTCTGTATGTATTTGCAACATAATACGGGTGGCTTTATCCGTATTCATAGCAAAAAAATGCTCTAAAATATGTACTACAAAGTCCATTGGCGTAAAATCATCATTATTTAAAATTACTTTATACATTCTAGGTTTTTTTAACTTTGGTTTTGCTGGCTCTACCACTAAACCATCATTAATATCACCTTCATATTCTTTACTCATTTGATTACTCACCTCAAGAAATCTCAACCGCTTACTCCCACAAAGTGGGGATAAGCGAACGGATTACAAGTTTTATCAAAAGACATATATTTTATATAATAGAATATAAATATGCTTTTATCCCATATTTTCAATTATTTTTTCACCAAACTGTGAACAGCTCAACAATGTTGCACCATCCATTAAACGAGCAAAATCATAGGTTACTTGTTGCTGTGATATAGCTCCCGACATACCCTTAATAATTAAATCTGCCGCTTCCATCCAACCCATATAACGTAACATCATTTCTGCTGATAAGATTAATGAACCTGGATTAACTTTATCTTGTCCTGCATACTTTGGGGCTGTTCCATGTGTTGCTTCAAACAAAGCTAAATCATCAGATAAGTTTGCCCCTGGCGCAATACCTATACCACCAACTTGAGCGGCTAATGCATCAGATACATAATCACCATTTAAATTTAATGTAGCAATCACATCATATTCATCAGGACGTAATAATATTTGCTGTAAAAAGGCATCGGCAATAACATCTTTAATGATAATTTTTTTTCCTGTATCAGGATTATCTAATTCACACCAAGACCCCCCTTCTATTTCTGTTGCGCCAAATTCATTACTAGCCAGTGCATACCCCCAATTTTTAAATGCCCCTTCGGTAAACTTCATAATGTTGCCCTTATGCACTAAGGTAACTGAATCCCGATCATTATCTATCGCATATTGAATAGCTTTACGTACTAAACGTTCCGTACCTTCTTTTGAAACCGGTTTAATACCAATACCTGACGTTTCTGGAAAACGAATTTTATCCACTTTCATCGTATCTTGTAAAAATTGGATAATTTGCTTGGCTTCTGCTGATTGAGCTTCCCACTCGACCCCTGCATAAATATCTTCTGAGTTTTCCCTAAATACCACCATATCCGTTTTTTCTGGCTCTTTAAGTGGGCTTGGTGTACCCGTATAATAACGAATAGGACGTAAACACACATATAAATCAAGTTGCTGACGTAAACTCACATTCAGTGATCGAATACCTCCTCCAACAGGTGTCGTCAAAGGGCCTTTAATCGCAATATGATATGCTTTAATAGCTTGAATCGTTTCATCCGGTAACCAGGATTCTTGCTTATTTTCATCTCCAGCATATGTTTTTACTGCTTTTTCTCCTGCATAGATTTCCATCCAGGCAATCTTTTTTTTCCCTTGATAGGCTTTTTCTACCGCTGCATCAATAACTTTACGCATTACTGGGGTAATATCCACACCTGTTCCATCCCCTTCAATAAAAGGGATAATAGGCATATCAGGTATATTTAATTTACCTTGATTATCTACTGTGATTTTTTCACCCTGTTCAGGCACTAATATTTTATCAAAATTCATTCATACAACCTCTGTTTTAGCTATGTTATTACTGACTGTTATTATCGTTAAGCCAATGCACTATTTCAGTGACGGCATGTAAACACGTTAATGCCCCTTTTTCTAATAAACGTTCTGTATCATGCACACCATGCGCTACCCCTAATGCATCAATACCGGCATTATGTGCTAATAATATGTCATATTCGCTATCACCTACCATTAAAGCTTTTTTTGTACCTAATTCGGTAAAAATTTCTTCTAACATAAGAGGATGAGGCTTAGAGAAGGTTTCATCTGCACAACGGGTAATTAAAAAATAATCTTTTAACTGACTTTGTGCCAATACATGATCTAACCCTCTACGAGATTTACCGGTTGCAACAGCGAGGTCATATCCCTGATCCTGTAACGCTTGTAACATATTTTTCACGCCTTCAAATAATTTTGAAGCAGGACGATAAGGGTCTAAAAAACATTCACGATAATGATCTGCCATTGTTTGTATCGCTTCCCGGCTATCTAATTGTGGATACAAAGCAGATAAGGCTTCATGTAAACCTAAACCAATTACTTCTTTACATTGCCTGGCATCTTTTATTGGCAATTGCATTGCTTTGGCAGCATATTGTAAACATTCAACAATATGTTGCGTAGAATCCATCAATGTCCCATCCCAATCAAAGATGATTAGCTCATACTTTTTGTTCATCTTTATTTCCTAGCTTGTAATGTATAGATTTAATCTTGCTTATCTCTTTATTTATCACTAAAAGGAGGTCTATTGCAGCTGTTCTATCACTTTACGCAACGCATCAGGTAAGGGTGCATCAATATGTAAAGACTGATCAGATAAATCAAAACGCAATGATGCCGCATGTAAAAATAACCGCTTTAATTGCCATTGTTTCATTTTTTGATTACATTCTCTATTACCATATTTTTCATCACCAGCTAACGGGGTTCCCATATATTGTGCATGTACCCGAATTTGATGTGTACGCCCTGTTAATAAACGTACTTCAGCGAGTGTCAAATTATCCTTGCTGTAATAATGACGTTGCTGAAAAATACTACTCGCAGGTTTTCCAGCTTCTGAAACACGCACTATGCGCTCCCCAGAACGGACTGTATTTTTTATCAGTGCTGCTTGCACTTTCATAGTCTGTTTTTCTAAACGTCCACAAAGTAAAGTATGGTAACGTTTATCTATCTGATTATTACGTAATAATTCATGTAAATACCGTAACATACTACGTTTTTTACTCAACATTAAACATCCAGATGTTTCCCTGTCTAAACGATGTACTAATTCTAAATCTAACTTTGGACGTAACATCCGCATCGCTTCAATAATACCATAAGACAATCCACTACCACCGTGTACGGCAACTCCAGCCGGTTTATTAATGATTAATAACTGTTTATCTTCATATAAAATATTATTTTCTAAATAGGTGAGTAAAGACTGTCCTGGTTTTTTTACTCCCTTAGGGGCAGCTAATCGTACTGGGGGAATACGAATATTATCTTCTTCTAATAGACGATACGAGGCATTAACCCGTTTTTTATTTACTCGTACTTCTCCTTTACGCAATAAACGGTAAATACGACTTTTAGGAATTCCCTTTAAATACTTAAACAAAAAGTTATCAATCCTTTGTCCTATCGCATTAGAGGGGGTTTTTAAAAAATAAACTGAGTGATGTATATCTATATTCATCCTCCTATATTAACAAATTTCATTGAAGAATGAGAGTAACACTGTTATATTTTACAGTTCGGTACCCATTCTAATCTAAAATTAGAAAAAAGGTCTTATCTTTTAGCTCACATAATCTAAATATAGAAGATAACTAATTGAGTAATACACCGATGATTGTTCACATGTTGAACAAAAATAAAGAGAATTATTACCCTGCGGTGATTGTTAATCACCCATAGTAAATGGTAACAACTGATTGAGTGCAGTATGGATATAAATAAAATATCTCATACTGGTAGAAAATGAAATAATTAAAAGTAAGAAGCAGAACGTAGTCAGTGTGCTAAACCAGAAAAAATCCTCAAACATTTATTGGAAAATATATATTGACTGGCTTAACCATAAATACTACAACATAATAGATATTATATCGCAAATATCCTTAGTTGTTTTTGCGTGTGTGGAAAAAATAAAAATAAATCAATCCTATTTTTAACTCAACACTTTAAATGCTATTTTATATCTGCTCCTTACTATGACTGTTTAGTGAGAAGCTTATGAAAAGAATGTTATTTAATGCTACACAACCTGAAGAAATTCGTGTTGCCCTGGTAGATGGTCGTCGTCTTTATAATTTAGATATAGAATCTGCCGCTTTATGCCAAAAAAAGGCCAATATTTACAAAGCGAGAATTACCCGTTTAGAACCTAGTTTAGAGGCAGCATTTGTCAACTATGGTTCCGATCGGCATGGTTTTTTACCTTTAAAAGAAATTTCTCGTGAATATTTTAAAAAAGGCTCATCCCCAGGAAAAAGGCTCAATATTAAAGAGGCATTATATGAAGGACAAGAACTATTAGTTCAGGTAGATAAAGAAGAACGAGGTAATAAAGGTGCAGCATTAACCACTTTTATTAGTTTAGCTGGGCGTTATTTAGTATTAATGCCTAATAATCCCCGAGCAAGCGGTATTTCCCGACGCATTGAAGGGGATGATAGAAATGATCTACGTACCGCTATGGAAGCAATTAAAACCCCTGATAAAATGGGTGTTATTGTCCGTACTGCCGGCATTGGCAAAAGTACGGATGAATTGCAGGCAGATTTAGATTATTTATTGCATTTATGGGGAGCAATTAGCACTGCCGATCCCGACCGCTCTGCCCCCTTTTTAATTTATCAAGAAAGTAATATTACCTTACGTGCTATTCGTGATTATTTACGTTCAGATATTACTGAAATTATTATTGATGACCAAAAAACTTACCAGGAAGCCCATGATTTTATGCAGCGTGTTATGCCGCATAATGTCAATAAATTACGTCTTTATACTGATACTACTCCGCTCTTTACTCGCTATCAAATAGAAACACAAATAGAAACTGTTTATCAACGTGAAGTAGTATTACCCTCTGGTGGATCCATTGTAATTGATCATACTGAAGCCCTTATTTCTATTGATATTAATTCCGCAAGAGCTACTCGGGGTAGTGATATTGAAGAAACGGCTTTGCAAACAAACATGGAAGCGGCAGATGAAATTGCAAGACAACTACGTTTACGTGATTTAGGGGGGTTAATTGTTATTGATTTTATTGATATGACCCCCGTTCGACACCAACGAGAAGTCGAAAATTGCTTAAAAAATGCCTTAAAAGATGATCGTGCAAGAGTACAATTAAGCCGTATTTCCCGTTTTGGTTTACTGGAAATGTCACGCCAACGCCTTCGTCCCTCTTTAGGCGAATCGACCCATATTATTTGTCCTCGATGTAATGCACAAGGCACTATTCGTACGGTGGAATCCCTGTCTCTGTCTATTTTACGCATCCTTGAAGAGCAGGCAGTAAAGGAAAATACGGGTAAATTATTAGTGCATGTACCTATTAATGTTGCAACTTTCTTACTTAATGAAAAACGCCATAATATCAATAGCCTTGAGAAACGCTATGCTTTAACCATTAGCACTATACCAAATCCGGACTTGGAAACCCCACACTATCATATAGAACGTATACATCTTAACGACACTAGTAAAATGCAAAGTAATAGTTATCAACTATTACGAACGATTAACCTGGAAGATAATATACTCAATAAAGTAAATACGGACATTAAAGAAACCGATATTCCTGCCGTCACCCAAACACAACAAATACCAGCAGCACCAACAGGAGGGTTAATACGCCGGTTATGGAATAGCCTATTTGTGCCAAAAGCAAAACAAGCACCATCGCTAACAACAGAAAATCGATCAGAAGTGCCTGCCAACAAACCTCAAGCACGTCAAAATAGAGAATATCAGGGAAAACAACAAGGTAATAACACTAATACGAATCAAAACAGAGATTATAAATCTAATCGTAAAAACGCTGGAAAGAAACCTTATAATAAAGAGGATAAGAGCCGTCAATATAAGAGGAAGTATAATGCTAATAAAGAAACAAAAAATAATACCCCATATCCTAATAAAAAAGATAAAAGAGCTACAATAAAAAGTAACTCATCTACATCTAGCCCAAATAAAAATGCTACTCAAGCAGTTGCCTCAACGCAAGAGCAAGCACTGCCGTTAACAGCAGAAAAAGATACCTCCATTCCAGCGACAGAGATAACAACAACGGCTATGGATAAAAAAGTAGTAATGGATGATAGTCCTGCTACCACTGCTTCCTCTATAACGACTACTCAGGAAAATACACTTTTATCCTCTGTCATCATACCCGATATTATTGAAGAAGAGCGTATGCCTCTCTCAACTCGATATGCACGTATTTCTCAAAGAAAAGCAGTAGTACGCTTTACTTTACCTTCTGACCGCCCATCTTGGCTAGAACCTGACAACAAAGAAGAGATAGTATCTAGTCATCGTTTTAACCGCATATCCTTTACCTCCCCACCTCGTAAAAAATATTCTGATAACACTCACACAGCTTCCATTGAGGAAAATAAAAATACAGAGACTCCCCCCACTGTTAGCACCGAAGATATAACATCCGCCATCACCTCCCCATCGTCTATATCAACAGATACTTCCCAAACACCTGTCATACCTCCTATACAAGAAGGTGAAAAAACGATGACAAGCATAACGCTTCCAGACAATACAGCAAATATTGCTCTTGTTCCAGAAGATAGCACATCCCAAGAAGAAAAGAATACAGAAAAATCAATGACCAAAGAGCCTGTAGCCGCTTTGAGCATCGGATCAGAGTCTGATCAAGCACATCAAATCGCAACACCTGTTACTATTACAGATGAAATAGAAAAAACAGAAACTCCCCGTAGCGAAGAAGAAGTAGCACAAGACCATAATGATATACAAAGTATAGGTACTAAAGAAATTATGGTTGATGGTAATCCTGAACCCTTACAAGTTATCAATGAAGAAGGGGTGCTGGAAGTACCTAAAGAAAAAATAGTTAAGAAAGCAACCCGTACTCGGAAAAAAACGACCAGTAAAACCAGTACACGCAGTAAAACAAAACGGGCTAGCACCAAAAATAGTGTTAAGAGAGCGACCCATGCTACGAAAACAGAGGATGATGAAGCAGCACCTCCAAAGAAAACGAAACGTCCCTATAATCGAAAAAAGGCAGTAAAGAAAAAATCGACAAGTAATAAAATATCTTCGTCATCGGCAAGTTCTACCAACCAGGACGAACCAGCCGTTACCAAAAAAAAACCCTTAGCAACCGCTAAGAAGAAATCCGTAAGCAAAGCAAAAAAGCCTGCTGCAAACAAAACAGCAGCTCACACCAAAACCAAAGACACTACCACACCGGAAATAGACGGGTAGTTATTATTATGCTAGTCAGCATAGTCAAAGACTACGCTGACTGCTGTATCTTTCTTAGTAATCCACTACTTGCTGCTGCAACTAAAGCAAATACCCTATCAAATCCAGACGTTCCTCCATAATAAGGATCAGGTACTTCCTCTGCGTTTATATTTTCTGCAAAATCTAAAAACAATTGTACTTTATGTTGATATGCTGTTGGACACTGTTGCCTCAGTAGGGATAAATTTTCTTTATCCATTGCCAGAATATAATCAAACTCTTCAAAATCACTTTGATGTACTTGTCTAGCACGCAAATCACTCATGTCAATATGATGTTTTAATGCCGCATCTTGCGCACGTAAATCCGGCGTTTCCCCTACGTGATAAGCATGTGTTCCAGCAGAATCAATATCAATTTTCTCTGATAATTGTGCCTCTTGCACCTTTTTTCTAAAAACCCCATGCGCCGTAGGAGAACGGCAAATATTCCCCATACAAACGAATAATACTTTTACTTTATTTATGGACATCAAACACTACCCATTATGCACATCGTTTACGGTTAGCTAACAAATGTAATGTTGGTTCATCAATATTGCCACTTCGTTTCAAACCTTTTTTTGCTTGAAATTTTTTCACTGCTTCACGTGTTTTACGACCAAAATCACCATCAATAGCTAAATGATAATAGCCTTTTTCTTTTAATTTTCGTTGTATCAAGCGTGTACAGAGATTGCTTTTTTTCTTGGATAAATAGATACTTTTATCTGCTAATCTGCGGGCATCTCTCCATAAATTGCGACTCCCTAACATTGCAATCACTGTTTTTTCATTACCCTTTTTTAAGTAACTTACATAACAATATCGGGCAGCTGAAGTAAACCCTGTTTTTCCTATCGAATAATAAGGTGATTCAGTGAATAAGCGATTTTTATTTTTTAAACGGTGTAATTTTCCTTTATTACTACGAATTTTTGCAACTTTAGTCCGTGTATACTCTCTTATTTTGCTATATTTTTCTGAAGAAGTAGCACAATTCATTAATAAAAATAAATCATATGCAGTACTATATTGCCCTTTACGGGTTAATCCCGCAGCAGAAAGAAAATGCGTATCATATGCACCACAAGATTGTGCTTTTTGGTTCATTAATTGAGTAAATTTTTTCTCTGAGCCTGCAACCGCTTCTGCTAATGCCATTGCTGCATCATTTGCAGATTGCATCAACAAGGCTTTGAGTAAATCTTTTACCCGGTATTTATGTTTTGCTTTTAAATAGGCTTTTGAACGTTGTTGATGGCTGGCTTTACGGCTTATCGTTACCCACTGATCCATGCCTAGATGATCAATGACCACCATAGCCGTTACAATTTTAGTTGTGCTGGCAGGTTGCCGTTTTAAATGTGGTCGTTGCGCTTCAAGAATAGCTCCTGTTTTTGCATCCGCTATCACATAAGAAGGTGCAGTAACTGCCGTATATCCTCCTAATGAATGCAATAATAAATATATACCCATAATTATTGCGCTACACTTTCCCCTAATTACCTTCATTTTTTGCCTCCATAAGATCAATACCCGATGTATTCTACTATCTGCAACAAACTATCCAAATAGGGATATTCACTTATATCCACACTATAAAAGTATAATAACACGCAAAAATACAAACTTAAAGTAATACATTAAGTTATAAAGATAACTATATTACTATATTACATTTTAACAATAAAGCTATTACTCCCTAAATCTAACAATGCAGTTGCTGCTTCATCAATAGAATGATAACCACCGTCTAATTTAATAATTGCATCATCATCTGTTTTCATATAAACCATAAACATTACTCTTTTAACATTACCCAATGTGTGTTGCTCACGACGCAAAATAAACAAGGGTGATGTTTTTTCTAATAACTCTCTTACACCTTTTATATCCATAATATTCCTTCTCATTAATAAACTAAAGTCAGGACTTGAGTTTTTATTCGTCTATTTTTTCACTTGACGACATCGCAACTCGGCGACATAAACCTATCAAGCTAACGAAAAGTATCCGCACTTCTCCTATTTCTATGCCTTGACGTAATAACTTTTCTAATTCAGCCGCTTTTTGAGAAATAGTAGGAAACCCATAACCCGTTGCACTTCCCTTTAATTGATGTACTAAAGAATACAAGGTTTCTATATGATTATCTGCATAAGCACTTTCCATTGCATTAATTTTTTCACTCATACTTTCAACAAAATAATAAATTAATTCCTGCATGGCATTATCATTATCATTATCATAATCACTATAAAGAGGTATACTCTCTGCACTTTGAGTTGATGTTTCAGTACCTAGATATGCAGATAATAGCTTGGTAAATTCTTTTAATACTAAAGGTTTACTTAAATAACCATCACACCCAATCTCTAAACAATGTTCTTTATCCCCCATCAAGGCATGTGCGGTTAATGCAATAATCGTCCCGTTATAACCATCTTCCCGTAACTTTCTCACAGTACTATAACCATCCATAACCGGCATTTGCATATCACACAACAGAACATCATAGGCTTGATTTGCTTCCCATTCTGCAATCGCTTCTTGATACCCTAACAATCCATTTTCTTTAATTTCAACCTCTAAGCCCATTTTTTGTAAATAAAATTTAATTAATTTTTGATTATCTCGTCCATCTTCAATTAATAATATTTTTCCTGATAATACGGGGAATAATGTTTCTTCATCCTTTTGTAATACTGCATTCATCTGTGCAGAGGGATTTTCCAGCATCTTTTCTGCTTGCACATTACCCGTTGCTATACACGCTATAAAAATACTCCCTTTTTGTAATTGACTTTCTAAATAAATATGCCCCCCTAACATTTCAACTAAATGCCGTGTAATAGCTAATCCTAATCCAGTCCCCCCAAAATTCCGAGAATTAGATACATCTACTTGTCTAAAAGGATAAAAAATAGTATCCATATCTTCTTTAGCTATCCCAATGCCACTATCTTGTATCTGAAAACATAATTCTTCTTGTTCTTGCTGATACGTAACAATCACTTTTATTTCACCATATTGGGTAAATTTAATCGCATTACCGATTAAATTAAATAATATTTGCCGTAAACGCACCGGATCAGTATGTATTTTTTCAGGTATAGCATTGGTAAATTCAACCGATAATTCTAACCCTTTACTAGTCGCTTTACCTTGCATAATAGCAATTACTTCAGTAATAATTTGCAATACCGAACAATATTGTAAATCGACTTGAATAGCCCCTGCCTCAATCTTTGAAATATCTAATACATCACTAATAACATTTAATAAGTGATAGCCATTACGTTTAATAGTTTCAGCAAAATCTAGCTTTTGACTTTGCGAATGTTTACGATCAATCAGTAGATCAATAAAACCTAATAATGCAGTCAACGGGGTACGTATTTCATGGCTCATATTCGCTAAAAAGGTGGTTTTAGCTTTATCTGCTTGTTCTGCTTTATTTTTTGCTTTCTCCAAATCACGAGTACGTTCTATAATTTTATTATCCAGATGATCATTCATTTGCTTTAATTCTTCATCCCTTTTTTTTATTTCCCGTAACATACGATTAAAATTATCTGTTAATAAACCGATTTCATCATTACTTTCTCGTGTCACTTGAATGGCATAATTTTTCTGTGCTGTAACATCTGCAATAGCTGTATTGAGATGCCCAAT
>JALWRI010000103.1:20620-48127 GCA_026994225.1 Gammaproteobacteria bacterium | reverse complement strand
TAAGAAAACTACTCTGTCTTTAGGCTATATGGTAGTTGATAAGTAATCATATAGAATAATTTATCACTTATTTAAAGATATAAATAAGTGGCGTCCCCAGGGGGGTTCGAACCCCCGTTACCGCCGTGAAAGGGCGGTGTCCTAGGCCTCTAGACGATGGGGACGTAGGACTTTTAATGAGCGAAAATTATAGTTCTATATGAATAAAATTGCAAGTCTTTTTTTAATTTTAATTCATATTATTGGCGGAGAAGGAGGGATTCGAACCCTCGATACGGGATTACCGTATACACACTTTCCAGGCGTGCTCCTTCAACCACTCGGACACTTCTCCTATTCACTTATCTCACTAAATGAGCGAGGGATTTTAACACAAGATGTTATAAAGCAATAGCTTTTTATTCCTTTTTACTATTTTGTATTCATATTATGTATCTTTACTTTGTAGTAAGGCTAACGTAAACTAGCCACTCTACGAATGGAATGTAATATTGAGGATACCATAATGAAATTACGCATCATACCCGTTATTGTTTGTTTTTATTGTTTTGCATTACCCAATATAGGTTTGACTGCAGATTTTTTGAAAATTGCTAAAGAGCAAGTATTACCTTGTTTTCATCCTACATCCAAAATAGATGAAGCAAGTGCAAAATTTACGATAGAACCTAAAACAGAAGATGGGATCACAACTGCATGGGTAAAGATTTATTATAAAGGGTGGATTAAAAAACATTCTATGAAAGTGAAAATGCGTCTATTAAGTAGTCAGACTATGGATTTATTGCAGGTTAAAATGCTTGAAGATACTAATACTAAAACGAAAGCTTGTGAATTAATGACAACAGATAAACAATGGTACGAATTAGCTCATTAATATTATATTAACATATTATAGATATAAGGTTTATATATGCTTCGCACTCTGATCTGGGTTCTTGTTTTATCCATTCCGTTTACTTCTGTGCTGTTTGCAGATACTGCAACATTTATTGATACTGAGCATAATGTTGTAGTAAAAAAGCTATCTCCTAAAGCGATACATTTTATTTTAAATAAAGAAATTGTTAAACATTTACAATATCAACATTATGAACAACGTAAATTGGATGATGTGCTTTCTAATCAGATTTTTGAGCAATTTATTAAACGGCTAGATACTGCAAAAATGTATTTTTTAGCGAGTGATATTAAAGAATTTGAGCAACACCGTTATCATTTTGATGAGTATTTAAAAGAAGAAAAATTACAACCTGCTTATAACATTTTTAATCGTTATCAGCAGCGTAATGCTGAACGTATCCAATATTTGTTGGTTCTGTTAGAGCAAGGATTGGATAAATTAGATTTTACTAAAGATGAAACCCTCGAATCTGATCCAGATAAAAGAACTTGGATGAAAAATAAAAAAGAATTAGATGATCTATGGCGTAAACGATTAAAAAATATTGTGATTAGCATGAAAATAGATGGTGATACATTAGAAAAAATACAAAAAAGTTTACAACAACGCTACCATTATCGTTTAAAACGTTTAATGCAAACCAAGAGTGAAGATGCTTTTCGTATCTATATTAATACGTTAGGTTATGTGTATGATCCTCATACACAATATTATTCTCCTCGTTTATCTGAAAATTTTAATATTAAAATGCGTTTATCATTAGAGGGCATTGGAGCGGTATTACAGTTAGAAGATGAATATACAAAAGTAGTGCGTTTAGTTCCCGCAGGACCTGCTGATAAGGCAGGGCAATTAAAGGCCGGTGATAAAATTATCGCTGTAGGACAAGGTGATGATAAATTAGTGGATGTTGTTGGTTGGCGTTTAGATGATGTAGTGGCGTTAATTCGTGGAGATAAAAAAACAGTTGTTAAATTAAAAATTTTACCTGAAGGGAAAGAAGGGAGTCGCTTAATTACGATTGTGAGAGATACAGTAAAACTGGAAGAACAAGCAGCAAAAAAGAAAATGTTTGAAATTATACAAAATCATCAACGTTATAAAATAGGGATTATAGATTTACCTACTTTTTATATTGATTTTAAAGGCGCACAAGCAGGTAAAAAAGATTATAAAAGTACGACACGTGATGTACGAAAATTGATAAGAGAGCTTCAATATGAACAAGTAGATGGCATTATTATTGATTTACGTGATAATGGTGGGGGAGCTTTGCGTGAAGCAGCAGAACTTACGGGCTTATTTATCAAAAAAGGGCCTGTAGTACAAATTCGTAATGCCTATAATCAAGTAAATACCTTAGTTGATGATGATAATGAGGTCACTTATGATGGACCTTTATTAGTATTAGTAAATCGCTTAAGTGCTTCAGCATCAGAAATTTTTGCAGGAGCAATACAAGATTATAATCGGGGGTTAATTTTAGGAAATTCTACCTTTGGTAAGGGAACGGTACAAGCATTACAACCTTTAAGACAGGGACAATTAAAATTAACCCATGCAAAATTTTATCGAATTTCAGGCGAAAGTACGCAATTAAAAGGTGTTACCCCAGATATTCTTTACCCTGCAAGGTATAATGAGAAAGAAATTGGAGAGCAAGCCTTAGAGGATGCATTGCCTTGGGATACAATAGATGCTGCAGAACATAAAGACTTTAAACCTTTAGATCCTATTATCTTGTCTAAAATAAAAAAACGCCATGATAGACGAACAAAAATATCTCCAGACTTTATCTATTTAAAAGAAACAATGGATTATATTGAAGATTTGAAAAAAGATACCTTAGTTTCTTTACGAGAAGATATTCGTAAAAAAGAATATGAAGAAAATCAGGAGTGGCAACTTGATACTGAGAATAAGCGTCGACGGAACAAGGGACTTGCTGTTTTTAAAAATTATGCAGAATTAAAAGAGTATAATGAAAAAGAAGAAAAAGAGCAGAAAAGTACTATAGGTGAAAAGAAAAAGATAGAAGATGATGTTTATTTATCAGAAAGTGCAAAAATTTTAGTGGATATGCTAGAACTTAATCACTCTAAATTTCCGGCATTAACACAATCTTTACATTAATGATAATATTATCGCAGCTTTTAAAAGCTGCGTAACAAGGAAGTTTTATGTACGATATGTTGCCACTACTGGAAAAATCGGATTTTCCTGCGTTAAAACGTCAGCAAATCACTACCTTACAAATTAATTTGGGTTATCAATGTAATCAAAGTTGTCAGCATTGTCATGTTAATGCCGGTCCTAAACGGACAGAAAAACTGAGTGATGACAATGTAGAGTTACTGTTACAAGTATTATCTCAATCTACGATGACGCAACTCGATTTAACCGGTGGTGCGCCAGAATTACACCCTCGATTTGAAGAAATTGTCTTAGCAGCTAGAGCAAAGCATATTGATGTGATTGATCGCTGCAACCTCACTATTTTATTTGAACCTAACAAAGAACATTTAGCAGACTTTTTAGCGCAACAACAAGTAGAAATTGTTGCTTCATTGCCGTGCTATACCCTGGATAATGTTGATAAGCAGCGGGGGAAGGGAGTATTTGATAAAAGTATTGCAGGCTTGCAAAAGCTAAATAGTTTAGGATATGGTCAAAAAGAGAGTGGCTTGCAATTAAATTTGGTGTATAACCCACAAGGTGCATTTTTACCACCGTCTCAAAAGCAACTAGAACAAGATTATAAACGTGAGTTGTACAAGCAATTTGGTATCGTATTTAATCAACTATTTGTTATTACAAATATGCCTATTCAACGTTTTGGCTCGATGTTAGTGAGTAAAGGACAATTTACAGCGTATATACAATTACTAAAAGATAATTATTGTGTGACTAATTTAGATAGCGTAATGTGTAAAACATTAGTCAGTGTAGATTGGCAAGGATATTTATATGATTGTGATTTTAATCAACAATTGGGTTTAGAAATTAAACACAATGGGACAAAAATGCATTTACGTGATTGCTTATCAGTGACTTTGCAGGGGATGCCAATCCGTGTTGCAAAACATTGTTATGCCTGCACAGCAGGGCAAGGGAGTAGCTGTGGTGGTGCATTATGAAAAAATTATTTTTGATATTACTGGTGGTTATTTTAATCAGTAGCTTTTTTATTTTTGATATAGATAAAATGTTAACTTTAGAAGGGATAAAAAATATCCCTGCTCAAATTGCATCATGGTATGACAATGATCCGTGGCAAGTCGTAGCGATTTATTTTATTTTATATGTATTAGTTACGGGTTTATCCTTGCCAGGTGCGGTATTTATGACATTAGCAGGAGGTGCTATTTTTGGGCTATTTTGGGGGACAGTAATTATTTCTTTTGCCTCAACGATAGGCGCAACCGGTGCTTTTTTAGTCGCACGGTATTTATTAAAGGATGTAATGGAAGCGCGTTTTACAGAAAAATTACAAGCAATTAATATGGGTATTGAAAGAGAAGGGGCTTTTTATCTGTTTACGTTACGTTTAGTTCCTATCTTTCCTTTCTTTTTGATTAATATTTTGATGGGGTTAACCCGTATTCGCACCATTACTTATTATTGGGTAAGTCAGCTTGGGATGTTAGCAGGTACTATTGTGTATGTGAATGCGGGTACACAATTAGCGCAACTAGAAACGGTATCAGGTATTTTATCACCACCGTTACTATTATCCTTTACTTTATTAGGTATTTTTCCTTTATTAGCAAAAAAACTAATTAATGCTATAAAGAAACAACGTGTTTATGCACAATGGACAAAACCCAAACGCTTTGATCGTAATCTTGTGGTGATTGGTGCAGGTGCAGCAGGTTTAGTAAGTGCTTATATTGCAGCGGCAGTGAAAGCAAAAGTGACTTTGGTTGAAACACATAAAATGGGAGGCGATTGTTTAAATTATGGGTGTGTACCAAGTAAAGCACTGATCAAATCAGCCAAATTAGCAGAGCAAATACGTCATGCAGAAAATTATGGGCTAGAATATAAGGAAGCATTAAAAATACAGGGACTATCATTTAAAACTGTTATGCAGCGGATACAAAAAGTGATTGCTGCTATTGCTCCCCATGATAGTATTGAGCGTTATACTCAGATGGGCGTAGAGGTTATAGAAGGGTATGCTAAAATCCTTACCCCGTGGGAAGTAGAAATACAGCAAACAGATGGAACACAGCAAAAACTCACTACACAATCTATTATTATTGCATCGGGAGCAGCTCCTTTTATTCCTGCGATTCCAGGTTTAGATAGCATCGCTTATCTCAGTAGCGATACCTTATGGGAGCATTTTGCACAACGTGATAGTATGCCAGAGCGCTTAGTTATTCTAGGTGGAGGCCCTATAGGATGTGAATTAGCGCAAAGTTTTGCTCGTTTAGGTATAAATGTTACCTTGGTTCAGCGACAAAAACGTTTGATGGTGCGTGAAGACGAAGATGTATCTGAAGTAGTAAAAAAAGCCTTAGAAGAAAGTGCTGTGACTGTTTTAACCGAGCATGTAGCAGTACGGTGTGAACATAAGGATACAGAAAAATCGTTGATAGTAAGCTATCAAGGTACAGAAAAGCAGATATTTTTTGATGAATTGATTTGTGCGGTAGGAAGAAAAGCACGATTATCAGGATATGGTTTAGAAGATTTAGGTATTCCGGTTGAACGTACAGTGATAACGAATGAATATCTGGAAGTATTATATCCCAATATTTATGCTGCGGGGGATGTGGCCGGTCCTTATCAATTTACTCATGTTGCGGCACATCAGGCCTGGTATGCGGCAGTTAATGCGTTATTTGGGCATTGGAAAAAATTTAAAGTGGATTATACAGTTATTCCGTGGGTTACTTTTGTTGATCCAGAGCTTGCTCGAGTAGGGATGAATGAACAACAAGCGAAAGAACAAGATATTGCTTATGAAATAAGCTATTATGGAATAGATGACTTGGATAGAGCCATCACTGAAAGTGAAGCTAAAGGCTTTATTAAGGTACTCACTGTGCCAGGAAAAGATCGTATTTTAGGGGTTACGATTGTTGGAACACACGCAGGTGAAATGCTGGCAGAATTTGTTTTAGCAATGCGGCATGGTTTGGGATTGAATAAGATTTTAGGTACGATACATGCTTATCCAACATGGATGGAAGCAAATAAATATGTTGCAGGAGTATGGAAACGCCAACATACTCCCAAAAAGCTATTAATAGGGCTGCAGAAATATCATACCTGGAGACGAGGTTAATCATAAGGATTAGGATAACTTAGATCAGCTCTGGGGTTGGATGTGTTGGGTTGGGATGGAGTTGTACTTGAATATCAATATAATCAGGATGCTCTGGAGTGATAATGCCATGTCGGATTAAAAAATCAATGATAACCAAATTACAATTTAGTTTAAATTGATTGCTCGATTCGACTAATTGCGCTACTTTTTCTATCTCCCATAAATAAAAGCATTCTACTTCATCATCATTGGTTTGAGGTATAAAATCATCAGGTAATGCTAAATCATAACAATATAAAATATCAGAACGTAAACCTTTTTCGGTTTCTCTACAATAAGTTAAGGCACTAACTGGTGTTACTTGTTGTGCTAAAGATAAGGGGATAGAGGCTTCTTCCATACATTCTTTATAGAGATTTTCAGTTAGACTTAATTCATAGGGGCAACCTCCTGCTACCATATTATCGAGTTTACCAGGATAATACCAACGATTTTGAGAGCGTTTTGCTATCCATAATTTTATTCCTTTTGATGTACGTACATAGCCATTAATATGTTGTCCAAACGCAGTAATCCCAAAATAAGGAGCTGCTCCTCTATCTATCAGAAGGTAGGCCTGTTGGCGTTGTGCAGGTAAACTGACGGGATAATTTTCATTATGATAGCGTTCAATATGACCTTCTTGATGGAGTTGCCAGATAATGGGAATTAAGGCTTGCGTACGTTGAGAAAAAGAAGCAAGAGCTGGTACAAATTGTACTGATTGATCAGTGATAATAAATATTTCATTCCAACGTTCAAGTTGTTGAGCAAATGCCTGATTTATCCAGCCAAGCACATGTTGATCAATTATCCAGGGGATAAACTGATCTAGTTGATAATTATTGCATTGTTGTATAGGGGAAAGATAACTCATAAGAAAGAGAGAGGAAACAAAGTATTATTTAGTAGTAGAATTTAAGTATAATAACCCATTTTTACAAGACAGGGTAGTATTGCCTTGTAAAAAATTTTCAACCATATCGCCAGCAACCATAGCTCTCCAACCTTTTAATAAAGGAATATTCTTATTACCTTTAACCCGTTTTTCTATTTCATTACGAGTGCTAAGGTTGTTAATATTAATATGATATTTTTCTGCTTGTATTTTTACAATAGCGTACAAGGTATCAATTAACATACTTTCTTGCATAGTCAGATATTTCTTTACCTTTTTAGGCCAATTTTCAAAGGGGAGTTGATGTGCTGTATCAATACAAGCACGAATATCATTCGTATATGGGATTAATTGTGGATAGGTTTTAATAAAATGTGTTAAGTTTAGCTTTTTCTTACTTAATTGAATAAGTATTTCATCCGTGAGTATATGGCGTTTGGGTTTATCTTGTTGTTGTGCTTGTCGCTCACGCCATATAGCAAGTTGAGCAAGTATAGCCAGCTCAACACCATTTAAAGATTGCCAATTCTTTACTTTTTGCCATAAGGTATCCATATTGACATGGTAATTTTTAGGATTAGAAAGCAATAGAAAATCATCATCTAGCCAGTGATGACGTCCTAATTGTTGTAATTGCTCTTGTTGTCGTAAGTATATTTGAGATAAATAAGTAACATCATTAATGGCATATTGTAATTGTTGCTGAGTTAATGGACGTTGTAACCAATTAGTACGAGTTTGTAATTTACTAATAGATACATTTAAGGTGGCTTTCACTAAATTAGCGTAACCAATTTGATGAGTATGTCCTAATAATCCGGCAGCAATTTGGGTATCAAAAATAGCTTGAGGCAACTGATGAAATAAATGATAGATAATTTCTAAATCTTGCTTACTGGAATGAAACACTTTGGTAATACTATCATCAAAAAGTAATTCAGCAATATCATGATAAGAATCAATTGCAAGTGGATCAATACACGCTGCAAGTTCAGTAGTTGCGATTTGTAATAATGCAAATTGAGGATAATAAGTGGTTTGACGAATAAATTCAGTATCTAAAGCAAGAAAAGGGCTTTTTTTAAATATCTGGCAAGCAGTATGTAAGTCAGGCGTATTGTCAATATAGATAATTTTCATGAGATAAAGGCGATAAAAGGCAAGAAAACTTGCCTTTTATCACTTGCTAAGTAGCTAAATATGACTTAGATTTTGTTATTTTGAAATTCAGCACGTTGTGCTTGCATTTCTTGTTGCATTTTTTCATGGCGTTCTTGTGCTGCTTTACGTTGTGCTTGCATTTCTTTTTCCATTTCAGCACGACGTGCATCCATTTCTTTTTTCATTTCAGTACGACGTGCTTCCATTTCTTTTTGCATTTCGGCACGACGTGCATCCATTTCTTTTCTCATTTCAGCATGACGACTATCCATTGCTGGCATTTGAGCCATAGTAGGAGCATTCTTAGCCATTTCTTCTTGTTGCTTTATCCAGGCTGCTTGTTGCTTTTTCATTATTTCTTGCTGTTGAGCATGAAATTTTTCAGCCGCTTCTTGTTGTGCTTTGATTTGTTCTTCAGTTAAAGGTGCAACGGGAGCATAACCATAAGGAGCATAACCATTGTAGCTATTGTAACGGTTATCCCAGTTATTATATCCACGACCATGTCCTTGACCTCTAGCATGGGCATTCATGCTGAAGTTAAAACTGCCGTCTGCATCGCCATAACCATCACCAAAACCATTATTATTCCAATTATTAGAACCATTGTCACCCCACCATGCACTGGCAGCAGTAGCACTTGTTAACGCAATAGCAGCTATGATAGTTTTCATTTTCATTGTATATACCCTATTTATTTTAAAGTTAAAAAATTCATTGATGTGTATTTATTTAGCTGGTGCTGGTACAGCAGGTGGAGCAACAGGTGCTGGATAACCGTAACCATAAGGTGCATAGCCATAAGGTGCATAACCATTATAGTAATTATAACGGTTGTCCCAGTTACTATAACCACGACCATGTCCACGACCTCTTGCACGGATATTAAAATCCATATCAAAATCGCCATCCATAAAGGCATCCATCCAGTTATCATTCCAAAAATCATTATAACCACGGTTATAACCATTATCCCAAGGAAACCAACTGTTATTATAAGGACCATTATTAAATGGGCCATCATGCCAGTTATTTCCCCACCAAGCACTTGCAGTGCTAGAAGCAATAATAAACAATGCTCCAGCAATTAATTTCATCTGTTTTGTCATAATATTGTCCCCGTTTACGTCTTTGAGTTGGATATAATATATTATAAATTATAAATATAAGCAAATACTAATTAATAAAATATTATTAATTAGGGGCTGATTTTTTGTTACTTTATGATTTATAAGATATTTTTATTTTTATAAAGATATTGAGATAGTGCCATTCCCTTTAAAATAGGAAATTAGGGGATGGCTCTATTAAGATGAATACCCGAAAATAAGGGCTTTATTGGGGCTAGATATTTTTTCTATTGCTAATGAGTGCTTCTACGACATGTGGATCGGCAAGGGTACTGGTATCACCTAAGCTATCTAACTCATTGGCAGCAATTTTACGTAAAATTCGACGCATAATTTTACCTGAACGGGTTTTAGGTAAAGCAGGAGCCCATTGTAATAAGTCAATGGTAGCTATAGGGCCAATTTCGGTACGTACTAGCTTCACGAGTTCTTGCATCAGCGTATCACTGTTTTCTACTCCTTTAACTAAGGTAACATAGGCGTAAATACCTTGTCCCTTAATATCGTGTGGAAAACCGACTACTGCTGCTTCAGCAACATCTTTATGTAATACTAAGGCACTTTCTATTTCTGCAGTCCCTAAACGATGCCCAGAGATATTTAATACATCATCAACACGACCAGTAATCCAATAGTATCCATCTGCATCACGTCTTGCGCCATCACCTGAAAAATAATAGCCAGGATAGGTTTTAAAATAAGTATCAATAAAGCGTTGATGATCACCGTAAACGGTACGCATTTGTCCTGGCCAACTAGATGTAATAACTAAATTACCTGAAGCCTCTTGTTTGGTAATAATTTTCCCTTGTGCATCCATTAATGCTGGTTGTATACCAAAAAAAGGACGGGTAGCAGAACCAGGTTTTAATACTGTGCAACCGGGTAATGGGGTAATGAGAATACCTCCTGTTTCGGTTTGCCACCAGGTATCGACAATAGGGCAACGTCTGTCTCCGACTATATCATGATACCATTCCCATGCTTCAGGGTTGATGGGTTCACCGACTGAACCAAGTAAACGCAGGCTTTTTCGGGAGGTTTTGCTTACTGGATCATTACCTTCACGCATTAACGCACGGATGGCAGTAGGGGCAGTATAAAAAGTATTAACCTGATGTTTATCGATAACGTGCCAAAAACGAGAAGCATCTGGATAATTAGGTACGCCTTCAAACATTAAGGTCGTAGCATGATTACAAAGTGGACCATATAAAATATAGCTATGTCCAGTAATCCAACCGACATCAGCAGTACACCAGTAAATATCGCCTTCTTGGTAATCAAAAATATATTTATGGGTAATGGCAGCATATAATAAATAACCAGCAGTAGTATGTAATACCCCTTTAGGCTTACCCGTTGAACCGGAAGTATAAAGAATAAATAAGGGATCTTCTGCATCCATGATTTCAATAGGGCAATCGCTACTGACCTTGTTGATTTGTTGCTGATAATCTACATCTCGTTCATCGTACCAGGCAATTTCTCCACCAGTATGCTTGACTACGATAACACTATGTACATTGGCACATCGCTCTAGGGCTTTATCAACATTTTTTTTAAGTGGGACGTGCTTGCCACCACGTACTCCCTCATCACTGGTGATGACGACTTGGCAATCAGAATCTAAAATTCTATCTTTTAATGCTTCAGGAGAAAATCCGCCAAAAACAACAGAATGTACTGCACCAATACGAGTACAGGCAAGCATTGCATAAGCTGCCTCTGGAATCATAGGCATATAAATACAGACTCTATCTCCTTTTTTTACTCCCCTGGCCTTGAGTACATTGCCTAATCGACATACTTTTTCATGTAGCAAGCGATAGCTAATTTTATTGTCTATATCGGGATTATCCGATTCCCAGATAATAGCGGTTTGATCTGCATACTTCTCAAGATGGCGATCAATACAATTATAGCTAACATTCAGTTTCCCTCCCTCAAACCAGCGAATATTTACATCATCTTGATAACTCCATTGCATGGTATTATCCCAGGATTTTTCCCAGCTTAGTAATGTATTGGCTTGTTCTGCCCAAAATTCTTCTGGATGATCGATAGAGTGCTGATACATTTCCTGATAACGCTGTGCATCAATTAAAGCATTAAAATTTTCAGGTATGGGGTATGTTTTTGACATAAAAATATCCTTTTAGAAGTTAAATAAATCGCTATCAGAGCGAATCTTGGCGTTTTTGACGTTGTATTGTACGTTGTTGTTGATTAATAAAGTGTTGAATTTGTGTTTTGAATTTATTATCCACATTGATAAATTGACATCCTGCACACGTATAACCATGACGATAATTAGCATGTATTAAATGCGTACTGATTACTTGTATTTTAAAGCGTGGTAAGGGTGCTTGATCGGGCAATTTAAGATGGCATGTTAAGGTATTTCCAACCCGAAACAAATTTAAATGTTGTATATCAATTAAAGAAATACCTCCTTGACTAATATCTTGTACATGTGCTGTTAATGTTGCTTGTGTACGAGTAACAGAAAAGTTGCCATGCAATGTACAAATTAAGGGTGTTTCTTTGGGGATATGCCAACGAAAATATTCCCGTCGTTGTAACCGATGCAAGGCATTGGGGTAGACTAATTTTAATACCGGTTGTTGACCATAAAATGCGGCTTTTGCTGCAAGTACAGTAAAATCAACTTGAATGTTTTTATGTTGAGTAACAAGATGTAATGTTGCACATTTTAAGATAGCTTTATTTAATGCGGCATTATTATTAATATCCAGATATAAGTATTTCTCCTGTTTAGCTACTAAAAGTTGTGTCAACATAGAATATTTTTTATTTGGACAGATAACGTTAATCCAGGATCGAGTACGTATAATATCTTCTAAAATAATCTGTATCTCTGCTGATTTGGTGAGGAGATTACTATTTTTATTTTTATTTTTTTTATCTTTCGTTGTTATTGGTCGCCGCTTCCAGAAAGAGAAGAACATTATGTTTTCCTGAACAAATTTTGCCACCAACGCTGACGATGTTGAGGAATAACGGGTACGGTAATATCTATGGGGGCTATTTTAGATAATATCCAACCAGGTAATGGTGGCGGTCCGCCACTTGAACCACAAGAACTCCCTAAGTGATGCGGATCGTAAATTTTTACGTAACTAGGATGCTGTAAATCATCAGCATAGACAATACCACAATAAGTTTCTTGATGTTCTTTGCGTAATAAGGTATCTAAGTTATCAATAATGATCTGCATTTGCTCAGCAGTGACTGATGTAGTTGGAGGCACTTCTCCAACATGGTAGGCAAACCAATCATCTTCTTGAATGACTGATTTAAGTTTATTCCAAAAATCATCTAAATCCTCCCAGCGTAAAACACTGGTAAAGCTGCCATAAAAGGCTTGCATATACAGCGATGTTAATGAAGGGTTTTGCATATAAATCCCCATGTATTATCAATATGAAAGTATTGGAAAGTATCTTTAAGCGGTGCTTTATTCTGGCATAAAAACATACTATACAGCAAGAGTAATATGCGGTATGCGTTTTCGTTGCCAATGTGTTATGGCATAGTGCCAAAATTCATCATAGCTTGTAAAGGATATGTTTTTTTCTAATACTTGCCCTAGTTGCTGATAGGCTCGTATCAAAGTGGGTAAGATGTTTTCTAAGGAGGAAGATAAGGCAGGAGCATGATGCTGTTTACTTAGTTTATAACCTTGTTGATCCATGGCAAGGGGAATATGTCCATATTGTAAAAAGGGGTGTTGTAAACATTGATGAATATATTGTTGACGAGCAGAGGATAATAATAAATCTTCACCCCGTATAATATGTGTGATCCCTTGTTGTATATCATCTAATGCACAAGCCCACTGGTAAGCAAATAGACCATCTTTGCGTTGAATAATAAAATCTCCACTTTTTTTTTCCAAATCAATATCTAATTTACCATGAAAGACATCTTGCAGGGTTTGTTGTGGTTGTAAAATATGAAGACGTAAGGCAGTATTTTCAGTCTTTTTTGTTAATCCTTTATTTTGGCAAATTCCTGGATAGACTGTTTCACCATAGGTATTTCTTTTTTGTATAGGCAGTAATTGTTTGCGAGTACATTGACAATAATATGTCATGGGCATGATATTGGCCAATAAATGATGATAATAATCAAGCTGTTGACTTTGATAGTAAACAGCAGTATCCCAAGTAAAACCATAGTTTTCCAAAGTAGATAAAATATGTGATATAGAAGTCTTGTCTATCCGATAATTATCTAAATCATCTATCCGTACACTCCAAATTCCCTGATGAGAACGACAATCTAAATAACTTGCCATTGCTGCCAATAATGAACCAAAATGTAAATCACCACTAGGAGTTGGCGCAAAACGCCCATGATAAGTAAAAGAATTAATTGTCATCAATAAACATTCCAAATTAGAAAAAATCTAAATAATTATCTCGCATACCTGCAAAGATTACTTAAAATAAATTATTATTTAGATCAAAATAGGGTCAAGAAACACTATCAGGATCATTGACAAGTTTTTTTAAATGATAAATTAACTGTAATGCCTCGATGGGGGTGAGTGTATCTGCATTAATGCTATGTAGTGTATCTCTTAACGGACCAGGTAATACATTTTCTTTTGTAGGAATTGGTGCAATAGATGTGGGTAAAGGATTAGTTTGTGCTTCAAGTAATGCGAGTTTTGCTTTTGCTTGTGCTATTACTAATGCGGGAATACCGGCAAGCAGTGCTACTTGCAAACCATAACTTTTATTAGTACAACCTTGTTTAAGTTGATGTAAAAAAACAATATTATCGTGATGTTCCATTGCATCTAAATGAACATTACAAATCCCTGAATAGTTTTTACTCAATTGTGTTAATTCAAAATAATGGGTAGAAAATAAACATAAGGCTTTAATTTTTTCTGCTAAATACACAGCACTAGCCCAAGCGAGGGATAAACCATCAAAAGTGCTAGTACCACGTCCAATCTCATCCATTAAAACTAAACTATAGGCACTGGCATTATTTAAAATATTTGCAGTTTCTGTCATTTCTACCATAAAAGTAGAACGTCCACTTGCTAGATCATCTGATGCCCCAATACGGGTGAAAATTCTATCAATAGGTCCAATTTTGGCAGATTGAGCAGGAACAAAACTGCCGCTATATGCTAGAATACAAATCAAGGCAGCTTGCCGCATATAAGTAGATTTACCACCCATATTAGGGCCGGTAATTAACAACATGTGCTGTTGTTCATGTAAATGTAAGGGATTAGCGATAAAGGCTTCTGTTTGTATTTGTTCTACAACAGGGTGTCTAGCCTGTTCAAGTTGTATTCCTTTTTCTTTGCTAAACAAGGGTTGTTTCCATTGTAAATATTCAGCACGTTCTGAAAAATTACTTAATACATCTATGCTAGCAATAGCAAGTGCTGTTTTTTGTAAACGTTCTAAAAAGGGTTGTATTTTATCTAATAATTCTTCATATAATTGTTTTTCATGGTTTAAAGCCCGTTCTTGTGCGCTAAGAATTTTATCTTCAAACTGTTTTAATTCATCAGTAATATACCGCTCATTATTTTTTAATGTTTGTCTACGGATATAATAATCAGGTACTTTATCAGATTGCGCTTTACTAACATCAATATAATAGCCATGTACTTTATTATAATTTACCTTGAGTGTTGAAATGCCGGTTTTTTCTCGTTCTTTCGTTTCTAAATCTAATAAAAATTGATCGGCATTATTTTTTAAACTCAGTAATTCATCTAAATAGGCATCATAACCTGTTGCAATTACGCCACCATTACGAATTAACACCGGAGGATTATCAACTAAGGCCTTTTGGAGTAATGCAACTAACTCAGGATAAGGTAATAGATGCGCTTTTTGTTGCACTAATAAAGGAATAGAAGGGAGTGTATCTAATAATGTAGTTAAAGCAGGTAAAATTTCCAAGCTATAACGCAATGTTGTTAAATCACGAGGACGTGCAGATTTTAGGGCAATACGAGTGATAATCCGTTCGACATCTCCAACTTGTTTTAATAATTCTTGTATAGTGGGGTAACTGTACTTATCAATAAATATTTGTACACATTGATGACGTTGTTGTATAAGATGTTGATCTCTCAGTGGACGATGTAACCATCGGTGTAACATACGGCTGCCCATTGCCGTACAGGTTTTATCACATAAAGAAAATAAAGTATGTTGGTGTTGTCCACTAAGGCTCTGATCAATTTCTAAATTCTTCCGACTAATACTATCTAATATGATAGCATCTTGACTATTTTCTTGTGATAGACGGTTGATGTGGGGTAAAGAATGACGGTGTGTTTGTTGTACATAATATAATAGCCCTCCGGCAGCGCAAATAGGTGCTTGAAGATGATCACAATCAAAGGCTTTTAAATCTTGCGTAGCAAACTGTTTTAATAATAAGGTGTAGGCACTTTGATACTCAAAATGCCAATCATTTTGATGACAAATAGCAACATGACTATAGTGTGAAGGGATAAATTGTTCTGATAGACTCTCAGGTAATATGATTTCTACAGGATGTAAACGCTCCAATTCTGTATGTAGTTGTTCTGTATTGTGAATATCCATCACTGAAAAATGGCCACTACTCACATCTAATACGGCAAGACCATAGGTTTCATTAATGACCGGTTTATTTTCGGTTGTATTGGGGGGAAATAAGGGAGGCTTTTTTTTATTTACTAAGTGATTAGGGACAATAGCAATAATATTGTTCTCTGCTCGTTCTTCAAGTAATGCCTCTTCTGTTAATGTACCAGGAGTAAGGATACGTACTACTTTCCTTTCTAGTGGTCCTTTTGCTGTTTTAGGATCACCGATCTGTTCACAAATTGCGACAGATTTATTTGCCTTTAATAACCGCACTAAATATTGATCAACAGCATGATATGGAACGCCAGCCATAGGAATGGCTTGATCATTAGATTTCCCCCTTGCTGTCAAAGTTAAATCCAATAATTTTGCAGCATGTTTGGCATCATCATAGAATAGCTCATAAAAATCTCCCATTCTATAAAGTAATAGGGTTTCTGGAAATTCTGCTTTAATTTGTAGATATTGCTGCATCATGGGCGTATGGGAAGTAGTAGTATTAGCATCAGATGATGTTGATTTTGACATAGTATTATACAATTTTTAATTAATAGATTAGATAACGACTTAGCTTATCGACTGCTAAGGAATACAGTAATGACGCACTCAGGGGCAGCATTTTATTAGCTATGATTTTACTCTTATATATAGTTATTTCATAGTTGGTCTTTGGTTGCAAGATGTAATAATTGTGCATGTAATCCTGAAATTCGCCGGATTTTATGTTCTATTGCTGTCTGTAAACTATTTTCACTGGTATATAAAGATAAATGTTTTTTGGCACGGGTTATTGCGGTATAGAGTAATTCTTTAGAGAGTAAATCACTTTCTAAATCAGATAAGACTACGGCAACATTGTCAAATTCAGAACCTTGTGATTTATGTATGGTCATAGCATATACTGTTTCACAGCTAGGCATACGTATCGGTAAAATTTTACGTAAGGTATTATCTTCTGCTTTAAAAAAGACGCGTAAGGTATTGTTATTGTCTTTATCGGGTAGCGTGATACCAATATCCCCATTAAAGAGTTGTAAATTATAATGATTACCATTTATCATAACAGGGCGACCAGCATACCAAGGGGAATGGGTTATTTTTAATAATTGCTGTTGTTGTAATTGTGCTTCGATATGTTGATTTAGATTTTCTACACCTAATAATCCTTTGCGTAATGGTGATAAAATGCGAAATTTTTCAAACAGCAATAAAATGGTAGTGACTGATTTTCCTTGTTCTATGGCATATAAATAATCTTGATAGTGTTTTAATGCTAAAGCACTTACAGCACGTAGTAGGGATGGGGGATGATCATTTTGTATAAAAGTGATATCAGAATAGTTATTTTGCTGTTGTAACAGTGTTTTGACGGTTGCAATATCGCTGTTATTTATGGCTTTTGCTAATGCACCTATTCCGGATGAAAAAGTAAAGCGGTAACTTTTGAAAAGTAAGGCTATGCAATCTGCAATGGCTGGGTGGGGAGATGATTTTTTAGGGGTAGAACGTCCTTTTTTGAGTTGTTCAGGGGTATAAGTGGTCAAATTCTGTAATTGTTGTATTAATTTGCTACTGTACCCATAATCCAGGAACTGACATAGGTCAGTGAGTATATTTCCTGCTTCAATGGATGTTAGTTGTTCTTTATCGCCTAAAAAAATACATTGGCAATGTTCAGGAAGGGCATCCATTAATTTACTCATTAAGGCTAAATCAATCATAGAGGCTTCATCAACTAATAAAATATCAATGAACAAAGGGTTTTGGGCATCATGTATAAATTGATTACTGTGAGTAGAACGTATCTTGAGTAATCGGTGGATAGTGCTACTGGTATCAGGAATGATAGCAAGAATTCTTTCTTCTATTTGGTGTTGGGATAATAATTGTTGTTTTTGTTCCATTAAAGATTGTTGTAAACGATGTGCAGCTTTTCCAGTTGGTGCAACTATACGAATAGTAGGTATTTGATTTTGTTGTAAATATAAAGTAACCAATATTGCTAATATTTTGGTAACGGTGGTTGTTTTTCCTGTTCCAGGTCCTCCGCTAATGACTGTTAATTTTTTTTGTAAGCTAAGAATAGCTGCTATTTTTTGTCCATCGGGTTCAGTTTCAGTAGAAGCAGCAGGAAATAATTGCTCTAGTAAAGGCTCTATAGATGCTATATCGTATTTAATAGGGAGTGGGCTGTTAGCTCTTTGATGTAATTGATAGGCTAAATTTTTTTCATATTTCCAATAACGATGTAGGTACAAACGAGAATGACTATAAACTAATAATGAGGGTTGATATGTAGATTGTGCTTGTATTAGTATTTCACTCCACTTTGAGGTAGGGGGGTAATTATTCCAACAATGATCAACAACAGAAGAGGGTTCATATTCTTTCAAAAGTGAAGAAAAATACTGTAGATAGGTATTTAATATTGCTTCTTGTATTAAAATACATACATTTCCTCGTGTTAATTCATAACTGCTTAATAGGGCTAAAAAGGGGATAATTGGCTCATCAGGATATTGTTTTTGTACAAAAAGATAAAAGTAATAATGTGTATCGTGAATTAAATTATATTGATGCAATAAACTTACCCAGTTATGTATTGTCATAATCATTTCCAAAATACTGATCTAACTTTTGAATTAAAGCATAAGTAGGACGAGTGAAAAAAACCCCAGTGGTATTATTGCTCGTATCTCCTTGCATTCCCCGTAAGAATAGATAGAAAACCCCACCAAAATGTTTTTCATAATGGTAGTGGTGTTTTTTTCTTATTTTTAAAAACCGGTGTACAGCGAGTGTATAAAATTGATATTGTAAATCATAGCGATGTTGTATCATTGCTTGTTGTAATAATCGAGGGTGATAATCAGAATAATAATGCCCTAAATAATTAGATTTATAATCTAAAAGATAATATTTTCCTTGATATTCAAAAAATAAATCAATAAATCCGGTGAGCATCCCCTGTAGTGTATGAAAAGTGACAGCATGAGCTTGTTGGGAAAGTCTGTCATGTTGTTGGATAATAGGATTTAATTGTTTTGCATTGCAAGGTTGCATAGGTAGATAAAATTCCATTTCTACTATCTTATGGGTATAGGCAATATGTTGTAAACAAAGAGCAGTGTTATTCAGTGGGGTATGTGTAATATTTTGTAAGGCAGTAAATAAAACAATATCCCATTGGGGATCATATTGATATTGGCTACGTAAAGCGGTGATCTGTTCCATCCAGCGTTGTGGATCGGTAAAGTCGATAATTTCTAATAAAGTGTGTAAAAAATTTCCGGCAGTCGCTCCTTTGGGAAAGTCAAAGAAGGAGAGATTATCCGTATCTTTTGGTATATCTACTGGTATTGTTATTGTTGATATATCTTCATCCTCATCAGCTGGCATTTCATCAGTTACTCCGGGTAATTCGGTATGTGCATCATGTTGTGTTTTTTTGGACAGAGAAGTAAAACTTGATATCCACCAATTATTATTTAACTGGCGTTGGAATACCTTTGCTTCTAGCGATGAGGGGGGGAGTGATTCGTTTTCAGGTATGAAAGTAGTATTTTTATGGACTAAAGGGAGGTGTTGTAATTGGATGAGATGTGCTTTTTCCAGAGCTTCAAAAGGGGGTAATAATTGTTGAATGGGTTTTCCACGAGATAAGAGATAACCTAATGCAGAAAGATGGACTTGAGAATACTGTTTTTTTTCTCGACAAGCCCCTACGCCAATATAACATTGATAAATAGAACGTGTCATTGCGACATATAATAAGCGTACTTCTTCTGCTATAGTTTCTTGCTGTTGTTTTTCTTTTGCTTCTTGCTGTATTGTATTTTCTGTACGAATATCAATAATAAATGTCGTAGATTGAATATCGCCATGATCATTATAAGTGCTATTATGGTAATGATAATAAGGTTGTGGGTTGCTCTTTTGCGTAGGGCTAACACTACATATAAAAGGTAAAAAGACAAGATTAAATTGTAGCCCTTTGGCCTTATGAATAGTTAAAATAGGAATTAAATTATGCTCACTTTCTAAACGCATTTGTTGACTTTTATTGTCCTCTTTTGAATTTTCAATTTTTTCTTCTAACCATTGCCATAAGGCTCTGCCACCATCAAGATATTGACTAGCTGTTTGGAGTAATTCAGCAATATGTAATAAATCGGTTAAATGACGTTCTGTATATTCACTAAGGTGTAATTGTTGGGCAATATTAAAATCAAAAAATAAGCGATGGAGCATGACTAAAACACTTTTTTGTAGCCATAGTGCTTGATATTTTTGAAATTGTAAGATGAGGGCTTCATGCTGTATGTCATCTTCTTGTAATTGTTTTAATTGTTCAAAACTCATTTTTAATGTTGGGACAGATAATGCCGTAAATAGTTTGGTATGATCAGTTGGATCAAGGCAAGCTGATAATAAATGTAAAATATCTTTTGCCTCTTGGGTAGAAAATACATTACTGCGATCACTTAAATAAACACTTTTAATTCCGTATTGTAATAATGCTTTTTTAATAAATCCGGCTTGTTTTTTAGTTCGTACCAAAATAGCACAATCTTTATTGTTAATGGCTCTATCTCCAATACAGGCTTGACCTTTTTTAGCCAACTCTAGTAGATGGTAAATTTGTTGTGCAGTCGCTTTGGCCATCGTATATAGGTAATCATTGTTGGAAATCCCTCGTTCAATATGTTCGGATTTATTTTGTGCAGATGATGTAGGCTCGCCAGGTTGGAAAAAACAAGATAAAGCGGGTGGATTTTTACCTTCGATAAGTAGAGGTGATTTTTCTACCTCGGTGGTATGCTCAGGGGCTGATACGGGGATAAATGGAATAGCATTATAATAAAAGACATCTTCAGAGGCAATAAATGTTTCTGTTTCCCACTCATAATAATGTTGAAAAAAGTGATTAATGGCATGGATCATAGCCCGAGATGAACGCCAATTAATGGGTAATGAATAATGTTGCTGTATTTTTCCTTGTGCTTGCATATAAGTAAATATATCTGCCCCTCTAAAGGCATAAATGGCTTGTTTTGGATCACCAATTAATAACCAGGCTGTATTATTTTGTTGTCGATATAAAATACTAAAGATGGCATATTGAATAGTATCTGTATCTTGAAATTCATCAATCATGGCAACAGGATATTGATGTCGAATTTTTTTAGCAAGTTGTTGTCCATATTGACCTTCTAAAGATTGTTTTAATTGCGAGAGTAGATCATTAAATTCAATAATATTATGTTGTTTCTTTAAATCTTTAAATTTATGTTGGCAAAATTCGACAGCATCACAAAAAATACGTTGTTTTAGATAATCAGAGTAATTATTAGCTATATCTATAGATGGAAGCGATAAGAGTTGTTCCAAGGTATCAAAATGAGGGGCTTGTAATCCTTGTTGATTAGTTTTCTTTAAATAGGATTTTTTTAAATTACGAGTAATATAAGATAGTGTAAACTTTTTTAGTGCTTTCAATACGGAGCTTGGGAGATCGGTAGTATAGGGATTATCTACCCAATCACTGATAAGATGAAATGGCTTTTCACATCCTTTAAGGAATGCACTACAAAAGGCATCTTTATGTAATACGGTAAAATATGCTATCCCTGTTGTTACAAAGTGCTGTTTCCAATGCGCTTTAATTGTTTGTAAAATCCTTTCTTTTTGAGTATGGAGTGTTTTTATATCAGGGAGATGGTTGTGGTAAATATCGCAATAATCATAATGTTTCAGTGCAGTACGAATATTTTTTAATAAAGTATAAGGTGTTGCCCAACAGGAAAGAATTTCCTGGTAGAGTAAAGCAGGTAAGGGGTAAATGTGGTATCGCCAAAAATCTTCAATACTCAAATTTAATAATTCAGATACATCTTCTTCTAATGTTATATCAAAGTTATTACCACATTCAAAAGCATATTGATTTAACATTCTATGAGCAAATCCATGAATGGTAAAAATAGCGGCTTCATCCATTAATTTTTCATTTTTATCTAATATAGTATATTGTTCATTATGATTAGGAAAATCGTTTAATATGCTTTGTAATTCAGGGTTATCGCTTTGACCTCTTAAAAAATCTTTTTTAGCTTCTCGAATTTTATTACGTATGCGATCACGTAACTCCGCACTGGCTGCTTCGGTAAAGGTAACAACTAAAATATTTTCTACTGTTAGGTAAGGTAAGTTGTGAGTATGATGTTGTAGTAATAAACGTAAATAAATAGTAGAAATGGTGTAAGTTTTCCCTGTTCCTGCTGAGGCTTCTATTAGTTTCTCACCATTAAGGGTTACTTTTAAGGCATCCCATTTTTGTATCATACTGCGTCCTTTTTTACCTTGTTGTGGAATTTATTTTTTCTCTTTAGGGGATATATAATTTTGTATGGGTGCATAAATACGTTCTGCTAATTCATACATATCTTTTTCATTTAAGGTATCTATATCAGGATAACAACGTGAAATAAAATGATCTTGACCCTCACTACTATAATTATTGTTATTAAAAAATGTTTGTTTCGCTTTTTCTAATCCATCGGTATATAAAATCCAACTGGTTTCAGGAAAAAAAGCTAAGGGTTGTTGTTGTCCTTGCATAAAAATATCGCTCAGTTCTTTTAAATGCTTTTTAGCACATTGCTTATCTAATGCCGGTAATGTGATATTATCAATTAGATCTGTTTTTTTTGTACTAAAACCTAGTGCAACCGATTCTGTAATACGTTGGGTAGATAAACAAAGATGAGATAACCACAGTTGTAACAGATCCTTCTTTTTTAGTGTCGCAGGACGGTATAATAGCAATCCTTGATGATAAATATTATCTATCACATCTTGTATCTGAATATGAGAAGACAGAGGCAAACAAATAGTTTGTCGTTGTTTTTCTCCTTGCCGATATACTCGAATGGCAGTGATTAATTGTTGTATTTTTTTATAGGCTTTATTAAACTCTTTTTCTCCGGCTTTTCCGTAGGGTAAATTGCCTCGGCGTAATTCATGTTGTAATATTGAGTTTTTATCTTTACCCATTTCGATTGCCGTTTCTAACAGTTGTTGTAACTGATAATTTTGGAGATTATCTATGCTAAAACTTTCTGTTTTTTCAAGTGATGGATGAATATCTTGATAAGAAATATTAAGTTGTTGACGTAGGTAATATTTACAAGGGTTTTTAAAAAACTGTACTAACTCATGTAAACTAATGGTCTTTTTTATCATTGTTTTGGTAGTGGTAGAAGATATTGCGTTATCACCATGATCTGTTGTGGTAGAGGTATTTATGATAGGGGTATGGTGTAACCATTCTTTTACATAACTAAAATAGCGGGAGTGTTTTTTTGTTTCAAAATAAATAGGGGAAAATGCTTGTAATGGATGGGAATAAATACGTTGTTGTAATACATCTTTTTGTTCAATAGCAGTAAAATAGGTACGACAATAATCCATTAATTCTGTGACTAATAATGAGGGAAGTTTTTCACTATTATCTTGAATACTGTGTCCTTGATAACTAATATATAAAATATCTTGTGCGGAAATAAGTGCTTCAAGAAACATATAGCGATCTTCATAGCGAGAATATCTATCTCCCCTTTGATATTTTTTTAAGGTGAGATCGAAACTTTGTTGTTGTGTGGGACGTGGAAATGCGCCGTCATTCATGCCTAATAGACAAATGACTTTAAAAGGGATGGCTCGCATAGGGATAAAGTTGCCAAAACTAACTTTACCAGAGAAAAATTGTTGATTTTGTGTATGATCAGTAAAACGATTTTTTATAATATGTGCAAATAATACCGATGAAATGGGTTCTTGATAGTCTTGTTGTGTTACCTCCGTATGAATAGTTTTAATCTGTTGGTGTAGCCATAGTAAGGTTTCTTGGGTTTTATTATCATAATCATCTTGATAAAAGGTGATTAGTATTTGATGTAATATTTGTAACCAGGCACTAACACTACGTGGTGTTTCAAGTTGTTGCATCAAATTTTCAATATCATGGATAAAATGCAACAAATATCCAAGATATTCCGTATGTTGTCCTTCCATTTCGCTATAAGGTAAAATATCATTATATAGACCATCTGCTTCATGACGTGCATAACCTACTAGCATTCGTTCTAGCCCAAATTTCCAATGATTGGTTTTTAATTTAGGTAATCCCCGTTTATCACTGTCTTCTTCACTCATTCCCCAGCGAATACCGACTTCTTTTACCCATTGGTAAATTAGTGTCAGGCTGTCTTGATTGAGATGGTAATGCGCTAAAATGGCAGGGATAGAAAGAATATCGAGTAATTCTGAAGCATAACAACGGCTTTGTTGTAAGGCTAAAAGTTGTAAAATACCTTGCAGCAAGGGGTTATCCTGTAAGCTGCTGTGATCGGAAAGCGTATAGGGAATGTAACGGCAATCCGTATTATCATAACGATCAAAGATGCCATGAATATAAGCGGTATAGGCATTAATATCAGGGATCATTACCATAATATCTTTAGGCTCTATAGCAGGATGCGTATCTAATATGTGTAATAATTGATCATGCAGGATTTCTACTTCTCGCATGGCACTATGGGTTTGATGAAAGACCAGAGAATGATCCTCTGCAACAGTTTGGCATTGGGTATCAGGTGCATTTTCTAAATTAAGTATATTAGCCTGTATTTTTTGTAATAAAGTGTTATTTTTCCCTTCTGCAAAGGCTTCTATCTCTTGAATATTTTCTTGTTGTTCTAAAAAATAAAAAAAGTCTTGTCCTGATTTGCCAAAAGAAGCCAATAGATTATTTCCGGCATTATAATAAGCAACCTCTGTTTTAATTTTTTGGAAAGTTTTTTTATCTAATTGATATTTATGACGTTTTTTAGATTTGTATTTATTTAAATAACGCCTTGCCTGTTGTTTCTCATTAGAAATATCCCCCCAGTATTGATAACAAGGATTATGAAAAAAGAGATGAATATCAATCGTATCTGAAATTAATTGTAATATTTGCATATATTGCGGTGCAATAGCGGATAAACCAAAAATAAAGATACGGGGTGGAAGTTTTTTTTGTATGTTAGGGGGCAATGGGTGGCTACAATGGATGAAAGATTTAAATAAATTTGCACGATGTAAGGGTGGTGTGTTATTAGTATTTTCTGTGAGTTGTTGCCATAAAAGAATTTGCCATTGTTGATCAGGATGACTGGAATGATTAATATTAGCTTCCCAATCATAGATCCAATCTACACGATAAGTGAGATATTTTTCAAATGTTTCAGCTATACGTTGTGCTAGTTGGAAACGCTTAATACCATGAAGATCATCATTTAAGTAGCTTTGAATGCTTTTAAATGCAACATGGTCTTGATTTAATAATAATAAATCCATTAATTTCCATTGCATTAATTCTTTTGCGAAAGGATTTTGTTCTGGAATAGTAGGCAGTATTTGTGCATAAACTTCCCACACAAAGGAGGTTATATAAGGAAATTTTATATTGGCAGAGATACCTAAAGATTGTGCTAACTGATGTTTTAGCCATGTTTCCATCCCTTGACTTTGAATAATGATGGTTTCTTTTTGAAAGGGATCAGAAAGAGGAAATTGCTGTAGTTGATATATTAATAGTTCCTTTAAAATATCAGTTTGATTAGAATGGTATATATAAAAAGACAAAGCATATCCTTAAAAATGTTATATCATTTTTAGCATAATCAAGTAGGTGGAAATGGTATGATTAATATTGTATCTTGTAAAGAGATTTTATATTGCTTATATGAGTTTTAAAATATAATTAAATTATTTAATTTATTGATTATGAAGATAATAATAACTTTTGGTTTTTGTAAAAAAAGATAAAAGTGTATTTTTTTTATTATTTTCTTGAAAACCCTACATTTTATCCCTATATGAGCTAAAGCCAGGTAAAATAGCTATGCTGTAAAAGCTAAGTTATTCAATTGCTATAATTTTTAGGATAAAACAGAGGAATGTCTATGACTGTTGAAGCAAAAAAGGAAACATTAGGTTTTCAAACAGAAGTAAAACAATTATTACACCTGA
This sequence comes from Gammaproteobacteria bacterium, assembly GCA_026994225.1. Taxonomy (GTDB): domain Bacteria; phylum Pseudomonadota; class Gammaproteobacteria; order GRL18; family GRL18; genus JALWRI01. The sequence continues at coordinate 22,002 of JALWRI010000103.1, read as the reverse complement.
TGATTCACTCTTTATATAGTAATAAAGAGATATTTTTACGGGAATTAATTTCTAATGCTTCGGATGCTATTGATAAACTACGTTTTGAAGCATTATCTAATGATGCATTATATGAAAATGACAGTAATTTAGAAATTCATGTTAGCATTGATAAAGATGCCAGAACGATTACCATTAGTGATAATGGGATTGGTATGACACGGGAAGAAGTAATTGATAATATTGGTACAATTGCTAAATCAGGTACACGTCAATTTTTAGATTCTTTAAGTGGTGATCAAGCAAAAGATGCACATATTATTGGGCAATTTGGTGTGGGATTTTATTCCTCTTTTATTATTGCAGATAAGGTAACACTTAAAACACGTGCAGCAGGTCAAGATGCAGAACATGGTGTGATCTGGGAATCTTCTGGAGAAGGAGATTTTAGTATTGAAACGATTGAAAAACCTGAACGTGGTACAGTGATTACTTTACATTTGCGTGAAGGAGAAGATGAATTTTTAGAAAGTTTCCGTCTCAAGAGTATTATACGTAAATATTCCGATCATATTTCTGTTCCTATTATGATGTTAAAAGATGCACCTCCTCCAGCACCTGAAGCAGAAGGGGAAGATAAAACGGAAGATGATATTGAAGATGTAACTGATGAGATCGAAGAACTTGAAAAAGTAAACAGTGCATCGGCATTGTGGACACGTGCTAAATCAGAGATTACAGAAGAAGAATATAATGAATTTTATAAGCATGTAGGACATGATTTTGAAGATCCTTTAGCACATATTCATAGTCGAGTAGAAGGTAAGCAAGAATATATTTCATTATTATATATACCCTCTCGTGCACCCTTTGATCTCTATGACAGAGAGCGCAGTCATGGCGTAAAATTGTATGTTCGTCGTGTCTTTGTAATGGATGATACCGAAAAACTTATGCCAAACTATCTACGTTTTATTCGTGGGGTAGTGGACTCTGCTGATTTACCTTTAAATGTATCACGAGAAATTTTGCAACAAAATAAAGTGTTAGATACTATTCGTTCTGGTTCAGTTAAGAAAGTATTAGGATTATTGCAATCGTTAGCGAATGATGAAGATAAGAGTAAATATGAAAAATGCTGGAAGGAATTTGGGAAAGTCTTAAAAGAAGGTCCTGGGGAAGATTATGCCAATCGGGATAAAATTGCAAAATTATTACGTTTTGCTTCAACCGATAAAGGCACTGATGAGCAATCTGTATCGTTAGATGATTACATTGCTCGTATGAATGAGAAACAAACAGAAATTTATTATATTATTGCAGATAGTTTTGCAGCAGCAAAAAATAGCCCTCATTTAGAAGTATTTAAAAAGAAAGGCATTGAAGTATTACTCCTTTCTGAT
>JALWRI010000103.1:0-20610 GCA_026994225.1 Gammaproteobacteria bacterium | reverse complement strand
GGATGAGTGGTTAATGTCTTCACTAACAGAGTATGAAGGAAAGCAATTACGTTCTATCACTAAAGGTGAATTAGACTTAGGTGAGTTAGAAGACGAAGAAGAAAAGAAACAGCAAGAAGAAAAAACGGAAGAATTTAAGGAATTACTTGATAAAGTACAAAAATCACTGGGAGAAAAAGTAAAAGAAGTACGTATTACACATCGTTTAACGGAATCTCCAGCGTGTCTGGTTATGGGTGAAAATGATATGAGTGCTAATTTAGAACGGATACTCAAATCAGCAGGACAACAAATGCCTGGGAGCAAGCCTGTTTTAGAGCTAAATCCTACCCATCCTTTGGTCACTAAATTGAAAGTACAAGAAGCCGGTGAGCAATTTGAAGATTGGAGTAGTATTTTATTTGATCAGGCTTTACTCAGTGAAGGGGGGCAATTAGAAGATCCTGCTGGGTTTGTAAGTCGTCTGAATCATTTATTATTGGACTTAAAAGAATAATTAGATCATTTTCTTTTCAAGATCAAAGAAAAAAGGCTTATTGGTAATGATCAATAAGCCTTTTTTCGGACGTTTAGCAAGCACATAGAGAACATATATAATTATAAAGTCTCTAAGTATCAACATGGAATATCAAGTGCTACTTTGGAAGGAGAATAAAATAAATGGAATTAACATTTTTCTTATGTTATATATAGCATGTATCATTAATTTTGTTAGAGAGATCAATACCCCCCTTATTGGACTTTAAAGCCCCTCAATACATAATTATTAAATAATATCATTTGGGAATGAGTATGACTATAAATCGTCGTCAATTTATGCAACTAATGAGTATCGCTAGTGTAACAGGTATGTTACCTAATTCTATTTTTGCAACTAAAAAACGTCCTTCGGATATGTATGAAATTCCTAAATTTGGTAATGTCAGTTTATTACATATTACCGATACGCATGCACAGTTAATGCCAGTTTATTTTCGTGAACCAAATGTGAATATTGGGATTGCAGGAGCAAAAGGCAAAGCACCTCATTTAGTGGGTAATGCCTTATTAAGGCATTTTGGTATTAATACAGGATCTATTGCGGCACATGCTTTTAGTTATTTAGATTACCACCAAGCAGCACAGCAATATGGTAAAGTAGGGGGGTTTGCCCATCTTGCTAGTTTAGTAAATCGTATTCGTACAGAACGGGGTGAGGAGAATTGTTTATTATTAGATGGAGGGGATACCTGGCAAGGTTCAGGTACGGCATATTGGACACGGGGTAAAGACATGGTAGAGGCATGTAATTTACTCAAAGTGGATGTGATGACAGGACATTGGGAATTTACTTATAAAGAAAAAGAGATATTAGATAATATTCAGCAATTTAAAGGTGATTTTATTGCTCAGAATATACATGTGAAAGAAGATGCCTTATTTGATTACCAATATACTGATTTCGCAGACTTTAATGAAGAGGATGGGCGTGCTTTCAAACCGTATGTAATAAAAGTAGTTAATAGTAGGCGTATAGCTGTAGTTGGCCAAGCATTTCCCTATACGCCTATTGCTAATCCTAAACGTTTTATTCCTGATTGGACGTTTGGTATTAATGATCAAGATATGCAAGAGCTAATAAATCATATTCGTAAAGAGGAAAAGCCCGATGCAGTCATTTTGTTATCACATAATGGTATGGATGTCGATTTAAAAATGGCATCCCGTGTAGAGGGAATAGATGTTATTTTCGGGGGACATACGCATGATGGAATGCCTGCACCAACGATAGTTAAAAATGCAGGAGGGAAAACACTGGTTACTAATGCTGGTTCGAATAGCAAATTTTTAGGGGTTATGGATTTAGATATTCAAAATGGTAAGGTACAGGATTTTCGTTATCGTTTATTACCGATATTTTCCCATCTGTTACCTGCTGATCCAGTAATGCAAGGATATATTGATAAACTAAGAAAACCCTATCAAGCAAAATTAACAGAAGAATTAGGGATTGCAGATGAATTATTGTATCGTCGTGGTAATTTTAATGGGACATTTGATCAGGTGATTTGTAATGCCTTACGTGAATATAGTGATGCAGAAGTTGCCTTATCACCTGGATTTCGTTGGGGTACAAGCGTTCTGCCAGGACAAAGTATTACTATGGAGCATGTACTCGATCAAACCTGTATTACTTATCCTGAAAGTTATTTAAGGGAAATGACAGGATATAATATTAAAGAAATTTTAGAGGATGTGTGTGATAACTTATTTAATCCTGATCCTTATTATCAACAAGGAGGGGATATGGTTCGAACAGGTGGAATAGATTATGTTTGTGATCCCTTACAAAAAAGAGGGAAACGTATATCAGAAATGACGTTCGATAATGGTACTAAAGTTGACATGAAAAAAACTTACCGGGTTGCAGGATGGGCAACAGTGAATGCGCCTGCTGCAGGACAGCCAGTATGGGAAATTGTCAGTGATTATATTCGACGTAAAGGAACAATCAAACTCAACAAGATCAACACCCCAAAATTAAAAAATATACAGGGTAATCCGGGTATTGAAAATTATTTATTATAAATCAACAGGATATAAGAGAGTAGTTGGTTATGGATGATTATGACGAAAAGCGTAATTTTTATCGTATGACAATAGATTGTCAGGTGCATTTTAAGATTGCAGGAGAAAATCAGCAATATTTAGCACAAGGGAAAAATTTAAGTAGCTCAGGGATATTAATGGTAACAGATAAAGAATTACATCCTGGTATGGAATTAGAGGTAGTTGTTATGCCAGTAGTAGGAAGTACACAACCATTACGAGTCAATACTAAAGTTATTCGTGTGAGTAAAGCGGATGAAGGGGGGTATTTAATTGCAAATAGTATTGTGGCATATAAATAACTGATGTGATGCAACAAAAAGAATGTGTTAGCAAGATAAGCCTACACCTGTTAGATACAAAACAAACGCTGAGCATTGCAGAATCTTGTACTGGTGGTATGGTGTGTCAAATATTAACCAGTTATGCAGGATCATCACAATGGTTTGATAGGGGCTTTATTACCTATTCCAATCAGGCAAAAAAGGAGATGTTAGCCGTTTCTGCAAAGACGCTGCAACAATACGGTGCGGTGAGTGAAGAAGTAGTTAAGGAAATGCTTAGCGGTGTTTTGTATCATAGTCAAAGTCATTATGCTCTTGCTATTAGTGGTATTGCAGGTCCTGGTGGAGCAGTTGCAGGAAAACCGGTCGGTACAGTCTGTTTTGGGTGGGCAAAAAAGATAAGCACTGAGATAAAAGTGCATACGCAAACCTGCTATTACAGTGGAAATAGGCAATCTGTTAGAGAGCAAGCAAGTCAATATAGTCTGGAACAACTCCTCCAATTTTTATAATAAATTGAATAGTAAGATGTTTTTTTATTGGATAAATTTAATTGGTATAAAAACTTTACTAATTAAAAAACTTTATCTATAATGGTTTATAACGATAACGTTAAACAGGTATATCACTGAGGACAAAATAATGGATGACAACAAACAAAAAGCATTAAGTGCAGCATTGGGTCAAATTGAAAAGCAATTTGGTAAAGGATCGGTTATCCGCATGGGAGATGCAAATGTTGAACCTGTAGAAACGATTTCAACCGGTTCTTTAAGTTTAGATATTGCGTTAGGAATAGGGGGGTTACCTAGAGGGCGTGTGGTAGAAATTTTTGGTCCAGAATCTTCAGGAAAAACCACTATCGCATTACAAGTGATAGCACAAGCGCAAAAAAAAGGTGGAACAGTTGCTTTTATTGATGCAGAACATGCTCTTGATCCGATTTATGCTGAAAAACTGGGAGTGAATGTAGAAGATATGTTGATATCTCAGCCAGATACTGGAGAGCAAGCATTAGAAATTACAGATATGCTGGTACGATCAAGTGCAGTAGATGTGGTGGTGGTAGACTCAGTCGCTGCATTGACACCTAAAGCAGAGATAGAAGGAGATATGGGTGATTCACATATGGGTTTACAAGCACGTTTAATGTCACAAGCGTTACGAAAATTAACGGGTGTTATTAAACGAGCAAATACCTTAGTTATATTTATTAACCAAATTCGTATGAAAATTGGGGTTATGTTTGGATCACCAGAAACCACCACAGGGGGCAATGCATTAAAATTTTATAGTTCTATTCGTTTAGATATACGTCGGGTAGGATCTGTGAAAAAGGGGGAGGATATATTGGGTAATGATACAAAGGTAAAAGTGATTAAAAATAAATTGGCTCCGCCATTTAAACAAGCTAAATTTGATATTCTATATGGTGAAGGCACTTCCTATGAAGGGGAATTAATTGATTTAGGTGTGGAAGAGGAAATTATTAAAAAATCAGGTGCTTGGTATAGTTATAATGATATACGTATTGGACAAGGTCGTGATAATGCCCGAAAATATCTACAAGATAATATTGAATTGGTAGAAGAGATAGATATGTTATTACGGGATAAGTTATTATTAAAACCAGTAGCAAAACGTAATACAGAAGAGGAGTTAACTGAGGAAATATAGATAAAGATGTCATCTGCATACACAAGAGCAATACAGCTGTTAGCTCAAAGAGAGTATAGTGAAAAGGAACTGCGTAAAAAGTTATGTTTAAAACAATTCTCTATGGATCAGATTGATCTTGCCATAAAGGAATTAAAATCCCATAATTTTTTAAATGATAGACGTTTTGCAGAGGCATTTACTTATTTTAAAAGTAATAAAGGGTATGGTCCTGTACATATCCTTTATCATTTACAACAACATCATATTCCCAATCCGGAGTATTATATTAATGAGATAGATTGGGAGGCATGTATACTAAAAATATATAATAAACGTATGCGTCATCAAGATAAAATCCTTACTTCAACAGAATATAATAAGCATTTTCGCTTTTTTATGCAGCGAGGCTTTCCAACAGATTTAATTAAAAACGTGCTAAAAAATCAGACTATTCGGTAATATTTATTTCTCTCTGCCCGCATTGGGCGAGGGTTTACGGCGTGATTGCTCAAGAAAAAACATACTGAAATAGATATTGTTTTATAGTTTAATTTAATTATGTTAGACTATAAGAATATTATAAAGTTGGAGTACCTATCATGAGACGCATTGAATGGACAGATGATTTAAATACCAATATTAAGGTTATAGATAATCAACATCGTAGAATTGTGGATTATATTAATCAGGTATATGAGGCACAAGAAAAAGACAGTAAAGAAATGGTCGATGAGGTGATCTCTGATCTGGTTGACTATACGGTTTCTCATTTTTCTTTTGAAGAAAGTTTAATGGAACAGGCTAAATATCCTTTTTTAGGGCCACATAAAAAAGTACATGAATTATTTATCCGTAGAGTAACGCAATTAGTAGAACGTAATAATGCAGGAGAAGATGTTACCGATGAGTTGCTTATTATGTTAAGAAAATGGTTAATCAATCATATTAAAAGTGAAGATCAAGACTATATTGATGTGGTATTTCGTAATATTAATAATGTGGAATTGACAGGAGAAAGAAAAAAAGGCGTAATAGTTAACTTATTGGATAAATTTTTTGGTTCTAAATAAATGAAAATAGTTAAAAAATTTTTGAATAATGAATCATCGAGCGGTATTTTATTACTGTTAGCCACTATCATCGCACTGGTATTAAGTAATACTTTTTTATCTCCTATTTATCAAGCGTTTTTACATTTACCAGTGAGTATTCAGGTAGGTTCTTTACAGTTGGATAAATCCCTTTATCATTGGGTGAATGATGGTTTAATGGTTATTTTCTTTTTGCTTATTGGATTAGAAGTAAAAAGAGAAATATTAGAAGGTTCTTTATCCTCCTTTAAGCAAATTATTTTACCCGGTATTGCTGCGGTGGGGGGAATGTTAATTCCAGCGATAATTTATTTATTCTTTAATTGGAATAACACTATTGCAATAGATGGATGGGCCATTCCTACTGCAACAGATATTGCCTTTGCTTTGGGTATTTTGTCATTATTGGGTAATAGGGTGCCAGCATCATTAAAAATATTTTTAATGGCATTAGCAATTATTGATGATTTAGGTGCTATAGTCATTATTGCGCTTTTTTATACGGTAGAATTGTCCACATTATCTATTATGGTAGCGGGTATTTCTTTTTTGCTGTTAGTGATATTAAATTTGCTAGGGGTAGTCAAAAAAGCAGCGTATTTTATTGTAGGCTTGGTGTTATGGGTAAGTGTACTTAAATCAGGTGTACATGCTACATTATCTGGGGTCTTACTGGCATTTACTATCCCCTTAAAAGTAAAAGATAAAGAGCAACAGGTTATTTCTCCATTAAAAGAAATAGAACATAGTTTACATTTTTGGGTTGCATTTTTTATTCTTCCTCTCTTTGCATTTGTTAATGCGGGAGTAAATATGACGCAAATTTCCATCAATCAAATGTTTGGAACAGTGCCTTTGGGCATTATATTGGGATTATTTACAGGTAAGCAATTAGGAGTGTTTGGTTTTAGTTGGATAGCGATAAAATTAAATATAGCGGCATTACCTGAAAATAGTACCTGGCAACAGCTATATGGCGTTGCGATATTGACAGGTATAGGATTTACTATGAGTTTGTTTATTACCTCTTTAGCCTTTGAAAATGATAGTATTTTCCAGTATACCGATAAATTAGCAATATTGATTGGTTCACTGTTATCAGGGGTTGTGGGTTATCTGGTATTAAAAAAATGATAAACATTTTCCTGTTATTGCTAAGAAAAATTAAGTAAATAGTGGACAATTACGACCTATGTGGATACAATACTCGAAGCTAGAAAAAAGTCTATAATTTACATCTTCCATTTCGCTGTTGTATCTATTAATACCTCGCTCTGAAGTTTTCTAAGTTCCAGACTAAGTTTTTATGCAAGTTCAGCCTTTTAATTAAAGGCATTATTATTACAATTAAATTTCAGGATATTATTTTATGTCTAATACTGTAAAAGGAACCGTTAAATGGTTCAATGAATCTAAAGGTTTTGGTTTTATAGAGCAACAATCAGGTCCAGATGTATTTGCACATTTTAGTGCAATTGTAAGTTCAGGTTTTAAAACCTTGGCAGAAGGTCAACAAGTTGAATTTAGTATTGTAAATGGTCAAAAAGGACCACAAGCAGAGAATATTGTTGCTATCTAGTTTTTAGATAGTTTTATATTCTGAAAAAGGGTAAGTCCTTTTAGGCTTGCCCTTTTTTTTTGGAAAATGACACTGGCAACTCGATGAACATTAAGGTAGAATGTAGCACTTTTTGGATAGTATGCCTGATTTATGCATACTTTAATGCATAAAGGAACTGCTCAAAGCACCTTGTTTATATCCGTATATAAACTAATTAACAAACTCAATTCTATAGAATTAGGTTAATTAACCGTAAGGAATATTACATGAGACATTATGAAATTGTATTTATGGTACACCCAGATCAAAGTGATCAAGTACCAGGAATGATTGAACGTTATCGTAGTAGCGTTGAATCACGTGGGGGACAAATACACCGTTTAGAAGATTGGGGACGTAGAGTATTAGCCTATCCTATTCAAAAAATACATAAGGCGCATTATGTATTGATGAATATTGAATGTGATAATGAGGCATTGGATGAAATTAGTAATGCTTTTCGTTTTAATGATGCAGTGATTAGAAACTTGATTATTACGATGAAAGCAGCAGTAACAGAACCTTCCCCCTTAATGAAAGAAAAAGATGATAGTGTGAATGAAACACGTGAGAGAGTGGTAGTTGATGATGCCATTGATGATGAGGAATAATAGTTAACAATAACTATTAATCACATTTTATATTAAGATTTAAGTAAAGGAAGTTAAGTATATGTCACGTTTTTTTCGTCGTAAGAAGTTTTGTCGTTTTACTGCTGAAGGTATTACTGAAATAGATTATAAAGATTTAAGTTTGTTGCGTAATTATGTAATGGAAAATGGAAAAATTGTTCCAAGCCGTATTACGGGTACTAAAGCAAAATATCAACGTCAGTTAGCAAAATCTATAAAAAGAGCCCGTTATCTGGCTTTATTGCCTTACACTGACAGGCATTAATCTTTAACGTTTAACTGAGGTGTAAAATGGAAGTCATTTTATTAGAAAAAATCAATAAATTAGGGGCATTAGGTGATAAGGTTAATGTCAAATCAGGTTATGGTCGTAATTTTCTCTTTCCACAAGGGAAAGCATTACCTGCTACAAAGAAAAACCTGGAAGAATTTGAAAAACGTCGTGCAGAGTTAGAAAAGAAAGCCACTGATGAGTTAACACTTGCTAATGCACGTGCTGATGAACTAAATGAGTTAGAAATTGTGATCACTCGTCGTGCTGGAGATGAAGGACGTATGTTTGGTTCAGTCTCTAATAATGATGTAGCGGATGCATTAAATAATGCTGGTATTCGGGTTGCGAAAAAAGAAATTCGTATGCCAGAAGGGGCTATTCGTCAACTTGGAGAATATGATGTAAATGTACATTTACATCCTGAAGTCGATGCACATATTAAGGTTATTATCCAGGCAGAATAAGAGTTATGTAATATCATGATTTACCATTATGGATAACTAAGAAGTATTATTTATTCTTTTTTATCGATCTTGGCTTCCTAATCGTGAAAGATAACTTCAATGGCAGATTACAATGTTGTAGTCTGCCATTTTTTGTTTTAGGCTGGACATTTTTTTAATAAAGGTAAGGCTCTGAATGTTTGATGCTACACAATTAAAATTACCTCCTCATTCTATTGAAGCAGAACAAGCTATTATTGGTGGCTTATTGTTGGATAATGCTGCATGGGAGGATATTGCAGATAAAGTCATGTTAGAGGATTTTTATCGTCATGATCATCAGTTATTATTTAAGGCAATTAAAGAACTTGTAGAACATGGTAATCCATTTGATGTAATAACCTTATCGCAACATTTGGAAAGATTAAACATTTTACAAGAAGTGGGAGGGCTGGCTTGTATAGGAGAAATAGTAAGGAATACACCTAATGCTAATAATATTTTAGCGTATGCGGAAATAGTCCGAGAACAGGCATTATTACGACAACTTATTCATACTTGTAATGAAATAAATAATTATGCTTTTAACCCTAAAGGACAACGAAGTCATGAAATATTAGATTTTGCAGAAAAAAAAATATTTCAAATAGGTGATTTACGTAATAAAGAAAATAGTGGCTTTAATAGTATTAAATCTTTGGTTGCTGATGTGATTGATAGAATTGATGTTTTATTTAATAGTAAAGAACAGTACACAGGAATACCCACAGGCTTTAAAGAATTTGATGATCTCACATCGGGATTACAAAAAGCTGATTTAGTTATTATTGCGGGTCGCCCATCCATGGGGAAAACGACGTTTGCCATGAATATTGTAGAAAATACGGCAATTAAAGCGAAGATACCGGTGGCAGTATTTAGTTTGGAAATGCCAGGGTCTTCTTTGGCAATGCGAATGATGTCTTCTTTAGGGGGAATTAATCAACAGCGGGTACGTAGTGGGAAGTTAGAAGATGAAGATTGGCCTCGTTTAACATCGGCAGTCAATTTGTTATCAGAGGCTAATATATTTATTGATGATACGCCCTCTTTATCACCTAGCGAAGTACGAGCAAGGGTAAGACGTTTAAAACGCAAACATGATATAGGTTTAGTGGTAATTGATTATTTACAGTTAATGCAAGTGAGTAATAGTGAAAATAGAGTCAATGAAATCTCTGAAATTTCACGTTCATTAAAGGCTTTAGCAAAAGAGATGGATGTGCCTGTCGTTGCGTTATCACAATTAAATCGGACATTAGAACAACGCACAAATAAACGTCCTTTAATGTCTGATTTACGTGAATCAGGAGCGATTGAGCAAGATGCAGATTTGATTGTATTTATTTATCGAGATGAAGTTTATAATGAAGAAAGCCCAGATAAAGGGGTAGCAGAAATTATTATTGGAAAACAACGTAATGGTCCATTAGGCACTGCGAAACTGTCCTTTTTAGGACAATATACATGTTTTGGAAATCTTACTCAAAATTATGAGGGTGGTGATGATGGAGTAGGAGATTAAGTGTGTTTAGACCAGTACAGGCAGATATTGACTTACTTGCTTTAAAGCATAATTTTCAAATGGTTAAAAGCTATGCAAAAAAGAGTGCAGTGATGGCCGTTGTAAAAGCAAATGCTTATGGACATGGCAGTATAGCGGTAGCTAAAACATTAAAAGATGCGGATGCTTTTGCGGTTGCAAGTACAGATGAAGCAGTTCTTTTACGTACTGCGGGTATTGTGCAACCGATAGTCTTGTTAGAAGGTTTTTTAACAGAAGATGAATTGGCCGTTATTTGGCAATATAAATTAACAGTCGTATTACATAGTTTTTATCAAATCATTTTATTATCAGAAGCGATAAAAAAAAATCCCCATTGGATTATTTCGGTATGGTTGAAAATAGATACAGGAATGCATAGGTTAGGGATATTACCTGAACAAGTGATGTTAGCATGGGATAGCTTGAAAGTATTACAAAATATACAAATAATGGGACTGATGAGTCATTTTTCTTGTGCAGAGGAACAACAAGATAAATACAATCAACAACAATTAAATATTTTGCAAGGCTTCTTATCAATGACTACAAAACGCTATTCTATAGCAAATTCTGCGGCTATTATCCATTTTTCAAAAAGTCATGGTGATTGGGTTAGACCAGGTATTATGTTATACGGGGTTAATCCTATAGCAAATAAATGGGTGGATTTACAGCCTGTAATGACATTAAAATCAAAATTGATAGCAATAAAAACACTGTTACCAGGCGAAGCTATAGGATATGGTGCAAGTTGGATAAGCCCCGAAAAAATGTTAATAGGCATTGTTGCAATAGGATATGCTGATGGTTATCCTCGCCATATTAGAGAGAATACTCCGGTATTAATTGGTAATAAAAAAGTCCCTATTATAGGACGTGTTTCTATGGATATGATGATGTTAGATTTACGCCAGGCAGAAGATGTGCATATTGGTGATACCGTCACACTATGGGGAAAGGGGTTGGCCATTGAATATATTGCAGAGTGTGCTGGTACGATAGCGTATGAGTTACTATCACAAGTAACACCAAGAGTTAAAATGAATTATATTAATTAACAAAATAATTGAAATGAGGTTTTCATGGAACAGTCCATTGCAAGTGCAATTTATTTAAAAGATTATATTGTTCCCGCATTTTTAGTTGAATCAGTCTATTTAGTATTTCAATTAAATGAGGATGTTACACACGTTACGGCAACATTAGAGATATATCGTAATATTGATTATACCGGCATAGAGAATGATATATGGCTAAATGGTGATGATCTCACCTTGCAGTCACTGATGTTAGATGAAAAGGTATTATCTGAGCAAGCATATAGTCAAAATAAAGAGGGATTGTGTATTTATAATGTACCAGAACACTTTACATTGACGTTGACTACTTTATTACATCCACAAGATAATACCTCTTTAGAAGGGTTATATAAATCAAAGGGGATGTTTTGTACACAATGTGAGGCACAAGGCTTTCGTAAAATTACGTATTTTCTGGATCAACCAGATATCATGGCACGCTACACGACTAAAATTATAGCGGATAAACAACGCTATCCTTGCTTATTATCCAACGGTAATTTATTAGAAAAAGGAGATTTAGAAGAGGGTAAGCATTATGTAATATGGCAAGATCCATTTAAAAAGCCTAGTTATTTATTTGCACTGGTTGCTGGGGATTTAGTCGATATACAAGATACCTATACGACCATTTCAGGGAAAACAGTGTCGTTGCATTTATATGTAGAAGAAAAAAATAAAGATAAATGTCAGTTTGCTATGCAATCTTTACAACGTGCTATGGCATGGGATGAACAGGTTTATAATTTAGAATATGATTTAGATACTTATATGATAGTTGCCGTAGAAGATTTTAATATGGGGGCAATGGAAAATAAAGGGTTAAATATTTTTAATGCAAAATATGTTCTTGCTTCATCAAAAACAGCGACAGATAAAGATTTTGAGTATATTGAAGGAATTATTGGACATGAATATTTCCATAATTGGACAGGAGATAGAGTAACAAGGAGAGATTGGGCTCAGTTACGTTTAAAAGGAGGATTACCGGAACAGCGAGATCAAGAATTTAGTGCTGATATGGGATCACGGGCGGTAAAACGGATTGCAGATGTACAAATCTTACGCAGTCATCAATTTGCAGAAGATGCAAGCCCTATAGCGCATCCTGTACGGCCTGCTTCATATATGGAAATTAATAATTTTTATACCGTAACGGTTTATAATAAAGGGGCTGAAGTGGTGCGTATGATCCACACTTTATTAGGTAAAGAGGGATTTAAAGCAGGGATGGATCTGTATTTTCAGCGACATGATGGGAAAGCAGTAACAACGGATGATTTTGTACAGGCGATGCAAGATGCTAATGCTTTTGATTTGAGTCAATTTCGTCTTTGGTATTCACAAGCTGGTACTCCTCGGGTTACGGTGCAAGAAAGCTATGATAGAAGAATGCAAGAATATACCCTCGATATTACTCAATATTGTCCAACAACGCCTGAATTAGCAGAAAAAGAGCCGTTTATTATTCCATTGAAGTTAGCCTTGTTGGATAAAGAAGGAAAGGCTTTTCCTCTACAGTTAGCCGATCATACAGAGCAATTGTTACATGGGGATGTATTAATGCTTAATGCAGCACAACAACCATTTACCTTTAAGGGGATTAGTGAAAAACCGGTATTATCTCTTTTACGTAATTTTTCTGCTCCGGTTATTATTGAGATGCCCAGAGATGCCAGTGAATTAGCTTTTTTAATGGCATACGATGATGATGATTTTAATCGTTGGGATGCTGGGCAACAATTAGCAGTGAAAGTCATATTGTTGCAAGCTAAAGCATATCGTGAAGATCATGAAATGAGTCTTAATGATAGTTTATCACAAGGTTTATTAAATGCCTTTGCACGTATATTAGAAAATAAAGACCTAGATAAAGGTTTAGCTGCAAAAGCATTGACCCTTCCAGGAGAGGATTATTTATTAGAGCAGATGGAGATAGCCGATATTGATGCTATTCATTCAGCAAGGGAATTTGTACGCTGGCGTTTGGCTGAAATGTTAGAAGATCAATTTCGTAAAGTCTATCTGGCAAATTCAAGCATAGGAGGGTATGTGTTTGATGCAAAAGAAAATGCCCAACGTAGTTTAAAAAATATTTGTTTGTCGTATTTAGTGGCAGTAGGAGGCAGTCCCAATATTGCAATATGTTTTAAGCAATTTGAGCAAGCAGATAATATGACGGATAATATTCATGCCTTGAATTTATTAGCACAAGTGGATTGTGTACAACAAGAAAAGGCATTAGCTACTTTCGAAAAACGCTGGGGTTCTGATACCTTAGTGATGGATAAATGGTTTATGGCACAAGCCTTATCCCCTTTGCCAGGCACATTGGAAAAAGTAAAACAATTAATGCAACATCCGTTATTTACTTTAAAAAATCCTAATAAAGTACGATCTGTATTAGGCGCATTTAGTCAAAATTTATGGTGTTTTCACGATATATCGGGTGCCTCTTATCAATTTATAGCTGATCAAATTATAGCCTTAGATAGTATTAATCCACAAGTTGCTGCCCGCTTGGTAAAATCATTAAGCCGTTGGAAAAGGTACGATAAACAACGACAAATATTGATGAAAGCAGAGTTACAGCGTATTGTAAAAATAACGGATCTATCTAAAGATGTGTATGAAATAGTAGTTAAAAGTTTAGAATAAACTGCTATCTTGTGATAGATGAGAGGGCTGATTATATTCTTGTTCTGGAAGAAAATATAACTTCCAGATAAAATGCCAGGATTTAATATTTTCTTTTTGTGTCTTTTGAGCGTAGGTGATGATTTCGCCTTTATAATCACTAATAAGATGTTTTACTTTGCTACTTTCAGTAAAGCTATGGTGGCATGTAAAAGTTTGTAAATCCCATAATTTAATGGTGTGATCGTCACTTGCTGAAAATAGAAAGCGAGCATTAGGAGAGAGGCTTAATTGGTTAACTGATTGAGTATGTGCATCTAAAATAGCGATACTTTCACCCTTGCGTAAATCCCAGATACGGATAGTACTATCTGTACTTGCTGTGAAGAGATAGAGATTATTTTTACTTAATATCAGGGCATTTATTTTGGCAGTATGTCCTGATAACTTCCCCATATATTCATGGTTGCGTAGTTTCCATATATGAATTTCCCCATGTTCACTACAACTTATTAAAAATTTTCCGTTATGAGAGAGAATAAAGTTATCAACACGGGGATGTTCGGTAATGAGGGAACGAACTAATTCACCTGTTTGTATATTCCAAATAGTAATAATATTATCCCAGGAAATACTATAAAGTAACTTATCATCAGGGCTGAATAATGCTTTGTTTATATGTTGCTGACAGTCTGGAAAAGTTTGTATTAATCGTCTTTTCTTGATATCCCATAATTGTATGGGTATATCTCCTGTGCCGGTAGAAAGTAAAATATTTTCTTTATGATTAAGCTGGATAAAACGTAATTTTCCTTGATGTGTAAAGGTACGAAAACACGTTCCTTGATAATTATAGCATTGTATTTCTCCGTATCGAGTAGCAAGTAAATAAAAAGGGTATTGGTGGCTAGCATAAAGTTGTAAGACTTCTTTTTGCGTATTACTATGTTTTTGATAATGAAATAAATATGCTTGCTCAATACCAACCTGTAATAATTGGGAATGTATTTTTAGTACAGAAGGATGTTGATAATACCCTTGTTGCTTCCAAACTTGTGATAACTTTTTATAAGCTGGGAGATAATGTTGTTTTTGATATAAAGCAATAACTTCTTGTAAGCAGTGTTGTAATGCTTGATAACGTTGTTGAAAGTAATAAAAATTACGAGAGGGAGTAAGCTGTAAGGGGGCTTTAAAGGGATAACGTAATTGTATAAGCCACTGCTTTATTTCTCCACTTAGCGTACTTGCAGCGATGATGAGGTCTTGTTCTGATACGGCAAGACAGAGCAACCCAGGTTCTTGTACTGTACTGAGACAACGCCTATTTCTTTTATCCCAAAGTTTAAAAGCACTTTCTTCTTTAGAAAAAGAAAGTAAATATTTTTTTAAGAGGAATAATTGTGTGATGGGGGCAGTATGTCCTGTTAAGGTATGGCGGCTAGAAAATGCTTCTTTTTCCCATATTTTAATACTATTATCAGCACTGCCACTATATAACATATCTGTACTCGTGTCATAAGCAAGACACAATATAGCTGCTCTGTGTTCTAAATAAGTCCGCACAGGTTTACCCGTTTCCATTTGCCATATTACGAGCTTGGCATCTTCTCCACCAGAAAAGACATGATTATGCTGTAAATCTAATGCGGTACATAAGATACTGCCTTGATGGGCAACATTTGTCCCTTTATCATAACTATTAAAGTTTTGAATAATCTTTCCAGTTTGTAAATCCCATTGTTTTAATGTTGAATGTGCGCCAGAAAACAGGACAAAATCGTAATAAGGTGAAACGGATAAACTATATACATGCTGACATTGATGCGTAATACTTTTTAAACAATCTTGCGTATTCAAAGCCCAAAAACGTATTGCCTTGTCTAATCCGGCAGAGATGGCAAAATTTCCCTGTTTAAATGTGGTAAGTGCTGTAATATTTTCGGTATGTGCTTTAATTAAATGTCCTATTTGTGTTTTTTTATCCCAATAATGTAAGGTAGTGGGAGAATGGGTAAATAACCATTTATCTGTTTGTGTATTGATATAAAGATAGATAATAGCTTGATGTGTTATTTTGAATAAAGCAAGAGGACGAATAACATCAAAATGATATTTTTCATCTGTATATTCCGTTGGTTGTAAACGTTCTTTATGAATATATTCTTGTAGTTGTTGATAGAGCTTTTTATCTGTTACAGGGTTATATAAACAATCTTTTAGACGTCGTAATAGTTTTGTATCATCAATTTTTGCTGCCCGCCATTGTAATAATGAAAAATTATAATTAGCCTGTAAATGGGTTTTATCTAATTGCAGTGCTTTTTTAAAAAATGATATACCTTGCTTACTATCATTGAGTTGTAAACTGGAATATCCTTGGTTATTAAAGGTATCCGCTTCAGTATGGTAAACCGGCAAAATAAAGTCAGGGGCATCTTGATCAAAACAATGACGGTATACTTTGTTTAAAGCAACCCGTAAATGGCTAAAATGTTGATAACGTTTTGTTCTATCAATACTGATACAACGTAATAATAAATTTTGCAAGGGGGTTGCAAGGGTGTCAAAGTGTTTATCCCTATAAGGTAAACTATCAATGGTTAATTGGTAGGTAGTGTGATAAGGTCTATAACCTAGGAATAACTCCCATAAACAGATACCAAAACTAAAAATATCACTATCAAACCACACTCCTTCACTATTATTGGATGATCTTCTTTGAGGATGTTGCCATTGTTCTGGTGCGCTATAGGCTAATGTGCCTAAGATGGAAGAACATTGTGTGTCAAATATGGAAGCAGAATCCAGGGAAAAATCTTTCGGTATGGATTGTAGTGATAGCTGTGGATCATAATGATATTGTACGCTAGAAACACCAAAATCGGTGACTTTTAATTGTCCATATTGGGTAACTAATATATTTTTAGTTTTAATATCACGATGAATAATGCCTAAGCTATGGGCTTTTTCCATACCATGACAAAATTGTATTGCCATATTCAAGGTTGTTTTTAAAGTACGTTGTGGATGCGCTTGTATCCATTGAGATAAATCTCCCCCTTTTACATATTCAATAAAGATAGTAGGTAATTTATCTATATTTCTAACAAAATAACAATTTGCAATATGAGGATGCATCCCTAATGTTATCCATGTATTGGCCTCTTTAATAAATCGATGGCTAATTTCGGGTGTACCTAACACTTGAGGTTTAGGCTGTTTAATGGCAAATAAAATATCTTGTTGAAAATCTTTTGCAATGTATACATATCCCATACCACCTTCTAAGCGTTGTTGCACTTGATAACGTTGCGCTATCCAATCCCCTATCATATAACCAGAGGTTTTAGATATAGCAGCGGTAGTAGTAGGTAATTCTTTATTAGGTAAGGTATCAGTCGTGTTGTTAACAAGGGTATGAGGGATGGCCTCTGATCTGGATGGTTTAAAAAGAGTCAGAAATTTTTTTAACATTAAAGAAGTATTTCCTTATTCTCTAGTGTGGTGTAATGCTATAGTGAGTAAATTGTGATAATTCTGTATGGTTTATTATAGAGCTATTTCCTATACTTTATCCATAACAACTCACCTTATAGGAGATAGTCAAACATGTTCAAGCCATTGTTTAAGATAAAAGAGATAGTAATCACCGCATGGTATGTTATTACTATTATTAGTATTAGTAATTATAGTGTAGCAGGAGATTATACAATAATGAAAAATGATGCAGAATTAAAAAAACGCTTAACCCCTTTACAATATCAAGTAACACAAAAAAATGGGACAGAAAGAGCATTTCAAAATAGCTACTGGAAAAATAAGAAAGCTGGTATTTATGTTGATATTGTATCAGGTGAACCATTATTTAGCTCTATAGATAAATATGATTCAGGAACGGGTTGGCCAAGTTTTGTGCGTCCTTTAGAAAAGGATAATATTGTGGAAAAGGTAGATAAAACTTTATTTATGACTCGTACAGAAGTACGGAGTAAACAAGCTGATTCACATTTAGGGCATGTATTTAATGATGGGCCACAACCTGCTGGATTACGTTATTGTATTAATTCAGCGGCTTTAAAATTTATTCCTGTAGAAGAGCTAGAGCAACAGGGGTACGGTAAATTTATATCTTTATTTAAGCAACAACCGTTGCCACCAAAAAAATAGAGGATATGAGAAAATGAGAGTATTATTTATATTATTATGGGGAATA
This sequence comes from Gammaproteobacteria bacterium, assembly GCA_026994225.1. Classification (GTDB taxonomy): domain Bacteria; phylum Pseudomonadota; class Gammaproteobacteria; order GRL18; family GRL18; genus JALWRI01. Next base: position 2,521 of record JALWRI010000103.1, on the reverse strand, counting down.
CTGACTTATACCCCTTCATTATTAGCAACAGAATTAGAGAGAGTAACAATGCAATATAAAACAGCGATTTTTGCTGGAGGATGTTTTTGGTGTATGGAGAAACCTTTTGATCAATTAGAAGGTGTTACTGAAACCCTTTCTGGATATACAGGAGGAGATAAAAAAGATCCTTCTTACTCAGAAGTCTCTTCTGGAACAACAGGGCATGCTGAAGCGATACAAATCACTTATGATCCAACTAAAATAAGTTATGAAAAATTATTGGAAGTATTTTGGAAAAATATTGATCCAACAGTAAAAGACCGACAATTTTGTGATTATGGGACGCAATATCGAAGTGGTATTTTTTATGCAGATGAAAAAGAGAAACAGTTAGCAATACAAAGTAAAGATAAAATTGCAGCATTATTATCGGGTAACAAGGTATACACAGAAATAACCGCTGCATCTCATTTTTATCCTGCAGAAGCATATCATCAGAATTATTATATAAAAAATCCGGTTCGTTATAAGTATTACCGCTATCGTTGTGGGCGAGATGAACGTTTAGAAGAATTGTGGGGGAGTAAAGAAAAACGAAAATAGTGAAATGGACGTAAAAATAGGACTATAGTTCGTGAACTATTATCCTATTATTTTCACGTTAATGGGTTAAGATTTGTTAGCCAGAAGAGGTTAAAATCTATTCAATAATTCTTCAAATGAATTAATGGTTTTTACCGTTTCTAAATACTTATCACCCATCGCATTAATAGCATTTAAATTACTTTTGCTAATTTCTACTGAGGAAGAAATAGAGTGACTAATGGTGACGACTTCCGTTCCAATTAATTGTAGTTTATCCATATTAGCCGTAAAATTTTCGGTAGAATGATGCAATATAGTGGTATTTTCACTAATTTGAGTAGAAACTTGATTAGATGTATTAATTAAATGAGAAAGTTCAGTAACACTTTGCTGCATTTCATCATTGATAGTATGAATATTCGTTACTATCGATCCAAAGGTGTCATTGGCATCATCAAGAGAATCTTGAGTACGGATCGCAAGTTGTCTGACTTCATCAGCAACCACGGCAAAGCCTCTTCCTTGTTCACCAGCCCTTGCTGCTTCAATGGCTGCGTTTAAGGCAAGTAAGTTCGTTTGTTCGGCAATATTTTTGATCACATCTAAAACGCTATTGACCTGACCTATATCATTGGAAAGTGTCAGTAACTTATGTGATATTGCTGATTCCATAGCAACATTTTTTTCAATATTTACTTTCAGTTTATGCATATTATCATTAGCTTGTTGCATTAATAAATTTGCTTTACGTATTTCTTCTAATACGTTTTGGGTAGATTGAATAGAGTCTTTTGTAAATTGAGTGATTTTAACAGTTTCATTATTAGTGGATGTCAAGTTATCACTCATTGATGTTGAATTTTGAATTGCTTGTTGTGATAACAAAGAATAATCTTGCAGTTGTTGTTGGGCTATTTTGGTATTTTCTTGAGCATTTGCAACAATTTCTTTAATTTTATTAATAAATTTATTAAAGTGTTGTGCTATTACAGAGAGTTCATCATTGGAGTTATTAGTAAAATGTTTATTCAGTATACCATTATCTTTGACCAATTCATTGGAGATGGCTTTGATAGGTTTAATAACTACTTTGTGAATAACGATGGCAAGAATAACAAGAATGATTAGATCCAATAGTAGCATAATGATTATTTGAGTATTCATCGCAGATTTTGCTTTACTTGCTAAAATATCAACATAGGACAATTTTTCAGCAATCACCGCATAGCCCACTATGTTGTTTTGAAAATCTTTGATAGGTACACTGGTATAATAATAATTAGCTGTCTTTCCTGTTTTAGTAATATCTACCGTTTTTAGTTCATCAAATAATTGTTTATGAAGTATTTTTTCTTGAGAGGCCAAGATAAATTGTGCGTTTAATTTTTTTGCATTAGTCAATTTTGTGGCAATATCGAGGTATTGGGTGTCCATTGTGATAAGCACTTCGATATTATGTGTTTGTGCATCCCGAATAATAGAATTAAGCCCTTGCATAAATTCTACACTACCGAGGTATTTGCCATTTTTCATTACAGGAGAAATGCCTCGTAAAATGAGTCCAGCACGTCCTATTTCAATCGCAGAGATAGGTTTTTTATTCTTTTTAACAGCAACGATAGTATGGCGGAAACCACTAAGATCATCACCGTATTTATTTAATTTCCAAATTCTCACAAAACTTTTAATATCTTGATCATGTAAATGAATTTTGATGTTATGAAATTTAGTATTCTGCTTATAATCGTCAATAATGCTATTTAGACCATTGATCGCAATAGAACGATCGTGATGTTTTAATGAAGAGATGATATAATGATTTTGGGCAATATTAATGACATTAGAAATAGCAACATCAAATTTTGCTTGATATTTTTGGTTAAAAAAGTCTACTAATTTTATTTTTTCAGTATGATACACTTCATTTTCTATTTGTTTAAGACTGCTCCATGAA
>JALWRI010000102.1 GCA_026994225.1 Gammaproteobacteria bacterium | reverse complement strand
CGTTTACGTTGATACTCATGTAATCCCTTTTCCCAAACAACGGGCCCAATTATTCGTCCAAACAAGCCCAACAGCATCGATAAGAAAAAAATATAAGTCAAAAGTTTACTCCATCTTATTCTCCGAAACAAAATATAGAAGAAATATACAAGCGTTGAAAAAGCAATAAATATCATTCCCATATATATTTTATGATATGTAACAAAAACAACTCCTACGATATTTACAAAAAAAACAGTTAATAAAACAATATGTTTTTCAATTCCGGTAAGAACAAAAAAATTCAACATAATTATTAGTATTGTGGTTAGTATAGACATACTACCATGAGGTTCTATAAATATGAGAACAATCACCGGGAAACTAAATAACAAACTGTATATTGCACTCTTATACTGATTTTTTCCTTCGTTATTAGAGTAGAGAGAAGCAGTAAGAAGAATTAATGAAATTTTCGCAAACTCAGATGGTTGAACTTGTATACTACCAATAAGCAACCATCGACTTACTCCATTTATAGTTGGTCCTGAGACTTTAACTAATATCAAAGACAAAATAGTTAGTGCATAAATTCCACCACTAATAAGATAGCTTCTATAAACATTTGCATCAAAATGGGAAAGAACTAAAAACAAAACAAGACCAATAAAAACATATATTAACTGTTTTCCCAATCTATCACCCCATAATACAGATCCACCTACATCTAAACTAACTGATATCATTGTTATAAGGCCAAGGACTGTTAAAAAAATAAACGCCCCCCAAAAAACTATATCAACCTTTTTCTTCTGTTGGAAAAGTTGCATTTCTCCGTTTACTATCTAAATAATATGTTTTTATCAAATCAATAATTATCAAGAAGACATCATCAGTAAAGCCAAAAAGTGGGATAGCATCTGGAATTAAATCAATAGGCAAAAGTAGATATATAATTGCAATAATATCTAGCCAATGTTTTTTTAGAAAGTTTTTATTTTTTTCTTTCATTTAACAGATATTTTCAATATACTTAATACGTGATTTTACCCCACGACGAATAACTAAACAAGACTTTGGAACTTTTAAATATTTACTCAACAGTTTTATAACTTCCTTATTGGCTTGATTATTAATCGGCGGTTTAGAAATATAACAATAAATAATTCCTTCTTTTTCAACAACTCTTGTATTAGAAGACTTTAAAACAACTTTAACAGGAATATAGTGCATCTATTTATTCCGTAAAAATGCTGGTTTTTCTAATTCATCTGGATAATCTGATTTATCGGTATTAACAGTAACTACAGGTTGTTTTGGGGTCTCATTATGTGACGGTTGAGAACTATCTGTAACTGGATTTTCAGTAGTGATATCATCATCTAAAAAGCTTGATGGTATAGATGACTGCTTTGTCGTTTGTGTAGTATTAATAAAGTTGTTAGTTACAACACTCTGAGTTGATACATTTTGCCCAAATCCAGTGGCGATAATAGTTATTCTTAATTCACCCTCAGGGATTTGTTCATTAACTTCTGCACCAAAAATCATTTCAGCATTAGGATCTACGGCTTCCCTTATTAAATTGGCTGCTTTATCTACCTCAGTCAACTTAAGATCAAAACTCCCAGCAATTTGAAATAAAACTCCAGTAGCACCTTCAATAGACATATTTAATAATGGACTATTTGTAGCAGCACGTGCAGCCTCTTCAGCTCTATTTTCTCCACTAGCAACTCCACTACCCATAAGTGCAGTCCCAGCATTAGTCATAACACTTTTTACATCATTAAAGTCAACATTTATAAGACCAGTCTCACTAATAAGGCTTGCAATACTATTAACAGCTTCTGCCAAAATTCTATCAACTTGCTTCATAGCATCAAGAAAAGAAAGCTCTTCATTAGTTGTTTCAATCAAGCGTTGATTAGGAATAATAATTAATGTATCTACTTTATCTCTTAATGCGTCTATTCCATCCATAGCAGCCTTCATTCTTTTTACCCCTTCAAAGTTAAAAGGAGTAGTAACAACACCAACCGTCAATGCACCCATCTGTTTTGCTATACCTGCAATTATAGGAGCTGCACCAGTACCAGTTCCACCTCCCATACCTGCAGTAACAAAAACCATATCTGCACCGCTTAAATAGTCTTTAATTTGATCGACACTCTCTTCTGCAGCTTCTGCCCCAAGTTTAGGATCACCTCCAACACCTAACCCATTTGTAAGACTCTCACCTAATTGTAACTTAATTGTTGCCTTTGCTTTTTTTAGAGCTTGAGCATCAGTATTAAAAGCCATAAATTCAACACCTGGTACATCGTATTCATCAATCATAGTATTTATGGCATTACCTCCACCGCCACCAACACCAACAACTTTTATATTTGCAATAGGATCTACATTTGGGTTTACGATCATAATAACTATACTAATCAACTAAATTATGGTTTTAATTGTTTAAAAAATGAAACAACTTTACTTACTACACTTCCTAATTTTTGGGATGTACCAATTGTAGAAACAGCACCGCCATCTCCAACACTATCAATACCATGTTTAATCAAGCCTTGCACAGTAGAAAACTGTGGAAAATTAATTTCTTCAACCATTCCTGAAAGACCAGATGGATATCCGATACGAGCAGGTGTATTATAGTAATCTTTTGTAAGTTTAGAAATTCCATATAAATTAGATGTACCACCTGTCAACACAATACCCGCAGGCATTGCTATATTTAAACCACTCTTAGAAACTAAATCTGCACTTAATTTAAAAATTTCCTCTAAACGAGCACTTACTATTTTTTCTAGAAAATCTTTTTCAATTGGTTCATGATCATTAATTCCAATTATGCTTAGATCAATAAGAGATTCGTCCTTAGGCTCTGATTCGGACTCTTTTCTTAACAGAGTCGGAGTATTATCTCGCAAATTATTGTTTCCACCTTTATCACTCAAAAGTTTACTCAGATTAACTTTTACCTTTTCCGCATCATCCATAGATAAACTCAGCCCAATTGCTAAATCACTAGTAATGTTAAGTCCTCCTAAAGGTACAGTTCCACTAAACGCAATAGCATTATCTTGAAAAATCGAAATGCTAGTCGTCCCAGCTCCAATGTCCATCATTGTAACACCTAGCTCTTTTTCAGTATCGTTAAGAACCGCCATTGAAGAAGCCCACCCAGTAAACACAACATCATATACATTAAATCCTGCTGATTCTACACACTTCTTAAGGTTTAAGAGAGAAGAGTTAGGAGCAGTTATAATATGAGTTTCCACCTCTAAACGTGATCCACTCATTTCTAATGGATACTTAATCCCAGTTTGCTTATCAACAATAAACTCTCTCGGTATAATATGAATTGGAGTAAGGTTTTCTGGAAGAGTTAACGTTCGAGCATTTTCTATAACACGCATAATATCTTCACTAGTTATTTCATCTCCGGTAACAGCAACAACACCTTTATTGTTAATACTTGTTATATGTTCCCCATTTATTGAAATAATAACATCCGAGACTCTTACACCCGCCATACGTTCAGCAGCATAAATGGATTCAGATATTACATCAGTTGCTTCTTCAATATTAACAATAACACCACGCTTAATTCCCCTACTCGCACAAGAGTAATCGCCAATAACTACCGGTTGAGAGGAATTATTATCAACTGCAACAATCACTGTAGCAATTTTACTGGAGCCAACATCAAGAGCTGTAACTATTTTTTGAGACATATTTATTAAGTCTAGCAAAATTATTCATAAATACGTGCTTATACAAACATAAGCAATAC
>JALWRI010000101.1 GCA_026994225.1 Gammaproteobacteria bacterium | reverse complement strand
TTAGAGAAAAGCTTGATGAGAGTTTTGAATTTTTAAAAAGTGCGTATTTTGTACCAGAAACTGGTGGCTGTATTTTTAGTATCAATAGTAAAAACGAACCAAAAGATACAAAATATGATCTATATGCTCATGCTTTTATAATTTTAGCATGCGCAGAATATTATAAGGCAACCAAAAATGGCAATGCTTTAAAGCACGCCAAAACTACATTTAATTTCATTAAAGATAATTTTAAGTTAGAACAAGGCTTTGCCGAAGCGCTTGATGAAAACTTAAAACCTATTCCAAATATACGCCGTCAAAACCCGCATATGCATTTATTAGAAGCATGTTTAGAAATTTATGATGCATCAAAAGACACAGATTACTTAGACTGCGCAAATGAAACTATAGAATTATTTTATGATTATTTTTTAGATAAAAACACACAAACATTAACTGAATTTTTTGAAGAAGATCTATCTCCACATAGGGCAGAGGGGCATAAAATAGAAGCGGGGCACCACAGTGAATGGATTTATCTTTTAACAAGATACCAAAACATATCTGGTGCTACCAACCCACATATAGAGCAAACAATAGATGTATTTTTTACATGGATTAAAACGCACGGCATAGATACCAAATATGGCGGAGTTTTTAATGCTCAAACAGCTAATGGTGAAGTTATAGACAGCAACAAAAGAATCTGGGCTATTTTTGAAACTATTCGCGCTTATTCTATTATGATTGACAACCCAAAACACAAAAAAGATGCAGAAAAAATGCTACCGCGCCTGATTAAAATAATAAAAACGTATTATATTGATATAAATACTGGAGATTGGATTGAGATGTTAAATGAAGAGCTACAGCCAGTTACAGACCATATGCCTGCAACTACTCCATATCATATTTATCCAGTTTTAAAAGGAGTTACTACCTATATTAAACCATAGTATAGTAAAGGTAATAATGAGCAGTTTATCAAATCAATATTACAACTTTAATAACCCAGAAAACATCGCCTATATTGATGCTACCACTGCCTATAACGCAGCTTTTATAAACTCTAATCTCAATCTATTACAAGAAGCTGAAATAAAAGCTTTAAATGGCAATAATGAGTATAAAATTGGCGTAAAGGTTAAATCGCCTTGGGGGACAAACAAAGTTATTGAAGCGCATATAAGTGAATTTGGTAAAAATGAAGATATTGTCAAAAAGGAAATTACAATAAAACCTGGTTTTATGCTCTCACTACAGCGACACCGCGGACGAGAAGAATTGTGGGAAGTAACAAGTGGAACATTAACCGTTATTTCAGATGGTGAAATTCATACTGTAAACGCCGGAGAAAATATTAAACTTCCTAAAGGTAACGTTCACTGCATGATTAACCTTAATAACAATCCTGTTACAGTGATTGAAACACAAACAGGTACATGTCGTGAAGCAGATAATGTACGTCTTTTAGACTTTAACGGCAGACCTACATACCCATTAAAAACAAAAAATGAATTTTTGTCTGCTATTTTATACACACAAATACACTTAGAAATAGAACAAAAATTTGGTTGTGATACAAAACCAAACATGGCTTTATTATCGCCAGAATTCAAAGAAAAAATAGATAGCATGGAATAATTTATGAATAATTCTAACTTAAGACTTGGAATTGATTTTGGTGGTACAAAAACCGAAATTATTGGACTTGATGCCACTAATGGTAAAGAGCTTTATCGTAAACGCATTCCAACTCCACGTGATGACTATAAGCAAACATTAAATAGCTTTAAAACCCTTATTGATGAAACTGAAGCAAATCTTGGCATGAGCGGAACGATAGGTATGGGAATTCCTGGCACCATTTCAAAAGATACAGGAACAGTTAAAAACTCTAATTCTGTTTGGATGAATGGAAAGCCTTTAAAAGAAGACCTTGAAAAAATCATGGGGCGTGAAATACGCATACAAAATGATGCAAATTGTTTTGCAGTATCAGAAGCCACAGATGGCGCAGCGCAAGGCGCAGAAGTTGTATTTGGGGTTATAATCGGCACAGGTTGTGGTGGAGGCGTTGTAATAAATGGCGAACCACTTATGGGCGCAAACGGTATTGGTGGAGAATGGGGGCATAACCCATTGCCAAATCCACGCACATACGTACCAGAAGGAACTCCAGAGCAAAAATTTGAAGGATTATTAAAAAATAAAAACCCATACTCTCATACCACAAATGATATAGATTGGAATGAAACTCCAGGTCCAACTTGTTTTTGCGGTCGCAACGGTTGTCAAGAAACTTGGATTTCTGGAACAGGATTTAAACTAGATTATAAACACGTAACCGGCGAAGAATTATCAACTCATGATATTATCAAAAATGCTAGGCAGGGAGAGCCTAAAGCAGTTGCTACATTAGAACGTTATGTTGATCGCCTTGCACGTGCTCTTGGAGGAGTTATTAACCTTCTTGATCCTGATGTGATTGTTCTTGGTGGCGGTATGAGCAATGTTACCGCACTTTATGATGAAGTTCCTAAAGTATGGGGGCGGTATATTTTCTCAGATTTTGTGCACACAAAATTAAAAAGCCCTATACATGGAGATTCTTCTGGCGTACGTGGCGCTGCTTGGCTTTGGAGCAAGATAGGTAATTAAAAATGCTATTTAATAATAAAATAACTTTTACAAATAATATATGAAACAAACAATATATATATATTGTGACAAAGGCGTTGGGGATTTTAGCCTATATAGCACTCAAAATTACTTTACTTGCTATAATATAAAGCTAGTCACAGCAAAACATATAATAAAAAATGGTATCCCTAATACAGTTCATTTATTTGTAATGCCTGGTGGAGCTGACAGATTTTATGCAAAAAAATTAAACGGCCTTGGTAATAGCATAATTAAACAATATGTAGAACAAGGTGGAACCTATTTAGGGATTTGTGCAGGCGCTTATTACGGATGCTCTAATATTGAATTTCAAAAAGGAACAATCAATGAAATTTGCCAAAAAAGAGAGCTTAGCTTTTTAAACGGCGACGCTATAGGCTGTATAGCGGATATTGCACCTACATACGATCAAACACTTAAAAGTGCCTCAATAACATTAATAAAAATAATGGATTCTAAAATACCCACTTTATACTGGGGCGGCTGTTATTTCAATATTGATAAAGACTCTAGCACTCATATTATTGCAACTTATGATAATATAAAAAACCAACCACCAGCAATTATTTACTGTCCTATTGGCAAAGGTCAGGCTATTTTATCTGGTGTTCATTTTGAGGTTTCTTCTATAGCCTTAAAAAACTATAATTTTAAAAATACGGTAGATAATAAGCTAAAAACACAAATTGCAAATAAATTAAGAAATACAAACCACTTATTACTACAAAATATAAAAGCTATAATAGAGGATCAAACTTGATGACTATTTATATTTATAATGGAATTGGCAGCTCTACCTTTAGCGCCAATAATCTTAAACGATCTCTCACCATGGCATTACAAAATTTTGGATTTAAAATTAAACATATAGGACATAAAGAAGTAAGGGAGGGAACACTTTTATCACCAAGCAATACAACAATGTTTATTATGGGTGGTGGCAGATTTACAGAAGTTAAAAAAGCTATTGGTGAAAATGGACTATTAAATATAAGAAACTATATCAATAGTGGCGGTCTTTATACTGGAATTTGCATGGGATCATATGCTGCTTTTTCAAATATAGACTTTACAGGAAAAGATAGAAGAATAAGCACCGGTCTCGGTTTCTTTAACACTACCGCTCGCGGCAGCCTTCCTATTACGTCTCCATATGATGGTACGGGGGATTCAGCTACAATAATTGAAATAAAC
>JALWRI010000100.1 GCA_026994225.1 Gammaproteobacteria bacterium | reverse complement strand
ACCACATCTTAAATTTGGCAATATCCAACCAATATTACTATTATGATTAACGAATTTTTTGTGTGAAAATTTCAATTGTCCAACCCTAGAATGCAAATAGCCAATAGTTTTTCTAAAGATTAATGAATTTTATGAAAGGTAAATTGCCTGTTATCGTCTTTATCAACCAAGGTAAAGTAGGTACCATAAAATTGAAAATTAAATTCTAATAATGTTTGTTTATTACGTATGGTAACAGCTAGTCCTATTTTATTACCTATCACTCGAAATTCTCCACCAAATAAGTGTTTATTATTATTATCTGACCATAAAAATTGTTTACTATGATAAATAGCCATCACATTTCCGCTTTCACCTTGCCAAATACCATTTAAATAACTAGGCAAGGTTGATTGAAAAGTATTTAAGGCATTATTACTATTGTTTTGCAAAGTAGAGGAGTTATTGCTGCCGTTAGAAGTAAAATTATTGATATTAGGAAAAGGCATGGTTTGCATATTCATCATATTAGGAGATAGGTTATTGCCGTAATTCATGGGTAAAGTAGACATATTAGGCATATATGAAGTAGGAGAATTATGACGATTAAGAAAACCCATCATTTCCATCATAGTGAGCATCATTTCTGCAAAACTTGCCATATCTCGAGGGTTAGGCTGATAATTATAGGCAAAAGAAAGGGAGTAAAAGGTATTGGCAAACAAAAAGATAAGGCCAAATAATATGCGCTTCACGCTAGAAAGCTCCATTTATAATAATATTCTTATATTAACATTAATTTATGATATAATAAACATCCCAAAGCATAGTCTATCAGTCTGAGTAATGACAGTAAAATTTGTTAAGTTACTCACATTTTTAGCAAAAAGTGCGAACTACTTAGCAGACATGATGCACTTGTATTGTACACTATTTTATAACTAATAATTGTTTTTTGTGAGGAATATTAATGAAACCTGCGGACCTTGTTGATGATACCTTAGAGTTGCTTTCATTACCTGAAGTGTGCATGAGAGTTAATGCTATGATTGATAATCCTCGTTATTCTGTAGCACATATAGGCGATGTTATTAATCAGGATGTCGCATTAACTGCTCGATTACTTAAATTAGTGAATAGTTCCTTGTATGCCTTTCCTTCGCAAATTGATACTGTTTCAAGAGCGATTACTGTTATTGGTATGAAAGACCTGCGGGATTTGATTATTTCAACTGCGACCACCCGGAGTTTTGACCGTTTACCCCTAAAACAGGTAGATATGACCAGTTTTTGGCGGCATTCTGTCTATACGGCAGTAGTGGCTAAAATATTAGCGCAAAAATGTAATATTTTACATAGTGAACGCTTATTTATAGGGGGATTGCTACATGATGTAGGGCATTTAGTCATGTATTATCGTATCCCTGAAACAATGTATAAAATATATCAATATTCCACAGATCGTGAGATAGCATTATATCAAGTAGAAAAACGTATTTTGGGATTTAATTATGCGGATGTAGGGATGCAGTTATTAAAAAGTTGGAAATTACCCGTTAATCTGCAAAAAATAGTGCAGCATCATATTACATTAAATAGTGCCAATAGTTGTATTTTAGATGCATCTATTGTGCATTTAGCCAGTAATATTGCAAGAGAAGCTGATTTATCTCATCAAGCAAGCATCTATTATAACCCTATTGCATGGGAAGTAACGCAATTATCTAAAGATGATATTCTGGAAGGGCTACTTGTTGAGGCAGGAAAACAATTTAGTGAGGTATTGGCTATTTTAGCCCCTCAGCAGAAATTATCTAAAGTGCTATCCTAAAGTCTTTTTTAGACAAAGCCCTGCCATTGCCCCACCTCTAAAGGATAGAGTTTTGTGCTGTTTTATTGAAAAACAACGATAAAATAATCCTTTTCTTGATTAATCCCCTTCCTTTTTGAGAAAATACCAAGCTTTATATTCCGATATATTAAAAAATTCAGTGCTATACGTTATATCGACAACTACTTTCAGGAGAACGTAAAAATAATGAATACTGGAAATGACGTCCTGTTTATATTGATGGGTGCAATTATGGTTTTGGCTATGCATGCGGGGTTTGCTTTTTTGGAAGTAGGAACGGTGCGAAAAAAGAATCAGGTTAATGCGTTAGTTAAAATTATTACTGATTTTGCGATGTCAACGTTGGCATATTTTTTTATAGGCTATTATATTGCCTATCAAACAGGTTTTTTTCAAGATGCGCAAGTGCTTGCAGATAAAAATGGTTATGAACTGGTTAAATTCTTCTTTTTATTAACCTTTGCAGCAGCTATTCCAGCAATTATTTCAGGGGGGATTGCAGAGCGAGCGCGTTTTTATCCTCAATTATTCGCAACATTTGGTATTGTAGCGTTGGTTTATCCTTTTTTTGAAGGAATGGTTTGGAATAATAATTGGGGGCTACAAGATTGGTTAGGGAATACATTTGGTGTACCCTTTCATGATTTTGCAGGTTCTGTAGTAGTACATGCTATGGGGGGATGGATCGCATTAGTCGCTGTTATTTTGTTGGGTGCAAGACATGGACGCTATTTAAGTAATGGAGGCATGTCATCACATCCACCTTCTAGTATCCCTTTTTTAGCATTAGGCGCATGGATTTTAACAGTAGGTTGGTTTGGTTTTAATGTCATGTCAGCACAAACCGTTGAAGCGGTAAGTGGCTTAGTGGCATTAAATTCCTTAATGGCGATGGTAGGCGGTATTTTGGTTGCTTTAGTAGTAGGACGTAACGATCCTGGTTTTGTACATAATGGACCTTTAGCCGGATTAGTGGCGGTTTGTGCAGGCTCTGATGTGATGCATCCACTAGGCGCATTAGTAACTGGTGCGGTTGCTGGAGGGTTGTTTGTGATTACTTTCACTTTAACTCAAAATCGTTGGAAAATTGATGATGTATTAGGTGTTTGGCCGTTACATGGTTTATGTGGCGCATGGGGAGGTATTGCAGCAGGTATCTTTGGTTTGCAAAGTTTTGGTGGATTAGGTGGGGTGAGTATTATCTCCCAGGTCGTTGGAACATTAATAGGTATTGCAGTAGCAGTAACTGGTGGATTAATAGTTTATGGCTTATTAAAAGTAAGTATGGGTTTGCGTTTGAGTGAGGAAGAAGAATACAATGGTGCAGATTTAAGTATCCATAAAATTGTCTCTGAAACAGATTAATAGCATTCTTGTGAAATACGATAAAAGGCTTCTTGTGGATGCAAGAAGCCTTTTTTATAGCATAGGTGAAGGTGAAAAGATGTCAAAAAAACTGTATATAAAAACATTTGGCTGTCAAATGAATGAATATGATTCTGCAAAAATGTTTGATGTATTACATCAAGCCTATGCAGTAGAAATGACAGATAACCCAGATGATGCAGATATTTTATTACTCAATACTTGTTCTATTCGTGAAAAAGCCGAAGAAAAAGTATTTTCTTTGCTAGGTCGTTATCGTGAATATAAGCGTGTGAGGGAGAATATTATTATTGGAGTAGGGGGGTGTGTAGCGAGTCAGGAGGGGGAAGCGATTAGAAAAAGAGCCCCTTATGTAGATGTTATTTTTGGGCCACAAACATTGCACCGTTTACCTGATATGATTGCACAAGCAGAACAATCTCGTAAAGAAAAAAAATCTGCTGTGATTGATATTTCTTTTCCAGAAATTGAAAAATTTGATAACTTGCCAGAACCTCGTGCAGAAGGTGCAACGGCATTTGTGTCAGTGATGGAAGGGTGCAGTAAATATTGTACCTTTTGTGTTGTACCTTATACACGAGGAGAAGAAATTAGCCGTCCTTTTGATGATGTGATTGTTGAAGTGGTGAAATTAGCAGAACAAGGGGTAAAAGAAGTTAATTTATTAGGACAAAATGTGAATGCGTATCGGGGTCTTATGCATGATGGTGATAGCGCAGATTTAGCCTTATTAATTCATTATATTGCCGAAATTCCAGGTATTGAGCGTATTCGTTTTACCACCTCTCATCCGGTTGAGTTTTCAGATAGCTTAATTGAAGCCTATGCACAAGTGCCTGAGTTAGTAAGTTTTTTGCACTTACCGGTACAAAGTGGATCAGATCGTATTTTAGCATTGATGAAACGAGGACATACGGTATTAGAATATAAAAATAAAATTCGCCGCTTGCGGGAAGTTCGTCCTGATATTGCTATTTCATCTGATTTTATTATTGGTTTTCCAGGTGAAACGGAGCAAGATTTTGAAGATACTTTAAGGCTTATTGATGAGATAGGTTTTGATCACAGTTTTAGTTTTATTTACAGTGCTCGCCCGGGAACGCCTGCTGCAAGTTTTCCTGATGATGTGCCTTTGTCAGTTAAAAAACAGCGTCTTGCCCATTTACAAGAAAAAATTAATGCCAATGCTGCACAATATTCTCAAAATATGTTAGGGAGTGTACAACGGATTTTAGTAGAGCGGCAATCACGTAAAAATAGTTTGGAATTAGCAGGGCGTACTGAAAATAATCGAGTAGTCAATTTAGCTGCACCGGCTAAATATCTTCATCAATTTATTCAAGTAAAAATCACTGCGAGCTATCCTAATTCTTTGCGTGGTGAATTAGTAGAAACCGTAACGTCAAGAGATTGAGTGAGTTATGAATAATAATATACAATTACTTTTACAACCTGAAGATAATCAACGTTTAGCAAATTTATGTGGCCCTTTTGATGAGCATTTACGACAGTTAGAAAAAGGTTTGGGGATAGAAATACATAATAGGGGTAACACCTTTAAACTGATAGGTGAAAAATCGGCTCTGCATATTGCACAAGATATATTAGAAGCACTTTATGTCGATACCAAAAAAAATACGCTGACTGCAAATGAAGTGCATTTATATTTACAAAGTTCAGGACAGGCTATTGACCGCTCTAACACACAAGCAAAGAAAGGGAGTAAAAAAGACACTGCTCAATATAGTCTCCATTTGAAACGGGGTATTATTAAAGCACGAGGAGCGCATCAACAACAGTATTTAGATGCTATTTTGCGAAATGATATTAATTTTGGGATAGGTCCTGCAGGAACGGGTAAAACCTACTTAGCAGTAGCTTGTGCAGTACAAGCATGGGAACACAGTGATGTACGACGTATTATTTTAACTCGTCCAGCAGTTGAAGCAGGGGAAAAGTTAGGCTTTCTACCTGGAGATTTAGCACAAAAAGTAGACCCTTATTTACGCCCGTTATATGATGCATTATATGAAATGTTAGGTTTTGAGCAGGTAGATAGATTAATTGAAAAGAATGTGATAGAAGTTGCTCCGTTAGCTTTTATGAGAGGGAGGAGTTTGAATGAATCCTTTATTATTCTGGATGAAGCGCAAAATACCACTACAGAGCAAATGAAGATGTTTCTTACACGTATTGGTTTTGGTTCAAAAGCAGTTGTTACCGGTGATTTAACTCAAATTGATTTACCTTCAGGACGTTTATCGGGTTTAAAGCAGGCATTAACAGTATTAGAACAAGTATCTGCTATGAGTTTTACCTATTTTACCTCCAAAGATGTCGTTCGACATCCTTTAGTACAGCGTATTGTTGATGCTTATGATCAATATGAGGATAAAATACATGAAGCAGAAAAAAATAGTAATTAATGCATGGATATTTTAGATATACAACGTATTAGTGAGATAGAAACCCCTTCAGATAAACAGTTATTACAGTGGTATCAATGCTTATTACAATTATTACGGGAACAGCAACGGTGCTCATTAGACAATATAGAAATAACCTTACGTATTGTTGATATAGAAGAAATTAAGCAATTAAATAGAGATTATCGTGGTAAAGATACCCCCACTAATATTTTATCTTTTCCTTTTGATCCACCCCCTGAAGTATCTTTACCCTTATTGGGGGATTTAGTGGTATGTGCAAAAGTAGTGATGACTGAAGCAAGAGAACAAGGTAAAGATTTATCATCACATTGGGTACATTTATTAATACATGGGGTATTGCATTTATTGGGGTATGATCACCAAGAAGAAGAAGAAGCGGAACAAATGGAAAACCTGGAAATTACCTTATTGGAAAAAATGGGTTATGTTAATCCTTACTAAAAATAGATATATACTATTATTGCTCTTTATTGCAGGGATATGTTCAGGATTAAGTTTTGCCCCTTTTTCTTTAGGATGGTGGATAGGCTTACCATTATATATTTTTTTCTTTTATGTGGATAAAGCAAATACATATAAACAGGCAGCTTTATATGCAGTGTGCTTTGGAAGTGGTTTTTTTCTTGCTGGAGTTTCGTGGGTATATATCGCTATTCGGGATTTTGGCCATATTCCTGCGCCGTTAGCGGGTTTCTTTACCCTATTATTTATTCTGTATTTAAGTAGTTTTCCATTACTATTTAGCATTAGTTATCAATATAGTAAAAAATCTTTTTCCTCGTGGGTGCAGTTGGGGATAATTTTACCGGTATTATGGATAGGCAGTGAATATTTACGTAGTAGTGTGTTATCGGGTTTTCCCTGGTTATTACTCGGGTATAGTCAGACAGATACCTCTTTAATGGGATATGCCCCCTTATGGGGGGTTTATGGGATGAGTTTTCTATTAGTGCAAACCCTTGCAATCATAATATGGTATCAGCGTCATCAGGTAGTTAAAAATTTACTAGCAGTGATGATATATATAGTGATTATATGGGGAGGTGGCAGTTATTTGAATACTATAGAATGGA
Organism: Gammaproteobacteria bacterium; assembly: GCA_026994225.1. Lineage (GTDB taxonomy): Bacteria > Pseudomonadota > Gammaproteobacteria > GRL18 > GRL18 > JALWRI01. The sequence continues at coordinate 131,120 of JALWRI010000100.1, read as the reverse complement.
CTCAATTAACAGGGAAAACGGTAAAAGTGGCAGTTATTCAAGGTAATTTAGCTACGCCTTTAGAATGGGATCAAGGGGTTTTTGAACAAAAATTACAACGTTATCAAGCATGGATCGATACCCAAATAGGAAAGGTAGACGTTATTCTCTTGCCCGAAAATGCTATCCCTGCTTTTTATCAAGATTTAAAGAAGGACTACTTCCAAACATTATTAGATAAAGCAAAAAAGCAGGAAACTGAAATATGGATAGGATTACCAGTAAAAGGCAAGGACTATAGTACTATATATACCTCAATGGTTAATCTTAATACAGGGGCAATGTATCATAAACGGCATTTAGTACCTTTTGGGGAGTATATTCCTGGAGAGAATATGCTTAAAGTATTATTAAGTGCTTTAGGGGTAGAATTATTTGCTTTTACAGCCGGAGATAAACGGCAAGATAATTTTATTATTGAACAAATATCGGTGTCTGTTTCATTATGTTATGACGATTTGTATTCTGCTGATTTTGTCTATAATATCGAACAAGTAGCCTGGTTATTAAATGCGTCAAATGATAGTTGGTATGGGCAATCTTTTGAACAGGCTCAACATCTACAAATAGCCCGTGTACGAGCAAAGGAATGGGGACGGGAAATGATAAAAGTAACTAGCAATGGTATTTCTGCTATCATTGATGCACAGGGGAAAGTCCGTAAGCAAGCAGCGGCACATACACATGCAATATTAGTTGATAATGTAAATGCTATGCAAGGTCGCACACCTTATAGTTACTTAACAAAATTTGCCCTGTAATCCCTGTAATAGTGATATTTTCTAATCACCTATTTAAATATTAATGCCGAAAATGGCGCATACCAGTAAATACCATGGCAATACCATGTTCATCTGCAGCAGCAATGACTTCTTCATCTCGCATTGAACCACCAGGTTGTATCACAGCTTTAATACCTGCTTCTGCGGCTGCATCAATACCATCTCTGAAAGGGAAGAACGCATCAGATGCCATGACCGATCCTGCAACTTGTAAATTTTCGTCAGCAGCTTTAATTGCTGCAATTTTTGCACTATACACCCGACTCATTTGTCCTGCACCAATACCGATACTCATTTTATCTTTAACATAAACAATGGCATTGGATTTTACAAATTTTGCTACTTTCCAGCTAAATAATAGATCGTCTATTTGTGTCGGTGTGGGTTGAATTTTGGTTACTATTTTTAAATCATTTTGTGTGATCAGACCTAAATCTCGTTCTTGAATTAATAATCCCCCGTTGACCCGTTTATAATCCCAACTAGAGGGACGTTCCTTGTCCCAATAACCACATTCAAGCACCCGAACATTTTTTTTCTCTGCCAGAGCCGTTTGTGCTTCGGGGCTAATTTTGGGCGCAATAATCACTTCTACAAATTGTCGACTAATAATACTTTTAGCGGTATTTAGGTCTAAAACTTGGTTGAATGCAATAATACCACCAAAAGCAGATGTAGGGTCAGTGCTAAAAGCACGATCATAAGCATCTTGTATTGTATCGCCTAAAGCAACACCACATGGATTAGCATGTTTGACGATAACACAGGCTGGATCAGTAAATTGTTTAACACACTCAAGTGCCGCATCAGTATCTGCAATATTATTAAAAGAAAGTTCTTTACCTTGTAATTGTTTTGCTGTGGCAACACTGCTTTCTGTTACATTATGTTCGGTATAAAACGCTGCTTTTTGATGTGGATTTTCTCCATAGCGCATTTTTTGGGTATGGATATATTGTTTAGTGAAGGTATGAGGAAAGTCTTGTTTTTCTCCTGTTTCACTGTCTATGGCACTTAAATAATTAGCAATATCTGCATCATAATGAGCCGTATGTTCAAAAGCCTTGACAGCAAGTTGGAAACGTAAAGTGGCTGGTAGGGTATTATTATTTTCACTCAAAGTGGTCAAAATACTGTCATAGTCATCTGGATTGACAACCACTGCGGTATGTTGATGGTTTTTCGCTGCCCCTCTTACCATGCTAGGGCCGCCAATATCAATATTTTCAATAGCCTTTTCCAAACTACAATCTGGATGACTGACGGTTGCAGCAAAAGGATAAAGGTTGACAACTACCAGACCGATAGGGACTATATCATGTTCTTGCATAATACTGGCATCTTGTTTACGTCCTAAAATGCCTCCGTGTATTTTGGGATGTAGCGTTTTTACCCGTCCATCCATCATTTCAGGAAAACCGGTATAGTCAGAGACTTCTGTTACGGTAATATTATTTTCCATTAATAATTTTGCAGTGCCTCCAGTTGAAAATAGAGTAATATTTTGAGCTTCTAAACCCCGTGCAAATTCAACGATATGGGTTTTATCTGAAACGCTTAATAAGGCGTATTGTACATGCATAGTTAACTCCAGTTTAAGGTTTTACTCTGATTACCATTAGTATGGTGTGGTTTTTGCGGATTAATATTGGACATATAAAATAATATTGAAACTAGGTGATATAGTTATGTTCTTGAGAAAAAAAATCTTGTATTCGTTGATATTGTTCTTGTGCATTATTGATATGATTGATACTGTGCCAAAAAGTGTGTGTATTTTGTAGATGTTGTAGATAACGGAATATATGTTTGCGAGCAATTTGTACGCCTTTTTCTGAGCCATAAAACTGATAGAGCATTTGTATATGTTCTGTCACTGTATTAAATAATAGTTTTGTTGATATGGGTGCAGGGGCTTTATTATGCCTTAAATAATCATTTATTTCTCGAAATATCCAGGGACGACCTTGTGCTGCACGTCCTATCATGATGGCATCTGCTTGAGTATATTGTAAGACAGTATCTGCTTTTTGGGCTGAGTCAATATCGCCATTGGCAATAACCGCTATATTAACCTGTGCTTTTACTTTTGCAATGGTATCATATTCGGCATTGCCTTTGTAAGCACAAGCACGGGTACGCCCATGTACCGTAATAGCCTGAATACCTGCATTTTCAGCAATATAGGCAATGCGTTCAGCATTTTTATTATGGCTATCCCAACCTGTGCGTATTTTTACTGTTACTGGTACTTGCACAGCATTAACAACACTTTCCAAGATATGTGAAACCTTTAATTCATCACGCAATAAAGCAGAACCAGCAAGTACATTGCATACTTTTTTAGCTGGGCAACCCATATTAATATCAATAATTTGTGCGCCTTGAGCCACATTCCATTGTGCAGCCTCTGCCATTTGTTGTGGATCAGTACCTAGTATTTGTACTGCAATAGGAGCCATTTCACCATGATGATCACAACGTAGCCGTGTTTTCTCACTATTGCGTAGTGTTTTCTTACTACTAACCATTTCTGATACGGTTAAGCCAGCACCAAAGCGTCGACAAAGTTGGCGAAAGGGGCGATCTGTAATACCTGCCATTGGAGCAAGTAGCACAGGGCTGTGAAGTTTATATGATCCGATATACATGCAGATGGGATGGTCAATAGTTAATGTGATGATAAAGGTAGAAAAAAGGTTGTAATCATATACCTTGTTACTTAATATTGTAAAGCATTACCGAGTGTAGAGCTATAAAATCTGGAGTGTTACATTTTGATGAATAGAGGATTAAAAACATATTATATATTTTGTATCATGTGTTATTCATTTTTTACTACTGTATGGGCAGAAGATAATTTTAACCAATTAATGCACATGGATCTGAGTGAATTATTAGATATGGAGGTCATTTCAGCCCATAAAACAACAGAAAAATGGTTTACGACTACTGCTCCCATTTATGTAATAACGCAAGAAGATATCATGTTATCTGCGGCAGAAAATGTCACTGATTTGTTGTTAGGGGTGCCAGGATTATTTGTTTCCCAACTTTCTCGTCATCGTTTTTCTTTATCTGTTCGCAATAATGTGGAATATTTTTTGTCCAGCATGTTGGTATTAGTGGATGGAAGGGCTGTTTATAATTCTGTAACGGGCGGAATGGTGTGGTATTTATTAAATGTAGCCCTAGAAAATATTGAACGTATTGAAGTAATACGTGGTAGTGGTGGTATTAGTTGGGGTGCTAATGCTGTGGTAGGTATTATTAATATTATTACCAAATCGGCACTGAGTGAGGGGCAGTTAAAACTTGGGGGGGGAAGTCAAAATCGTTACACCTTAGGGGTACAAGAAAGTTGGGGTGATATACAACAAGCATTACGTTTTTCTTATCATAGAAGTGGAGACGAAGGGTTTGCTGATGTCTCAATAGCCGATAAGACAACAAAGCAATTATTTTCGATAGCGTATGAAAAGAAACAAAATAAATGGCAGCATCAAGTGAATATAGGATTTATGGATCAATGGCATGATGATCAAAATTTTCGTGATGGACAGATACATACATCCCATAGTTATGATGCGTATTTATTATATCGTAATAACTTTTTGCTTTCTGCAAGGGATACCATTACAACTAGCGCGGCTATTAATTCATTAAAAGTTGTGCAACGATCCTTTAATACTAACGTATGGCTAGAGAATAGTGAGTTTGAATTGCAATATCATAAACGTTGGAATGCTGATATAGAATCTTTTTGGATATTGACACACCGACATTATAGTATGGATAGTAACCGCCATTATCAACCAGAAAAAGCGCAAATTGATTTATTCTCAATAGCAAATAATGAACAGATTGCATTAACGGATAAAATAACCCTGGAAGCTGGGGTACGTTTTGAACGGTACTCAAAAGCAGAAGATAAATGGTTAAGTGCGCCAGCAGTACGTTTATCTTATACATGGAACCAAAATCTATTTTTTTGGAGTAGTGTTACACAGAGTGTACAATTTCCGTCTTACCTGCAAAATGCTATTTTGATTCCCTGGAGAATTACTGAGCAAGGTGAAAATGTATTGTTAAAAGGTAATCTTGATTTATCTTCAGAAAAAGGGGAAGATTATCAATTAGGTATGCGATGGAAAATGAATGAAAAACTGTTATTAGATGGTACGCTATATTATACGGAGCTAGATAATATTATCTTGGTGGATCTTCGTAATATTGAATATGCGGGTATGTTAATGAATGTTTATCAAAACAGTGCTAAGTTCTATATACACGGAACGGAGTGGAGTATTAAATATCAACCGTGGAAATATTATCAATCACGTTTAAATTTTACCTATCTAGCGTATCAAGGAAATGCCACTGAAAATAGATATAAGGATAATATAGATTTACTGTTCACTAACGTACCAAAATATAAATTATCATGGATGAATTCTTGGAAGATAAATCATAATATGCAATGTTCATTAAATTTACATTGGGTTGATAAGATGTTGTTAGAAGATAATATTTTTGAGAAAGGGAATAATATTTCTGATCACTATCGTTTAGATTTTCGTTATAATTATCAATTGAGTAAACAATTAAAAGCAAGTTTATTAGGTAGGAATTTGTTAAATAAAGATACCGAAGCATATAACAGATTTGTATTATCTGCTGCGCAAGAAATCAGTCCATCTTATGAGTTACAAATAGAATATCGGTGGGGAGAGTAAAAGAAGAAATAAATACAAATACATACTTCCTCAGCGCAGAGGAAGCATGTTACATCACTATAATGGTTTCACATTAACAGCTTGTAAGCCTTTACGACCTTGTTCTACATCAAATTCCACTTCCTGACCATCAGCAAGTGTCTTGAAACTGTCACTAATAATAGCTTTAAAATGAACAAAGACATCATCACCATCTTGTCGTTCAATAAAACCAAATCCCTTTTTTTCGTCAAACCATTTTACGCGGCCAGTAGTGGTAGCCATAGGAACAATCTCCAAAATTTCAAAAATAAATAAATAATACTAATTTGTATTATCATAACAACAATACAAAGTCTTTAAAGATGCAGGAATTACTTACGAACAGACAATAGTGATATATTAGAAATGTTATCTAAATTGCACAGACATAAATAGCTACTGTAATCTTTACCAGTAGCTGGAGTATAGCGCATATTATCTTGATGGTAAATAACTTATTAGCGATTAAGTATTATTTTTTTTCAAGCGATCCAAAATAGCTTGTGCAGATTGTTTGTTATCAGAGCTAATACCTGCTTTTTGCAAACGTTTCTTTAGATCATCTTGATCAGTATCTTGTGCTAACTGTGTAGCGGCAGTCATTTGATCTTGCCGTTTTTGTTGTCTTGCCTTAATTTTTTCTAATGACTTTGCAGCTTTACTCAGCGAAGAGGTCGTACCAGAAAAATTATCAGCAGTAGCGGCAGCGGCTTTTTGTACTGCTTCGGTTGTTTTTACCACATTAATTTGTTGTTCTAATGCTTGAATTTGTTTTTCTGTTTCCTTCACTGTTGTTTTTAATTGATTAGCCTGATTTTCAAAAGTATTGCTTAAGGTACGTTGATGGGCTAATTCATTTTCTAATTGTGCTAATTTTTCAGCCACTTCCATAGCAAGTGTTTGATCATTTTTTTTCAGTGCAGCACTCACGTATCCTTCATACTCTTGTACTGTCGTTTCGAGTTCTGTTTGCTTTCTTTTAGCGGCTATGGCATCAGCCATAACGCTAGTTAAAGAAATTTTTGCTTTATTTAAGTTTTTATTAGCATCTCGTATTTCTTGCTCTAGTATGCGAATGCCTTGAGCATCAACAATGGCTTCACCTGTTTCGTTAGCCACACCACGTATTGCCGTAAATATTTTTCCAAGTAATCCCATTTGTATTCTCCTTTTAATGGTGATAAAGATTAAGAGACATAATACGCCTATGACATAATATGTCAATAGCTTATTTTGTCATTATGGCAGTGATGTGATAAAAATCACAAAATAATGTTCTATAAAAGAAGATAAAAAAGTGAAAATGATGAATTGTCTCCTTAATCTAATGTCATTTTTATTTAGTTATTGTAAACTATGGGGCGTTTTGTGTTTTAAAAAAAGAAAAAATACCCGGTGTTGTTGAATGGAGTATGATTTTCTAGCGGAGGTTTTTTGAATGAATAAAGGCACTTTGCCAGATAGCCAGGGTCTATATAACCCAAAAAATGAGCATGACAGTTGTGGAGTAGGTTTTGTCGCAAATATAAAAGGACAACAAAGCCATACTATCATTCAACAAGGTTTGGATATACTGCGTAATTTAACGCATCGGGGAGCTGTTGGTGCAGATCCCCTTGCCGGTGATGGCGCAGGAATATTAATTCAAATTCCGGATGCGTTTATACGTGCAGAATGCCAACAGCTTGCTATTAATTTGCCTGCCTTAGGTCAATATGGTGTAGGGATGTTATTTTTTCCAAGAGAAGAAGAAACCTGCAAGATTGCTATGCAAAAAGTAGCAGACTATATTGCAGCAGAAGGACAAACATTATTAGGTTGGCGGGATGTACCAACTGATAATACCGCTTTGGGTGAATCAGTAAAAGCGTGTGAACCTTTAGTAAAACAAGTGTTTATTGCGGCGGCAGCAGAGTTAGATCAAGATAGCTTTGAACGTAAGTTATTTGTTATTCGTAAACAAATAGAAAATATTATTGCTGCATCACAATTACCACAAAGTGAAGCCTTTTATATTAATTCTTTGTCCTCAAGAGTATTGTTATATAAAGGGATGTTGTTAGCCGATCAGGTAGGTGAATATTATCCTGATTTACAAACAGAAACGATGGTTTCAGCCTTAGCTTTAGTGCATCAACGTTTTTCTACCAATACTTTTCCAACCTGGGATTTAGCACAACCTTTCCGCATGATTGCACACAATGGTGAAATTAATACGGTAAGAGGAAATGTGAATTGGATGGCAGCTCGTCGTCAATCCATGTCTTCAGCTGTGTTAAGAGAAGATTTATCTAAATTATGGCCACTAATAGCAGATGGAATTTCTGATACAGCATGTTTTGATAATGCCCTGGAGTTATTAGTGATGGGGGGGTATTCTTTAGGTCATGCAATGATGATGTTGATTCCAGAAGCCTGGACAGGTAATCGCTTAATGGATAAAGAACGGCGAGCTTTTTATGAATACCATGCGGCATTAATGGAGCCTTGGGATGGACCCGCTGCAGTGGCATTTACAGATGGTCGTCAAATTGGTGCAACATTGGATCGGAATGGTTTACGTCCAGCAAGATATGTATTAACTGATGATGATATGGTTGTGATGGCATCAGAAATGGGTGTGCTGACTATACCAGAAGAAAAGATTATTAAAAAATGGCGTTTACAGCCAGGAAAAATGTTTTTAGTGGATATGCAACAAGGCTGTATTATTGATGATGTTGAATTAAAACAATCATTAAGTCGTGCTTATCCGTATCAACAATGGTTATCTAAAACCCAATTACATTTAGAAAATTTACCTGCTGGTATTGGTATGTTGGCACCAGATGAGGATATTCTACTAGATCGTCAACAGGCATTTGGATTTACCCAAGAAGATATTCGTTTTTTTCTTCTACCTATGGCAAGTGTAGGACAAGATCCAGTAGGCTCAATGGGAGCTGATTATCCACCAGCAATATTATCTAATAAACCAAAACCACTATCACATTATTTCAAGCAACGTTTTGCCCAAGTAACTAATCCACCCATTGATCCGATACGTGAAGAATTGGTCATGTCATTGGTATCATTAATTGGCCCTCGTCCTAATTTATTGGATTTAGAAGGGGCGGGTTCTCACATGCGTTTAGAAGTATGTCAGCCGATTTTAACCAATACCGATATTGAGCGTATTCGTTGTATTGAGGATTATAGTGATGCTTTTCGTACTTACACTCTGGATATTTGTTATACCAGCGATCAGGGTGCAAACGGTATGGAACGAGCATTAGAAAATGTCTGTCGCCGTGCGGAACAAGTGGTACGTGATGGATATAATATCCTTATTCTTTCTGATCGCAGTATGAATGCCGATTATATTGCCATTCCTGCTTTGTTAGCCACCTCTGCGGTACACCAGCATTTAACACGAGTTGGTTTGCGTACTGAGTCAGGTTTAGTGGTTGAAACGGGAGCTGCGTATGAGGTGCATAACTTTGCATTATTAGCAGGATATGGGGCAGAAGCGATCAATCCTTATCTCGCATTTGATACGATTACGGCATTAGAAGAGCGCTTACCTACGGATGTGAGTGCTTTAGAAGCGCAAAAACGCTATATTAAAGCCGTTGGTAAGGGGTTGTTGAAAGTGATGTCGAAAATGGGCATATCAACATATCAATCGTATTGTGGCGCACAAATTTTTGATGCAGTGGGATTAGCGTCTGAATTTTTAGATAAATATTTTACCGGTACTTCTAGCTCTATTGAAGGTATAGGATTAAAAGAAATTGCAGAAGAAGCAGTACGTTGGCATCAGAGTGCATTTGGAGATAAACATATTTATCGTAAACATCTTGATGTGGGTGGAGATTTAGCGCATCGTATTCGGGGTGAAAATCATATCTGGACGCCTGCAACAATCGCTAAATTACAACATGCTACCCGTGCAAATGATGCTAAGACTTTTTCTGAATTTTCTAAATTAGTTAATGAGCAAAATGAAAATTTGTTAACCTTACGAGGATTATTTGAATTAAAAGAATCGGAAAATCCAGTACCACTCGATGAAGTAGAACCAGCAACAGAAATTGTTAAACGTTTTGCAACCGGTGCTATTTCCTTTGGTGCTATTTCGGAAGAAGCCCATACTACTTTAGCATTAGCAATGAACCGTATTGGTGCAAAATCCAATACAGGAGAAGGGGGAGAATTACCCGAACGTTTTATTCCTTTGGAAAATGGCGATTCTAAACGTTCAGCAATTAAACAAGTTGCTTCAGGGCGTTTTGGCGTTACTACGGAATATTTGGTTAATGCCGATGATATTCAAATAAAAATGGCGCAAGGGGCAAAACCTGGAGAAGGGGGACAGTTACCAGGACATAAAGTAGATACTACTATTGCACGGGTACGACATTCTACGCCAGGAGTAGGTTTGATTTCTCCACCTCCTCATCACGATATTTATTCTATCGAAGATTTAGCGCAGCTTATTCATGATTTAAAAAATGTTAATCCTGCTGCTCGGATAAGTGTTAAATTAGTATCTGAAGTAGGTGTAGGGACGGTTGCCGCTGGGGTGTCTAAAGCACACGCTGATCATGTGACTATTTCTGGTGCAGATGGAGGTACAGGGGCAAGCCCTTTAACCTCTATTAAACATGCCGGTTCTGCATGGGAAATAGGGTTAGCTGAAACGCATCAAACGCTGGTTCTAAATAAATTAAGAGGGCGTATCTCAGTACAGGTTGATGGCGGTTTACGTACTGGACGAGATGTCATTATTGGTGCTTTATTGGGAGCAGATGAATTTGGTTTTGCTACTGCTCCATTGATTGTTGAAGGCTGTATTATGATGCGTAAATGTCATCTTAATACTTGTCCTGTAGGGGTTGCAACACAAGATCCAGAATTACGGAAGCGTTTTACAGGAGAACCCGAACACGTAGTTAATTATTTCTTTTTTATTGCAGAAGAAATTCGCCAATATATGGCAAAATTGGGATTTCGTCATTTTAACGATATGATCGGACGCTCAGATAAATTAGATATGCGGCGAGCGATTAAACATTGGAAAGCGCAAGGATTAGATTTTACTAAAATCTTTTATCGTCCTGATATATCTATAGATGTGGCAACGTATAACTGTGAAGTACAAGATCATGGTTTGGATAATGCAGTAGATCACCAGCTTATTGAGCAAGCACAAGCTGCATTGCAAGATAAAAAACCGGTTACTATTGATATGCCGATCTATAATACCAACAGAACTTTTGGTGCAATGTTATCGGGTGAAGTAGCAAAACGTTATGGTTTTGAAGGTTTGCCAGAAGATACTATTACTATTAATGTAAAAGGGATTGCCGGACAAAGTTTTGGTGCTTTTATCGCACAAGGGATCAGTATTTACTTGCGAGGTGAAGCCAATGATTATGTAGGGAAAGGATTATGTGGTGGGCGTTTAGTGATTTATCCACCGGATACAAGTCGCATTGTGGCCAGTAAAAATATCATTGTAGGAAATACCGTATTATATGGTGCAATTAAAGGTGAATGTTATTTTTCAGGAATTGCTGGTGAACGTTTTGCAGTACGAAATTCGGGGGCAACGGCAGTAGTAGAAGGGGTTGGTGATCACGGTTGTGAATACATGACAGGTGGTATTGTGGTTGTTTTAGGTAAAACAGGACGTAACTTTGCAGCGGGTATGAGTGGTGGTATTGCTTACGTTTTAGATGAAAACAATGATTTTGAACAGCGTTGTAATATGGCAATGGTTGATTTAGAACCTATTGCCGATGAAGATGATGCCCTGGAAGCCCTTGATCATCAAGGTGGAGATATGGAAACACATGGACAGGTTGATGTGAGTACGGATATGACCCGTTTTGATGTACAACGTTTGAAACAATTAATTGAACGACATAAGCATTATACCAATAGTCAGCGTGCAGAAGAAATACTGAATAATTGGGAACATTTTCAAAAGCAATTTGTAAAAGTGATGCCGGTTGATTATCGTAAGGCATTAATGGATATGCAGAAAAATCAGCAAGCGCACTTGGCAGGAGGTAAATAATATGGGTAAGCCTACCGGATTTATGGAAATCCCAAGACAAGATCGCCGTTATGCACCGGTTGCTGATCGGATATTACATTCCAACGAATTTGTTATTCCTTTATCTGAAGATGAAGTAAGTCGTCAAGGCGCACGTTGTATGGATTGTGGTATCCCTTATTGCCATTCAGGTTGTCCGGTGAATAATATTATTCCAGATTGGAATGATTTAGTGTATCAGGGACGTTGGCAAGAAGCCCTACAGGTATTGCATTCAACAAATAATTTTCCAGAGTTTACAGGGCGTATTTGTCCTGCTCCGTGTGAAGCATCATGCACCTTAAATCTTGAAGATCAACCGGTTACGATTAAAACCATTGAATGTAGTATTATTGATAAAGGTTGGGATAAAGGCTGGATTAAACCTGTTATTGCTCGTCATTGTAGTGGTAAACGGGTAGCAATTATTGGATCAGGCCCTGCGGGTTTAGCGGCTGCCCAGCAACTTGCACGAGCAGGACATCATGTAGCCGTATATGAACGCCAAAATCGTATTGGTGGATTATTACGCTATGGTATTCCTGATTATAAACTAGATAAAAACATTATTGATCGACGTATAGCCCAAATGAATGCAGAGGGTGTTGAGTTTCATACTAATAGCTATGTAGGGGTTAATTTACCCGTTAAAGAATTGGTAGAAAAATACGATGCAGTAGTGTTGGCAGGGGGAGCTGAGAAACCCCGTGATTTACCTGTAGAAGGGAGAGAACTGTCAGGTGTTGAATTTGCGATGGATTTTTTACGTCAGCAAAATATGCGTCTGGCAGGGGATCATATTCCTGAAAATATGGCACTCAGTGCAGAAGGAAAGCATGTAATTGTTATTGGTGGTGGTGATACAGGTTCTGATTGTATTGGTACATCTATTCGTCAAAAAGCGGCAACCATTACACAACTAGAAATTTTGCCTAAACCTCCAGAAAAGGAAAATAAGGGCTTAACTTGGCCAGATTGGCCAAATAAGTTACGTACTTCTAGCTCTCAAGAAGAAGGATGTGAACGTTATTGGAGTGTCTCTACCAAAAAAATAGTCGGTGATAATGGGCAGGTTAAAGCGGTACATATTGTAGATGTTGCCTGGCAAAAAGATGACCAGGGGCAATGGCGTATGTCGGAAGTAGCAGGCAGTGAAAAAATATTAAAAGCCGATCTGGTATTATTAGCGATGGGTTTTGTACATCCTTTATATGAAGGCATGTTAGAAGCATTAAATATAGAATTAGATGAACGAGGTAATGTAAACGCTAATACAGACAATTATCAAACATCTATTGCTAAAGTGTTTAGTGCAGGGGATATGCGTAGAGGACAATCTCTAGTAGTATGGGCGATTCGTGAAGGGCGGCAAGCTGCTTATGCAGTGGATGAATTTTTGATGGGATATTCTAATTTGCCCCGATAACAGACTACCGGTACATTTTTTCTTATTTTGTCGAGATAGCATTATTCCCACACTTTGATGTGGGAATAATAGCAGTTTTTCGCTCTTTTTCGATTAGCTAAAACTTGAAAAATCATACACCATGTGTTCACTAGGCTCTTGCAAAAAGTGTCCTTGAATATAACTGACACCGCATTGCCAAATCATAGAAAGACTGCTTGCTTCTTCCACACTGCCGGCAATAGATACTTTTCCCATTTCAGTTGCTTGTGCCGCAATATTTTGTACTTGTTCTAAATGACTTTCATTGCTCGCAATATCTTGAATTAATGAACCGTCAATTTTTAAAATATCGGCATCAATATGTTTTAATAATGTAAAGGATTTAGGATCTTTACCAAAATTATTGATAAGAAAACGGCAGTGTAGTTGTTTTAAAAATTTGAGTAAGCGTTTAGCATATTTTAGGTTATCAATGGTTTGTTCCTCACTTAATGTAAAGATTAGCGCATTCCCCGTAAGACGATATTTTTTCATATGATGGCTAATCCAGGGTAATAAGGTTTCATCGGAAAGGGAAGCGGTTGAGATACTAATAAAAAAATTACATTGAATACCTGATTGACGGCGTTCACCCAAGACTTTAATAGCGTTTGCAATGACCCATCGGTCGATAGTAATGGTCTGTCCTGATTTTTCTGCTGCTGGTAAAAAATCATTAGGAAATAAGGTGTTACCTTCTTCATCAATCATACGTAAGAATACTTCATAGTTTTCATTGGTATCACCTTGCAGACTAACAATAGGCTGATATACCAAACGAAATTTATTATTACTTAGTGCCGTTTCAATTTTTGCTACCCAATGCGCTTGTAGTTCTCTATCAGCCATCTCTCCTTCAGCAATATTGTACATGTGAAAACGGTTACCGCCTTCTTTGCTTGCTGCTTCAGAGGCTTTTGCTGCACGACTTAGTACCTCTTGTGGACCAGGGCTGCTTTCATTGATAGGATTAATACCAATGCTACAAGTTGGTGAAATGCTACCATTATCCGTTTCAGTGATATGATCATGGATGATTTTACATAGATTTTGGCTAATTTGTTGTACTTCTTGCAGATCACTAATATCTAAAATGGCAGTAAAGATATGCCCGTTAAAGTATGCAATAATGGTATTACCTGGCAGGTTTTCTTTGAGAATATCTGCAACATCAGTAATAATTAAATCACTGCTTGCAATACCCACTTTTTCTTTAATATCTTCAAAATTATCAATACTGATATATAATAAATTACTACGTTGTGTTCCAGAATTGGCAATTTCTACCATTTTATCCAATTTTTCCAAGAAAAACTTACGATTATAAAGTCCGGTTAAAACATCTTGTGAACTGAGTATATCTAGTTGTTGTTGTAATTCTTCAGTAATGGCATTATCACGAATAATAATCTGTGTGCAATTTTCTCCATCCATCGTTGCTGGTTCAAATTCCATTTTCATATTAAATTCGCTGCCATCTTCACATACTCCAATCGTTTCGAGCAGGCTGTTTTCAGTATTTATTTTGTCAGGGCTTAAAGCCGTGTAGGTACGCAGAAAATCTTTTACCTTACTTTGATCTTCAGAACCGATCAAATCCATGATAGGTACGCCTTCTAAATCTTCTGCATTATGATAGCCAAAGCGTTTTAAATAACTTTCATTGGTGTGAATATGCATTCCTTCATGGATATAGGCAATGGCATCACGGGAACTTTCAATAAGCAGTTGGCAACGGCGTTCGGAATCATTGAGACGGCTTTCTAAAGTAGTTAATTTACGTTTATCTTTGTAGTTAGTAAATTCACGACCAACAATCAGGGGTAATAACTCTTCTGGTTCATCAGGAATAACATCTCGTGCGCCAGCATTGAGTAGCTCTATTTTTTGTTCATCATCATTATGATCATCTAAAACAATTAAGGGAATTTGCATTGCTTCTTGGTTTAAAATATCTAAGGCATCAAATGCACTAAAATCTCCAGCTAGAGGACGAGCTATAATCATATCCCAGGGATGCTTTTTTAGGGATTCTTGTAAACTATCAGGTGCATCTATCCTTTTAGGACGTAGTGCATAACCTGCGTTACGCAATGTTTTAGCTGTTTCTTCAGCATCATTATCAGAATCGTTGATCAGTAACAAGCGAATAATATTTTCCTTGTCCACAATACGTCCCCTTGACTGGCAAATAGGTAAATTATAATTAGTATTTATATCATTATTAGAAAGATATTATAATGGTATTAGAAAGATATTATAATGGTGGCTGATGATTTGAGCAAAACTTGTTTGTTTTTTTTTAGATATAGGTAATCTAGATAGCATTGTTATATCTATTCATAATATAAAAAGAGGTTAATTTATGGGAAAGGTGATAGTTAGAGCTGAAAGAGAAGAAGATGTTCAAGCGATTGATGTGGTGAATATCAGTGCCTTTGAGTGTGAACGGGAGGCAAAATTAGTGACTGCACTACGAAGTTCGGATGCCTTTGTTCCTGAATTATCCTTAGTGGCAGAATATCATAAACGTATTGTGGGGCATATTCTTTTTTCAAGAGCGAGATTAAAGTGTCAAGAAGGTTTGGAAAAAGTAATATTGGTGCTTGCTCCTGAATCAGTAGTACCTTCTCAAGCGCATCGCGGTATTGGTTCATTGTTAATAGAAGAAGGCTTGAATATTGCCAAAACAGAAGGTTTTACTGCAGTAGTCGTGGCAGGTGGTGAACCTTCTTTTCATGCTAAATTTGGTTTTACTCCTGCAACAGCATGGGGATTAGAATGTAATTTAAGTATTCCTAACGATTTGGTCATGGCAGTGGAGTTACAAAAAAACACCCTGTGTGCAGGAAAAATAATATATCCTGCTGCATTTGCAGATTATATTGCAGATACCAATTGTGATTAATTATTCATTTTCATAAGCTATCCCAAATATTATCAAAATCATGGTGCATACCAATATTTTTCTTTTTATTGTGTGTGGAGGAAAGGGATGGTTTATTAAATGCAGGAATATCTACACTGGTATGTTTGAAATGAAAACGAGAGATATGGCTGGTATTTTCCAACATATCTCCTAATTGGATTATTTCTGTTTTATCTTTGTGGTTGATATAAATATCTTCTCCTGAATGATATTCTGGTAGTGTAATGATGGTCGTAGGTTGTTTTAAGGTTGCTATGGCTGAAAGTTGTATAGCTCGAGATGTGGTATGATACTTTTTTTCTCCTTGTATCGTTATAGCTTTGGCATGGGGAGCAATGATTTGTATTCCAACCTGTAGACTTTTATCTGCACTGGATTTCATCCAGCGTATAATGCCAATTAGCCATTGTTCTTTTCTTTCTGAAGATTGATTATTGTGGCTAATAGCAATTAATTCTCCTATTTTTGCTTCAATGGCACTTTTTTCTTCCCAAAGTAGACAATATCCTCCTACACTTTCATTTAATAATTGCCAGCTATTTGCATTATATGGTGTATTATCTGTTGTGGGGGTATCTATTTTTTTTTCTACCGTTTTCGTTTTGGTTTGTTGTTGCTTCTTTTGAGCAGCAGAAAAGCTGTCTTGGACATAGACTTTATCCCATTGACTACCTTGAATATTTTTATCAATTCTTTGTGTGGTAGCGGCTGCAATACTGCTATCTGGAGTAAATACATATTCTATCTCATTTGATTCCATTTCGTCAGGATTACCGGTTTGTATTAAATTAAATGGGTGAGCATTTTCATCTGGTTGTTGATCATCCCATTCAGGGTGTTTGTGATCATTGAGAAAATAGTGAACAGCATTCATACCAATGGCCACTTTTAGCGGTTCATATTCTCGAGCATGACGTTGATGATCACGTTTGGGTTTATTTAACCAATGTGAATAAATTTGTTTTAATGTAGTTGTATCTAATTGAATGGTTTTGGATCGTTTTTTTAAATCATCTAGTAAGTATTCTAAGGTTAATTGGGAAAAATCTAAATGATATAATGCCTGTTTATTTTGCTTATTTAGTGTTTGATAGTGCGGAGGTGAATCAATATAGAGATTAATAAGTAATCGATCAGACTGTGATGCAACAGGAGCAAGCGTGCAATATTGACTCCAATGTTCAAGTAATAAATATAATTGAATAATATAATGTTGGGCAAGTCGGTAAGGATCAGCAATACTCAATAATACGATCTGCTTATATAGTGTACTGGTAGTGCTGGATTTGATATCAGAAGTACAGATTTGATCTGCAATGTATTTATCTTCTATGCCTTGTTTTTCAGCTAACAAATATAATTGATGTACATCTTTCCATATACCTTTGGGTGCCGTCGTATAAATTTGAAAGCTGGTAAGTAATGCTAAGGTTAAATGTCGAATAGTACGATGAATAACCATAGTCAGCAATTTATTTCTAGTGAATTTAGAAAAAATACTCCCAGAATACAAAGCCAGCACGATATGCTTATAGCCAATAGCCAGTTCTACTTGCAACTCTCGGTTTAAATTAGCAATTTGATAGTCTTTATGCCCCAGCGGTAAATCTTTGTTGGTATAGTGTTTTTGTAGGGTTACTGTCAGATCTTTAATTGGGATCCGTATTTTTTCCAGAAAATATAACCGATCTTTGTAAGCAATATGTAAACGATTAACCTGATAAAGGGTTTTGTATAATTCTTTTAAGCTCTCGCCAGTATTAGCCAGGGGAAGATTTGCAAACCATTGGTCAATATGTTTTGATTTACAGCTAAAATGCTGTTTACCCGGTTTTATTTGTTTTGGTATATATAGTTGGTGGTGTTTATCACTCATAAAATCTTCTCCTAAGATTTAGCTATACGGGAGTTTTGGATTGCTCTCCGGTTATTTCTGTGACTAATTTAGGTACTAAAAAACCGGATAGGGAGTTTTGTAAAGCATGTAGTAAATATTTAGCTTTTTCAATATTTACAGCAAAATGTTTAGCACCTTGTACCTTATCCAATAGGTGTAAATAATACGGTAAAATACCGGTATTGAATAGTGTTTCACTTAATTGCTGCAATGCGGGTAAATTATCATTCACTCCTTTTAATAATACACTTTGATTAAGTAATGTGATATGTGTTTGTTGACGTAATGGTAATAAGGCTCTTACCACTTGATCGTTAATTTCATTAGCATGATTAATATGTAGGACGATAATAATAGGTTTAGGATAATGGGAGAGGAGTTGAATAAGCCCGGTATCTATGCGTTCGGGTAAAACAATAAGGTTACGAGTATGAATACGTAAGCGTTGAATATGTGTAAGAGTATGTATATTGTGTAATAAGTGCTGTAGTTTAGTGTTGCTTAAAGAAAGCGGATCACCACCACTTAAAATAATTTCGTGAATATCAGAAGATTGGGCAATATAATCGAGGCTTGTTTGCCAATTATGTTGTAAAGGATTGGCATCATGATAGGGAAAATAGCGTCGGAAACAGTAACGACAATGCATTGCACAAGCTGATGTGGTAGTAAGCAGGACTCGTCCTGGGTATTTATGTAATAATCCAGGTTGTTTGATACTTTTTTGATCCCCGACAGGATCGAGATGATATTCAGGAGAAAGGTCATTTTCTGCCATCAAAGGTAATACTTGACGTAATAGTGGATCATGGATATTCCTTTTTTGCATGCGTTGAGCAAAGCTATAGGGAACTTTAAAGGCAAAAGGCGTTTTAAAGAGCAAATCTGGATAGACTGAAGGGGGGATTTCAAGAAAATCCAGGAGTTTTAGTGGATTGCTAAAACTTTGTTGTTGTGCTTTTTGCCAGGAAATCTGACAGCGGTTCTGTTTTTGCGTTATCATAGGCGGTATTTTTTTACAGTAATAAGAAGGATAATTTATGGCTACATATAATACCAATGAATTTCGCAGTGGTCTTAAAATAATGATCGATAATGATCCTTGTTCGATTGTTGAAAATGAATTTGTAAAGCCAGGCAAAGGGCAAGCATTTAATCGGGTTAAAATTCGTAATTTAAAAACGGGTAGGGTAGTAGAAAAAACCTTTAAATCTGGGGAATCAATAGAAGCTGCGGATGTGGTAGAAGTTGAAATGCAGTATTTATATAATGATGGTGCTTCCTGGTTTTTTATGCATCCTGAAACGTATGAACAGGTAGAAGCTAATAAAACGGCAGTAGACGATGCCGCTAAATGGTTAAAAGAACAAGATATGTGTATTGTCACCTTGTGGAATGACAATCCCTTATCAGTAACACCGCCTAATTTTACCAATTTGACCGTTACTGAAACTGATCCAGGGGTACGAGGTGATACGTCAGGGGGAGGTAGTAAACCTGCAACATTGGAAACTGGCGCAGTAGTAAAAGTGCCATTATTTATTGATGAAGGGGATCTATTAAAAGTAGATACTCGTACTGGGGAATATGTGTCCCGAGCTAAATATGAATAATGTATGAGTAAAAAAAGATGGCAACCGTTAGCAACAAGGCAGATATTGCAGCGACGTGCTATGTTGTTGCAAGATATTCGGGATTTTTTTCAGCAGCGAGAGGTACTAGAAGTAGAAACGCCAATATTATCTCCTTATGCAAATGTTGATCCTGCAATAGAAAGTTTTAGTGTAAGGGAGCAGGGGAAAGACTATTATCTGCATACTTCACCGGAATTTGCCATGAAACGTTTACTTGCAGCAGGAAGTGGTGCTATTTTTCAAATTGCTAAAGTCTTTCGTCAAGAGGAATTAGGACGTTGGCATCATCCAGAGTTTACCTTGTTAGAGTGGTATAGACCCCAATGGACTTTATCTGCATTGATGGAAGAAGTATTAGCCTTAATTCAATCTTTGGATAATCAGTTTAAGCAATTATCCGTACAATATGATACGTATCAAAAAATATTTCAGCGTTATACCGGTATTGATCCACTAAATACGACAGTATCCGTATTACGTCAGTATAGCCAAAATGCCGGTTTTGCTGTAGAGGGGTTAGGAGAAGATAAAGATGCTTGGCTAGATTTATTGATGGTGCATGTTATTGAACCTAAAATGGCAAGTGGTATTACCTTTATATCAGAATATCCAACAACTCAAGCGGCACTAGCAAGAATTAATAGTTGTAATCCGCAGGTTGCAGATCGCTTTGAAATGTATATTAAAGGGGTGGAAATAGCAAATGGTTTTTATGAGCTAAAAGATGCTAAAGAGCAAGAGCTGCGTTTTATGCAAGATAATAGGTATCGTAAGCAACATCAGCAAGCTGTCCTCCCCTATGATAGAAAATTATTAATGGCTTTAGAAGATGGCTTGCCTGATTGTTCAGGAGTAGCGGTAGGGGTGGATCGATTACTTATGTTAGCAACCGGTGCGACACACATTGAACAAGTTTTGAGTTTTGGATTAGAAAAAAGTTAGATATTTCTCATAATATTAAAACTTTTAACAAAGGCACTGATTAATAATGGATTTTGGATAATAGTTTGATAATCACCCTGATAAAATTGTAATTTTTTAGTGCTGACAGCAAGCCCTAACCCCATCATACCTAGTTCTCGTGAAATCCATACCAGCCAGTTTTGTGGGCTTGCTCGTAAATCCCAGTCAAGAGTTAAATTTGGGTACTGTTGTTGTGCTAAGGTATAACTATCTGCGTAATAGGCATGACCATGCTTAATTTGAATAATACTGGCAGGTGTGTCATTATCCAAAAAACCATAGGCAATATTTGCGCTAAATTGTACCTTTTCTAACGCTAGATATAGCTCTTTTTCACTATTCCAAAGTGCCATATAACGTACCATCCAATCAGGGGAGAAAAGTTCCATTGTAATCTGTGCTACCTGTTTAATTTAACCAAAGGCACTTATTCTATCTTAATTAGATAGAACTGCAATAGTTCTACCTTAGGGTTCATATTAAAGACTGTCTAAGGCTTCTTGTAATCTACTGACTGCAATGATTTTTAATCCTTTAGGGGTATGCTTGGGTATATTGGCTTTGGGTACGATGGCTTGTTTAAAACCATGTTTTGCTGCTTCATGGATTCTATCTTGTCCATTAGCCACTGGACGAATTTCACCAGAAAGTCCGACTTCACCAAATGCAAACGTATGATGAGGAACAATTTTGTTATTTAAGCTAGAAAGTATAGCAAGTAAGACGGCCATATCTGCACTGGTTTCTGATACTTTTACCCCTCCGACTACATTTAAAAAAATATCTTGATCATGCGTAAAAATACCACCATGACGGGAGAGTATGGCAAGTAACATTGCTAATCTATTATGATCAATACCTAGCGTAACCCGACGTGGATTACCCAGTTGTGAATCAACCACCAGTGCTTGAATTTCTACTAATAATGGACGAGTTCCTTCCCATAACACACTGATAATACTACCAGGTGTTGCTTCTTCAGTATGAGATAAAAAGATAGCAGAAGGATTTTTAACTTCTTTTAGTCCTGTTTCTGTCATAGCAAAAATACCTAATTCATTGACAGGACCAAAACGATTTTTATTAGTACGCATAATACGATAACGAGCGTCATCAGTGCTTGAGAGCATCACTTGTGTATCAATAATATGATTGAGTGTCATAGGACCTGCAATAGATTGATCTTTTGTTACATGCCCTATAAAAAATAATACAATATGATGTTGCTTGGCAAAACGTGTTAAGTATGCAGCACATTCACGTACTTGTGTTACTCCTCCAGGTGTATTATCTACATGCTCAAGGTACATCACTTGAATAGAATCAATAACGATAACCTTAGGATGTTCTTGTAGAGCAATATGGCAGATATTGCTCACAGACGTTTCGGCTAACATTTTTAAATTTTTGGCTTGTACTCCTAAGCGTTTAGCCCGTGCAGCAATTTGTTGCAGAGATTCTTCTCCTGAAACGTATAAAGTTGCCATATTTTGAGATAAATAACTAAGGCTTTGTAATAAGATAGTGCTTTTTCCTGCGCCAGGGCTACCACCAAGCAGAATAGTACCCCCAGCAACAAGACCCCCTCCTAATACTCGATCAAATTCGCTAATTCCGGTAGAAAATCGAAGTGTTTCGGTGAGTTCAACTTCATGTAAATATTGTACGCTAGATGATGTGCCAGAAAATCCTAAATGCTGTTGATGATGGGAAGATACAGCCGGGGTTTTTGCGACCCGAAATTCTTTAATACAATCCCAACTATGGCATTGTTGGCATTGTCCTTGCCATTTGCTATAGTTTGCGCCACATTCTGTACAAACATATTCGGTTTTATTTTTTGCCATAATAATCAGAATTTGATGGTTATTGATCTAATATTACCTCCAGACTGTTTTGTTGTGTTAAGGGGGAAAACTGTCTATCGGTAACGCTTTTATCTATTAATACTATTAGTTAGAGATAATAAAACAGCATTTTGATAGCACCGATTTCAATCGTTGTATTATTGTGTAGTAGGTAAGAGCTTTCCCCTATATCTTTATTATTTACTTTAGGGGTTTTATTTCCATCTAAATGCGATAAATAATATTTGTTATCTTGGCGTAGTGAGATAATAGCGGTTTGTTGTCCTTTTTTACCAATATTGGTAATGTTATTTTTAAGAGGAAAGGTTTTACCTACATTACTACCATTTAAAATTTGTAACCATGCAGATTTTTTAGGCGTAGTATGTTGCCCGTATAATACTGGCGTTGTATCATCAATATCTTCAAAAGAGTAGAGTAACTCATGTTTACCAATTTGAATACGATCATTGTCTTTGAGTGTGTAAGGACGAGTAACTGGCTGTTCATTAATAAATGTACCCGATTCACTACCTAAATCTTCTAAAATATGGATACCATTACGGCTGATAATGTGTGCATGTAAAGGCGAAATAGCAAGACTATCAATATAAATAGTATTTTCTTTATCACTACCAATATTCACTGTATGATTATCAATGATGCTGTATATTTGTAGAGCTTTTCCTTTAAAGAAAAGCGTTACTTTAGACATAGCAAATACTCCTTGCAGTGAAAATCATTTATAACTAAAGTAAATAATAATACATTAATATAGTAATTAATTAAACTAACTATTATTGGGATAAAACTAATTCTAATACCAATTTACTGCCAAAATAGGCTAATACTAAAAAACTAAATCCCCCTAATATCCAGTAATTTGCTTTTTTTCCTCGCCATCCAAAATGATAATGACCAAATAAAATAATGCCAAAAATACACCACGCAATAATAGATAATACCGTTTTATGGACTAAGTGTTGTCCGAAAATATCATCAATAAAAATAAAACCACTGAGTAAGGAAAAGGAAAGAAAAATAAATCCGGTACTGATCATTTTAAAAAGTAGTAATTCCATTGTTTCCAATGGTGGGAAAGTACGAATAAATCCGCCCGGATGCTGATGGCGTAGGAAATAATTTTGTATAATTAATAAAACAGTTTGTATTGCAGCAATAGAGAGTAATCCATAAGCAAGTAAAGATAATAAAATATGCATTTCTAGTAATTTATTAGGTACGGCAGTATAGCTTGGTGCTTGATGAAAAATAAATTGTAAGAATAAGGTTAATGCACTGTAAGGATAAATAATAATACCTAATGTTTCTAGCGGGTGTTTAAATAGGGTTATTAAAAAGAGTAAATTTAATATTAATGCCAGCAAGGATAGCATGTTAAAAAAGGAGTAATTAATCACAGCATGGTCAAATATAGTATAATAATTAATAACAGCATGTAGTACACAGGCTATTATAGTAATGCTGATCAAAGGGTAACGGGGGGTACCAGGGTGCGTTTTGGATATTATTTGTTTTAATAATAATGCACTGTTTAATAAGTACAATAAGAGAGTTACTATACTAAGAGCAGGATATAACATAATCAAATACTCAATTAAAGTAAAATAGTGTGTAATAGATAAAAGGCTTGTTGTTAGGCGTTTTCATGTTTAGTCGTTATTATTTTGTTAGAGAACATACCATGCATACTCAAATTTTATTTTATTAAAGATAGATATTTTTCGCTATACTGTGCGTTAGGTAATGGATTTTTTTTCAGTATAGCGGAAAAATGGCATCAAGACCATGATATAAGGTATTGGGAAATTTTATAATGAAAATAAAAGTATTAGGTTGTAGTGGTGGTGTTGGAGCAGGTTTGAGAACGACATCATTTTTAATTGATGATCGTATATTGATTGATGCAGGAAGTGGTGTGGGGGAATTAGCATTAGAAGATATGCGTAATATTCAGTATATTTTTTTAACGCATTCTCACCTTGATCATATTTGCAATATTCCTTTTTTAGTTGATAGTATTTTTGATTATATTCAAAAACCGATTATCATCTATGCGCTGAATGAAACCTTGGAAGCCTTAAAAAAACATATATTTAATAATATTATTTGGCCTGATTTTACCAAAATTCATAATAGCAATGGTTGTGTTATGGCATATCAATCGATACAGGCAGGAAAAAAAGTAGTTATTGAAAATAACAAGATAGAAATGATAGCAGTACAACATACTGTGCCAGGAGTAGGCTATTGTATAGAAGGTGAACAAGGGACGTTTGCTTTTTCAGGGGATACGTCAACCAATGATAGTTTATGGAATGCACTTAACCAGTATGCAGATTTAGATATGTTATTTGTTGAAGCAGCATTTCCAGATGAAGAATTAGCACTTTCAAAAATTGCTCAGCATTATTGTCCTGCGTTATTAGCAGAAGATTTAAAAAAATTACAGCATAATCCAGTTGTCTATATTAGCCATAATAAACCTGGCGTGGAATTAGTGATTTATGAACAATGTTGTCGAGCTATTGAAGGGCGTGAAGTACGGCGTTTATTTGGTGGTGAGTGCTTTATTTTATAATTTTTATATTGAGGCTTGTAAAAAATGTTTGATGGCTTAAGTGAACGCTTATCTAAAACGATAAAAAATCTCCGTGGTCAGGGTCGCCTGAATGAAGAAAATATACAAGATGCCTTACGAGAAGTACGGATGGCATTGCTTGAAGCGGATGTGGCATTAGAGGTTGTAAAAGCCTTTATTGCAAAGGTAAAACAACGTGCAATTGGTGTGGAAGTCTTGCAGAGTTTATCGCCTGGACAAGCCTTTATCAAAGTAGTACATGATGAGTTAATTACTGTCATGGGTAAGGAAAATGACACCTTACAATTAAATACCACCCCTCCTGCGGTGATTTTAATAGCGGGTTTACAAGGGGCAGGAAAAACAACCAGTGTTGCCAAATTGGCTTTGCGTTTAAAACAGGATAAAAAAAATGTCTTGGTGGTCAGTGCAGACGTATATCGTCCGGCAGCGATTGAACAACTACAGACCCTGGCAAAGGACGTTGGGGTTGCTTTTTTTCCTAGTTCTAGTAGTCAAAAACCCGTTGATATTGTTACCTCAGCGATTAAACATGCTCGTACACAGTTTCAGGATGTAGTAATTGTAGATACGGCTGGTCGGTTACATATCGATCACGATATGATGGCGGAAATTAAACAAATTCATAGTGTTGCCAATCCAGTTGAAACCTTGTTTGTAGTAGATAGTATGACAGGACAAGATGCTGCAAATACCGCTAAAGCCTTCCATCAAGAATTGCCCTTAACAGGAGTTATTTTAACTAAAGCCGATGGGGATGCACGGGGAGGAGCTGCTTTATCTATTCGACATATTACGGGCAAACCTATTAAGTTTATCGGTGTGGGAGAAAAAATAGAAGCCTTAGAGGCTTTTCATCCTGATCGTATTGCATCCAGAATTTTAGGGATGGGTGATGTACTTAGCTTAGTAGAAGATGTACAAAATAAACTGGATAATAAAAAAGCAGAGCGTTTAGCCAGGAAATTAAAAAAAGGTAAAAACTTTGATTTAGAAGATTTTAGAGAACAATTATTACAAATGAAAAAGATGGGTGGTATGGCAAGTATGATGGATAAATTGCCAGGAATAGGGGATATTCCTACTAATGTAAAAGAACAAGTCAATGATAAAGAATTAGTTAAAATGGAAGCTATTATTAATTCTATGACACCACGAGAAAGGCATTTTCCCGATCTGATTAAAGGGTCTAGAAAAAAACGTATTGCATCGGGATCAGGCACTCAAATTCAGGATATTAATCGTTTACTCAAACAGTTTAAGCAAATGCAAAAAATGATGAAAAAATATTCTAAAGGGGGAATGCGTGGAATGATGCGGAGCTTAAAAGGAAGAATGCCAGGGCAAGGCGGTGGCTTTCCACTATAAGTAAAGGTTTCAACCCAAGCATTTTTCAAGTATAATTTCGCTTCTTTATGTCTTCTAGTAGACCTTGATTTTCTTATAGAAATAAAAAGTGAGAATATTTTCTGAGTAAACAGAAGTAGAAGATTTTTGTATTGCCTGTCTCTTATTGCTTGTTATCAAGCGCAATAGAATTAGGTAATAAATTTAATTTATACAAAAGGTGGTATTTTTATGGTTATTATTCGCTTGGCACGTGGTGGTGCAAAGAAGAAACCTTATTACAGAATGGTCGTTGCAGATAGTCGTAATCGTGTAACAGGTCGTTTTATTGAACGTGTAGGGCATTTTAATCCTATGGCAAGAGGGCAAGAAGTGCGTTTGGATATTAATCGGGAACGTTTGGATTATTGGCTAAGTAAAGGTGCTCAATTATCTGATCGGGTTGCAAGATTGTTAAAAGATTATGATAAAGCAAAAGCGCAAGCTGATGCAGCAATAGCATAACGTGATAGTTAGCGTGTAATGAGTAAGATTGTTGTTGCTAAAATAGTGGGTGTATATGGAATAAAAGGTTGGGTGAAATTATTTTCATATACTGAGCCAAGAGAAAATATCCTGCAATATAAGCAACTTTATGTTGAAAATAAAGCAAAGCCGGATCAGTATTCAAAAATAGTGCTGCTTGATGGAAAGTTACATAAAGGAAAAACCATTATTGCTCATTTTAAAGGCTATGATGAGCGAGAGCAAGTCAGGGATTTACAAGGGTTAACACTGTATATTGATAAACAGCAGTTAGAAAACTTGAGAAAAGATGATTATTATTGGGTAGATTTGATTGGCCTAATGGTTGTCAATGCGGCAGATATTACCTTAGGTTCTGTAAGCAATCTAATTGAAACCGGTGCAAATGATGTGTTGGTCATAAAAGCAGAGCAAGAAATATTAATCCCTTATCTGTGGGGCGATGTGGTAAAACAGGTTGATTTGGAAAAAAAATGTATCTATGTGGATTGGGATGAGGATTATTCTTAAATCAGACTCGTAGTGAGTGAAGAATAAAAATGCCAATGCAGATAAATGTGATAAGTATTTTTCCCGAGATGTTTACTGCGCTGCAATCAGGGGTTACAGGAAAAGCACTGCAACGTGGATTATGGCAGTTACAAATATGGAATCCTCGTGATTATGCCACGGATAAATTTCGGCATATAGATGATAGACCTTACGGTGGTGGTCCGGGTATGTTGATGAAACTACAGCCTTTATACAATACGATAAGGGCAATACGTAAATCAGCAACACACGGTACGCATGTTATATATCTTTCCCCACAGGGAAAAATATTACAACAATCAATGCTAACGTTATTATTACAACATTCAAATCTTACTTTATTATCTGGACGTTATGAAGGGATAGACGAACGTTTAATAGCACAGGAAGTCGATGAGGAATATTCTATTGGAGATTATGTATTAAGTGGTGGTGAATTACCTGCAATGGTAATGATTGATAGCTTAGTACGATTATTACCTGGAAGTTTAGGCAATAAGAATTCTGCAAAGCAGGATTCGTTTGCTCAAGGTTTATTGGATCATCCTCATTATACTCGCCCTGAAATGATGTATGGAGTAAAGGTACCATCAGTATTACTTAGTGGAGACCATGAAAAAATACGACGTTGGCGGATGAAGCAAGCGTTGGGAAGAACCTGGTTAAGACGACCTGAGCTATTAAATACGTTTGAATTAACAGTAGAGCAGCAGGCTTTATTACAAGAATTTATAGATGAACATCAAGTTTTGGAGTAATTACCGTGAGTAATATTATAAACGAAATAAATAATGCACAAATGCAACGTGAGATCCCTCAGTTTGCCCCTGGTGATACCATTGTCGTACAAGTAAAAGTAAAAGAGGGAGATCGAGAACGTTTACAGGCTTTTGAAGGGGTTGTTATTGGTATTCGTAATCGTGGTCTGGATTCAGCTTTTACGGTACGTAAAATCTCCTATGGAGAAGGGGTAGAACGGGTGTTTCAAACATATAGCCCTCTTATTGACAGTATTACTGTGAAGCGGAGAGGGGATGTGCGTAGAGCAAAATTATATTATTTACGTAGTCGTCAAGGTAAGTCAGCACGTATCAAAGAAAAATTAAAGACTAAATAAATAGCAGTTAGCGGAGTTAGGAAATGGGTGCAAAGGCACCCATTTTTATATAGATTAAATGTAGGATTTAACATGCCATCGTTTGATATTGTTTCTGAAGTAGATATGCATGAAGTATGTAATGCGATTGATCAAGCTAATAGAGAAATAGGTAATCGCTATGATTTTAAAGGAACTAATGCAGAAGTTTTACAGTCAGATACACAAGTAACACTTAAAGCAGAAAATGAATTTCAAATTAAACAAATGCTCACTATCGTCTACAATAAATTTGTTAAACGTAATATTGATATTGCCAGTATTAAAGAAAATGAGGTGCAATATCAAGGACAAAAAGCACAGCTTATTCTCGATGTGATGCAAGGTATTGATTCAGATACTGCAAGAAAGATTGTCAAGTTAATCAAGGAGAAAAAGTTAAAAGTACAAGCAGCCGTACAAGGGGAACAAGTTAGGGTAACAGGTAAAAAACGAGATGACTTGCAAGCTGTCATCGCAATGTTACGGGAACAAACGCTTGCTGTACCTTTACAATATAATAATTTTCGAGACTAAATAATTAAATGATAGGTTTTATGATGAAAAAAAGTATATCAATAGTAAGTATAAGTATTTTGTTATTTTCTATAGTAACATTTGCCGGCACAGAGCAACAAGATATGGCTGAATTAAAAGCAGCATTAACAAAAATATTACCGGATATGGATCCTGTTATTAATAGTACTCCATTACAGGGTTTATATGAAGTGTCAGTGGGTTCAAATGTTGTCTATTTTAATAAAGATGCCAGTTTAATGTTTGAAGGGCGTTTACTGGATATAAAAAGTGGGGTTGATTTAACACAGGCAAGTAAGGAAGAAGCAAACCGTCGGGCAGGGCCACAACGATTAGCTAAGTTGGATAAAATTCCTGAGAGTGAAATGGTGATATATGGAGATAAAAAGAGTCCTCATACATTGACAGTTTTTACTGATGTAGATTGTGGTTATTGCCGTAAATTGCATAGAGAAATGGATGAATTGAATGACTTAGGAATACGGGTACGTTATCTGGCTTATCCTCGTGCGGGGATTGGTTCAAGTGGGTATAAAAAATTAGTATCTGTTTGGTGTGCAAAAGATAGACAAAAAGCAATGACGGATGCAAAATCTGGTATTAAGATAAAGAGTGAAGAGTGCGATAATCCTGTGAAGAAACAATTTGCAATGGGGCAAGAATTTGGGGTAAGTGGTACGCCTGCATTAATACTTGAAAATGGTACCTTATTACCTGGTTATGCCCCTGCTAAACGATTGTTAAAAATATTACAAGATAATAAGCGACCTGTAGCAGAAACTGTCAATAATTAAACGTTATTGTACAGTGAGTATTTTGTATCTACTATATTCTAAAGAGCGAAGTTTTACGGCACATTAGAGATCAGGTGATGGATAACATATAATGAGTAATCTGATCGGAAGTTTTACGTAAATTAGTGCTTAACACCCGAGCAATGGCTTTAATAATCTTTAAAGCAATAGCAGGGTGTTCTGCTTGTAATTGTGAGAATTGTTCCCGTTTTAATGCAATAACATAGACATCAGAACGGGCTTTCACTGTAGCAGAACGAGGTAAACCATCTAGTAATGACATTTCACCAAGAGATTCTCCTTTCCCTATAGTGGTAATGACTACTTGCTGTCCTTCTTTTTCATCTCCCTTAATAATATCTAGTTCACCAGAAAGGACAAAACACATATAATGGGCGTGTTCCCCTTCATAGAATAATATTTGATCTTGTTTAAACTTATAGGGAAACACATATTTCTCTACCACCATTAATTCATCATTGTCTAAATGATTAAAAATAGCAATATCCCCTAATAATAATTGCATTTGAATTGTATTATCCATAGTTATCCTCTTTGTCATTCTTGCTGTGTTATTTTTATTTTTTATTATAGGGTAATGGATCATATCCACCTTGAGCAAAGGGATGACAACGCAGCAAACGTTTCATAGCTAGGTATCCTCCTTTGCCTGCTCCATAAGTTTGAATAGCTTGTTCTGCGTAATGGGAACAGGTAGGTTGAAATCGACAATGCTGACCTATATATGGACTTAGCAGATATCGATAGAGTTTAATAATAAATAAAAAGAATTTCTTAAACATGATGAACTCAATATAGTGTTTAAACACGAAATATAAATTAAGATAATAGCATTATTTAGATAAATCAATACGTAATTTTTTCAATAGTACGTATAATGCGCCATTACCGCCATCTTTAGGTAATGCGGAATAAAAAGCAAGCACTATAGGATATTGTCGTAACCAATTATTTACTTTATTTTTTAATATGGGATGGTTTTCAGTTGAATGTTGTCCTTTGCCGTGTATAACCAAAACACAACGTTGATTTTGTTGTTGTGCAGTGTGTAAAAATTGTATTAAATGTTGCCTGGCATGACGAATATGTAGTCCATGTAAATCAAAATACATATTGATAGGGTATTTACCTTGTTTCAATTTACGTATAATAGCATGTTGTATTCCTGAGCGAGAAAAAAACAGATGCTCTTCATGGCTTACTGGAGCAATCATTGCATGATCTGAAAGCGCATATTTCGTTGTTGTTTCTGTGGCATTTTGGGGGTACAGTCGAGATTGTTGACGAATTTTTTCTTTTTCTTGTCGTGTCTGTTGTTGGATTGCAAACGGATCAATATTTTCTTGCAAGCGTGGGGTTATTCCTTGCATCGCATCTAAAAATAAAGATTTATCTTTTTCAGATAGAGATTTATGGCCATTTTTAGCCTTATCATGAGAATGAGATTTATCTTTTTTCAACTTTTAAAATTCTTTTATTCACTAAGTTAATAACTTTTGATACATTATCCCCATATAATAAGAATTATTGTTGCTAACCTCAAGTAAGAAGGTAAGTTGATACAACGCAAGCAGTTTGTTACAGTCATCACAAAGGAGTGGTTGTGTTTATTCTGTTAAGTAATGATGATGGATACTTTGCTCAAGGATTAAAAACATTAGCTACAGAATTAGCTCATATAGCCGATATTACTGTGGTAGCACCAGATAGAAATCGTAGTGGAGCGAGTAATTCTTTAACCCTGGATAGACCACTGCAACCTATTGTGGCAGATAATGGTTTTATTTATTTAAGTGGAACACCGACAGACTGTGTGCATGTAGCATTAACAGGAATACTTAGTAAACAGCCAGATTTTGTTGTATCAGGGATTAATGCTGGGGCAAATTTGGGTGATGATGTGATTTATTCTGGTACAGTAGCTGCGGCAATGGAAGGACGTTTTTTAGGTTATCCTGCTTTGGCCATTTCTCTAGCAGGTGATCAATATATAGAAACGGCAGCGATTGCTGCACGAGTGTTAGTAGAAAACTTGCAACAACAAGACTGCCCATCGGATACGATTTTAAATGTTAATGTGCCTGATATTCCCTGGGAACAAGTGAAAGGTTTTCAAACGACCCGTTTGGGGCGTAGACATCGCTCTCAGGCAGCAATTTTATCGCATAATCCTCGTAATGAAGTAATTTATTGGTTAGGAGGAGTGGGAGAAAAAGAGGATGCAGGGGAAGGGACTGATTTTTATGCTTTAACACAAGGTTATATTTCTGTAACCCCTTTGCATATTGATTTAACCCGTTATGCAGTACAAAAAAATGTAGTGTGTTGGTTGCAAAAGATTAATGATGTAGCATTTGCTACGGATTAAGTAGCAGAAGGGATATTAATGAAAATATTTTCTATGTTGTATGAGAAAGTGATGTCTTGGGCAAAACATTCTCATGCGGAATATTATCTATCAGGGCTTAGTTTTGCTGAATCCTCCTTTTTTCCAATCCCGCCTGACGTAATGTTAATGCCAATGGCATTAGCAACACCGAATAGAGCTTGGTTTTTCGCTTTAATTACCACTTTAGCATCGGTGTTAGGGGGCATACTAGGCTATATGATAGGTATGTTTGCTTATGAATTAGTACAACCTTTGTTAGAAGGGCAGTGGTCGGAATACTATCATATTACTCAAAAATGGTTTAATGAATGGGGTTTTTGGGCTATTTTTATAGCAGGTTTTTCCCCTATACCGTATAAAGTTTTTACTATTACAGCCGGTATTTTAAGTATGAGTTTTATTCCGTTTATTATTGCATCGGGGATTGGACGAGGGGGACGTTTCTTTTTAGTTGCCGGATTGATGCGTTGGGGAGGAAAAAGTATGGAACAAATGCTCAAAAAATATATCGATATTATAGGGTGGTTAGTAATTATATTAGCTATAATATTCTATCTTTTATTACGATAATCGAGCAGGACATTTAGGCAATTGGGGATAATTAAGAGTATCTGTGTGGCTATACTATTTGCATGTTTACCAGCTTGTGTGCAGTCAGGAAAAACAGAAGCTACAACAGCTATTACATATAATAAAGCATATAGACGTGATGTACATTGGGTACACAAAGGGGATACATTGTATTCTATCGCTTGGCAATATGGGTTAAATTATCAAGATATTGCAAAATGGAATAATATAACTCTTCCCTATCGTATTTATGTCGGGCAACAGTTAATTATTACAGCAAAATATCAAAAAAAGCCTCTTGTTGTTAAAACAACGAATAAAAAAGAGTATAGTGCAAAACAAAAAAAGAAGACCATACCGATAGTACAAAAAACACCGTTAAGGGACAAAAAAAATAGTACCTTTGATAATTTAACAGAGAAAAAAGATATTTCTTTGATAGATAAAATTATATGGAAATGGCCAGCTAACGGTAAGATTGTGCAGCGATTTGCACCTATATCAAATTTTAAGGGGATTGATATTGCGGCAAAATTAGGAGCTAAGGTTTATGCTGCGGCAAAAGGGATAGTGGTGTATCATGGTAGTGGTTTAAATGGTTATGGTAATTTATTAATTTTAAAGCATAATGCACATTTTTTTAGTGCTTATGGGCATAATAAAGTATTATTGGTCAAAGATCAGGAAGTAGTACAAGCAGGACAGCTTATTGCTTATATGGGGAAAAGTGAAAGCGATAGGGTGAAATTGCACTTTGAAATACGCAAAGATGGTAAACCGGTAGATCCATTACATTATTTACCAAAATAATAATAATAATAATAATGATCTTGATTTGCTGCTGGGGATTGGCTTTTGAATTAGATTAGAGAGGATAATAGCTAATACCTGGTGATTAATTGGGACGATATATCAATATGATCTGTGAATAAGGGGGGATGATGGATTCAAAAGATCAACGAGAAAATTTTTTAGTATTATCGAATGATAACCTGGAGGTGCAAGAGGATTTAGTAGCGAGAGAGACTATAGCCGATAGTATTCCAGTTGAAGAACTTACATCTATTGTTAATAAAACAGAAAAAAAGCCCCGTGAATATGTACAACAGGATTTGAATGCGACCCGTTTATATTTGAGTGAAATAGGTATCGCCAAATTATTAACGGCAGAAGAAGAAAAATATTACGCCAGGCGTTTACAAAAAGGAGATGAAGAAGCCCGTAAACGTATGATTGAATGCAATTTGCGCTTAGTCGTTAAAATTTGCCGACGCTATTTAAATCGAGGTTTACCATTATTAGATTTAATTGAAGAAGGAAATCTTGGGCTTATTCGTGCAGTAGAAAAATTTGATCCAGAACGGGGATTTCGTTTTTCTACTTATGCAACGTGGTGGATTAGACAAACAGTGGAACGGGCATTGATGAACCAGACCCGTACTATTCGTTTACCCATTCATGTGATGAAAGATTTAAATGCTTATTTACGGGCTGCCAGGGAACTATCGCAGAAGCTGGATTATGAGCCTCGAATTGAAGAAATTGCTGAAGCAATGGGTAAATCGCTTCCTGAAATAAAACGTATGATACAGTTAAGTGAAAAAGTGACTTCTTTGGATATTCCTATGGGGCAGGATACCGACAGATCGTTACTTGAATCAATGGCAGATGATACGCCTGATCCGGCTATGCATTTACAAAGCGAACATTTAAAGGAAAATATAGAACATTGGTTATTGCAATTAAATGATAAACAACGTGAGGTATTAGAACGGCGATTTGGGTTACATGGGTATGACAGCTTAACTCTGGAACAAGTGGGAGATGAAATTGGGGTAACTCGTGAAAGAGTACGACAAATACAACTAGAGGCATTAAAACGTTTACGAGAAATTTTAGTTAAAGAAGGATTTAATGCAGAGATGTTATCTATGGATCATTTATTCTAGGTTAAGAACAACAAAGCTAATACAGGGCGATGTTCGGTAACAAGTAAGTTAAAAGTTCTACATGCAGCACCAATATCCATAACCTCTAATCCTGTTTGTTGCTGGACAAAAAATTGTATGATCTTTGAAGGGGGAAAGAGGATATTTTTACCGCTAGAGAGTAAGATAATTTCAGTGTCTGTATAATCAATACGTTGTAGATGAGAAAGTGTTAAGTCATGATAGCATGGGGGTAATAGGTCTTCTTGTAGGGTAAAAGGGGATAATATAATATTCCTTGATAGTGTTGTTTTTTGATGACTATCAGGTAAAGAGATTTGCAAAGCGTTATCGTGATAGGAATGAATATAAGTATGGTCTGAGTGATGTTCTTCAACAAGCATAATGAGAAATTTTCTATAGTAGATAAAAGCAGTTATGATAGTATAAAGGTTTATTGATTGATAGTGTAACTTAACAAAGAATATAGGCTGAGAAATTGAATAGTGAATTTTCCCGAATACAACGTTTACCTCCTTATGTATTTAATATTGTTGGAGATTTAAAAGCAAAAGCAAGAGCGTGTGGAGAGGATATTATTGATTTTGGTATGGGAAATCCTGATCAGCCCACTCCTGCTCATATTGTAGAAAAATTAGTCGAATCGGCACAACGAAATAATACTCATCGTTATTCTTTATCAAAAGGAATTCCTCGTTTAAGGAAAGCTGTTTGTGATTGGTATCAGCGTAAGTATGCGGTAGAACTCAATCCTGAAACAGAAGCGATAGTAACTATTGGTTCTAAAGAAGGTTTGGCACATTTGGCATTAGCAACAGTAGGCCCAGGAGATGCAGTCTTGGTGCCTAACCCTTCCTATCCCATTCATCCTTATGGATTTGTTATTGCTGGTGCGGATATTCGGCATGTTCCCTTAATTCCTCGAGGGGATTTTTTTGCTGAGTTGGAAAAAGCCATTAAAGATACCTGGCCTAAACCTAAAATGTTGATACTTAATTTTCCTGGTAATCCAACTACACAATGTGTAGAACTTGATTTTTTTGAAAAAGTTATCACTATAGCAAAAGAGCATGCAATCTGGGTAGTACATGATATAGCATATGCAGAAATTGTATTTGATAGCTACCAAGCCCCTTCCATCTTGCAAATACCCGGAGCAAAAGATATTGCAGTAGAATTTTATTCATTATCTAAAAGTTATAATATGCCTGGCTGGAGAGTGGGTTTTATGTGTGGTAATCCAACACTGGTTGCAGCATTAACGCGAATGAAATCATATTTGGATTATGGCATGTTTACTCCTATTCAAATTGCAGCCATTAGAGCTTTAGAAGGGCCTCAAGATTGTGTAGAAGACATTGTAGCACGTTATAAATTACGCCGAGATGTATTGTGTCAAGGTTTAAATGCATTAGGGTGGCAGGTAGAACCACCCAAAGCGACAATGTTTGTGTGGGCACCTATTCCTAAAATGTATAAGGAAATGGGATCACTGGAATTTTCTAAAAAATTATTGCAAGAAGCAAAAGTAGCGGTTTCACCTGGAATTGGTTTTGGTGACTATGGTGATGATCATGTCCGTTTTGGACTAATTGAAAATGAACATCGCACACGTCAGGCAATACGGGGTATTCGAGATATGTTAAAAAATGATGGCTTTTTATAATTTCGTGTATAATGCCTGACGTAAACTATTTTGCAAAATCAATTTAAAAAAACAGAAAGTATGGAGTGAAATAAATGCCGGTAAATATTGGATTATTGGGTTTAGGAACTGTTGGCGGAGGAACTGTTAACGTATTACAACGGAATGCAGACGAAATTACCCGGCGAGCTGGTTGTGAAATAGTTGTGACTCATGCGTCAGCAAGAAATATACAAAAGCAGCGTATCTGTAATACAGATACTATTCAATTAAGTGAAAATCCCCTGGAGGTTGTGAATAATCCAGATGTTGCAATTATTGTGGAATTAATTGGTGGAGATAGTTTAAGTAAAGATTTGGTATTAAATGCCATAGCAAATGGTAAACACATTGTTACAGCAAATAAAGCATTGATCGCAAAACATGGTAATGAGATTTTTAAAGCGGCACAAAAACAAGGGGTGATGGTTGCATTTGAAGCGGCAGTCGCTGGTGGTATTCCGATTATTAAGGCCATTCGTGAGGGTCTGGCAGGGAACCGTATCGAATGGTTAGCTGGAATTATTAATGGTACAGGGAATTTTATCTTAACAGAAATGCGTGATAAAGGGCGAGATTTTTCTGATGTATTAGCTCAAGCACAGCGTTTGGGCTATGCAGAAGCTGATCCCACTTTTGATATAGAAGGCATTGATGCGGCACATAAATTAACCATTTTAGCTTCTATTGCTTTTGGTATTCCGTTGCAGTTTGAAAAAGTTTTTACAGAAGGCATTACGCAAATTACGCAAGAGGATGTCGAATTTGCAAGTGAATTAGGATATAACATCAAACATCTTGGTATTGCACGTAATACAGATAAAGGAGTGGAATTACGTGTGCATCCAACATTAATACCTAAAACACAATTATTAGCAAATGTGAATGGTGTGATGAATGCGGTATTAGTGCAAGCTGATGCAGTAGGTCAAACTCTTTATTATGGGGCTGGTGCTGGATCGGAAGCCACCGCATCAGCGGTAGTAGCAGATTTGCTTGATGTCGTAAGAGCGATGAGTGCTGATCATAAAAATCGTGTCCCTTATTTAGCCTTTCAGTCTAATGCCTTATCTGATATGCCGGTTTTATCTGCATCTGAGATGCAAACAGCGTATTATTTACGTATGCAGGTAGAAGATAAAGTTGGTGTATTATCTGCTATTAGCCATATTTTAGGTCATCAGGAAATTAGTATTGAAGCGTTAATACAAAAAGAGCCAAAAGAGAATGAAACATTAGTCAATTTAATTATTGTTACGCAAAAAGTATTAGAAAGTAATATGCTCACTGCATTAGAAGAAATAGAAGCACTTTCTAGCATACATGGGAAAGTAACATATATTCGTTTAGAACATTTATAATCTATTAAAAACAAGAGGCTGATAATGCTGTTCAGACAACGTTATATTGGGTTGATTGATCGTTATAAAGATCGCTTACCCGTGCATGATGATACCCGAATTATTAGTTTGGGAGAAGGCAATACGCCTTTAATCCGTTTAAATAATATTCCTGCGTTATTACAAAAAGACGTAGATATTTATATAAAATATGAAGGCCTAAATCCTACCGGATCATTTAAAGATCGGGGTATGACGATGGCAGTGACTAAAGCGGTGGAAGAGGGAAGTAAAGCTATTATTTGTGCTTCGACAGGAAATACTTCTGCTTCTGCGGCAGCTTATGCATCCAGGGCAGGGATTACTGCTTTTGTTTTAATACCTGAAGGAAAAATTGCACTGGGAAAACTTGCGCAAGCAATGATGCATGGTGCGGTAGTATTGCAAATTCGAGGTAATTTTGATGCAGGTATGCAGCTGGTAAAAGAAGTTGCAGAACATACCCCTGTAACGATCGTTAATTCTATTAATCCATATCGCTTACAAGGTCAAAAAACAGCGGCTTTTGAAATCTTGGAAGAATTAGGTGCATCGCCGGATTACCATTGTATTCCTGTAGGGAATGCTGGTAATATTACTGCCCACTGGATGGGATATAGTGAATATCATAAAAATGGTATAGTTAATACACGTCCTGTTATGGTGGGATATCAAGCAGCAGGTTCTGCACCTTTCCTACGAGGTGCAATGGTAGAAAATCCAGAAACAGTTGCAACAGCTATTCGTATTGGTCATCCTCAAAGTTGGGATAAAGCCTGGAATGTACAAAAAGACTCATCAGGGTGGTTTGATGAATGTACTGATAAGGTGATTTTAGATGCTCAAAAAATGTTAGCAGAAAAAGAAGGAATTTTTTGTGAACCAGCATCAGCAACTTCTTTAGCAGGTGCAATGCAAGATATAAAAACAGGAAAAATTCCAGAAGGCAGTAAAATTGTTTGTACCTTGACAGGACATGGATTAAAAGATCCTGATACCGCTATCAAGCAAAGTGGGGGAGAAGGGAGTTTAATTACCATCGATGCAACATTGGATTCTGTGCGTTCTGCCATTATGGATCATTATTAATCCATATCAAATTATCCAGCAGCCGTAGTCAGACTGTTGGATATTGAGTAACCTGATCGGGGGTTCTTATACTATTTCGTTTATGTCTTCTCATCTTAGTTTTTGTATTCCAGGTTTATTGCATTTTGCTCGACAAATACCGTTAATTCCTTCTCAAGACAAGCCAGTGCTGCCTGCATTAAGTCGCTTTTTAAGTAAAGCAGACAGGATAACAGAAACACCACAGGCGACATTATGGGCAGAGTTATATCAGTTATTTTTAACAAGTAATCATGTCCAACAAGAAAAAATTCCTTGGGCATATTATAGCTATAATCTGGATAAGAAAAAAAAAGATGCTATAACATCATCCTCATTGGGGGATAAAAAATATTGTTATCGTGCTGATCCCGTATCAATGCAAATAGAGCGGGATATGATTCATGTTTTTTCAGGTAATGCATTACAACTATCCTCTCAAGAGGCAACAAATTTAATACAAAGCATTAATGATTTTTTTCAGGATGTAGCGTGGCAACTGCAAAAAATTGGACAGCATTGGTACATCCATAGTGATACCGCTTTACCAAGCAGTAATATTCCCCCTAGTGATACACAAGTGATATTACATTTTTCAGTAGAAGATAAAAAATGGCAAACAACATTAACAGAATTACAAATGCTTTTATATGCTGATAAAGTTAATCAAAAGCGTTTACAATCAGGAAAATTAGCGATTAATAGTATTTGGTTATGGGGGGAAAGTGTTAGCACTTGTCAGTTAGAAAAAGTATGGGACAAAGTGTTTAGCAATGATACCTTATTACCTGGTTTAGCCTGGAATGCAGGGACAGATTGTTCAGCTTGTCCTGATAATTTTGAACAAGCTATTGAAGCTGGTTTATCAGATAAAAAGGTGTTGTTTTATTTGCCGGTATTATTAGAGGCTATTAAAAATAATGATATTTATCAGTGGTTAAATCTTTTACAAGATTTAGAAAAAAATTGGTTTATGCCTGCATTACAATATTTACAACAACAACAGAGTAAAATGGAATTATGTACATTAAATGGACAAAAATACATAATGAGTAAGCAACATGGATATTATTTTTGGCGTTTTAGTAAACGTTGGGATAATTTTATTGAATCGGGTTAATTAAAGAGGGAGAATAACAGTGAGTGATACATTATTTGATGAATTAGAAAAAAGAGTGATGGCAGTGATTGAAGAAGTAGAATTATTACGTATGGAAGTTAAAGACTTGCGAGATGAAAATGCCACCTTAAAGCAGCAAAAACAGGAACGGGAAGAACAAGTACAAAATGTGTTAACAAAAATGCAGCGTTTAGATGAAGAAAATGTGTAAAATTATGGAGGGAAAAAAGAGCATGAAACAGTGGGACATTAAAACAACTATAATGATGGTGAGTTTATCGGTAGCTAGTAGCGTCTATGCCGATGCAACGATGATTACCAAAAATTATAATAATGGTATAGAAACACCTGCAAGTACGGTAATGGTTAAAAATAACAAGGTATATATGGAAATGCATACGGGGGGAAAAACACAATATGTGATTTATTCCGATGCAGAAAAGACACTCACAATGGTCAATCCAGAACGTAAAATGTATTATGCTATAGGACAAGATACCATTAATAAGCAAGCAAAAATGATGCATGATTATCGGCAACAGATGATGCAACAAATGCAGCAAAAGATGGCAGGAATGACCGATCAGCAGCGTACTATGATGGAACAACAAATGGCTAAAATGGGGATGGGAAAAAAGACATCTACCGTACCTGTATTGAAGGAGATTGATACTGGAAAAACAGTAAAAGTTAACAATATTCAATGTAGGATACATCATCTTATGCGTGAAGCAAAATTAGAAGAAGCAGTTTGTATGGCAAGCTATACTGATTTAGGTATTTCTCAACAAGATTATGCAACATTAAAAGCAATGTTTAATTTTATGGAAAATATGTCAGCATCTGCAAAGATGATGAATGGACACAGTAATGAAAAAGATTTTAAACTACAACAATTAGAAGGTATTCCCGCAAGTATTCGTAATGGTAATACAGGAAGTGAAAATAAAATTGTATCGGTAAATACTCAGCCGATTGATGCAAAGAAATTTATGATACCCCCTGAGTATCATAAATTTGATCCAAGTAAGATGACTATGCCTATGCAAAAGAAATAGAGAGCAAGTTATTATCCCTTGTAGTAGCATTACACAAGGGACAATTTGTCAGTGCTTATTTTCCACCGACTACAGCACTTGGATCGACTTCATGCATATCAGGGAGTGAATGAGCAATCCCTTTATGACAGTCTATACAGGTTTCTCCTTTACTAAATCCTTTTTGATGGTTAGTACGGGAACGTCGTCCTTGTTTGGTATAGTCCATCGATTCAAATTGATGACAATTACGACATTCTCGTGAATCTGTTTTCTTCATGGCACTCCAAACGTGTTTAGCTAGTTCCAGGCGTTTTGCTTCAAATTTTTCTTTGGTATCAATAGAGCCTAAGATTTTATGTAAGACTTCATTAGATGCCTGAATTTTACGAATCATTTTGTACGTCCATTCTTTAGGAACATGACAATCAGGACAAGTCGCTCTGACACCTGTACGGTTGCTGTAATGGATAGTATTTTTATATTCTTGATAGACATTATCCCGCATTTCATGACAAGAAATACAAAATTGTTCTTGGTTTGTAGCTTCCATTGCGGTGTTAAATCCACCCCAGAAAATAATACCCAAGATAAAACCAAACACTAAGATACTACCTAGAGTGCGTTTACTTGGGCTACGCAACTTTATCCATAAGCTGGTTTTGGAAGGTTGCTCACTCATTATATTCTCCTTAGTAACGCTTAATCGTTTTTAGTGGTTGAAATTGATTGTCAATTAAAGGAGGCGCATCGACTTGTGGCACATGACATTGTGTACAAAAATAACGCCGTGCTGCAATATTAGCAGTAATATTTTTATCTCTATCAGCAAAATGAGTTTGACTTACTTTGGTTGCACCGTATTTTTTATAATTTGTCCAACTATGACAAGTAAGGCATTTATTGAATTTACGATTAATTTGATATTTTTCAATAGAATGAGGGATCAAAGGCGGTTGTTGTACATAATCACGGGGGATAGGAGGCTTGTCATCTTGCCACTGCTTAATATCGGGGTCTTGCGAATCCGTGTTAATAGCAGCGCCACGCAACGAGGATAGCTCTTCGCTTATGGCAAATAACGGGTAGCAAAAGAGGAATACAGCCAATAAGATGCTGATGGGCTGGATGATGGTCAGTGGTGTATATTTATTCATAATGACGATCCTTTGTTGTTATTTTTGCTATTAAGTTGAAAGTTAAAGACTGATTCACTACAAATATCAATACAACGTCCGCAGTGAGTACAGTGTTCTGAATGAATGTTCGGAGAAATATTGTTTTTTGCTCCTTTTAATGCTGGGGTAATAACTTGTGGTTCAGGGCAAATAACAAAACATTCCATACAATCATTACAGGCATCACGCTGTTGTGCGCTGACTGTAAAGACTTTTGTTCGTTTACCTAATAAACTATAAAAAGCACCTACCGGACATAAATGTCCACACCAAGCCCGTTTCGCTATCAGCAGATCTAATAAAAATATACCTAAAATAAGCAACCATCCCATTCCCATACCAAAAATAATACCACGGTGTAATACGGATACAGGGTTAATTAATTCCCATAGTAAACTTCCAGTTAAGAGGCTGCTAATAAACGTTATAAGGAGTAACCAGTAGCGATTTTGTCGAGAAAAAGTAAAACGGTTTTTAATGTTTAATCGATAACGTAACCAATATGCGCTGTCGGTGATGATATTCATTGGACAG
Source organism: Gammaproteobacteria bacterium (assembly GCA_026994225.1). Classification (GTDB taxonomy): domain Bacteria; phylum Pseudomonadota; class Gammaproteobacteria; order GRL18; family GRL18; genus JALWRI01. Next base: position 88,283 of record JALWRI010000100.1, on the reverse strand, counting down.
ACCCATGCACAGTAACTTCTACCACCGATGATAAGATAGCAAATCAGAATAAACAATACCCCTAAAAAAGCCTGAGTTTCAGGATAGTGCTGAGTTAAAAGAATTTGTAAGAATAAATAAGGATCTGTCATTGGCAAGGTATCGAGAAAAACACTGGAACTTAGGTTACCTTTTAAAATAAAAATATTAAAATTTCCAAGTAAAAATAATAACAAGATACTTATTTGAGTTATTCGGCGTAAAAGAAGCCAGCGATGGCTTTTCAACCACCCTTTTTTAGTTATAGCTTCTGCACCAATGAGGGTATTCATGGAGTAAACTCTTTATTTAGCGTATCCAGGGGATTATCAGAAAAAGGGGTTTTTTCTTTGATTAACCCTTTTCCTGCGTGATCATATTGTACTCCTTTAGGTAAATAATATTGATGTGGGGTATCTGGATTGACTAGACTATGTCCGGCTTTTTGTTTTTCTTCCCAGCCTAGACGATAATGTTTGCCTAAACTACCTTTAGCCAGGGGAACAGGCAATACTTTTATCGCTGCTTCTTCGAGTACACAAGATTTTTCACATTTACCGCATCCAGTACAATGATCAGAGTGTACGGTGGGTAAAAAGCGAGCATGCATACCACTACGTTTATTATGTTCTATTTCTAATGTAATCGCTTCATCAATAGCAGGGCATACACGATAACAGACATCACAGCGTAAACCTAAAAAATTAAGACAGGTTTCTTGATCAATCAGTACGGCAAGTCCCATACGGGCATCATCAATATTGTTTAATGAGTGATCTAAAGCACCCGTTGGACAAGCTACCACACAGGGAATATCTTCACACATTTCACAGGCAACCTCTCTGGCTATAAAATATGGCGTTCCGGTTGCGACAGCAGTACCTAATTGAGCTAATTTTAAGGTGTCAAAAGGGCAATCTCTAACACATAAGCCACAACGTATACACGCTCCTAAAAAATCTTCTTCAGGTAATGCTCCAGGAGGGCGTAGGGTATTGGGCGGCAAGGCATGTAATGATCGACTATAAAAATGTAGTCCTAAGGCAAAAAAGCCAGCACCACATGCCATAGCTGTACTGTCAGTTAAAAATTTTCTACGCTTAGTATCCATAGCTAAGATCACAATTTTAAAAATAATATTACAAAAGGTAAGTGTCTGGCACTTACCTTTTGTTTGCTGTTATGTTGCTTTTCTATGCAGGAGTAATCCTGATCGCACATTTTTTATAATCGGTTTCTTTAGATATAGGACAGGTTGCATCTAAGGTGAGTTTATTAATTAAACGTCCTGCATCAAACCAGGGGAAGAACACTAGTCCTTCAGGAGGTCGATTACGACCACGTGTTTCTACCATAGCTGTTACGCTACCTCGGCGACTTTCTAATTTTGCAGTCATACCCCGTTTTAAGCCCCGTTTCTTGGCATCGTTTTCATGCATAAATACCACCGCATCAGGAAAAGCACGATATAATTCAGGGACACGACGAGTCATAGAACCTGAATGCCAATGCTCTAATACCCGTCCGGTACATAGCCATAGATCATAATCACTATCAGGCGATTCTGCTGCGGCTTCATAAGGTAAGGCAAAAATAATTGCCTTTCCATCAGGTTTACCATAAAACTGAAGTTCTTTCCCTTTTTTAACAAACGGATCATAGCCTTCACGATAACGCCACAACGTTTCTTTGCCATCAACGACCGGCCAACGTAATCCCCGTGCTTGATGATAGCTATCAAATGCACCTAAGTTATGACCTATTTTAGGTCCTTCTGTACCAAATCGGCGATATTCTTCAAATAAGCCTTTTTGTACATAAAAACCGAAGTGATCCATTTCATCATTAGCATACTGATTGCCTTTACCATCGGTAACAACTTGTTTGGCATATTTATCGACCTGACCATTAGCATATAATACTTCATATAAACTTTTACCTTTATAAGAAGGATTTTTATCTAAGACTTCTTTTGGCCAAATCTTATCGGTAGTTAGGTATTTAGAAAATTCAATCAATTGCCATAAATCTGATTTAGCATCACCAGGTGCGCTGACTTGTTGTCGCCAAAATTGAGTACGTCGTTCTGCATTTCCATATGCACCTTCTTTTTCTGTCCACATGGCAGTAGGTAAAATAAGATCAGCGGCTTGGGCAGTTACTGTAGGATAAGGATCTGAGACGACAATGAAATTATCAGGATTACGATAACCAGGAAAGGTTTCATTATTCATGTTAGCGGCAGCTTGCATATTATTATTACACATTACCCAATAAGCATTGAGTTTGCCATCTTTTAACATACGGTTTTGTAATACAGCATGATAACCTACTTTTGCAGGTAAAATACCAGCAGGTAATTTCCATACTTTTTCAGCAAAATCACGGTGGGCTTTTTTCTTGACGACTAAATCAGCAGGAAGGCGATGGGCAAAAGTACCGACTTCACGGGCAGTACCACAAGCAGAAGGTTGCCCTGTAAGAGAAAAAGGACCATTACCGGGTTCAGAAATTTTACCCGTTAATAAATGAATATTATAAATTAAATTATTTGCCCATGTACCTCGTGTATGTTGGTTAAAGCCCATAGTCCAATAAGAAGTAACTTTAATATCCGGATCAGCATAAAGTTCAGCAAGACTTTGTAAATCCGCTTTACTGACGCCTGACAATTTGTGTACATAGTCTAAGGTATAAGTGGATACAAACTTTTTAAATTCTTCAAAATTATAAGGTTTAGAACCTCCAGCAGCTTTGGCATTTTTTGCTTGTGTTTCACGTTCATCTTCAGGACGTAAGCCATAGCCAATATCGGTGTTACCTATTCTAAAATTCACATGCTTGCCAATAAATTTCTTATTGACTTTATTATTTTGAATAATGTAATTAGCAATATAATTGAGTATGGCTAAATCTGTTTGTGGAGTAAAGACCATCCCATAATCAGCAAGATCGAAACAACGGTGTTTATAAGTAGATAATACGGCAACTTTTACATGATCAGCTGTCAAACGACGATCGGTTAAGCGTGACCATAAAATAGGATGCATTTCGGCCATGTTAGAGCCCCAAAGTACAAACGCATCAGCATTTTCGAGATCATCATAACAGCCCATAGGCTCATCTGAACCAAAGGTACGAATAAAACCTGCTACCGCAGAGGCCATACAATGACGAGCATTTGGATCGATATTATTACTTAAAAAACCTGCTTTTAATAATTTTGATGCGGCATAACCTTCCCATAATGTCCATTGTCCAGAACCAAACATTCCTACTGAAGTGGGCCCTTTTTTCTGAATGGATTCAGTAAATTTTTCAGCCATAATTTTAAAGGCTTGATCCCAGGAAATTTCACTAAATTGTCCATTTTTATCGTATTTTCCATCTCGCATACGTAATAATGGTTTGGTAAGACGATCTTTACCATATAAAATTTTGGAAAGAAAATAGCCTTTAATACAATTTAAGCCACGATTAACAGGAGCATCTGGATCACCTTGTGTTGCTACAATACGATTATCTTTAGTACCAACTAAAACACTACAGCCCGTACCACAAAATCGGCATGCTGCTTTGTCCCAGCGAATTTTATTTGATGCCGCTTCAGCGGTTTGTAACGTAGGTAAAGAAATTCCTGCGGCTGCAGCGGTAGCTGAAACAGCACTACTTTTTACAAAGTCACGTCGTGTTAATTTCATAGTTGATCCCCTGGATTAAATTTTATGTTATGGGTATTTTTAGAATATAAGAACATTAAGGTAGAGCAAACAGGTATTTTTATATCTCTAAGTTCAGGCATAGATCATCCCTTTTTGGTGAAAGATGACTTCAACTTTCTGCATAGATTTAATAATGATCTTGAATCCATCGGTTATCCATATTCAGTGGTTTCCGTTTCATGATGCTGATAAATCATTGCTGCACTAAGTACGCCATCCATTAAAGGTAATTTATTAAGTATTTCAGACGCACGGTGATAATTTTCTTCTATGGTAACGACCATTTTACCTTCATCGGTCACTGCATGTACCTCAACACCAGGTATGGCTAATAAATCTTGTTCTACCTGTGTGGATTGGAGAGGTTGAACATGGACTAAAACACCACAAATATTAATTTCATCGGCGTTAGTGTCAGGATGAGTCATTATACGTGTACTCTCTAATCAATTGTATGGCATGGGTCGGGCATGGTGCAATACATGCACCACATCCGCTACATAAAGTGTCATTTGCTTGTAATATAAATTGCCCTATAGGTATTTGAAAAACCGCTTTAGGACATTGTTCCATACAGGTAAAACAGCTTACTTTCTTTGTTATTAAGCAATGACTGGTAATTTTTAAAGATAATTTCCAGGGTGGTTTTAGTGATTTATCAAAGGCTTGATATGAACAAGCAGTGAGACATTGTTGACAAAAATCACATTCACCTAACATAAAATTAACTTCAGGAAATCCTCCATCTCCAGTAACGATAATCTTTTGTGGGCAATCTACTATACATTGATTACAGCGTTGACATTGTGTTATAAATTGCTTTTCCTCTTTACTCCACGGGGGACGTATAGGCTCAGGTGTACTACGACCACGTAAAAACTGTCGACGTTGCATAGCTCAATTATATGCCTTCATGTTATTATTCTTTAATTGATAAATAAGTTAGCAGAATTTAAGGAAATAGCAATTGATCAGGATCAAATAAAGCTGATATTTTTATTCTTTTTCATCAAAACGATGGACAATAAGTTGTTGTAATGCCATTAATGCTTGTTGTTCATCTTCCCCGGAAATGCGTAATGTTATTTTGCTACCTTTACTTGCAGCAAGCATTAATACTCCCATAATACTTTTACCATTGACCTCTTTATTCTCTCTTATTAAGGTAATTTCAGATTGGTAACTAGATGCTAAAGTAACTAATTTTGCCGCAGCTCGTGCGTGTAAACCCAGTTTATTAATAATGGTAATAGATTGTTCTAACATATTGGTAAATCCTAAATAGGGTTGCAGTGGATAATTCCTTCATGTCCACCACTAAAGGCTTTATGTACCATTCTAGGTAGCGGTAAATCGGGATAATTCATTACTCGTACTAACATGGGTAGGTTAATACCTGAAATAATGGCAATATTTTTGTTAGCAGCTAAACGTGAAGCAATATTACTAGGAGTAGAACCATAAATATCTGTTAAGATCAAAACGCCCTGTTGCATATTGATTTGGGAAATAATATCCATGCCTTGTTGATATATGGTATCAGGGTTACAATAACTGGGTACTTCAAAAATATGTGTGGTAAGTGGACAATTTCCCAGCATATTAATGGTAGTATCCAAAAGCACTTGCCCAACATGTTGATGAGTAATAATAAATAATGTAACACTCATTGTAATTCTCTATGCCGGGTTAAAATATTTTGTCTACGCTGAGAAAAATATTGACTTAATTGTTCTACCATATACACCGAACGGTGTTGTCCGCCTGTGCAGCCAATAGCAATAGTCATATAGCTGCGATTATTTTTTTCAAAACGAGGGATGGCACGAGAGATAAATTGACAAATATCAGTAAAAACTTCATTGGTATCAGGATGGGAAGATAAAAAAGTCTGTACTCTTGCGTCTTTTCCGGTTTGGCTACGTAATGCAGGAACCCAATAGGGGTTATTTAAACATCGCACATCAAATACCAGATCAGCATCATGGGGTAATCCATGTTTAAATCCAAACGATAAAAATTGTAAATGCATTAAACTGGTATTGGATAGATGTTGCTGAATTTTTTCCCGTAATTGATAAATACTCATACCAGAAGTATTTATTTGTAAATTAGCTTGTTGCTCTAAAGGTAATAATAATTGTTTTTCTTTTGCAATGGCTTCGGCTAATACGGTTGCAGAATCAGTGAGGGGATGTTTTCTTCTTGTTTCACTAAAGCGTTTAATTAAAGTATCTTCATTGGCATTGAGGTAAATAATTTCATTATCAATCCCTTTTTCATGTAGTGATTGCATAATCGTAGTAATATCGCTAGAGCTAATATTTAACGTGCGTGCATCAATACCCGCTGCGACATAGTCAATAGTATTTTTGGACTGTTTTAATTGTTGTATAAAAGATTGTAATAAACTCAATGGCAAATTATCAATACAATAAAACCCTAAATCTTCTAAAACATGCAGCGCAATAGTTTTACCTGATCCAGATAAGCCACTAATAATAATTAATTTCACTCTATGGTTTCCTGTGTTTGATTGATACGTTCACGTTGACGTTTTTTAAAATCTTTGGCAGCATTATAGCCTTTTAAATGTAATACATGATTACGTACGGCAGCTTCTACTAATATTGCCATATCTCTACCAGGCGTAACGGGTAGGGTGATTTCAATGATGTTAACATCTAATAATGATCGTAAGCATTGGTTTCCTTGTAAACGATCAATTTGTTGCATAGCATTATCTGTCATTTCTTCTAAGTGTAGAATTAAACTGAGTTTTTTTTCACTGCGAATGGCACTATCTCCAAACATGGCACGAATATTAAGAATACCTAATCCTCGTACTTCTAAAAAATCCCGTAATAATTCGGGACAAATGCCGTGCAAGGTATCGGGAGCACTTAAAAAAAACTCTGGCGCATCATCAGCGATAAGACGATGTCCCATATTAATAAGCTCCAATGCGACTTCACTTTTTCCGATGCCACTTTCACCAGTGAGTAATACACCTATACCCATCACTTCCATAAAAACCCCATGAAAGGTTTTACGTTCATTGATTAAACTGGATAAATAATATTGTAAATAATTGATTAAGTTAGCACTGGCTAAATGAGATTGCCAGACTGGAGTATTATTTTTTTGAGCAAGTTCTAATAATAAATAAGGGGGGGATTGTTGTTCACTTAAAATAATCAGTGAAGGATGGTGAGCAAACAAAGTGTATAAAGTGTCTTGATAAGAATTTTTCCCCAAACCCTGTAAATAGCTTAGTTCAGTATTTCCCAATATTTGAATACAATTAGGATAGATAAGATTGAGATGTCCAATCAAAGAAGCATCTTTGATATGTTGTCCAATCATATATTGTTGCGGCGCTGGTACTGGTGATAGCCAGTTAAAACCAAGTCGTTGTTTATGTTGTAGGTAAAATTTTTTTAAATCCAGCATGGTGTGGATTATCCAATTTTTAGAATGACATTTAATTTGCTAAGGTAAATAATTGTAGTATGGTTTTTGCATCAGGTGCTTGAACAATTTTTTCTCGTAACGCTTCATTATTAAAAATACTCGCAACTTGTGATAAAATTTTTAAATGCTCGTCAGTAGCTTCTTGTGGAATTAATAGTGCAAAAATAATATTGACAGGTTCTTTATCAATACTATCAAAATCAATTGGTTCTGTTAAGCGTATGAGTGCTGCGAATGTTTTTTGAGCATATTGTAAACGACCATGGGGTAATGCAACGCCTTTTCCTAAGCCTGTACTACCTAACCTTTCTCGTAGTATTAGACTATCAAATATTTCATATTCTGTAAGCGTAGAAGATTGTTTTGCCAGTAACTGACTAATAAATTCTAAAGCCCTTTTTTTACTGTAAATATGATTGACATTCAGTGTAATGTATTGGGGATTGAGAATTTGAGTTATCTGCATGATAAACCTATTTATTTTTATTTGTTATAATGGCATAAAAATAACGAATGTAAGTTTTCATGCCACTAAATGTATATGTTACATCTATCAAGATTTAATATGCCTGATTTTTTATACCACCTTCACTTTGGTGGTGATCTGATTTTTTCTCTTTATGTTTTTTTACTTGACGATCTAATTTATCAATTAAGCTGTCAATAGCGGGATACATATTTTCATCTACCGACTCAGCATGAACTTGTGTTCCAGTAAGGTTTAATGTGGCTTCAGCCTTTTGACGTTGTTTTTCAACACTCAGGACTACATGCACATTCGATACGTTATCAAAATGGCGTTCAATACGTTCCATTTTACTGACAACATATTCTCGTAATGATTCAGTGATATCAACGTGATGTCCACTAAGGTTAATTTGCATGGATTGACTCCTTGTTGTTATTAAACGATTTTTCTTTCATTGGATGCAGGGATGGAGAGTGCCTCACGATATTTTGCTACAGTTCTGCGAGCAACTTTATAACCTTGTTCAGCTAATAATTGCGATAATTTATTATCACTGAGTGGTTTTTTTGCATCTTCCGCATCAATGAGTTTTTTTAATATTGCCCTAATGGCAATGGCGGATACTTCTTCTCCATTATTATTGCGTACATGACTGGAGAAAAAATATTTTAATTCATAAATTCCACCTGGAGTATGGATATATTTTTGGTTCGTAACGCGAGATATGGTTGATTCATGCATTTCAACTTGTTCTGCAATATCTCTTAAAACCATTGCTTTCATGGCTTCTTCACCGTGTTCAAAAAAATCTTGTTGTGCAGCAACGATACAACGTGCAACTTTGAGTAGGGTGTCATTACGATTTTGTAAATTTTTAATAAACCATCGGGCTTCTTGTAATTGATCTTTTAATGAGCTGATATCAGTGGTTTTTTTCATACCTTTTAACAAGGCTGCATATTTTTCATTGACATTTAATTGGGGAGTAATATTAGGGTTGAGTTCAACTTGCCAGATCTCCTTTATTTTGCGTACATAGACATCAGGGGTAATGTAGCGGGGATTTTCATCACTAATTTGACTACCTGGACGTGGATTAAGGGAGGTAATTAAATCAACGGTATTTTTTAACAAGGTATCATTAATGCGTAAATGTCGTTTAATTTGAGCATAATCGTGCTTAGCGAGTAAATCCAGATAATGGGTAACTAATTGCTGTGCGGTATCAAATTGTTCTTGTGATAAAGTGGCTTGGATAGCTTTTAGTTGTAAATTGAGGCTCTCAGATAGATCCTGTGCAGCAACCCCAATGGGATCAAAATTTTGTATTTGTTTTAATACCGGGGTAATGTATTCCAAGGTAACTGTTTCGATACCATGAATACTACTTTTTTGTGCTTCAGATAAAGGCGTAGGATTATTATCGTATAATGCCTGATTAACACTTAATACAATATCTTCCAAAGACGTACGCAAATAACCATCTACATCAATAGCATCAATAATGGTGGTAGCAATGATAGTATCGAGAGAGCTAAAATGGGAAAGTTCCATCTGCCAAAGTAAATGTTCTTGTAAACTTTTTGAGAGCTTGGCATTATTTTCCAGGGGGAAGTCATCATTATGATTAGTATAATGATTGTTACTACTATAATATTCAAAACTCTCTTCCCAATTACTATCTAAGGTGGTAGTCAGGCTATCATCTTTATTGAAGTCCATATCCTGTTCAGTGGTAGTATTTTGTGTTGCGGGGGTATCATTTAGAGTATTCGTTTCTTCAGGTGGTATTTCGCTGTCCTCTGCACGTTCTAACATCATGTTAGTGTCTAATATTTCTTGTATTTCATGCTCTAAATCAAGAGTTGATAATTGCAGCAAGCGGATAGCTTGTTGCAATTGTGGCGTCATGGTTAGTTGTTGACTTACTTTTAGTTGTAGCGATTGTTTCAATGCTAATACCAATAAGTTAGATAGTGATCGAATGATTTTGCAGTAGATTTTCCAGTATATATTTTATGCCGCTTAGAGAGATAACGCAAATTATATGCCATAGTTGCTTGATGTATATCAACAAAAAGAAAATATAGTTAATTTGTTTATTAAACCATGGGGATAGGAGGTTATTTTTACAAGTTAAGCGAACGTCTTTTTCTATTATATGAGAAAAAATACTTTATTGATATATATCAATAAAGTATTTTTTAACATATATTAGCTAATATTTTTTGTGCTAGAATACACAATCCGTAGCATTTTAGTGTTGTCGTTTTTAGTTATGCAGAATATAGGAAGACAAGTATGGCAGAAGCAATAGATAAACAAATGTACAATTTTTCTATTGTACGAAAATTTACCGTGATGGCGATCGTTTGGGGTGTGTTAGGCATGAGTGTTGGCGTATATATTGCGTCTGAGCTTGCTTGGCCATTTCTTAATTTTGATAATGCCTTTATAACCTTTGGGCGTTTACGACCTGTACACACTACCTTAGTGATCTTTGGATTTGGTGGATGTGCATTATTTGCTACCTCTTATTATGTGGTACAACGTACCTGTCAAACTCGTTTATGGGGTGGAGCGTTAGCCGAACTGACCTTTTGGGGGTGGCAAGCAGGGATGGTGTTGGCTATTTTAACTTATACCTCCGGTTTTACCCAAGGACGTGAATATGCTGAGTTTGTTTGGCCTTTAGATATTGTTATTACTTTGATTTGGGTTATTTATTTACTCATTTATGTAATGACCTTACGTAATCGTTCTCAACCACATATTTATGTAGCGAACTGGTTTTATTTAGCATTTATTCTTGCAGTAGCATTATTGCATGTATTTAATAATATGGCCGTACCCGTCCATTGGTTTAGTTTAGAGTCTTACAGTTTACATTCAGGCGTACAAGATGCAATGCTACAGTGGTGGTATGGACATAATGCAGTAGGCTTTTATTTAACGGCTGCTTTTCTGGGTATGATGTATTATTTTGTCCCTAAGCAAGCAGGTCGTCCGGTTTATTCTTATAAATTATCCATTGTTCATTTTTGGGCATTAATCTTTTTATATATGTGGGTAGGTACGCATCATTTACATTGGACTTCTGTACCTGACTGGGCATCTTCTATTGCTGCAACGTTTTCTATTTTATTATTGATGCCTTCATGGGGTGGTATGATTAACGGTATTATGACATTATCCGGTGCATGGGATAAATTACGTCATGATCCTATCTTGTTATTTATGATTGCTTCCTTGTCTTTTTATGGTATGTCAACGTTTGAAGGGCCATTAATGTCATTAAAAAGTGTCAATGCGTTATCCCATTATACTGACTGGACAGTAGGACACGTACATTCTGGTGCATTAGGTTGGGTTGCAATGATTTCTTTTGCTTCTATTTATCACCTGATTGGTAAAGTATGGAATACCTCTATTTATAGTATTAAATTGGTTACCACTCATTTTTATTTAGCAACGATTGGTATTGTTTTATATATTACTTCTTTGTGGGTTGCAGGTATTGGACAAGGTTTAATACTCCGTGCTTTTGATGATTACGGTAATTTAGCATATACCTTTATCGAATCAGTGAATTTCTTACACACTCCTTATATGGTACGTGCATTAGGTGGTGCTTTCTTTGTTCTAGGGATTTTGATTATGGCATATAACTTTTATATGACAGTGAAACAATCTCGTAAAGAAGCCAGTGATATTGATGGTTTAGCAATGATCCCTGCTAACGCGCATCATTAATGACAAAGGAGTGAATAAAGAATGATTAAGCAAGAACATACAGAAAAGAATGTTGCCTTATTGATGGTGTTAATTTTAATTGTTATCTCAATAGGGGGATTAACTGAAGTAGTTCCTATGTATTTTATTAAAGGAACTGTAGAGCCGGTACAGCTCAATGGGGTAGATACTATCAGACCTTATACGCCATTAGAACAGCGTGGTCGGGATATTTATATTCGTGAAGGATGTTATGTTTGCCATTCTCAGCAAATTCGTCCCTTTCGAGATGAAATGTTACGTTATGGGCATTATTCTCTGGCGGCTGAATCACAGTATGACCATCCATTTCAATGGGGTTCAAAACGTACAGGTCCTGATTTAGCACGGGTAGGGGGAAAATATTCTAATGAATGGCATGTACAACATCTTCAAGGGCCTCGTACAGTAGTTGCTGAATCTATTATGCCGAATTATCCCTGGTTAATGGAAAATACATTACAATATGATGATATTGAGGATCGTATGCGAGCATTAAAAATGGTAGGCGTGCCTTATTCTGAAACAGATGAAGAATATCAGGCGAATATCAAAAAATTTGGTCAAGATGTTGCTGATTTATTGGTAATTAGTAAAGCAAAAGATAATTTACTGATGCAAGAAAAATCAGGTAATTTTGATGGTGATCGTGAAAAATTAACGGAAATGGACGCATTAGTTGCTTATTTACAAGTATTGGGTACGATGGTTGATTTTAGTCAATATGATGAAGGTCATTTTGCTCAATTTCGCTAATTATAGTTAATTTGGCTATAACCTCCATAGGTGTTATAGCCTTTCATTCAGTATTAAGTGAATTTGTGATAGGTATGGTATGCAAGAATTACTTTCCTGGTTGGCTCATTGGGAATACAGTAAAACGCTTTTGTTATTCTTATTTTTTACTGTATTTATAGGTATTATTGTTTATCTAACAGTAGATAAAGATCGCAGTAAACGCCTAGAAAGCTATAAACAAATTCCTTTTCTGGATGATGATGACAACAATTATCAGGCAGACTTGAAAAAAGGTAGTAAAGATCATGAAGAATGAAACAAAACAGGTAGAAACAACAGGACATGTGTGGGATGAAGATCTCCAGGAATATAATAATCCTTTACCACGTTGGTGGTTATGGACATTTTATATAACAATAATATTTGCGGTTAGTTACTGGTTTATGTACCCCACTTTTCCTATGGGGGATGGTTTTACTCGGGGTATGGCAACAATTACGTATACGAATGCGAAGGGGGAAACAAAAACTGTCCCCTGGAATACCCGTAACCTATTAGTACAAGAAATGAATGAAAGTAGTTCAGCGGTAAAACAAAAAGAATTTTTAGATAAAATCGGTAAGATGGATTATTCTGCCATTGCGAATGATAAAGATTTAGATGGGTTTGTGAATTCTTTGGGTAAAGCCTTGTTTTCAGATAACTGTGCAGCATGTCATCAACAAGGGGGAGCGGGTATTGTCGGTTTATATCCTAACTTAGTGGATGATGATTGGTTATGGGGAGGAAGTTTTGCCAATATTGAACATACTATACGAGAAGGTCGTTATGGTTTTATGCCTGGTTTTTCAAAGGTTTTAGATGATAAACAAATTGATGATCTGGCTACATACGTTTTATCTTTATCGGGTGAAAAGGGCGATGAGAAACAAGTACAAAGTGGTAAAACCTTGTTCCATAGTGATACTGCGGCATGTTATTATTGTCATACAGAGAAAGCTACAGGCTTATTTTCTCAAGGTTCAGCTAATTTAACCGATCAAGTATGGACGATTGCAAATATTTCTCTTAACACTGATGCGGCAACGAAAAAAGCAGAAGTGAAAAAAGTAATTACTCAAGGAGTAAGTCGCCATATGCCAACATGGAAAGATCGTTTAAGTGATACAGATATTAAGTTATTAACCGTATATGTACATGATTTAGGTGGGGGTAAATAAATATTAGATAGCATCATCTAGTATTTTTTATTTAATATATAAAGTAGTATCTTTATTGGAGATGCTACTTTTGCATTTTTAAGCAAGATATTGATCTACAATTGTACTGTCTGTTTGATTTCTATTTCGTTGTTTATCCAATAATCGCAAAAATCCCCTTTTTCAGGAAGGGGAGGATGTCAATAAGGAAGTCTCATGCCCCAAAAAAATTCAGTTGTTACAGAACAAGAAGTATTATTTAAAAAAAGAGAACCTGTCTATAACCGTTCGGTAAAAGGCACATTTCGTAGTATCAAAACGAGTATTTTAATATTAGCTTATAGTGTTTATTTTTTATTACCTTTTTTACGTTGGGAAAGAGTAGGGGATGTATCTGATCAAGCAGTATTGTTTGATATTGTAGGACGAAAATTTTATTTATTTGATTTGGTTATCTATGCACAAGATATTTTCTGGTTAGCAGGTTTTTTAATTATTGCAGCGATGCTGTTATTTTTTGTAACAGGTATTGCAGGACGTATTTTTTGTGGCTATTTTTGCTTTCAAACACTTTGGACAGACATGGTAATGATGATAGAGCACTGGGTGCAAGGTGATAGGAATGCCCGTATAAAATTAGCAAAACAGCCCTGGAATAAAGAAAAAGTGTTGAAATTAGGAATTACCTATAGTTTATTTTTTGTTTTAGCCTTTTTAACCAGCCTCAGTTTTGTCCTGTATTGGGGTGATGCCTTTGAACTAACACAACAAATTTTTACTGCTACTGCGCCGACTCCAGCGTATGTAACGATTACTATATTGACTATCTCAACCTATGTAATGGCTGTTTTTGCAAGAGAACAAGTATGTCATTTTATTTGTCCCTATGCTCGTTTTCAAAGTGTTATGTTTGATCAGGATACGGTGATTGTGGCATACGATGAGCAACGAGGGGAAGGAATAAAAGGTCGGCATAAGCCTTTAAAAGAGTATAAAACACGAGAAGAAAGACAGCAACAAGGAGTAGGAGATTGCATTGATTGTGGTTTGTGCGTACAGGTATGTCCAGTGGGTATTGATATTCGTGATGGCCTACAATTAGAGTGTATTCATTGTGCATTATGTATTGATGCTTGTAACAATATGATGGATAAAATAGGTTATCCAAAAGGATTAATACGTTATAGTTCAGAAAATGAACTATTAGGGGAAAAGCAAACTAACCCCTGGCTTAAAGGTAAAAGTCTGGCTTATGCATCGGTTATCATTATTACCATTGCTGCATTGGTTTGGAGTGTATGGAGCCGTGAACCCTTTGAAGTAGTCATTACTCAAGTACGCCAACCTCTGTATGTTGTGTTATCCAATGGGGATGTACAAAATAATTATGAAGTAAAATTTACGAATAAATCTAAGAAAGAGGCAGAATATCAATTAACACTAGACAATTTTCCAGATGCCATGTTGGATATGGGTGAATTTAAAACGATTGTTTTACCTCCTGAAAAAAGTGTTTTAGTGCGTTTACATATTCATATTAATCCTGAATTAGTAAATACAGAAAAGCAAAAAATTGTATTTTTAGTAAAAAATATACGAGCAGAAAATGAATCTATCCGTGTATTTAATTATTTTATTTTACCCCCTCACGTTTTTAAGGAATAAAATTTTTCTATGTTAGCAATTACGACAACTTTATTTGCAGGTATTTTGTTTATAGTTATAGTATTTAGTGGCTTATATATTATGAGTGGTATCAGGGGATCAATTGTTGCTCTGATAACAGCAGCCGTAATACTGAGCATGTATTTACCTTTTGCTTTATTGCAATGGCCAGGCGCAGATGTGTTTGCTTTACATGTAGCTGTGTACACTATTACTATTTATTTGTTAACGATTATAACGGGACAACGTGATAAAAAAGATAACAAGTCGTTTAAGTTTCATTGGGCACCGGTCATTATTGTATTATTTTTTGTGGTAGTGATTGCGGTCAATTCAGTTTTTATTACCGTTGCCCAGCAGGGTATTAATGGTAAATGGGCAAAATGGTTTCTACCTGAGCCACAATCTCAAATTGTATCGGTACATTCGCCTTTTTCTGGTGTCGTACCAGAAAAAGAGTTAGAAGAAATATATTATCGTCAGCGAGTGCAAAAAGCCTATTTAGGTTGGAATGTGCGACGTGGTTGGTTAAATGTTCCAGTGGCAGGAGAAAAGGGAACATTTCAAGTCGTATTGACCGATAAGCAGCAACAAGCTCTTTCTGCTGCAGATATTAAAGGGATTTTTTTTATTGCTGGACAACGTGACAAAGAAGTACGTTTTACTATGTTAGAAACAGCACTAGGGACATATCAAGCGCAAGTCAGTTTTCCCACAGAAGGATTGTGGCAATTAGATTTGGATATTCATAAAGGCAAGGAAAATTATACCTTTAGAGGAAATACCCGTATCCAACCAAAAAGTTAATTATTACTATGCCACAGGAGAATCAAGAAAAACAGTGTTATCACTGTGGTTTGCCTATATCAAAACAGGTTGATTATCATGTGCAGATTGAAGGTAAACAGCGTGCAATGTGTTGTAAAGGATGTGAAGCGGTTGCACAAGCCATTGTTGATAATGATTTGTTGGATTATTACCATTTTCGTACAGAAAATGCCACCACAGGGCAAGAATTAGTTCCCGATATATTAAAACAGCTCGACTTATATGATAATCAGGAAGTACAACGTAGCTTTGTTGAGCGTATTGCTACGCAAGAAGGAGACATACGGCAAGCTGCATTGATTATGGAAGGCATTGTTTGTGCCGCTTGCGTATGGTTAAATGAAAAACATATTAATCAATTACCAGGTGTATTGGGCTTTTCCATTAATTATTCCACGCATAGAGCAAGAGTGAAATGGGATAATAATCAACTAGCATTAAGTGATATTCTTAAAGCCATTAGCAATATGGGATATATTGCTCATCCTTTTGATCCAGGAAAACTAGAACGTTTGCAAGAAAAAGAGCGTAGTCAGGCACGTTATCGTATTGCTGTCGCAGGATTAGCAATGATACAGGTTATGATGTTTTCCATTGCTTTATATAGCGGTGATTATTATGTTATGGATAGGCAAACAACGACATTATTACGTTGGATCAGTTTACTTTTTACCACGCCTGTTATTTTTTACGCTGCGCTGCCCTTTTTTCAAAGTGCCTGGAAAGATTTACGTAGACATCAGTGGGGTATGGATGTACCAGTATCTATAGCCTTAGGAAGTGCCTATTTTGCTAGTGTCTGGGCAACGATCACACAACAGGGTGAAGTGTATTTTGATTCAGTTACCATGTTTACCTTGTTTTTATTGTTAGGGCGGTATTTGGAAATGGCAGCTCGGCAAAAAGCTGGGAAAGCAGCAGAAGAGCTGATTAAGCTGTTGCCTGCTATGGCAACAAAGCTGACTGAGCAAGGTGGTGAACAACAGGTTGCGGTGGCTGAGTTACAAGTACATGATAAAGTACGAGTAAAACCCGGCGAAAGTATTCCGGCTGATGGTATTATTATTGCAGGAGAAAGTGGTGTTGATGAAGCATTATTGACGGGGGAAAGTTTGCCTGTTAATAAATATATAGGAGATCAAGTGATAGCGGCAAGTGTTAATATCCATAGCCCATTAGTTATTGAGATTAATAAAGTAGGGCAAGATACGGTATTATCTGCAATTATTCGATTATTGGATCGTGCAACAAGCGAAAAGCCAAATATTGCTAAAATAGCGGATAAAGTGGCTTCTTATTTTGTTATTACGCTGTTGATTTTAGTTAGTATTGTTGGCATGGTTTGGTTTATTTATGATTCAAAACAAGTATTTGAAATTGTTTTATCTATGTTAGTGGTAACGTGTCCTTGTGCTTTATCTTTAGCAACCCCTGCGGCAGTAGCAGCAGCAAGTAGTGCCTTAACTCAACAAGGTATTTTAATTACTCGTGGTCATGTATTAGAATCTTTGGCAAAAGTAGATACCGTTATTTTTGATAAAACAGGTACTTTAACAGAAGGAAACTTAGCTATAGAAGATATTGTAGTGATGGTAGAAGGATTTGATATATCTTCAGTATTACGTATTGCAGCAAGTGTAGAGCAAGGTTCTGAGCATCCTGTTGCAAAGGCTTTACAAAAAGCGTATCAAAATATCTTATCAGATTTACCTTATTTAGAGATTAGCGAACAAAAAGCGACAGCAGGAAAAGGGATACACGCTAAAATAGCAGAAAAAAGTTATTACTTAGGGAATTATAGCTATATAGCCACCTTATCGGAGATAGTAAAAAGTAATAACTCAGAGACAATATTGTACTTGCATGATGGGGAACAATGTATCGCACAGTTTATTTTTAGTGATAACGTACGTCAAGAAGCAAAAGCGAGCATTGTGGAGTTGCAGGAAATGGGCATACAGACACTTTTGCTCAGTGGGGATAATGATAAGACGGTTGCTGCAATAGCAGAAAAACTACATATTCAAACATATTACGCAGAACAGATGCCAGAAAATAAATTACAGCATCTCAATCAGTTACAGCAACAAGGGAAAAATATTTTAATGGTAGGTGATGGGGTCAATGATGCTCCCATTTTAGCTGCGGCACAAGTTTCTATGGCGATGGGACAAGGTACTGAAATTGCTCAAGCAAGTGCAGATATTATTTTACTCTCTAATCATTTATTAGATATCCCTGCAAGTATAAAAAAATCCCGACAAACATGGGCTTTAATTAAGCAAAATTTATATTGGGCTTTATTTTATAATCTTACTGCATTACCGTTAGCTGGCTTAGGGTTAATTGCTCCCTGGATGGCAGCAATAGGTATGTCATTTAGCTCTCTATTGGTTGTTTTAAATGCTTTACGATTATTATAATAGTCCAAGTTCCATAAAGGAAACAGCTTGATTATCAGCGATAATGATATGATCTAAAAGTTGTATTTCAAATAAAGCCAGTGCCGTTTTTAGCGTGTGGGTAATGGTTTTATCAGCCTGGCTCGGTGTACTATTACCAGAAGGGTGGTTATGTGCCACTATAATAGCACTAGCATGATGTTTTAATGCTTGTTGAATAATTTCACGAGGGTAAACGTGTGTACTATAAAGCGTGCCTTTAGATAATTCTTCAAAATAAATAACTTGATGCCGGGTATTTAAATACAGACAACAAAAGACCTCAATAGAATAATCACGAATATGGGCTTTTAAATATTCTTGAGTGCTTTTGGGATTTTGTAAGAGTGGTTTATTTTCTAAATGCTCACCTAAATAACGGCGTGCTAATTCAATACTTGCTTGTAAGCGTGCATATTTTGCAGGGCCTATCCCTGTTTGTACATACATTTCTTGGGTGTTAGCATTAAATAAGGGGCGTAGCCCTCCAAAATGTTGTAACAGATGGTAAGAAACTTCGACAGCACTCTTATTTTTATAGCCAGTGCCTAATAAAATTGCGAGTAACTCTGCTGATGATAAGGATTTTGCACCTTGTTGTAATAACTTTTCTCGTGGGCGTTCAGTATGAGGCCAGTATTTTATAGACATAGATAACTACCTGAAATAAAAGATAACGATAAATAATGGCATAATGGTAAAAGAATATTGTAAAGTTATCTGTAGGATTTTTCTGAAAAAGCGTGATCTAATATATCAACACATATTGAGGTTAAATAAATGAAAGCACGTATTATAGTTGGTATAACTGGAAGTATTGCAGCATATAAAAGTATCTTTTTGATACGTTTACTTTGCCAACTTGGGCATGAAGTAAGAGTAATTCTAACCGCTTCAGCAGAACAATTTGTTACGCCGTTGAGTTTGCAAGCTATATCGGGCAATACCGTCCGACAACACTTATTTGATGAGCAAGCAGAAGTGGGTATGAGCCATATTGAATTAGCACGTTGGGCAGATATGATACTGATTGCACCGGCTAGTGCCGGGTTTATAGGGCGTTTAGCAGCGGGTTTGAGTAATGATTTATTAACTACCGTATGTTTGGCAACAAAAACACCCGTTTTGTTAGCTCCTGCAATGAATCAACAAATGTGGCAACATGCTTTATTACAACGAAATATACAAATTTTACAAGATTATGGTTATACTGTCATAGACGTAGAAAGGGGGATGCAAGCGTGTGGTGATGAGGGTTTAGGGAGAATGCAATCGCCAGAAGAAATTGTCAAAATA
This sequence comes from Gammaproteobacteria bacterium, assembly GCA_026994225.1. Lineage (GTDB taxonomy): Bacteria > Pseudomonadota > Gammaproteobacteria > GRL18 > GRL18 > JALWRI01. Next base: position 68,662 of record JALWRI010000100.1, on the reverse strand, counting down.
GTGACCGAGCAGCTTGCAAGGCAAGAAGAAGTAGCAAACTTGTTGAGGGGTAAAACTTTATTAATTACCGCAGGACCTACACTAGAAGATATTGATCCAGTGCGTTTTATTAGTAATCGCAGTTCAGGAAAAATGGGCTATGCGATTGCTCAAGCAGCTTGTGATATGGGGGCAAAGGTCATTTTAATTTCAGGTCCAGTAACCTTAACAGCACCACAAGCTGTTACTTTTTTTCCTATCCGTAGTGCAATGGAAATGTATCAAGTAGTGCAAGAGCAAGTGCTAAATGCCGATATTTTTATTGCTTGTGCAGCTGTAGCAGATTATCGAGTGAGCAAGCCTTTAGCAAGTAAAATAAAAAAACAAGAAAATAAGGATAAGCTAATATTAGAATTAAAAAAGAACCCGGATATTTTAGCAGAAATTGCGAAGATGCCAACTTCGCCATTATGTGTAGGTTTTGCTGCGGAAACTGATAATTTAAAAGAAAATGTGGCCAAAAAGTTAACTCAAAAAGGGGTCTCTATGATAGCGGGAAATTGGGTAGGAAAAGCAGCCTCTGGTCAGGGTTTTGATAGTGATCAAAATGCTTTATTATTGTGTTGGAAAAAAGCAGATACTATTATGTGGAAAGCATTGCAAAAGACATCCAAGAAAATCCTTGCAGTACAGTTATTAAAACATATATCACGTTTATTAGAGGATAGATAGCATGCAAACACTGGCGGTAAAAATATTAGATCAGCGTTTAGGTAATGAAATACCATTACCTCATTATGCGACAAAAGGATCAGCCGGTATGGATTTACGTGCATTATTAGATGAAGATACTATTTTATTACCAGGTGAAACGTTATTAATTCCTTCGGGATTAGCAATCCATATTGCCGATCCAAATCTAGCAGCAATGATCTTGCCCCGCTCTGGTTTAGGACATAAGCATGGCATCGTATTAGGTAATTTAGTTGGTTTAATTGATTCAGATTATCAAGGTCAACTTTTTGTATCATGTTGGAATAGAGGGAAGGATGAATTTATGATTACAGTGGGGGAACGCATTGCACAATTAATATTGGTTCCCGTATTGCAGGCACAACTAGAAATTGTAGAGAACTTTTCTAAAAGCCAACGTGCAACAGGAGGCTTTGGGCATACAGGTAGTCATTAAACATTGATAATAATTATACAATAAAAAAGGATATATAATGAAAAAAACGGGGAGTTATAAGCTACTATTGCTGGCATTATTTGTTTTATCATTAGGTATAGTGTGCATATATTTAGCGGTAGGAGAATTTGAAAGCGCACAACTTAAACAACAACAAAGTCAGATAAATAGGGCGCAAGAACGAGCAGGGATTATTGCGAAACAGATAAGTATTTTATTAGAAAGTCAGCACAATAATATTCGTAATTGGTTAGAAAGAAAAACGATTGACAGTCTTGCAAGTAATGTACAGGGTGAAATTGTACAGTTGTCTGAACAGTTAGTAAAAAAGTTTACTATTCAAAATGTAGTTATTTTTGATGCACCGATTGATGAAACCAAAGTGATCGAAGAATATGGCTATAGTACGCTGGAATTATTATTACAGGCAACGGATATAGAAAAAGGAATAGCCTATGCAGAACATAAAGCCATTATTCAAAAGCAAGGAAAGGAAAGATATATTTTATGGGTGTTCCCTATTATGGCAATGGATACAGATAAACATTTAGCCTATTTTTTAGTATCTATTAGTGTTGATATATTGAAAAAAGTGATGAATGATCCGCAGCTTATTGCGAAAAATGATGTAGAAATACATCAGCTAGCAGGCAATAATTCAGTAATATTGCTAGAAAGTCATTTTGCACCAATAGCTACCGAAGGAGAGGTAACTTTTGCTAAGGAATCTATTACAGGGAGTAATTGGCAAGTACATGTAAAAGTGCAAGAAGCTGATATTTTATTATCTGCGTGGGTGATGTTTATTGCTTTTATTGCAGGAGCGATAATATGTATTATAGTATGGCTGGTGTTATTGTCATGGTATTGGAGTAAACATAAGCAAGTACAACAAGAGCGACAATATGCTGCATTACGTGAACAAGATAGTATTTTGAATGAAGTGGAATCTAAAGTACAGCATAAAGGAGAGCAAGGAGAAGGAGAGAATGAAGAGGAATTACTTACCGATTTAATGTTTACCGAGAAAAATGAAAAAAATTTATTGGTATCTGAATTTGCACAAGATGAGGAGAAAGATAAAGAGGAAGAGGCACTATCAGAAGATATAGATGAGGATTTACTTGCAGGATTATCGGATGCAGAACGGGAAGAACTCCTCAATCATGAGGAGTTTTCCCATATGCTTAAATCATTGACTGATGATAGTGATGGGCTTATGCAACAAAACTTGGCAACAGATAATAAAGAGGAATTAGCAGAAAGCCCGCCTGATGATGCCAGTTATTTTAGTGATTTATCCTATGGAGAAAATCAGGATGAAGTAGAAGAACAAACCCGTTATAAAAGTTATAAGCCTAAACCTTCAAATGAAGATAGTATTTTTGCAAATTTGAGCTTGAGCGGTGAGGAAGAAGAAATAACCAAAAACGACATTGCAGATAAAAGCGTTTCTCCAACACCTAGCTCAGATACAAAAGCAGGGTTATCTATTCCTGAGCAGTTATTACAGGCAGATGCCTTATCAGGCGATATAGAGCAATTTAAGACCGATTTATTATATGCTTTAGGGCAATCTTTTGCTGCAGAAGCAAATGAAGCCGGTTCATCAGAGATTGCTATCGGTTATGATGCAGCTAAAGTAACGCAAAATATGGCAACTACGCTGATAGATGGAATGAAAGATGCAGGCATCAAGGTACTACAATTAGGTGTGGTGAATACCTCATTATTATTTTATGCGGCACTAAATAAAGCACAAGGTTTTGGCATTATGTTGCGATTAGAAGAACAGATAAAGCAGCATCTATCCATCACTTTTGTGGTCAATGGTAAAGTATTATTCCAAGAAGGATTAAAGCAATTAAATACTCGTATAGCACAACAACAATTACCTGCTAATAGTGCCGGTGATATACAAACGCTAGATATTTTAGATACCTATATAGAGGATGTGGATGAAAAAATTATTTTAGCTCGTCCAATGAAAGTGGTTATTGATTGTATGTATGGAGTAACGGCACATATTTTACCTAAATTATTAGAAGAAGTGGGTTGTCAGGTGATTATGTTGCGTAATGAGGTGAAAAACTCACCACCGGATGAAGTATTTGCAGATATAGATAATATACAGCTATTATCAGAAAAAATTATTAGTCAACGGGCAGATGTGGGCTTTGCACTAAATTATAGTGGTGATAGATTCGTCATTGTTTCCTCAAGTGGTGATACGATCTCTATGAGTAAAGTATTGATGTTGCTTGGTGAAGATTTGTTATCCAGGGTCAATGGTGCAAATATTTTATGTGATACAGAATTAGCGACAACACTGGCTCCTTTTATAGAAGAAAAAGGAGGAAAAGTAGAAGTATTTGAAAACTTTAGCCAAATACGTAGCCAATTTTATTTATCAGGAGCAATGCTTGCTGGTGATTCACTAGGGCATATTATTTTAAGTGAAAATTGGGCATCTTTTGATGATGTTATATTTACTATTAGCCGCTTATTAGAGATATTATCAGAAGATTTACGTAAATCTCGTATGGTTTTTTCTGAGTATCCAGATAAATAATCTATATTGGATATTTTACCCTTTGGTAGCGTTTTTTTGCCAACAAATTTATAAATAAAGAGTATTGATAATGCAAAAACAGCAGGCTATGACTATAGCTCAGGTATTGATTGAAGCAATGCCCTATATCCGTCGTTTTCAAAATAAAACCATCGTCATTAAATACGGAGGGAATGCGATGGTGGATGAAGAATTAAAACGAGGTTTTGCTCGTGATATTGTGTTACTGAAGCTGGTGGGTTTAAATCCTGTTATAGTACATGGTGGCGGTCCCCAGATAGGTGAATTACTAAAACGCATTGGTAAAGAAAGTCATTTTTATCAAGGGATGCGAGTTACTGATAATGAAACAATGGACATTGTTGAAATGGTGTTAGGTGCACAAGTAAATAAAGAAATTGTAACATCATTAAATCAACAAGGGGGCAAAGCGGTTGGTTTAACAGGAAAAGATGGTGCATTAATCAAAGCAAAAAAATTACAGTTTAAGCAAGATATAGAGGCATTACAAAGTTCTGAAATTATTGATATTGGGCATGTTGGGGAAGTAAAAGAAATTAATACGGAAGTGGTTGATATGTTATTGCATGGCGATTTTATTCCTGTTATTGCCCCGATTGGTTTAGGGGAAGATGGTCTGTCATATAATATTAATGCAGATTTAGTTGCAGGTAAAATCGCTGAAGCATTGGATGCTGAAAAGTTAATTCTATTAACAGATATTAAAGGCTTATTAGATAAAGAGGGGCATTTATTAACTGGCCTAAATGCTCGACAAATTGATACATTAATTATGGATGGTACTATTTACGGGGGTATGTTGCCTAAAATTCATTGTGCCTTAGAAGCGGTGCAGATGGGGGTATCTTCTGCCCATATTATTGATGGTCGGGCAGAACATGCGGTATTGCTAGAGTTATTTACCGATTCAGGTATAGGAACACTTATTCATGCAGGGAAACTTTGATGGGTGATAATTATAAAAATATTGATATTGTAGCATTACCTGAAAATACGGGGTTTTGTTATCCTTCTCAAAAATTACCAGTGGTTACCAAAGAACAATCTGCCATCACGGTAATGACAGACTTATGTAAGGTGTCGAGTATTACTGTTTTACCCGAAGCGAGTGTAGATGTTGCTAATCATCGTATGATACAAAAGGGTATTAGCTTATTATTTGTGGTAGACTTGCAATGTTGTGTTATAGGGCTTATTACAGCCCGTGATATACTCGGAAAAAAAACCCAGCAATTTTTACAAGAAACACAACTTACACCCAGTGAAATGTGTGTCATTGATATTATGACACCATTAGAAGATATTGAAGCACTGACTATGAAGGGAGTAGAAAAAGCCTGTGTGGGAGATATTTTGTGTACACTCAATAATATAAATAGAAGACACATGTTGGTGATTGAAGAGGATAATGAAGGATATCGTATTCGAGGTATTTTTTCTCGCACACAAATAGAGAAGCAATTAGACGAATGAAATATAAAGATTATTACAAAATATTAGGTGTAAAACGTAATACAGATAAAGCGGATATAAAAAAGAGTTTTCGCCGTTTAGCACGGAAATATCATCCTGATGTCAGTAAAGATGCGAATGCAGAAGAAAAATTTAAGGAAATTAATGAAGCCTATGAGGTATTAAAAGATGATAAAAAACGAGCGCAATATGATCAACTAGGAAATAGTTGGCGAGATGGTCAATCATTTTCCCCCCCACCTGGATGGCAAGGAAAAGGGAATGCAAATTTTAGTGATTTATTTGAAAGTTTTTTTCAACGAGCTCGTAATAATGTAGGGGCAAATACTGCAACAAGTACTTATAAGTTTAAAACAGCGAATAATTACACTCGTAGTCAAGCAAAAGGCAGCGATTTACAAGTACAAGTACATATTTCACTAGAAGATGCCTATCATGGTGTAGAACGTATGGTAAGCTTACCTGGGAATGATAAACGTCAGCTAAAGGTAAAAATTCCAAAAGGCATTACAGAAGGACAAAAAATTCGTTTAACAGGGCAAGGAAAACCAGGGCCGGGGGGGAAAGGAGATTTATTTTTAGAAGTGTGTTTTCAAGAGCATAAATTATTTCAGGTTACAGGAAAAGACATTCATTTAGATATTCCTCTTAGCCCGTGGGAAGCGGCTATGGGTACTGTTTTATCTGTACCAACTCTAAATGGTACCATTGATATTCGTATTCCTGAAAATACCAGTTCAGGAAAAAAATTACGTTTACGCAATAGGGGTTTACCCGGTAAAGAACCAGGTAATCAATTTATCACTTTATATATTCAAACGCCTCCTGCTGATAGCCAAGAAGTGAAAGAGCTGTATATGAAATTAGCGCAAATAACAGGCTTTAATCCACGTAAAGAGATGTATTATTAAGCAGATCAGGGAACTTTAGGCTACTCTTTTTCCTCTAATCCCCAATTTTGAATAGAAGCTCGCCCCTTTAGGGGGCGAGTAGTTCACAGTATTCAAGATTGTGACTTGTTTATTGTTATTATTACCACAATATTGTGGTTGATATTCATTGTTTATAATAAGTAGGATAGAGGAAATAGGTATGCAGTATAAAAAATTAACGGTTAGTATCATAGTGGTATTCTTGTTAATCAGTAACTGGGCGATAGCAGGTATCCCCTTTTTTGATAGCCAGGGTGATAAAGTACCAAGTTTAGCACCGATGATAAAAAAAGTACGCCCAGGAGTCGTTAATATTGCCACTTATGGTAGCGTGCGTAGTAAACAAAATTCCTTATTTAATGATCCGTTTTTTCGCTTTTTCTTTGATCAGCCAACTTATCCACAACCTAAAAAAAATACTCCTATGGGATTAGGTTCAGGAGTTATTGTCGATGCCAAAAAAGGGTATATATTGACAAATAATCATGTCATAGATCATGCAGACAAAATTATGGTGCACTTATTAGATGGTAATCAATATGAGGCACAGTTAATTGGACGTGATCCACAAGTAGATGTAGCCGTAATCCAAATTAAAGCTAAAAATCTGACAGCAATACCCCTGGCCGATTCGGATAAACTGGAAGTGGGCGATTTTGTTGTAGCAATAGGTAATCCTTTTACCTTAGGGCAAACTGTTACCTCAGGTATTGTGAGTGCATTAGGGAGAAGTGGGTTAGGTATTGAAGGTTATGAAGACTTTATTCAAACAGATGCGGCAATTAATCAAGGAAATTCAGGGGGAGCATTGCTTAACCTAAAGGGAGAATTAATTGGAATTAATACTGCTATTTTATCTAAAAGTGGTGGCAATGTAGGTATTGGCTTTGCTATCCCAAGTAATATGGCAATAGCGATTATGAATCAATTAGTAGAACACGGTGAGGTACAACGTGGTTTATTAGGTGTGCATGTACAAGATTTAACACCGGAACTGGCAAAAGCATTTAATGCAGAAGATTATCAAGGTGGAGTCGTTGTACAAGTGATTTCAGGATCAGCGGCTGAAAAAGCAGGTGTACAAGCAGGCGATGTGATTATAGCAATTGATGCTAAAGTAGTAAGAAGTGCAGGAGATATACGTAATCGTATTGGTTTGTTACGAGTCGGAGAAAAAGTTAAAATTACTATTTTACGTGAAGGGAAGAAAAAACACTTAACAGCGATGTTAACCAATGGGGATAGCTTGGTATCTGCTGATGGCAGTGTGGACGGTAAATATTTACATGTGCAATTAGCTGGAGCAAAATTATCAGATTATTCACAAGAATATCGAGGACGGATTATCTCTGGAATAGAAGTTGTCACAATAAAAGGTGGCTCTTCAGCAGCCTATTCTGGATTAAGAAAAGGGGATGTTATTCAAGCGATTAATCGACATAAAGTAAAATCAGTGGCGGATATTAAACGTTTTAAATTAGATAATAGGAGAAGTTTATTATTGACCATTCGTAGAGGTAATTCAGCATTGTATTTAATTATTGAATAATACTTACAAGAAAGTTATCATCATGCGAAGATAAATTGTTTTCGTATGATGAATATTGTATTTTTGGTGCTATGCTTTGATTGGGGTTGTTTTTTAGTGTAGTGATTATAGTATGTTAAGGAGTTGTAAGTGTTTATTTCAAAAAATAAGTATCTGTTGTTAGAAGATGAGTTACGTACTCAACAAGAAAAAAATAAACAACTTGAAAAACAGTTACAAGAATATCAGGAAAAATATCGATTATTAGAAGATCAACAACAAGCATCAAAACAACATTGGAATGATGCTATTTTATCCATGTTTCATTGTATGGAATCTTTTTCAGTCAGTTTTAATGAATCCCAAAAATCCCTGGAGGCGATGGCAAACAAGCTAAAACTCGAGCAAGAAACCGCAATGCAGGCAGCATCTGTATCACAAATGAATAGAGCAGTAATAGATGAAATTGTCGCTAATTTACGTAATATGTCGGATGATACGGGCAGTGCGGGGCAAAACGTGACAGAGCTTAGTCAACGTACGGAAGAAATTGAAAAATTTGTTAATTTAATCAAAGATATTTCTGATCAAACTAATTTATTAGCATTAAATGCCGCTATTGAAGCAGCTAGAGCGGGTGAACAAGGACGTGGATTTGCAGTAGTAGCAGATGAAGTACGTGGATTAGCAGGGCGTGCTGCCAGTGCAACCAGTGAAATTGATGCCTTGGTAGGGACTATTCAAGAAAGCACTAAAGCCGCAGCAGCGACCATTACAACAATAGAAACTAATTCTGTGCAATATGCAAAGCAAGGAGAGGATGCCGTAGCAAAAATACAGCATTTACTGGTTCTTTCAAAAGATATGGAAAAGGTAATAGAGGAAAGTGCTTTACGGAGTTTTATAGAGTTAGCTAAGGTTGATCATTTAGTTTATAAATTTAATGTTTATAAAATTTTTATGGGGATTTCAACACAACATTCTCATGAGTTTTCTAACCATCAGGAATGTCGTTTGGGTAAATGGTATTATGAAGGCGATGGTAAATCGAGTTTTTCTCATTTACCTGGATATAAAGAAATGGAATCACCACATCTTGCTGTGCATAAAAATGCTAAAGAGGCCATTGATGCTTATCATGCAGGAGATTGGGATCAAGGTATCAGTGCTTTGCAAAAAATGGAACAAGCGAGTATAGAGGTATTAAATAGTTTAGAAAAAATGATCCAAAATCAGGTGCAATAAGTATTTTTATCTCTAATGGTGAGACTTACTTGATCAATGGAAAGCCATTGAAGTCAGTTAATCAATTTTATAATAAACGAAAAGCTGAATGGATGTCTTGTATTGGAAATAAAGGAACCTCCAATAAGATAGAGAAGCTGACCTTAAAGCGTAATTGTAAAGTGAAAGACTATCTTCATAAAGCAAGTCGAAAGGTCATTGATGTTGCTAAAGAGAATGGTGTTTCCCAGATAGTAATCGGTCATAATCCAGATTGGAAACAGGCCATAAATATTGGTAAGAAAAATAATCAAACCTTTGTTAATATTCCATTTAAACAGTTTATTGATATGATTACTTATAAAGCTGAAATAGAAAGTATAGAAGTTATTTTAACTGAAGAATCTTATACTTCCAAAATTGATCATTTAGCGGATGAAAAACTTGAGAAACAAGCTACTTATTTAGGTAAACGAGTTAAGAGAGGTTTATTTAAGTCTTCTACGGGTAAAACAATTAATAGTGATCTCAACGGAAGTTCAGGAATTTTAAGAAAAGTAGTTTCCAATGCGACTGAAAAGTTTGCTAAGGAAATAGAGGGCATTGTAGTGTTCCCAAAATTGCTAACAATTTAAATGACTAGCATAAAATACTATGGTTTTCAGAACTATATTGTGTTGTAGCAGCTATATATAGTGGGCAACAGATGGCATGAATAGGCGATGTATAAAAAACAATTAATTGACAAATTTCAAAGACAAATTAAATATCTGCGTTTATCCGTAACAGATAGGTGTGATTTTCGGTGTTTTTATTGTATACCTAAAGGATTTCATGATTTCCAGGAACCTGAACAATGGTTGACTTTCCAGGAAATTGAACAATTAGTACGGGTATTTGCTCAACTAGGAGTGAAGCGATTACGTTTAACAGGGGGGGAACCCTTAGTACGTAAAAATGTGGTGGATTTAGTACGTAGATTGTCGAATATTTCTGGTTTAGATGATATTTCACTCAGCACAAATGCCAGCCAATTATCCAAGTATGCGAAAATGTTGGCTAAAAGTGGTATTGCTCGGATTAATGTCAGTTTAGATAGTTTACAGCCAGAGCGTTTTAAAAAAATAACCAATGGTTCATTAGATAAAGTGCTTGCAGGATTAATGGCAGCAAAGAAAGCGAATATATCTCCGATTAAAATTAATATGGTGGTAATGAAAGGCATTAATGATGATGAAGTAGAAGATATGGTGCATTTTTGTATTGAGCAAGATTTCACCTTGCGCTTTATTGAAACGATGCCAATGGGAAATAGCGGTTTACAGGCAGAAAACAATCATTATATGAGTTTGCAGCTTATTCGGCAACATTTACAACAACGCTTCGATTTAGTGCCAAGTATTATGTCTGGAGGAGGGCCTGCTCATTATCTGAAAATTGCAGGATCGAATACCGACATTGGGTTTATTACGCCTATTTCCCAACATTTTTGTGAAACATGTAATCGGGTACGCATTTCAGTCGATGGTAATTTATATTTATGTCTTGGTGATGCACATCAAGTTGCATTGCGTCCTTTATTGCGTACAGGGATAAGTGATAAGGATTTGGCCGCAGTATTACTAGAAGCAATTAACCTAAAACCCTTTAAACATGAATTTGTAGAAAATCCTGAGAAAGTGATTCGAGTTATGTCAGTAACAGGAGGATAAGGGCTTAGGCAATAACACGCCAAATAAGTTTTAAACCCACTATAATAGTAGTTATTTCAAAAATCCGTTTAATCCAAAAATTGCCTTTTTTTATCGCAAGGTGGGTGCCAATATAGCCGCCCAAGAGTGATCCGAGTAGGAGTATAGGTAGCCAATCCCAACGAATAGTGGTTAACATTCCTAATGTGATAGCACCGGTAGCATTCCAAAATAATCCGACTAAAATTAGGGTATAGGAAATGGCTGATTGATAATCCAGACCAAACCAACGGACAAGCCAGAGGGTAACAAAAAGCCCTGTTCCAGATGTTAAAGAGCCATTTAATACTCCGATGATATAAAGCACTATTCCACCAATAATATAACCTGATAAGGTACGATGTTTATATTCTGTTTGAGTACCTAATGATTTTTTGGTGATAGAATAAAAACCTAAACTTAATGTTAATATCCCTAAAGCAAGAGTAGAATATTGTTCAGGGATACGTAAGATAGTTACTGCACCAGACATAACACCAGGTAAACCAGTGGCAAGAATAAAAAGGGCAAAGGGGAATATAAGCGGTTTTTCTTTATAATAACGGATACTTGCTCCTAATCCTAAGGCAATACTTGCTATCTTGTGAGTGGCTAAAGCAATATTAAAGGGTAAACCTGAAAATATCAGTATGGGTAATTGAATAAGTCCTGCACCTCCCCCAGCAAAAGCAGAAAGTATATTAGCTGTCAGTGATGCAATAAAAAGTATGAGTAAATCTTGTGTGTAATGTGGCATAGAATGAAAATATAAGGTAGAGTACAGAAAAAATATAAAAATACCTGAATAATAGGGACTAAATATACTATGAGAAGAATAATTTTAATAGCAATAATAGGTTTTTTTGTATTCTTGTCAGGATACTCAAGTGTTTGGAGTTATGGTATAAAATGTTGGATTAATAAGCAAAATGTCAGAGAATGTGGTGATAGAATACCTCCTGAATACAGTAAACAAGAAATCTATTTTAAGAGTAAAAGAGGGGTTACGCTGAAAATTAAAAAAGCAGCGAAAACGGCTGAACAATTAGCAATGGAACGAAAATTAGCTAAAAAATTAGCAATAGAGGAAAAACGTCGCCATCGTCAGGCAGAAAAGGATAGAACATTATTAAAAACCTATTTAACTATTGATGATTTGTTACATCTTTTAAATTCAAAATTAACTATTATGAAGGCAAAAATGGCTGCGGTAGAAAAGAAACAGGCTAAATTACGTACTCAATTTAGACAATTAGTAGCAAAAGCTGCCAATTTTGAACGTTTAGGTAAAGCCATACCAGCAGGGATTAGCCATGATTTGCAATCAGTAAAAAAACAATTAGATAATACTCGTAAATCGTTAAAAACCTGGACAGAGCAAAGAAAGCGGACAAAGGCAAAGCATTATCAAGAAATTGAAAATTTTATGTATTTAAAGATACGTGATACGTTAAAAAAGAGTACACAAGACGAAGAAATGGTCGTGTTACGTTGTGGAGATGCGTTAGAATGTCGGCAAATGTGGAATTTATCCAGAAAGTATCTTCGCAAAGCAAGGCTAACAGCATTAGAAATTGACTTACCTACCGTCTTATTAACCCAATCGGTGAATAAGCAAAAACAGATTGCAGCATCTATTGTACGGGTAAATGAGAAAAAAGGGGCTAGGATAGTCTTGCAGTTACGTTGTCATAATAGTGCTGCAGGAAAGAAATATTGTGATAGCCAGGAGGCAGAAAAAATATTTATCAATTATCCCGGCTATATAGAACAAAACTGGAAGATATAACAAGCGTGCTAGAAGGTAACTATTGAATGTTTTGTAAAAGACATTCTTGAAGTATTTTTTGATGTGATAAGGCGGTATCTATCTCTCGTTGAACTTGATGTTTCTTCGTAACTTGATTTACAACCCGATAGGTAATCTGTGCTTGTTGCAAATAGTGGGGTATTGCCTCCTGATAGGACATAGTTACCCTGTGATATTGTTGACCTGGTGATTAGAGTAGATAGCGTCCAACACTTGCAACAGCAATAATAACAATACCGAGAGTTAAATTGATAGCAATAGCTTGACGTATTTTAGCGAGTTGTATTGCTCCTTCAGGATAATTTTGAGCATCTACAGCAATACGTAAATGGCGATAAGGCTGAAAATAAACATACATATAAATAGCAATCATTAGCCAAGCAAGTGCTTGCATAATATGGATATGTTTACCTATTGCTGCCATGCCTCCATACAATGTTATCATCCAATAACCACTACTGATAAGAATAATAATAGCGATCCAAACCCAAAAAAAGAAGCGTTGAAAATTACCAACCCATAATTGCAAGCGTATTGGCGGTTCAAGATGTGCTGCAGCCACAGGACGTAATATGATATAGGCAAAAAACATTCCTCCAACCCAAATTACAGCGGATAAAAGGTGCAATAAAATCAACACGGGTATCATGGATAATATTCCTGCAAACGATAGTTATCTGAATAAAAACGCTTATTATGCGCTTTACTGTAATTGTTGTAAATAGAGTTTATCTAGCCAGCCACGTATTCTGCGTACTAAGGTTGTTGTTTGAGTGCTAAAAAAATGATCCGCTGCAAAGATTTTATCTTGTCTATAAGTAGTATTTTTAGCTAATTTTGCTGCACGATAACGGAGTATATATGTATTTCTTACATCTAGTCGATCTTTTGCCCCATAAATATCGAAAATGGGTAAAGTGAGTTTTTTTAGCAAAGTAGGTAGATAATATGCTGATTTTTTTCTTCTACCAACACTCATACTGATACCAATAACTCCTTTTATAACGGGGGTAGGTGCTTTATTTAAATAATATAATGCCATATTAGCACCGAGGTTATGCCCTAATAAGATAATATTTTTTTTTACATTTAGATAATTGATCCCTTCTCTAATACGAGGAATTGCCTCATCCATTACATTTTGATATTGTTTTTCAGTAATATCTTTATTAAGAATATTTTTATCCTTAATAATAGGCATTTGTATGGATAAGGTACTCCATCCATAGGCTGGAAGCTCTACCCGCAGTGGATGAATAACTTGTGACCAATCAGGATGAGTATTCATACCGTGTAGAAGAATGACTGCACCTTTGCTAGTATCTGTATGTTGCTCCGTATAGATAGCAAATACCTTATCGGGTGCACCGGTATCTAAAATAATGCTATCTCCAATTAACAAACTGCTTTCAAGTTGTGTTTGCCAATATTTTTCTTGTTTGATATTACTGGCAAAAAGAGGAATAGTATGTAAGGAAAATAACATAAGGAAGAAAAAAGAAGTTTTAGCATAGAAGGATAAAAATTGATGATACATAAGAATAAGCCTGTATTGGATTCTAGTTAACCCTAGAATAAGTTTAATTATTTTATAAAAATGAGTAAAATAACATTTTTTCATAATAATAGAGTAAAAATATATGTTGCAGTATCCTTCTATTGATCCGGTTGCAGTGAGTATTGGTTCATTAAAAATACATTGGTATGGCATTATGTATTTGGTTGGATTTTTTATGGCATGGTTTTTAGGGAGAATACGTGCCAAACGTTCATCACAATGGGGTATAGAAGAAATTGAAGATTTGATTTTTTATGCTGCATTAGGTGTCGTATTAGGGGGACGGATAGGATATATTTTATTTTATAACTTTGGGCATTTTTTAGATAATCCAATTATTTTATTTCAGGTATGGAAGGGAGGGATGTCCTTTCATGGTGGGTTACTCGGCGTATTATTTGCGATGTGGTGGTATGCCCGTAAAACGCAACGTAGTTTTTTTATGGTAACTGATTTTATTGCACCGTTAGTACCTCTCGGACTTGCAGCCGGTCGGCTAGGTAATTTTATTAATGCAGAACTATGGGGTAGACCTACTGATGTAGCGTGGGCTATGATATTTCCTACTGATCCGTTACAGTTAGCACGACACCCTTCAATGCTATATGAACTTGTTTTGGAAGGGGGAGTATTATTCATTATTTTATGGATATATTCACAAAAATCTCGTCCTGTGATGGCTATTTCATCCCTATTTTTAATATTTTATGGTAGTTTCCGGTTTATTATTGAATTTTTTCGACAGCCCGATGCGCATCTCAGTTATATTGCTTTTAATTGGTTGACTATGGGCATGTTGTTATCATTACCTATGATATTATTAGGGGTAGGGATGTATATCTTTTCAATAAAAAACAATAAGATAATATACTAACATATTAATGTATTAGCATATTTTAAATTAAATTGCAAATTATTTTTGCTTGAAGGTTGATTAAGTCATACGTATGTATTAAAGTGGTCGCCATGAAATAAATATTTTCTGTACTTTGATTTTTGAGTCAGAAATATCATCATTTATAGTCACATAGCAGGGGAAATACGAATGGCAGATCCTAAATTAACTATTATTGCAACAAAGGGTACATTAGATTGGGCGTATCCTCCTTTTATTTTAGCCAGTACAGCAGCAGCATTAGGTATGGAAGTATGTGTATTCTTTACCTTTTATGGTTTAAAGTTATTATTAAAAGATACTTCATCATTAAAAGTAACCCCAATGGGTAATCCTGGTATGCCTATGAAGATGCCATTTGGACCTAAATGGTTACAAAAAGTAGATTTTGGTCCTAAAGTGCCTAATTTGATGTGGAGTGTCCCTTTTATGGATGATTTTGCTACCTCTATGATGAAAAAGACAATAAAAAATTGTGGCGTGGCAACCATTGATGAATTACGTGATCTATGTAAAGAGGCAGAAGTTAAAATGTTAGCTTGTCAGATGACTGTAGAGTTATTTGGCTTTAATCAGGATGAGTTTATTGATGGGGTAGATTTTGTCGGGGCAGCTACGTATTTTGATGAATCGAGTACAGCAACACAGTCATTATATATTTAGTAAGTGATACTAACAAAGGCTATATCTGTTAATCAGGTATAGCTTTTGTGTTGTGAGAGATGGTTAATATTTGGTTATTATGCGTTTACGAGGAGAAATAAAACGTCGTAGGATTATAGAAGCAGCAGATAAATTATTTTATCAGCAAGGGTATCAACAAACGTCTTTTACCGAAATTGCGGCAGCTTCATCATTAAATCGGGGAAATTTTTATTATTATTTTAAAACGAAAGATGATATTTTACGTGCTGTAATTCAAATGCGTTATCAGCAATTACAGTCTATGTTAGCATCCTGGGATGAAGAGTTTACTGATCCGAAAGAGAGAATGAAGCATTTAGGGTATTTTATCCAATCACAAGAAGATAATCTAGTACATTATGGCTGTCCTCAAGGTACTTTAATTTCAGAGTTAAGTAAAGAACAATCCTCCTTATACTCAGAAGCAACTGAACTACTGGATGTTGTTCTTAAATGGTTGGAAAAACAGTTTAAGGCATTGGATTATGCCGATAAATCTTCCATTATGGCGATGCGATTTTTAGCAAAAATACAAGGTATTAGCTTATTGGCAAATGTTTATAGGAATAAAGAATTTTTACAACATGAAATTTGTGATTTATTAGCCTGGTTAGATAAAGTGTAGTTTATTTTTTTTGTTTAGGAATTTTTTGTTGTGTTGGACACGTTATATGTATACGTGTCTGTTCGTTATTATCAAGGCGCATAGCGGTGAGTGTCCCCCCCCATAAACATCCTGTATCGAGTGCATAGACATAGGGATTATCTGTTTTTCCACGCAATGTAGACCAATGCCCAAAAACAATACGAAGATGAGCTGTTTCACGTTTAGGTACATTATACCAGGGTATATATTCTTTAGGTTGAGTGCCAACCGCTCCATTATTTTTAAATTCTAAAGTGCCATTTTTATCACAATAACGCATACGAGTAAAACTATTACTAATAAAGCGTAAACGATCCCAAGAAGATAGTTTTTTATCCCATAATACAGGGGTATCACCATACATATTAGCTAAAAATTGGAGATATAAGGTATTATCACGCAGAATATGTTGTAATTCCTTAGCACATATTTTTGCAGTATGCAGATCCCATTGTTTCGGTAATCCGGCATGTACCATGACATAATTGAGTTTTTTATCATGATGTATAAAAGGACGATGACGTAACCAGTCTAATAATTCTTGTTTATCGGGTGCATCGAGTATTGTTTGTAAGGTATGACTAAATTTTTTCTCTAATCCCTGAGATTGTGCGAGTAAATGTAGATCATGGTTCCCTAATACGGTAATAGCATTATCTCCCAAATTTTTTACAAAGCGTAATACTTCTAACGATTGAGACCCTCTATTTACTAAATCCCCTGCAAACCAGAGTGTATCTTTATGAGGATGAAAATTGATTTTTTCTAGTAATTGCATTAAGGCAGTATAACAACCTTGAATATCGCCTATAGCATAAACAGCCATGCAGTATTTTCCTTGTAGATGAGAGCAAAAAAGCTATTTTAGCAAAGCTATAGACAAAACAGAACTTCGAGATATTCTTTCTGCTAGAAATAGGCGTATTCACGCAATGGGCTTTTGTTTTTAGATCCTCGCCCTAAAGGACGAGGTTTTCAATGTCTTTAGATAAAAGGCAGGTGGTGTTAGTTTTAATCAAGACTATTTATTCGTATTGATGGTGAGATTATCTATATTCCGTTGTAGTGTTTTAGCACCAATACCTTTTACATTAGTGAGTTCTTCGATACTAATAAATCCTCCATGTTGTTCACGATAGGCGATAATAGCATTTGCCTTTTTCTTGCCCACCCCTTTCATAACTTGTGCGAGCATTGTGGCATCGGCATTATTAATATCAACAGGTGTTGCAAATAATGTAACTGAAAAAAATAAAGCACAAGCTGTGAATAAAGTAATTAATGATTTTTTCATAATAATAGCTCCTAAAATAAATAATAAAAATGTCAAAGCGATGCTGTTTGACTGAGAAATAGTATAAAAAAATGCTGCTTGCTATGATGTAGGAAAATTCTGATAACGTTGTCAGATTTTTGCCTAAAATAGGAGTGATTTTTTGTCAAAAGTATAAAAGAACGCAGTTGATAAGGGGATCAACTGCGTTGGATAAAATCCAAAGGAGGAAGTTTTTTTCATCTCTGAACAAGATGGAATAATTATATTAGAATATTCTTATAATGTCAACTTTTTTTCGAGGATGAGGATTAATACAGTGCCAAAACCTTTAAGCAAGCATGTAGATGAGAGAATCCTTGATTAATCATTATTGTCTTGTTGGGAAGTTGTAACCCATATTGTAAGCCATGTTGTTCTGCATAAAGTAATGCCGCAGTCATTGCTGAGAGTTTTTCTTCTATACTTAAATTAGGGTAAGAATTCCAGTTAATCCAAATTTGTTTAGATTGAGTATTATAATATTGTTTAGTAAACATTTTTTGTTGTTTTGCTACGGATTTCCAATGTACATGGTGTAAGTTATCTCCTAATTGATATGTTCTTAAAGTAGCAAATTCATCACTCCCCGCTTCTAAGCCGGCAAGTCCTTCAGTGGTATGACTCAGATCATGATGGGTTACGGCATAATGTTTATTTGGGGCAGGATAAACCAAACAGCTTTGATCCAAATAAATATACGACCACGCTCGAAAAAGACCAAGGGGGTAATTGCTACTTATAGTGACTTTAGGTAAGGATAAGTAACCCCGTTTTTCAGCAGGATAAGGTAAAGTAATGGTTATGCTGTGTTCAAAGGGTATGTCTGTTATGTGCGTAGTTTGCTGGAGTGATAAGGCAATACTATATTTACAATCTTGTTGTGTTTGTTTTAATTGCAATGGAAACAAGGCATTATTTCCTGCATGGACAGGTTGGCAATTTCCTTTTGATACCTGAATATTTAGTAAATTTTGTTGTGTTTGATACATAGAATAGATAGCAATACTAATAAAGAAAAAAGTACTGATAAATAATAAACTATTATTATAATTAATTGCTCCAGCGAGCATTAATAATAATATCGCAGCAAAGATAATTCCCTCTTGGGTTGGTAGAATATAAACGGTATGACGATTTAAAGTTAATCTGCTTTGTACAGGAATACGAGATAAAAACCATGCTTTTATGCTCGGTATTTTGATTGTCATTACGGTATTGCTACTTGTAGCAAAATATCAGACGGTGCGGTATTAGATTCTGTAGCATGTTGTAAGCGATGGTTAACCACTGCGGCTAATACTGCTTGTACATCTTCAGGTAATACCATTTTACGTCCACTTAGATAGGCAAAGGCTCTTGCAGCACGTAGCAGCCCTAATCCAGCACGAGGAGATAAACCATGAATAAACTCTCCTGAATTTCGGCTAAACGCTAATAAGGCCTGAATATAATCAATGAGTGCATCAGAAGCATGTATTTCATCAATCAGTTGTTGACTGTGTAATAATTGTTGATGGTTCATTAATGTGCCAAGATTTTCAATTAGAATTTTGCGATCTTCACCTTGTAATAATAAACGTTCAGCATCAGGATTAGGGTAATCCATATTGATGCAAAATAAAAAGCGATCTAATTGTGATTCAGGAAGGGGAAAAGTACCTAAGTGATGCTGTGGATTTTGTGTGGCAATAACAAAAAAAGGTTCAGGTAATGCACGGGTTTCTCCATCAACACTCACTTGATGTTCTTCCATCGCTTCAAGTAAAGCACTTTGTGTTTTAGGACTGCTACGATTAATCTCATCAGCAAGTAGTAATTGGTTAAAAATAGGGCCATGATGAAAGATAAATTGACCATCTGTGGTATCTTTTTTTTCATAAATGGAGATACCTAAAATATCGGCAGGCAGTAAGTCACTGGTAAATTGAATACGTGCAAAACGCAATCCAAAGGCAGCTGCTAAAAAATGTGCCAAGGTTGTTTTTCCCATCCCAGGCAAATCTTCAATTAACAAGTGTCCCCGAGCAAGTAAGCAGGTTAAGGCTAGTTTTACTTGTAGTTCTTTGCCCAAAATTATTTGGCTGGCTTTGTCTATAATAGCTTGCATAACAGTACCTTGGTATTTTACTGGTCAAAGGGGGTAATATTGTATTTTGCTACAGATATTATTTACGCTGGATACATCACTGAACAGACTTAAAAGATTGTAACATGACAAAAAGAAAAAGCAATGCTGCTGATTGACGACCACAGGACGGGGGTATTATGCTGTCTTATTCCAAGAAATTTTTAGATAAATAAAAGAAGATGAGTAACAATTGCTAACCATCAGCAAAGCAGTTTAGAATAGAGATGCATTTAAGTTTACCAACGTGAAGGAAATGGTACTATGTTTACAATATATGATGTCATTATAGTGGGAGGAGGACATGCGGGTACCGAAGCAGCGCTTGCTGCAGCACGGATGGGCTGTAAAACACTATTATTAACACATAATATTGAAACATTAGGGCAAATGAGTTGTAATCCCGCTATTGGTGGTATTGGAAAAGGGCATTTAGTTAAAGAAATTGATGCACTAGGGGGGATTATGGGACAAGCGATTGATCGTGCAGGTATCCAGTTTCGCCGTCTCAATGCGAGTAAAGGGCCTGCAGTACGTGCAACCCGAGCGCAGGCAGATAGAGTATTATACAAGCAAGTAATTCGTCATTATTTGGAAAATCAGGAAAATTTACAATTATTTCAACAAGCGGTTACAGATTTATTATTTGAAGGTGAGCGGGTTACTGGTGTAGTGACTGAGATGGGGGTTAATTTTCAGGCAAAGACAGTAGTCTTAACAGTAGGGACATTTTTGTCTGGACGTATTCATATTGGTTTAGAAAATTATCAAGGTGGTCGAGCAGGTGATCCACCATCTAATGCCTTATCAGCTAAATTACGCACGTTAGCATTGCGTGTTGAACGCTTAAAAACGGGTACGCCTCCTCGTATTGATGGACGTAGTATTGATTATTCGGTCATGCAGAAGCAACCTGGTGATAACCCTGTTCCGGTTTTTTCATTTTTAGGAAATGCTAATGAACATCCACAGCAAATAGCATGTTATATTACTCATACTAATATCCAAACACATGATATTATTCGTCAAGGTCTAGATCGTTCCCCCATGTATACAGGGGTTATTGATGGGGTAGGACCTCGTTATTGTCCTTCTATAGAAGATAAAATTCATCGTTTTTCAGATAAATCCTCACATCAAATATTTATTGAGCCAGAGGGTTTAAATACGCATGAAGTTTACCCCAATGGCATATCTACCAGCTTACCTTTTGATGTACAGTATCAGTTTATTCATTCAATTAAGGGATTGGAAAATGCACATATTTTACGTCCCGGTTATGCTATCGAATATGATTATTTTGATCCCCGAGATTTGCATTTTACATTAGAAACTAAGTGTTTAAAGGGGTTATTTTTTGCAGGACAAATTAATGGTACAACAGGATATGAAGAAGCTGCTGCTCAGGGGTTGATAGCAGGTTTAAATGCGAGCTTACAAGTACAAGAAAAAGAGTCATGGTATCCACGTAGAGATCAGGCCTATATCGGTGTATTGATTGATGATTTGGTAACAAGAGGAACAGCAGAACCATATCGTATGTTTACCAGTCGAGCAGAATATCGATTATTATTACGTGAAGATAATGCAGATTTACGTCTAACCGAGATAGGATGGAAATTAGGGCTTGTGGATGCTAAACGTTGGCAACATTTTGCGGAAAAAAAACAACAGATAGAAGTAGAAAAACAACGTTTACAAAGTACTTGGCTATATCCAGATAAAATAGATCAAGATAGTTTCATATCTATGGGGGGGAAAACATTAAATAAAGCGGTGGCTTTAGCCGATTTATTACGTCGTCCAGAAATAAATTATCAACATTTACAGCAATTAGATCCGGCATCATCTCAGGTAGCAAAAGATATTGCAGAGCAGGTTGAAATTCAAACCAAGTATGAAGGGTATATAAAACGGCAATTAGCCGAAATTGAGAAGCAACAAAAAAATGAAATGAAGCGTATACCAGCACATTTAGATTATCAAGAAATCAAGAGCTTATCTGTTGAAGTACGAGAAAAATTATTGGCAGTAAAACCGACTACAGTTGGACAAGCAAGTCGTATTCCCGGGATAACTCCTGCAGCCATTTCATTGATTTTAGTGCATATAAAAAAAACATCGGAGGGTTAAAATATATAAATGATACACTTTTTTCGCTCTAATAAAGCAAAAAACTATCTGTTAGTGATAGTTTTGGTCTATGAATGTAGCATAAAATACCATGAAACTGAAGGGAATTTTTTATGCAGCAGTTACTAAAAACAGGGTGTGAAGCATTAGGCATTGCTTTGACAGAAGAACAGGGCGAACTCTTGTGGCAATATATTTTATTACTGGAAAAATGGAATAAGGTGGTTAATTTAACAGCTATTACGGATAGAAAAGAGATGCTTATTCACCATCTTTTAGATAGTTTAGCGATAGCTTTTGCCATAACAGGAGACAATATTATTGATGTGGGAACAGGGGCAGGTCTGCCAGGTATTCCTTTAGCTATTTTATATCCAGAAAAACAGTTTACCTTATTAGATAGTAGAGCAAAGAAAATACAATTTATTCAACAAGTTATTATAACCTTACCATTAAAAAACATTGTGGTAGTACAAAATCGGGTAGAAAAATTTTTCCCCTCTAAGGATAAAAAATTTGATATAGTAGTAACGAGAGCATTTGCTTCTTTGGACAAAATGTGGTCTTTGTGTACACATTTAATATCTACTCAGGGTATAATTTTAGCGATGAAAGGACGTTATCCAGAAGCTGAAATAGCTCTTTTACCGCCTCAGGTTGGCATTATGGCAGAAACACGTTTACATATTCCGGGGTTATCTGCAGAACGTTATCTATTGCAGTTACATTGGTTGGAGTGAAAATGAGAAAACTCGATTTAATGGTATTTATATGGGAAAGACGATAGCGATTGCAAATCAAAAAGGAGGGGTAGGGAAAACGACTACGAGTATTAATTTAGCTGCCTCCCTTAGTATTACGAAACGGCGAGTCTTATTAGTAGATTTAGATCCTCAAGGTAATGCCACAACAGGTAGTGGTATTGATAAGTACGATTTAAACTTGTCTAGTTATGATGTATTAAATGGTAATGCAAGCATTACCAATGTACGAGTGTCTAATCCTAATATTCATTATGATGTCATCCCAACTAATACTGATCTGACCGCAGCAGAAGTAGAATTAATTCGCCGACCACAAGCGGAAAGACAATTACAAAAAGCGTTAAATAAAATATTAATGGAATATGATTATATTCTTATAGACTGTCCGCCGTCATTGAGCATGATAACAATTAATGCCATGGTTGCAGCCGATGCAGTAATGATTCCTATGCAATGTGAATACTATGCACTAGAAGGATTAACCGCTTTAATGGATACCATAGAGCGTATTCGTCAAAGATTTAATTCCAACTTACGTATGGAAGGTATTTTACGCACTATGTTTGATTCACGTAGTCGCTTAGCAAATGAAGTGTCTGCTCAGTTATGTGAACATTTTAAAGATAAGGTCTATCGGACAGTAATTCCCCGTAATGTACGTTTAGCGGAAGCACCCAGTTATGGTGTTCCAGTATTAAATTATGATAAAAATTCTAAGGGAGCTAAATCATATTTGGCTCTTGCAGGGGAAATGTTACGTAATGCAGAAACACATTATATTGACACGGATTCAGATAAAGAACTCGCAACAAGTATATAATACGAACTGGAGTAAAATATATGGCACTGAAAAAACGGGGCTTGGGTCGGGGGTTGGATGCTTTACTGGGAAATGCTCAGATAAATCAAGACGGAGCAACTAATGAGGAAATAACAGATGCCTCACCAGAAAATGCAGAATTAAAACATATCCCTATTGATTTGATTGAAACTGGATCACATCAACCTAGAATTGATATGCATCAGGATGCGCTTGAAGATTTAGCCAATTCTATTCGTGCTCAGGGGGTTATTCAACCTATCGTATTACGTCCTTTAAATAATGGGCGTTACGAAATTATTGCTGGAGAAAGACGTTGGCGTGCTGCACAAATGGCAGGGTTACACGATATTCCAGCAATGGTAAAACAGGTAGCAGAAAAAACAGCGATTGCTATTGCCTTAATTGAAAACATTCAACGTGAAGAATTAAATGCCATAGAAGAAGCAACCGCATTGAAACGTTTGGTAAAAGAGTTTGGCATGACCCATGCAGAAATAGGTAGAGCAGTTGGGCGATCTACATCAGCCGTATGTAATTTATTGCGCTTATTAGATTTAAATTCACATACCAAACAATTACTGGAAAATGGAGATTTAGATATGGGACATGCCAGGGCATTACTCTCCCTTGACCATGATACCCAGATCAATATTGCAGAACAAGTGGTTGCTAAAGAATTATCAGTAAGGCAAACAGAAAGTTTAGTCAGACAAATAATGAATCCGCCGCAGAAAAAAGAAGCGGCACATACTGATCCAGATATTCAAAATTTAGAGACCGATCTATCTGGAAAATTAGGTGCTAAAGTAGTATTTCAACACAGTAAGCAAGGAAAAGGTAAATTAGTCATTCATTATAATACAGTAGACGAGTTAGAGGGTATTTTAGCGCATATTAAATAACTATGATTGCTTTGTTGATGTAAAAAAACTATAATTGCGGCTCTTTGATTTAGTTGTATTAAAACAGGTGTGTTTTACATGAGTGTTGCAGCGCAAGTTTTATATAGAACCGCACTGCGTTTAATATCGTTACAATTAGTTTTTACTTTTTTGGTCGCAATGGGATATTTATTTCAATCTGGTAATGTAGGTTTTCAGTCTGCGTTATTTGGTGGTTTGATAGCGGTAGTAGGTACTTGGATAAGTGCCAGGGGCATTAAAAAAGCAGGGAGTGTAAAAAATAAAGAAGAGGGATACAAAGCAATTTACAGTGGTGCAATGTTAAAATTTTCTCTTACTTTATTATTGATGGCTTTAGGACTGGGGGTTTTAAATTTATCTCCAATAGCACTTTTAATGGCATTTGCGGTAGCTCAAATAGCTTTTTTATTTAATCAGGTTGATACAAAACTATCTATTAAAGAGTAAAAATATGATATTGCTGGTAATAAAAGTAAATCGCTTTTTATAGTAACATTATGGATAAAAATAGATATATAATAGACTAAAAATTAAATATAATTGAAATAAATACAGGTTTACTATGAGTGAGATAACGCCAGTAGGATATATACAACATCATTTAACCAATCTGTGTGTTAGTGTTGGTGACAGTTGTGATGATAAAGGTAGTTTTTTTGTTCTACACATTGATACATTGTTTTATGGTTGGTTTGTCGCAAGTTTAATGATGTGGATAGCATATAAAGTGGGTAAAAATTTGCAGACAGAAACACCCTCTGGTATTCAAAATGTAGTGGAAGCTATAGTTGAATTTGTACAGCAGCAGGTTAAAGACGTTTTTCCTGGAAAAAATCAATTGGTAGGGCCTTTGGCATTAACTATTTTTGTATGGGTTTTTTTAATGAATGCGATGGATTTAGTGCCTGTTGATTTATTACCTAAAATTGGAGAGTTTTTTCATATTCATTCTATGAAAGTTGTTCCTACCACTGATTTATCTACTACTTTTGCTTTATCTTTATCGGTATTTGCATTAATTATTTATTACAATATTAAAGTAAAAGGTTTCCTGGGTTATCTTAAAATGTTCTTGTTTCATCCTTTTGGAAAGTATTTAATTCCAGTAAATATTGTGATGACAACGATTGAAGAAATAGCAAAGCCAGTTAGTTTAGGACTACGTTTATTTGGCAATATGTTTGCAGGAGAACTTATTTTTCTATTACTTGCAATGATGGGTGGTTTTTCATTGTTGGGTGTCTTACCACAGATTATTTTAGCCAGTGGTTGGGCAATATTTCATATATTAGTTATTACATTACAAGCCTTTATCTTTATGTTGTTGACTATAGTCTATTTAGGTATGGCACATCAGGACGATGAAGAAGCACATTAATTTATTTTAATAACCCTAGGAGAAAATAATGGATGCTAGCATACTTGCTACTATTTATGCTTCCACAGCAATAAGTGTGGGTATTATTTTGGCAGCGGCCGGTTTAGGTTCTGCATTAGGTTGGGGAATGATTTGTTCCAAATTTCTTGAAGGTATCACCCGACAACCTGAGATGCGACCACAGTTAATGGGGCAAATGTTATTTACGGGGGGGTTAATGGAGGCCTTTCCTATGATTGTACTCGGTATGGCGATGTGGTTTGTTTTTGCTAATCCTTTTATAGGGGCTTTAACAGGTAGTTAAGATGGGTTTAGTCATAGGTGAACTAAGCTATTGTTCTAAACCTTAGGAGATTAAGCTGTGAATATTACGGCAACGTTATTTGGACAAATACTCACCTTTGTATTTTTAATATGGTTTATTAATCGGTTTCTTTGGGAACCGTTAACCAATATGATGGAAGAACGTAAAAAGCGTATTGCCGATGGTTTGGCTGCAAGCGAACGAGGTTTACATGAGAAAGAGTTAGCTGAAAAAAAAGCAATAGAAATTTTGCAAGTTGCCAAGCAAGAAGCTAATGATGTCATCGCAAGAGCGCAAAGACGTAGTAATGAGATTATTGAAGAAGCTAAGCGAGATGCTAAAGCAGAAAATGAACGCTTATTACATGCAGCAAACGCGTCGATTGATCAGGAAGTAAATCGAGCTAAGGAAGAACTGCGGCAACATGTTGCGACATTAGCCATTAGTGCTGCAGAAAAAATTCTGCAAAAAGAAATTAATGCAGATATTCATGCAGAGATACTAAATGAAACGATTGCACAGATTTAAGTTAAGGTCTAGATTGAGTATGGTGTTAATAATAGGGAACAGGTGTGAATGATGGCTGAAAATACTACATTGGCACGACCTTATGCTCAGGCTGTATTTTCACATGCGAAGCAGCAGGATACATTAACACAGTGGTCAGATATTTTGTCTGTATTAGCTGCGATATTATCTGATGATAATATGGCAGCAATGCTTTCTCGTCCTGATGTAAATAATGATGCGTTGTTGGAAATAATAAATAGCGTATCAGTGCAAAAAATACAACGGGATTTTAAAACAGAAGAAACGAATTTTATTCATTTACTGCTAGAGAATAAACGCTTGGCATTATTACCTGAAATTTCAGAAATATTTGAAGCACTTAAAATTGATGCACAGAAAACGATTGATGTGGTAGTTGATACGCCATATCCTTTAACTGAAGCACAACAAGTAGCAATGATTACAGCCTTAGAAAAGCGTTTTGAATGTAGTGTGTCGTTAGCTTCTCATATTGATGAAAGTCTTATTGCTGGAGTTATTATTCGAGCTGGAGATACAGTGATTGATGGTTCAGCAGTGGGACAAATGAATAAAATGTCAAAACTTATACGATATTAATATGGAATAACTGACAATCATAGGTACCCCTTTATTTCAGTAACTTTCGACGTTTAAAATAGGGTAAAGTAATCAGAATATGGTTATACATATTTTAAACATAATCAGATACAAAATAGTATGCATATAGCAAAGCAGGTATAACATGCAACTTAATCCATCAGAAATCAGTGATTTAATTAAACAACGTATCGAAAAATTTGATATTCAATTGGAATCTGCAACGGAAGGGACAGTGGTTGCCGTAACGGATGGAATTATTAAAATTCATGGTGTAGCGAATGTGATGTCCGGAGAAATGTTGGTTTTTCCTGGAGATATTTATGGTCTAGCATTGAATTTGGAAAGAGACTCTATCGGTGCGGTTGTTTTAGGAAATTATGAAGGTATTTCTGAAGGTGATACCGTTAAATGTACAGGGAATATATTAGAAGTCCCTATAGGTAATGCCTTATTAGGTCGAGTGGTGAACTCTTTGGGTGAACCTGTTGATGGAAAAGGACCTATAGAAACAACAGAGACTGCTCCAATTGAAAAAATTGCACCTGGCGTTATTGAAAGAAAATCGGTTGATCAACCCGTACAAATAGGTTTAAAAGCAATTGATGCGATGGTTCCTATTGGTTGTGGGCAACGGGAATTAATTATTGGTGATAGACAAACCGGAAAAACGGCAATTGCAGTAGATGCAATTATCAATCAAAAAGGTACAGGGATAAAATGTATCTATGTTGCTGTGGGACAAAAAGCCTCCTCTATTGCCAGTGTAGTACAAAAATTAGAAGAACATGGTGCAATGGAACATACTATTGTTGTTGCTGCAACAGCATCTGATGCTGCTGCAATGCAGTATATTGCTCCCTATTCAGGATGTACTATGGGGGAATATTTTCGTGATAGTGGCGAAGATGCATTGATTATTTATGACGATTTAACGAAGCAGGCATGGGCTTATCGTCAAGTTTCTTTATTATTACGTCGTCCTCCTGGTCGGGAAGCCTATCCGGGTGATGTTTTTTACTTGCATTCACGCTTACTAGAACGTGCCTCACGGGTTAATGAGGAATATGTGAAAACCTTTACTAAAGGTAAAGTAAAAGGTAAGACGGGTTCCTTAACAGCGTTGCCAATTATTGAAACGCAAGCTGGAGATGTATCAGCATTTGTACCAACCAATGTAATATCCATTACAGATGGACAAATCTTTTTGGATAGTGATCTCTTTAATGCAGGTATTCGCCCCGCAATACATGCAGGTTTGTCTGTTTCTCGGGTTGGAGGGGCAGCACAAACTAAAATTATTAAAAAACTAGGGGGAGGAGTGCGTCTTGATTTAGCTCAATACCGTGAATTAGCGGCTTTTGCACAATTTGCGTCTGATTTGGATGATGCAACCCGCAAGCAATTAGAACGGGGACAACGTGTAACCGAATTGATGAAACAAGCACAATATTCTCCTATGAGTGTTGCTGCTATGGCTATTTCATTATTTGCAGCAAATAAAGGTTTCCTCGATGATATTGAGGTAAATAAAGTGGTTGAATTTGAAGCATCTTTACAAACCTATATGCATACGGAAGAAATAGAATTGATAGATACTATCAATAAAGAATGTACGTTAACAAATGAAATAGATGCGGCATTAACTAAAGCGATTGAAACCTTTAAATCAAATAATACATGGTAAATATTATTGACTAAATCAATAGTACTTCTAAAGGAGAAGGTCTATGGCAACGGGTAAAGAAATACGTACCCAAATTTCCAGTGTTAAAAATACGCAAAAAATTACACGAGCAATGGAAATGGTTGCTGCTAGTAAGATGCGTAAGGCTCAAGATCGTATGCAGGCATCTCGCCCTTATGCAAAAATTATTTCAAAGGTTGCTTGTCATTTGTCTCATGCTAGTTCAGAATGCCGCCATCCTTATATGATAGCGAGAAAAGTAAACAAAGCGGCTATTATTGTTGTTTCAAGTGATAGGGGTTTGTGTGGTGGTCTGAATATTAATTTGTTCAAAACCGTTATCGGGCAAATGCATACTTGGGAACAAGAAGAGATAGAGATTGATGTGTGTTGTATTGGTAAAAAAGCAAGTCAATTTTTTGGCCGTATTAAAGCAAATGTTGTAACCCAAGTAACAGGTTTAGGTGATACACCTTATATTATGGATGTGCTTGATTCTGTTTTATTATTATTAAGTGACTATAAAGAGGGTAAAATAGATAAGTTGTGTATCGTATATAATAAATTTGTTAATACGATGACACAAGAGCCTGTATTATATCAGTTACTTCCTCTAAAATTTGGTAATCCTAAAGATGAAATGCCTGCACATTGGGATTATATTTATGAATCAGAGTCTAAGGAATTAGTAGAGGAATTATTAAATCGTTATATTGAATCATTAGTGTATCAAGCTATTGTAGAAAATATTGCTTGTGAACAATCTGCACGGATGGTTGCCATGAAAAGTGCCACTGATAATGCAGGGGATATGATTGATAGTTTAGAGCTTGCTTATAACAAAGCAAGACAAGCTGCAATTACACAAGAATTGTCTGAAATTGTAGGTGGTGCAGCAGCAGTATAAGTGAGTGAAGCATTGCTGTGCATTTTGATAAGTAATAATCCAGTGAAGAATAAATTGATAAAGAAGGTAAATAATCTATGAGTGCAGGAAAAATTGTACAGGTTATCGGGGCTGTCATTGATGTAGAATTTCCATTGGAAAATTTGCCTAAAGTTTATGAAGCACTGGTAGTAAAAGAGAGTGATCTTACTTTAGAAGTACAACAGTTATTAGGTGATGGGATTGTAAGAACCATTGCTATGGGTGCATCAGAAGGGTTATCTCGTGGTTTGACAGTACACTCTACAGGAGAAGCTATTAAAGTACCAGTAGGTAAAGAAACACTAGGACGTGTTATGGATGTGCTGGGAAATCCTGTTGATAATAAAGGTGATATTGGTGCACAGGAACATCGGGTCATCCATCGTAAAGCACCTGCTTATGAAGATTTATCACCAGCTAATGAATTATTGGAAACAGGCATTAAGGTCATTGACTTGATTTGTCCCTTTGCTAAAGGGGGTAAAGTAGGTTTATTTGGTGGAGCAGGGGTAGGTAAAACGGTAAATATGATGGAACTTATCCGGAATATTGCTATAGAGCATAGTGGATTTTCTGTTTTTGCCGGAGTAGGAGAACGTACCCGTGAAGGGAATGATTTTTACTATGAAATGAAAGAATCAGATGTATTAGATAAAGTTTCACTTGTTTATGGACAAATGAATGAGCCACCAGGAAATCGTTTGCGGGTTGCTTTAACCGGTCTGACTATGGCTGAGAGTTTCCGTGATGAAGGGCGTGATGTATTGTTATTTGTAGATAATATTTATCGTTATACTTTAGCAGGAACAGAAGTATCAGCATTGTTAGGGCGAATGCCATCAGCAGTAGGTTATCAACCTACTCTTGCAGAAGAAATGGGAGCATTACAAGAGCGTATTACATCTACAAAAGTAGGTTCTATTACATCTATTCAAGCGGTCTATGTCCCTGCAGACGATTTAACTGATCCATCCCCTGCAACGACCTTTGCACATTTAGATGCAACGGTGGTATTATCTCGGCAAATTGCAGAATTAGGTATTTATCCTGCAGTCGATCCATTGGATTCAACCAGTCGTCAGCTTGATCCACAAGTCGTTGGTTTAGAGCATTATGAAGTAGCTCGTGCAGTGCAAGGTACATTGCAACGGTATAAAGAGCTAAAAGATATTATTGCTATTTTAGGTATGGATGAACTGTCAGAAGAAGATAAGAAAATTGTATCTCGTGCTAGAAAAATACAGCGATTTTTATCCCAGCCATTTAATGTAGCAGAAGTTTTTACTGGATCACCAGGTAAGTATGTGACATTAAAAGATACTATTTCTGGTTTTAAATCTATTATTGCTGGGGAATTAGATGATTTACCAGAACAAGCCTTTTATATGGTAGGGTCTATTGATGAAGCAATAGAAAAAGCAAAAACCATGCAATAATAGATAGTCGTCATTCGATATTTTAAAATTAAAATACTATATTAAGGTAGGTATTTATCATGGCAATGACAATGCAAGTCAATATAGTGAGTGCAGAAAGTGAAATGTACTCAGGGGTTGCCGAAATGATTTTTGCTCCTGCTGAATTAGGTGAGTTGGGTATTATGCCACGTCATTCTGCATTACTGACTCATATTATTCCAGGAGAAGTACGTGTAGTGAGTAATGATGGGAAAAAAGAAGAGAGTTATTATGTTTCTGGGGGAATATTAGAAGTACAACCGCATATTGTGAATATATTAGCGGATGTTGCATATCGTGCGGCAGATCTGGATGCCGCTGCAGCGGCGGCTGCAAAAAAACGAGCAGAAGAAGAGTTGGAAAAAAACCAAGGAGATATTAATTATGCTGCGGTAAAGGCAGAATTAGCAGAAGCCATTGCACAATTAAGATTAATTGAAAAAATACGTAAGAAAAAAAGTTTATAGCAGACATTGATATAGTTGGTGGGAAAAAGGGCAGAATTTCTGCCCTTTTTGGTTTCTATCTAGTTTTAAAAAAAGGGGGGGATATGATAGCAAATACAGAAATAGTCATTCTGGCTGCGGGCAAAGGTACTCGAATGTTGTCTGATCAACCGAAGGTATTACACCATATTGCAGATAAACCTTTATTACAGCATGTCATTGATACGGCAAAGCACATTTCTAAGGATATATTTTATGTTGTTGTTGGGCATGGTGAAGAAAAAATACGCAAACAAATAAGGGAAAAATCATTACGTTGGGTGCAACAAGCAAAACAATTAGGAACAGGACATGCAGTATCTAAAGTTATCAATCATTTAGATGTCAATAAGCAAGTTTTGATTTTATATGGCGATGTACCCTGTTTGGAAGAAGATACTTTAGTACAATTAGCAAATAAAAAACAAAGCAACCCTTTGGCAATTTTAACGGTAATGATGAATGATCCGCAAGGATATGGCAGAATTATCCGTGATGAAAAAGGTAATATTGTAAAAATAGTAGAAGAAAAAGAAGCAACAGAAGAAGAAAAAAAAATAAAAGAAGTGAATACTGGCATTATGTTAGTTGATGTTGCTCAATTAACACATTGGTTAGTGAGGATAAATAATGATAATACACAAAATGAATACTATTTGACAGATATTATCGCTTTAGCAGTGGATGATAATTATACGGTTATGAGCCACTGTGTACGAGATAGTCAGGAAGTACAAGGTGTCAATAATAAACAACAACTTGTTATGCTAGAACGTTATTACCAGCTAAAGCAAGCAAATAAATTATTGCAAAAGGGAGTCACATTATTAGATATTAACCGTTTTGATCTACGTGGTAGTGTCAGTATGGGAATAGATGTAGTGATTGATGTAAATGTGATTTTAAAAGGAAATAATTTAATTGGAAATCGTGTCAGTATAGGAGCAAATAGCATTATTAAAAATTGTTTAATTGGTGATGATGTAGTGATACATGATAATTGTATGCTAGATGGTGTTGTTATTTCAGCACATTGCGAAATAGGCCCTTTTGCACGTATTCGTCCGCAAACTGAATTAGCGGAAAAATCTAAAGTGGGCAATTTTGTGGAAATAAAAAAATCAATTATTGGGGCTGAATCTAAAGTAAATCATTTGAGTTATATTGGTGATACGACAATGGGAAAACAAGTAAATATTGGGGCAGGTACGATTACCTGTAATTATGATGGGGCTTATAAACATATGACTACAATAGGGGATAAGGTTTTTGTTGGATCGAACTCAGCATTAGTAGCACCGGTACAATTATATAATAATGTAACAATAGGGGCGGGTTCTGTTATTACCACAGATGTAGAAGATGATGCTTTATCTTTGACACGTAGTAAACAACGCATTGTGAGAGGATGGAAAAGACCTGCTAAGGACATAAAAAAATAGAAATAGGTGTAAAATTTTTTATAATGCACAACAGGCAAGTTTAAACGTCAATGCTTTTTGATGTTCACTGTCTTTTTCATTTTCTGATGGAATAAGAAAACGGATAGTAAAACGAAACTTTCCACCACATATTTCTGCATAGGTATTAGACTCAGCAGGTAAAAATACTCGTATTAGTTGATAATTAGGACTATTTTTACTGTCAAAAGAATGCTGATATATGCCATTTTTTACTGTTTCTTCACTGGCTACAGCACTATCACGTAACAGATTAAGTATTAATTCGATAGATAAGCGTAATTCATCAAAACTACTAAACCAAGATTCAAGTTGAGCTATTCGCTTTTCTGCTGGTGCTTCTAACCACAGATGGTATGCAGGTAAATCAAAATCACACATGCCACCAGGAATGGTCATTCTTTTACTGATAGTACTTAGTAATGTATTATTTTGTAATTCTTTAGATGGATACGTCATTGGATTATGTGTTAATGCTTGAATACGTTGCGTGAGTGCATCTAAGATTTCTTGTAGACGATTTTGATCTACACTATGTATTTGTTGCAAAGCCGCAAGGCTTTGATGATGCTTTTCTAACTCTTTGATAATTTCATTTTTTAGACCAGGATTGTTACCGAGAATACTCATAATATCGAGTAAACTTTGAATACTAGAACGAGTATCCCATACTGAATAGGTGCGTAATGTGTAATAGGCTTGCTGAAATAGAAATTCAAGACGTAAAAAAGTTCTAATTTTTTCATTTAGAGGAAGTTCATAAACAATATAATTTTGCACTATAATGATCCTGATTTTTACAATGTGATATAACGATTATGTAATAAGGTAACCTGGTGTTGTAAATGGTGCATATCCTGATTATTAAGAATTATATCCTGTGCTATGTGTTGTCTTTGTTCTCGATTTGCTTGTATGTGTAAAATATTTTCGGCTTCCTTGCGGGTTATATTATCTCTTTTTTGAACACGTTCAAGTTGTAATTCTCTATCTGTATCTACTAATAGTATTCGGTCATAATGTTTCCATAAATAATTATGGGATGTTTCTAAGAGTAAGGGTATAACTACAATGCAATAAGGCATTACAGGGAGAGATAATAATTGTTGATCTACTTCCTGATAAATAACTGGATGCATTATAGCATTAAGTTGTTGACGTTTACCCTCATTAGAGAAAATGTTTTGTCTTAATTTTTTGCGTGATAAGGTATTATTCTGAAACACTTCCATACCTAAAGTACATTTTATCTTATTGATAATATGTGTATTGTTGAGCAATGATCGAGCGATAATATCGGTATCGATCACAGAAATATTATAGAGGGTATGAAATAAATGGCTTACTGTGCTTTTACCACTAGCAATGCCACCCGTCAGGGCAATAATTTGCATAGACTTACGTGATAGATTCTATTACTGATGAAGATAACACAAGAAAAAGTGATATTTTATTATCTAAAATAAATGCTAACCATCCTGCAAGAGCTAAATAGGGTCCAAAGGGAATTTGAGTATCTGCATTATTTTTCTTTAGTACAATAAGGGTAACTCCGATAATAGCACCAGTGAGGGCAGAGAATAAAATAATTTGAGGTAATGCTTGCCATCCCATCCATGTGCCTAATGCTGCTAGTAATTTAAAGTCTCCATAGCCCATACCTTCCTTACCTCGTATGAGTTTAAAAAGCCAATAGACTGACCAAAGTGATAAATAGCCAGCTAAAGCACCAATGATGGCCTCTTGAGGGGAAGTAAAAGAATGAAATAAACTTAGAAATAGTCCTAGCCAAAGTAAAGGGTATACCATTACATCGGGTAAATATTTATGATCCATATCGATAAAACTAAGGCTTATCAGTATCCAGGTAAAAATTAAACCTGCCAAGGTTAACCATGTAACCCCAAATTTCCAGGCAATAATAGCAGAGAGCAGGGCAGTTAATAGTTCAACAAAAGGATAACGTAAAGGGATAGAGGTATGACATTGACTACATTGTCCTTTTAAGAATAACCAGCTTAAAATAGGGATATTTTCCCATAAGGTTATTTTATGCTGACATTGAGGACAATGAGATCCTGGATAAGCAATATTAAAACAAGGGTTAAAAAATAACCGTTGCTTTAATGTTGAAGCAGAACAGGTATTATCTATTGATTTTACATTTTCTACCGTTGCACCTTGTTCCTGTAAAAAATGTTGGCATTCACTCCCCCATTGTTGTTTTAAAATGACAGGAATGCGATAAATAACAACATTGAGAAAACTCCCTATCATTGCTCCTAATAGAGCAATAACAGTGATAAAAAAGTCAGGATGTGAAGAAAAAAAAGTGAATATGTCCATAATCTTTAAATAACGTTACCCATTTGGAAGATAGGTAGATACATAGCGATTACCATGCCACCAATGACAACCCCTAAAAATGCCATAATAATCGGTTCTAATAAACTACTTAATGAATCAACCAGGTTATCGACTTCTTCTTCATAAAAATCGGCAACTTTCCCTAGCATTTTATCTAAAGTACCCGATTCTTCACCAATAGAGACCATTTGTACGACCATATTAGGAAATAAATCAGCTTGACGCATAGAAAGTTGTAATTGTGTACCACCTGATACATCCTCCCGCATTTTATTTACTGCCTCAGCATAAACAATATTTCCTACTGCACCGGCAACAGATTCCATCGCTTCTACTAAGGGTACTCCAGCTGCAAACATGGTACTTAAAGTACGTGCAAAACGAGCAATTGCTGCTTTTTCCATAATAACACCAATAATAGGAAATTTTAATATCATACGATCTAAGGCATGACGCATTTTACGGGAACGTTTTTTGAAATAAGAAAAAGTATAAATACCTGCACCAAGGCTTCCAAACAGTATCCACCAATAATCTGACATCCAGCGAGAGGAATCGACTAAAATTTGTGTAGGCGCAGGCAAAGCAGCACCAAATCCTTTAAATAAATCTTCAAATTGAGGAATAACATAAAGTAATAAAATACAAATAACAATAAATGCCACAATTAAAATAGCGGTAGGATAAAAAAGGGCTTTTTTAACTTTTGCCTTAATGGCTTCGGTTTTTTCTTTATAAGTGGCAATCTCATTCATAATTTTTTCAAGAATACCAGCCTGTTCCCCAGCATGAATTAAATTACAGTATAGATCATCGAAAAATAAAGGATGTTGTCTCAATGCTTCAACGAAAGAAGAACCACCTTCTACTTCCGATTTAATGGCCATAATAAGTTTTTGCATATTAGGATTTTCATGACCATCGCCCACCATTTCAAAAGATTGTACTAATGGTACGCCAGCAGACATCATGGTAGCCATTTGTCGACTAAATAAAGCAATATCCATAGGTTTAATCGGTTTTCCGGCAGATCCAAAGAGGGGTTTAGGTTTTTTCTTGATTTTACCGGGAGTAATTCCCATGCGACGTAATTCTGCTTTGACCATAGCCGGATTAGGACCAGATTTCTCCCCTTTCATTTTAGTCCCTTTTTTATCTGTTCCCTCCCACAGATAAAGATCATTTACGATTGCTGCTTTGCTTGGTTTTGTTTTTGCCATGAGCTAGTCCTTCGTTACGCGGTTTATTTCCTCCAGGCTGGTAATACCATCCCGTACTTTTTTCAGACCTGATTGTCGTAAATTTGAGATACCTTCTTTTTGAGCCTGTTTTGCCATGTCCAGAGAAGTACCTCCAGCCATAATAATTTGTTTCATATCTTCAGTTATCGGTAATACTTGATAAATACCTACTCGTCCTTTATAGCCGTTATTACAATTTTCACACCCTACAGGTCCATAGAGAGTAAATCCCTCATCAATATGGGCTTGAGTAAAGCCTTCTTCTAGTAATATGCTTTCAGGAATTTGTATTTCTTCTTTGCAATTAGAGCATAAACGTCGTCCTAAACGTTGAGCAATGATTAAACTTACCGAAGAGGCAATATTAAATAAGGGAATGCCAATATTTGCTAGTCGTGTCAGGGTTTGTGGTGCATCATTGGTATGTAAGGTCGATAATACTAGATGCCCCGTTTGTGCTGCTTTAACTGCAATTTCTGCCGTTTCTATATCACGAATTTCTCCCACCATAACGACATCAGGATCTTGCCGTAAAAAGGCTTTTAGCGCAGCAGCAAAGGTCATACCTTGTTTAGGAATGACATTGACTTGATTGATACCAGCTAAATTGATTTCTACCGGGTCTTCAGCAGTTGAAATATTTCTATCAGGGGTATTTAAGATATTGAGACCGGTATATAAAGATACCGTTTTCCCGCTTCCAGTAGGGCCTGTTACTAATATCATACCATAAGGACTATTTAATGCCTTCATATAATGGGCTTTTTGATCATCTTCATAACCCAATATATCAATACCTAATTTAGCACTGTCAGAGTCGAGAATCCGTAAAACAATTTTTTCTCCAAAAAGAGTAGGGCAGGTGTTAACACGAAAATCAATGGACTTCGTTTTGCTGATACGCATTTTAATCCGACCATCTTGTGGTACACGTCGTTCAGAAATATCCAGACGGGACATGACTTTTAAACGTGCAGATAAACGCGTTGCCATATTGACAGGAGGCGTTGCAATTTCTTCTAAAATACCATCTCGGCGAAATCGTACTCGATAGCTTTTTTCATACGGTTCAAAATGAATATCAGAGGTACCACTATGAATGGCTTGCAGTAATATTTTATTAATAAATCGAACAATCGGCGTATCGTCTGCATCGGTATTAATATTGTTGGCTTCATCTTTATTTTCTCCCTCACCCTCTTCATCAAAGTTGAGTTCATTCATCTCATCATCACTAAATTCACTCATGGCATCGGCATTATTATCGCCTATCCCTTTTTCAATGAGAGCAGAGAGTTTATCAGCTTCAACTAAAATAGCTTCAGCATTGCTACCAACTTGAAACTTTATTTCATCCAATGCAAGGAGGTTAGTGGGATCAGGAATAGCAACAAATAATCGATTTCCCCGTTTAAAAATAGGTAAAGCATGATGTTTAGTGATCAGTTTTTCATCAACTAATTTAATGACCTCCGGATCGAGTTCAACAGCATTGATATCCAACATAGGCAAACCAAATTCTGTTGAAGCAATAATCGCAATATCAAGGGAATTAATATCATGGTGCGTAGAGATATACGTAACAAAGGGGATATTTTCTTTGATAGCTGCAGCAGATAATTTGGATGCATCCTCTTCTGATAATAATCCGTGATTAATTAATTGTTTAGCCAGACCGCTAATATGTACATTTTGATTAGGATTTGCCATAGTAATGTATTAGTTATTGTGTAGAGAATAATGTAATTATTATTATATAATAGCCGTTGATAGTTGTTTTATATATTTTTTTACCAGCAATTTACTATTGTTATATAGTTTGTAAAATTGCGTACAAAAAATCAATGCTATTATGGGGGTTTCCTTTGTAGCCTGTTATACTAAACTATTTAATAACTTATGCAACTGTTAGATAGTGATTAGTGTTGGTTGAACAAAAGATGCAGGGCTAACTCGCTCCTTCAGGAGTGAGTTAGCCCATGATATCAGGACGGTGCATTTTGTTGTTGCACATACTTTTTGACCGCGCTCAATGAAGCATCACCCGTTGATACAACACAATAACCGGGCGACCAGAATTGCTTGCCCCACAAACAATGCTTTATTTTGTCGAAATAGTTGCATCTTGATATGTAAGACGATTTTCCTTTTAACTTACCCAGCAAATGAGCAATGGCAAGTTTAGGGTGAAGCGATATGATTAAATGACAATGATTATCCTCAGCATTAAACTACAGTAATTCACATTCCATTTGCAGGCAGGTTTTTGCAATGGTGTTTTTAACCACTTCCATTATATCCCGAGTGAACACTTTACGACGATATTTAGTAACAAAGACAAGATGAACGGTGTTTTTATAAACAACAGAACGGTCGCTTCTCCAGTTATCTTTTTCTGTACTCCTGGACATTATCACACTTTAAGACTTGCTGTTAATGTATTTAGTCTATATAATTTACAGCATGAAAGTCAAACACGGAAAAGCCATCGAAATCACCGATCAACTGTCGCCACAGGACGCCGAAGTGATTGCGCAGTGGATTGGCTCTTATACCGTGATTAAAAACCAGAAAATCCATCTGGCACAGCAGGCTTATCAGCAATGGAAAGCCGCCGGTGAAGATAAAGAAAACTATCCTGTCGTTAATCAACAGGTGGCCTTTCTTAATCAGTCCCTGCCTTTTTCGGCTGAAGATTTAAGTAACAGCTTTTATTTGTCCAGGAAAGGTCGTCGATTCTGGTTTTCCATGTCTTATAACAAGGAAGTAAATGCCTTATCTGAAACCAAAATAAAGGATATCATTAAAAACCTCAGTGATGAGGCACTTAAAAAAGTGATCAACGGTTACGATCTGGGGATTGTTCAGCAAGTCACTGGCTCTGATGATGCGGTCTATCATATTGATAACGCTCTGGCTGAAAAAATAGGCAAGATTGAGAAAAAACGGAGCAAATACCAAAGACGCTATTTATTCCAGTCAGCAATGTGCTCAGTGCGGTGATACGGATAAAAAGAACCGTAAGAGCCAGTCTGAGTTCTTATGTTTAAAATGCGGGCATACAGACAATGCCGATAATAATGCCTCAAAAGTAATAAAACAAAGAACCTTCGAATATTT
The DNA here is from genome assembly GCA_026994225.1 of Gammaproteobacteria bacterium. Taxonomy (GTDB): domain Bacteria; phylum Pseudomonadota; class Gammaproteobacteria; order GRL18; family GRL18; genus JALWRI01. Next base: position 28,783 of record JALWRI010000100.1, on the reverse strand, counting down.
GCGCTCTAAAGCGTTCCTCAATGGGAAAAAAAAGCGTAAAATTGCTATTCGAAAAAAAGCGGTACAGGCGGTGGAACGACCGTCTTTAGATAGCAAAGGAGATGTAAGCCAGGAAAATCCGGTAACGACCGTTGATGCGTCAAACGAAAACAGAGTAACTTAATCACCCGATATTTGTGATTAAGTTACTCTTTTAGTAGGCTCGTTATGCCTATAGGGGTGCGGCTCTTGAAGCCCGTTCCTTTAGGGGCGGGTAGTTCACTTGTCCAGATCAAAGTTGTCAACGAGTCGTAGTACCATAATGGTAAAGAAAAAAAGGTTGTTTATGAATACGATACATCCAGAATATCAATATTTAAATTTATTAAAAAGAATTATCAATGATGGAAGTGAGCGGGTCGATAGAACAGGTGTTGGAACAAAAGCCCTATTTGGTGAAATGTTACGATTTAATTTAGCAAAAGGGTTTCCGGTCTTGACAACTAAACGTGTTTATTGGAAGAGTGCATTTAAAGAAATGCTCTGGATGTTACAAGGTAAGTCTAAATGGGGTTCGGGTAACCCAAATATCAGGGATTTGTTAGAGCAAAATGTGCATATTTGGAGCGCATGGCCTCACAAGAAATATCGGGATGCAAGCGGTGATAATATAGAACTGGCTGACTTTGAAGAGCGAATACTCTCTGATGCAAACTTTGCAGCGCAATGGGGAGATTTAGGTCCGGTATATGGAAAGCAATGGCGAGCATGGAAAACCGAAGATGGACGTGAAATAGACCAAATATCAGAAGTTATTGATCTTATTAGAAATAATCCAGCGTCCAGAAGGATCATTTTTGAAGGATGGAATGTGGGTGAACTAGAGCAGATGGCTCTACCGCCTTGTCATAAGCATTATCAGTTTTTTGTAGACCCACAAAATGCCACGGTCAGCGGTTCTGTGGTACAGCGTAGTGGAGATAATTTTATTGGTGTGCCGTTTAATATTTGCAATTTAGCTTTTATTACGACACTCATTGCGGAACAAACAGGTTATCAACCTGGTGAAGTAATTTGGTATGGTTTAGATGTGCATGTCTATTTAAACCATATCAAACAAGCAAAAGAACAGCTAACCAGAAGTCCTAAACCTTTTCCCAGGTTGATCATAAAAAATAAAAGAGCTTCTTTGTTTGATTATAAAATTGAAGACTTTGAACTTGCAGGGTATGATCCGCATCCGGCAATTAAAGCACCCATTGCTGTGTAAATAGCGTTAAGAAGTAGAAGCTATAGTTTTAGTATTTTCAGCAAAACGGGATTCTAAATAATCAATAATATCAGATGATTCATACATCCAAATGGTTTGCTGATCGCTTTCGATACGTAAACAAGGTACTTTAATAGCGCCCCCCTGTTGTTGTAAAGTTTCTCGGTGCTGGATATTATGTTGTGCATCTTTATAACTAATTGATAAATTTAAGCGATGGATGGCTCTACGGGTTTTAATACAAAAAGGACATGCATAAAATTGATATAAAGCCATCTTCTGCGTTTCTTTATCCACCCATTGTTGTTGTTCAATAGTGCGCTCTATAGGAGTAGGTAGTGTGAGATAGTTAAATAACACAATAGTGCGGCCTAATACTTCACGAATAATTTTAATAATCATTAAGATATCTCTTTTTCTAGGGTAATAAAGGTATAATTATAGGGGTTTTTAGCATCAGCAATATGTTTTTCTTGATGTCGTGTTGTCCAAGAATATTGGTGATAATCTGGAAAAAAGGTATCCCCTTCTATATCGGCATCAATCAAGGTTAAATAAAGGCGATGTGTTTGTGGTAACATTTGCTCATAGAGGGTTGCCCCACCCATAATAATCACTTCGTCTGTAGATTTTGCTAGAGCAAGTGCTTGATGGATACTGTATGCAACAGATACATCACTGGGAGCAGTATGCGTATGCCAGTGTCGATTACGACTAATGACAATGTTTTGACGTAAAGGAAGTGCCTTACCAATTGACAAGAAGGTCTTTCTACCCATAATCACCGGCTTATGTAAGGTAAGTTGGCGAAAATGCTCTAAATCAACAGGTAAATGCCAAGGTATACGGTTATTTTTACCAATTACACGACGGTTACTCATAGCAGCAATCATTGCTATATGCATAAATTATTCACTCCACTACTCATTTACTCACTTGACTTGTGATGCATACTTTCGTTACGGATACGGGAGAGGATAAAAACGCACATTTTAACATAAATTAAGAGATTTAGTAGTAGGTAATGAATATAATACGTTTTGGGTAAAAAATAGCTTAATGGTATGATGAGGTTTTGTGCTGTTCTTTAAAGAGAGAAACTGCGGTTATATTTTAATTTATTTATACTAATAATGAGGTGCTTAAAATCATGTCTTTTCCTATTATGCCCGATACGGTGCAAAAACATGCCTTGTTATTATGGAATGATTTGTTAGCAGTAATACCAAAGGGCGTTGCCTTTACTAAACATGATAGGCAAGAAATATTACATGTTTTTGCATGTAGTGATTTTGTTGCTCAGTATGCAAAAAGGGCAAATGCGGCATTTATTGAATTGTGGCAAAGTGGTGATTTACAACGTATATATGCAGAAGGTGCAATGTATAAGAAGTTGGAACATAAATTAGCATCTATCACACACGAAGCGGCATTAATGGATGCTTTACGAGAATTTAGACAACGAGAGATGGTGCGTATTGCATGGCGAGATTTAGTAGTAAGAGCTAATTTGAATGAAACCTTAGATGATTTATCAACGTTAGCAGATAGTTGCATTCAATTAGCACTACAATTTTTGTATCCAGCACATTGTCAAATATGGGGTACACCAGTAGACGATAACGGACAAGCACAACATTTGTTAGTGATAGGAATGGGAAAACTCGGTGCGTATGAGCTGAATTTTTCATCAGATATAGATTTAATTTTTGTCTATGCAGAAAAAGGGGTAACGCAAGGTGTACGTTCGATTAGTAATGAACAATTTTTTATTCATTTAGGTCAGGCTCTTATTCGGGTACTGGATCAGATAACAGCAAAAGGACAAGTTTTTCGAGTTGATATGCGGTTACGTCCTTTTGGTCAAAGTGGCCCTTTAGTGATGAATATGGATGCGTTGGAAACGTATTATGCTAAACATGGCAGGGAATGGGAACGTTATGCCTTAATTAAAGCACGTATTATTGATGGTGATGGACAACAAGCAATACAGTTAAATCGTATTTTACGTCCTTTTGTATATCGGCGTTATATTGATTTTAGTGTTTTTGAATCTTTGCGAGATATGAAAGTAATGATTCAACGTGAAGTACGTAAAAAACAGGCAGATCATAATATTAAGTTAGGAAGAGGTGGTATTAGGGAGATAGAATTTATTGCTCAGGCTTTTCAGTTAATTCGTGGAGGACAGGAAATTCGCTTACAACAACGTCCGGTACAAGTCATTTTACCTTTGTTGCAAGAATTGAATTTATTACCTGAACAAGTAGTGCAAGAGTTATTATCTGCTTATCAATTTTTACGTTTAACCGAAAATCGCTTGCAAGCGGTAGAAGATAAACAAATACATGTTTTACCTAAAGAAGATTTAGCACAAACCCGTTTAGCTTACAGTATGGGCTTTACCTCCTGGGAATATTTTTTAGATGTCTTGGAAAGGCATAGACAACGGGTTGAAAATCATTTTTCACAAGTGTTTAGTGCCCCTCAAACAGAACAACAAACCTCAGACTTACAACAAGAATTGAGTGCGCTATGGTTACAAAGTATTGATCATGAGCAGGCACTGAAAATATTAAAAAGGATAGATTTAGCAGATCAAAATGTATTTATAGCTTTGGATGGATTGCGGCATTCTCGTACTTATAAGCATATTAGTCAGCAAGGGTTGCAACGTTTGAATAAACTTATCCCTCTTTTATTAGGTGCATTAAGTAATGCAAAGAATAAAGGCGTCGCATTACAACGGATATTGGAATTGATTGAAAATATTTGTCAGCGATCGGCATATATTGCCTTATTAACAGAAAATCCTATGGCTTTATCTCAGTTAGTTAAATTATGTGATGTAAGCCCATGGATTAGTCATTATTTAGCTCGTTATCCTGCCTTATTGGATGAGTTACTCGATGCCCGTGAATTATATAAACCTTTACAAAAAGCAATTTTGTCACAACAACTAAAAGATATAATGTTAAGTGTAACAGGTCAAGAAGTCGAACAACGTATGGAACGATTACGGCATTTTCGGCATTCACAAGTATTGCGAGTGGCGGCTGCTGATATTTCCGGCAAAGTACCGATAATGAAAGTGAGTGATTATCTGACGGAGATAGCAGAAGTTTGTTTACAAGATATTTTAGAAGAAGCCTGGATGGATATGGTGCAGCGTTATGGTGTACCAGGTTCAGGGCAAGTAAGAAGGGATAAGGGATTTGCAATTATTGCATACGGAAAATTAGGGAGTATTGAATTAGGGTATGGATCAGATTTAGATTTAGTCTTTTTATATCATGATGCGTATGATCAGCATGTTACAGAGGGAGAAAAATCAATAGATAATAAAATATTCTATACCCGTTTAGGACAACGTATTATTCACATGCTAGATGCTAAAATGGCAGGAGGGATTTTATATGAAGTAGATATGCGTTTGCGTCCAGATGGTAAATCGGGCATGTTAGTGCATAGTCTTTCTGCTTTTGAATATTATCAAAAAAAGAAGGCATGGACATGGGAACATCAAGCATTAGTTCGTGCTAGATATATTACCGGCGATGCTTCCTTGGAAACAGCATTTATGCAAGTACGTAAGGATATACTCACTCAGGCTCAAGATAAAAAAGTATTACGCCAAACAGTGTTGGATATGCGAGAAAAGATGCAAAAAGAACTAGAAATTAAGAAAAAAGGATATTTTGATTTAAAACAATCACCAGGCGGGATCACTGATATTGAATTTATAGTGCAATATTATGTATTAGCATATGCCTGTGAGTATCCAGATTTAACCCGTTATACAGATAATATTCGGATATTAGAATTATTACAAACGTTTACATTATTATCAGAGCAAGATGTGAGGATGTTAATTCATGCGTATAAAACTTATCGGATGCATTTACATTGTCTGGCATTACAAGAAAAAGCAGAAAAAGTCATAGCACAAGAGGAGATAAAAAAGGAATCTCTGTCTATAAAAATGATTTGGCAAGCGGTATTTTCTGTTGATTGATGCTATTTTTCTTTGTAATTAGCGTTATAATAGGTGATTTAATCAGTATTGAGGAGAGCAGGGTATGTCTATGGACGATAAAGATGGCTTTATCTGGTTTGATGGTGAGCTAGTTCCCTGGCGTGAAGCAAAAGTTCATGTATTAACTCACACCTTACATTATGGTATGGGAGTCTTTGAAGGAATTAGAGCATATAAAACTGAACAAGGTGCGGCTATCTTCCGTTTACAAGATCATACACGACGCTTATTCCAATCGGCACATATTTTAGGTATGGAAATGCCTTTTGATGAAGAGACTATCAATCAAGCAACGCTTGAAACAGTAAAAGTAAATCATCTGGATTCGGCATATATTCGCCCTATGTGCTTTTATGGCTCAGAAGGAATGGGTTTACGTGCAGATAATTTAAAAGTACATTGTATTATTGCTGCCTGGAATTGGGGTGCTTATCTTGGTGCAGATAATTTGGAAAAAGGGATACGTATTCGTACTTCTTCCTATACACGTCATCATGTTAATGTCACAATGTGTAAAGCAAAAGCAAATGGTAACTATATGAATTCCATGCTGGCATTACAAGAAGCATTAAGTTGTGGTTATGATGAAGCCTTATTATTAGATACTGAAGGATATGTGGCAGAAGGAAGTGGAGAGAATATTTTTATTATTCGTAATGGTATTTTATATACACCCGAAGTGACCTCAGCATTAGATGGTATTACTCGTGCAACATTAATGATGCTGGCTAAGGATGCAGGATATGAAGTGATTGAAAAACGTATTACTAGAGATGAGGTCTATATTGCTGATGAGGCTTTTTTTACTGGCAGTGCAGCAGAAGTAACCCCTATTCGAGAGTTAGATAATCGTGCGATTGGTATTGGAACACGGGGTGAGATCACTGAAAAATTGCAAAGTATGTATTTTGATCAAGTGCATGGACGGCGACAAGCCTATCCTGAATGGTTAACACAAGTTATTTAATAAATGGGTAGGGAAGATAATAATGAAGCAATCGACAAGTAATGTGATGGATACAGAACAACATATACCTAATGCTAAAAAATCCTATGTAATAACGGCGGATCAATTACCGTTACATTGTCCTATGCCAGATAGTAGTTTGTGGAATTCCCATCCACAAGTCTATCTTCCTATAGTAGAAAATGGGGGTAGTGCAACTTGCCCATATTGTAGTGCAGTGTATACTTTAGAACAAGCATAACAGGGCAATTTATAGCGATTAAGGATAAGCATTTGTCATCCTCTGCACTGAGTATTTTGATCATAGGTCCTTCTTGGGTAGGGGATATGGTCATGGCTCAAAGTTTGTTTACACTCTTGGTAAATGCGTATTCGGTAAAAAAACTGGATGTATTAGCACCGCCGTGGAGTCTTCCATTATTGGCACGTATGCCAGAGGTAAATGCAGCGATTGAAATGCCAGTAGGGCATGGAAAATTGCAATTATCAACTCGTTATCGTTTAGCTAAAACACTCCGTACACAGCATTATGATTGGGCGATTGTTTTACCCAATTCATTGAAATCGGCACTAATACCTTTTTTTGCACGTATTCCAAAACGAACAGGATTTATTGGTGAGATGCGCTGGGGATGGTTAAATGATGTCTATACATTAAATAAAAGCCAGCTAGCAAAAATGGTACAGCGTTTTGTATTACTAGCAGGAAAAGATACGATACCTGTCGTATCTAAAATTCCCATTCCTCGATTAAATATTGATCATACCCTTGCGCAACAAGTGTTAATAAAGTATGCCATAACGATGGATAAGCCCTTATTGGCATTATGTCCAGGAGCTGAATTTGGTATTGCAAAACAATGGCCTGCACATCATTATGCTGCGTTTGCACAACAAAAACAGCAACAAGGATGGCAGGTCTGTTTATTAGGATCAGTAAAAGATAAAGCGATTTGTCAGCAAATAGAGCAACAATTACAAGAACAATCGCTAACAGATAGCCAAACAAGAATAGCAGGGGATTGTTATAATTTAGCGGGAAAAACACAGCTTGCAGAAGTGATAGATATTCTTTCCCTGGCACAGTTAGTGGTAAGTAATGATTCAGGTTTAATGCATATTGCGGCTGCAGTAGATGTGCCTGTTATTGGTATCTATGGATCGACCGATCCTGATTTTACTCCTCCTTTATCAAAAAAATCACGGGTTGTTCGATTAGGTTTAGAATGTAGTCCTTGTTTTCAGCGACAATGTCCCTTAGGACATACTGATTGTTTGGAAAAACTTACACCAGATGATGTAGAAAAAGCAGCATTAATCTGTATGGATGAGGAAAAAACAGGGTGAGGTGGTGAAAATCCTATTAATTAAAACCTCATCATTAGGGGATGTTATCCATACCTTACCGGCACTAACGGATGCTAAAAAAATGTATCCAGAGATACAAATTGAATGGTTATTAGAACCTGCTTTTTCTGAGATTGCTCATTGGCATCCGGCGGTAACGAAAGTCATCGCTTTTCCGTTGCGGAAATTCCTACGTAAACCGTGGTGTTTTTGGCAAACATGGCAAGCCTGTAAAGATTATTTACAGCAGACACAATATGATTATGTAGTAGATATGCAAGGATTGTTAAAAACAGCATGGTTAATGCGTTATGGTTCTGGACAACGGCATGGATATGATAAATACAGCGCGCGGGAAGCCTTAGCAAGCAGGTTTTATTCTAATACGCACCAGGTTGCTAAAACGCAACATGCGGTAGAACGTAATCGACAACTAATGGCACAATCTCTCGATTATACGCTCAATCATTTAGCATTGAATTATGGTGTTTTGGAAACTTTTACAGCACGGGCAGAAAATAAGCATAGTATTTTCCCTGTTTTATTTTTTCATGCAACCACCTGGACAAGTAAACACTGGATAGAAACGTCATGGATTATGTTGGCAAAAGAATTGGCTAAAAAGGGTATAGAGGTACATATTCCCTGGGGTAGTGAGGAAGAAAAAAAACGGGCTGAACGAATTGCCCAACAAACGGTGGCAAAAGTATTACCTGCAATGAGCTTAACACAATTAGCAGAAACGTTATTAGCGTCTCGTGCAGCAATAGCTGTGGATACAGGGCTGGCTCATTTGGCAGCAGCATTGGATATTCCATGTATCACCTTATTTGGTGCAACAAATCCAGGACTAACACGCAATTATGGTAAACAACAACAACAACTGGTGGCAAATAAACCTTGTGTACCATGTTTACAAAAAAAATGTAAGTATAGAACAGATGGTAGGGCTATCTGTTTTGAAACGATAACAGCTAATGATGTCATGCAATTATTGCATACCATGTATCTTATATAATAAATAGGTTAAATTAAAAATGAAGTTGGCATTTGTATTGTTAAAATATTTTCCTTATGGCGGACTAGAACGGGATTTTGTTCGTATTGCTTTGGAATGTCAGCAGCGAGGGCATACTATTGATGTTTTCAGTATGATATGGGAAGGAGAATTACCAAAAGGCTTTCATTTACATTTAATTACCACATCAGGAATGAGTAATCATAAGCGAGTTGCTGATTTTGCTAAACAGTTATACCATAAGCTAGCGAAACACCATTATGATTTAGTGATAGGGTTTAATAAATTGCCCTATTTAGATGTCTACTATGCAGCAGATCCGTGTTATGAAGCAAAAGTGAGTTTAGAACATGGTCATTTGTATCGTTTAGGAAAGCGTTATAAAGTGTATAGTGCAATGGAAAAAGCTGTATTTTTAGCAGAGAATAAAGTGCAGTTATTATTTATAGCTAAAACACAAATCCCCTATTTTCAAAAATACTATCATACGCCTGATGAAGTATTTCATTTATTACCACCAGGCATTGATATATCTCGGGTACGTCCTGATAATGCCCAAGATATTCGGCGTAAAATGCGTAAACAATTAGGTATCAGGGAAGAAGATAAATTGTTATTAATGATTGGTTCAGGTTATAAACGCAAAGGGGTTGATAGAAGTTTTAAGGCACTTGCCAGTTTACCGCAGTTTTTACGAGAAAAAACCCAATTACTGATTGCCGGAGAGGATAATATTGATAAATATCAACGTTTGGCAAAAAAATTAGGCATTAAGAAACAGGTCATTTTACCTGGTGCAAGAAAAGACATACCCGAATTATTATTGGCAAGTGATATTTTTTTGCATCCTGCTCGCCATGAAAATACCGGTACAGTGTTGCTAGAGGCAATCGTTGCAGGTATTCCACAATTAGTGAGTGGAATTTGTGGGTATGCATTTCATGTTAAAGCAGCAAAAGCGGGCGTTGTGTTAAAAGAGCCATTTGTACAAAAGCAATTTAATCAAAAATTATTAAAAGTATTAACATCAGATAAGTGGCAAATTTGGCAGGATAATGCCTTGGCATATATGCGCACACACGATTTATTTAGTATGCCTGAAAAGGCCGTTGATATTATCGAAAAAACGGCTAAAAAAAATAAAAAAGCGAATATTTATACGCTTTGGGATACACCATGATCACTTATGTGGATATATCTTTAAAGATGATAATTATCCAACAATATCTTAAAGATAGCTCTGAAGCAGCACAATTTAATTGGTTTTTACAGTTACAAGGAAAAACCTATCGTCATTTTGCTAATCGCCGTACACTTGCTGTAAGCATTGCGGATCAGCATTGTTTTATTAAAATTCACCAAGGGGTAGGTTGGAAGGAAATTATTAAAAATCTCATTACATTCCGTCTGCCTGTATTAGGTGCTATGGATGAATGGCGAGCGATATGTTATTTACAAAACCTACCAATACTAACGCCGCAATTATTGGCCTATGGTCAGCGGGGAAATAATCCAGCACAGTTAGAATCATTCGTGTTAACACGGGCATTAGAAAATACCCTCAGTTTAGAAGAAATTTGTGCAACATGGCCTGAACACACGCCCTCCTTTGCTTTAAAATTATCCCTACTAAAAGAAGTTGCACGTATCTCGCAAGTATTACATACTCATGGTGTAAATCACCGAGATTATTATTTATGTCATTTTTTATTACCGAGAACGTATTTAGAGAGTGATTTTAGCCAAATACCACGATTATATTTGATTGATTTACACCGTGTACAAATACGGCGATATGTCCCTTTGCGTTGGCAAGTAAAAGATATAGGGGGATTATATTTTTCAGCATTAAAAATTGGCTTGACACAACGGGATATTTATCGGTTTATGCAATATTACAAGGAAAAAACATTACGTCAGACATTGTTAGACGATATGTCTTTTTGGACTGCGGTAACGAAAAGGGCAGAACAATTAAATCATAGATCATAATGTAGTAGTCAAATGGCAAAAAATTTTAAACAAGATACGGATAAGCAATCATTACTCACTCAATTACGTATTGCTGGTTATCAGATACCATTACCTTTGCAATTATCATTAACAGAGGATACGGTATTGATTTGCCATCAAATATTACGCTTAGTTCCTAAAAAACGTATAGTATGTAAAGGTAGTTATGCAGGAAAAACGGTTTTAATCAAACTATTTATACATAAAAAACGTGCTAAAATCCATTGGAAGAGAGAATATGCCGGAGCGACTTTATTACAAAAAAAACACATTTTAACCCCCAGGATATTGTTGGCAACGCAAACAAAAGAAGATATTTATGTGTTGGTTTTTCCTTTTATTGAAGGGAATAATATTGCTACATTATGGCAAACGGCTAAGAATAAACAACGTGAGCAATTATTATTTAAGATGCTAAATGTATTGGTTAGCCATCATAAAGCGGGCATAGTACATCAAGATTTACATTATGCAAATTTTTTACAAGCAGAAGATGGTAATATCTATACTCTCGATGGAGAAGAAGCCATATATAAAAAAAAATTAAGCAGTAAAAAAGCCTTTTCTAATTTAGCGTTATTGTTAGCACAAAGTTTTACTGTAGATAGGGATATGAGTGAAAAACTGTTAAAGCAATACCAAAAAAAGATGCCTGAAAAACAGATCACTTGCGCACATTTTTGGCACATTGTTTATGCTCACCAACAGCAAAGAATTGTAGAATATAAAAAGAAAATTCAACGTACTTGTACAGAAGTTCAGTATGAGAGAAAAAAAAATCAACAATACTGGTATCGACGGGAATGGGAAAGCCCTTTTTTAATGCAATTTATGTCACATCCTGAAAGCACCTTACGACAGGCAAAGACGCAACTACTTAAAAAAGGCAATACCTGTACCGTATTCAAACTCACTACTGAAACAGGGCAAGAATGGGTAGTTAAACGCTATAATCCAAAGGGGAAAGGCTATGAATTATTACATAAAGGTCAAATTTCCCGTGCTAAACGATCTTGGATTTATGCCCATATTTTACATTTTATGGGAATTTCAACGCCAAAACCGATTGCTTTGATGGAACACACACCACAATGGGGACAGCAATGTAATTACTTTATCAGTAGCTATATTCCAGGTGTTTCTGCTTGGGAATATTTCTGCCAAGAGGGAATATCTAGTGAGCAACAAAAAATAGCTGAGCATTTTTTATTATTATTTGCTACCTTATATCAATATAAAATAAGTCATGGTGATATGAAAGGCAGTAATTTTCTCTGTTATCAAGGGGATATTTATTTGCTTGATTTGGATGCTATGCAGCAACATCGTTTATCTCGGAATTTAGATAAACGCTGGACAAAAGATACCCAACGATTTTTGCGTAATTGGCAAAAAAAAGCCTGTTATACTCCGTGGTTAACGTTTTTTAGTAAACATTTGTAAGGATTTTGCATGAAAATATTAGGTGTATCGGGCGCATTAAATCATGATCCCTCGGCAGCATTACTGATTGATGGGGAAATTATTGCTGCGGCAGAAGAGGAACGTTTTATTCGAGACAAACATGCTAAAGGTAAAATGCCTGAAGAAGCGGTAAAGTTTTGTTTACATTATGCGGGAATACAAGCTAGTGATATTGATGTGGTGGCATATCCGCTTGCGCCTATTAGTTTATGGACAAGTAAAGCCCGTTGGCATTATGCAAAACGTTATTGGTATGCACCTGATAGAGCGTTAGATGCCTTATTTAATGGTAATCGGCGTTATCGGCGTTATCGCCAACGAGTGATTCAATTAATGGAAACACTAGGTGTTGATACCCAAAAAGTACGTTTTATACCGGTAGAACATCATTTAAGTCATGCGAGCAGTGCCTATCATCTTAGTGGCTTTAAAGAAAAATCAGCAATTGTGAGTATTGATGGTAAAGGGGAATATGCCACTACATTATTTGCGTATGGAGAAAAAGGAAAAATTAGTAAAATTAAAGAATTTTATGATCCTGATTCGTTAGGGGGCTTATATGGTGCAATGACGGAATATTTAGGCTTTGAAATGCTCGATGGAGAATTTAAAGTAATGGGTATGGCACCCTATGGTGATCCAAATAAATATAATTTTTCCCGATTATTACGTTTTAATGAAAAAAAATATCAAGTGAATACACAATTAGTGAATGTGATCGGTTTACGCCGTTACAAAGAACAAGGAAGGGGTTATTATTTTAGTCCTAAATTAATTGATTGGTTAGGGGAAAAACGGCACGGTGATAATATTGATGATCCGTATATAGATTATGCAGCAGCCATACAGCAATTATTTGAACAGGTATCTTTGGGATTAATTCAACATTATGTGGGAGATATACTCAATGAAACGGGAAAAATATGTTTTGCTGGGGGTTCTGCGTTAAATGTAAAATTAAATCAAAAAATTATTGAATTAGCTAATGTCAAAGAATTATTTGTTCAACCAGCGGCAGCTGATGCTGGTACAGCATTAGGGGCAGCAAGTTATGCTGCGGTACAATTAAAAGAAGAAGTAAAACCACAAACGCATACTTATTTAGGACCTCAATTTACTACCCAAGCCTGTATTGCAGCCTGTGAGCAAGATGAACGCCAACCACAATGGAAAAGGTTAGATGATGTCGCAGCGACTACTGCACAATTATTAACCGAGGGAAATCCGGTCTCTTGGTTTCAAGGGCGTATGGAATTTGGTCCTAGAGCTTTAGGGTGTCGGAGTATTTTAGGTGATCCGGGACATCCTGGGGTGGCTGCACGTATTAATGAGCAGATTAAATACCGGGAACGTTGGAGACCATTTTGCCCCAGTATTATTGATACGCAGGCAGCAGATATTTTACAAACAGAACATCCTTCACCCTATATGACCTTTACGTTTACGGTTGCAAAACATTGGAAAGATAAAATTCCTGAAGTAGTGCATGAAGATGGCACAGCAAGAGCCCAGATTGTAACTTATGCTACCAATCCACGTTATTATCGTTTATTGGAGGAAATGCAACGTTTAAAAGGATACGGGGTTGTATTAAATACCTCATTAAATAGACGTGGAGAAGCAATGGTTTGCTCTCCAGAAGATGCGTTAAATATGTTTTATGGTTCAGATTTACAGTATTTGATCATGGAAGATATTTTGGTAACAAAATAAGCGTTATATTGATATTGTGAGTGCTATCACATAGCGCAGGAATGATCTGCTTGTTGTGCATGGCGGATAAGTAATTGTAGGCTTTTTTTACCTCGATATTGTTGATGATTGAGCTGATACACTATTTGTATAGTGGTTTTTGCTTGTAGCGGTATAGTTGCACCTGGATAGGGCAAAGCCTTAAACCAAATAGCAGGAAAATACATTTTTTGTTGTAAGAGAGTTTGGGATAATTGCAGTTTCAGATGTATTTGATTATCGCCTTTTCCGATAACTTGTTGTTGTTCGATATAAAAGAGTCCTGAAAAGACAGGGGCTTCAAATTCTCGTCCATAAGGTTGTAATTGTTCCAGTAGATGAAAAGTATCTAAGGTAATCTCACTGCTCTCTAGTACGCCATCTGTCCAAATAGCAGGATGTAAGGTGGTTGAACCGAGTTGTTGTTTAATGATAGCTTCAAAAGTTTGGCTAAATGCAGCAAATTGCTTTTTATGTATTTTCATTCCGGCTGCCCCTTTATGCCCACCAAAAGTCAATAAGAGTTGCGGCGTTTGATTATAGACAGCTTGTAGTGCTTTACGAATATGAATAATATCAACAGTACGTGCTGATCCTGAAAGGATATTGGGATCGGGGGTGGGGCTAAATACAATACTGGGACGACCAAAACTATCTACTAAGCGAGAAGCGACAATTCCCTGTACGCCCATATGGAAATCAGGGTGATAAATAACGAGAGATTGACGATCTTTAGCGAGTTGAGATTTCGCTAATTGTTTCGCTTTGATGATCATTGCTTTTTCTACCTGCTGACGGCGTATATTATCTTGATCTAAAAGATGTAAGTAATGTTGTGCTTCACTAAGTTGTGGAGCAAGTAAATAATGGAGTGCTGCATAGGGATCAGCCATCCGGCTGCGAGCATTAATACGAGGGCCTATTTGAAAGCCCAAATCCTCAGTGTTAAATACTTGTCCGGCTTGTTTTAAGAGGGTATGTATCGCTTGCCAACAAGGACGTTGTAAATGGTTCATAATTTGCAAACCGGCATTGACAATAGCACGGTTGATGGGGCTAGAAAGGGATACTGCATCAGCGACTGTCCCTAAACTGATAAAATCGAGTAAAGCTGAGAGTTTAGGGCTATTATGAGATAAATAGTGTTTTTCAATCAATGCGCTACGTACTGCACTCATTAACAACCATGCGACCATACAACCGGCAATGGTTTTATCAGGATAATGACAGTCTTGGCGAGTAGGGTTAATCGTTGTATAGGCAGAGGCTGGAATACCTGCTTTAGGAATGGCATGATGGTCTGTTACAATGACATCAATCCCTACAGCTTGTAAACGCTGTATTTGGGGTTCATCAGATGAACCGCAATCAGCGGTAATAATCAGATTAGGACGAGGTGAATATTGTAATATGCGAGCACATAAATGTGGACTGAGTCCATAGCCATCTTGAATACGATGTCCAATAAAACTATGTAAGCGATGATCGGGTACTTGAAAATAGTCTTTGAAAGCTAATTTTAAACAAGCATGAGAACAAGCTCCATCTACATCATAGTCGGTTACAAAGGCTATATGTTGTGGTTGTAAAATAGCAGTTACAATACGCTGTGTTGCAACATCACAATCGGCTAACTCTTGTGGTGCGCTAATATAACGTAGATGAGGTGTTAATAGTTGCTCTAAATGAGGATATTGTCCTGCCTGTATTCGATTGGCTACAATTTTTGCTAATAAAGGGGAAAGAGTCGTCTCCGATAATTGTTGTAATACCTGCTTATCACATTTTCGAACTTGTATGTGTGTGGTAAGCACGAAAAATCAATATCCCATTAAAGTAGAAAGATTAAAAATAATTTCGAGAGAACGAATTTTAATGCGATCACCATTTTTAAGGGTTTGTGCGGAATGGATGACCTCATCATTTAATTTTACTTTACCTGCTTTGGGATGTAACACAAAACTACTTTGTTGATATTCAATCAAAGCACAAATTTTAGGAACAAACCAACCTTTAACTAAAATATCATTACGAGGATCTTTACCAATACGTACTTTAGGTTTGGACATTAAAAAAGAGTGTTGTTTTTTATTTTGATCCAGATAATTCAAGCGAGCCATTAATTGCCCTTTTTTTTCTGCATCACTTAAACGATGATCTTGTAACATAGCAGAGAGTTGAGAAGGATCAACGATCATGGTTTGATTATTATTAGTTTCTTCAGAGATATTTTCATCTATAAAAACATTGGGTTTATCACCGGAAAAAGTATGAAATTCCAAGGTGATTTTAGACATAGCAATGGTGTCGCCATCAGATAATCGAGTAGGGATCATAATACGCTTTCCGTTGACAAACGTACCATTAGAACTTCGTAAATCAATGATTTGATACCTATCATTTTGAAAAATAATTTTAGCATGATGACCCGAAATACCAGGGTTGTTCATGCTAATATCATTGCTCTCATGTCGTCCAATAGTGGTGATATTCTGATTTACTGGAATTTCTTTAATAACAGTGTTGTTATTTATTACATGAATAGATGCCATCAAAATCTCCTTGTTCTGAATGAACCATTTTACAGTGTAATTTTTCGTGCTTCCAGATAAAATCGTTTTTCATCTGCTTCACCCATAGAAAAGGTTTTACGTGGCAATGCACCATCTGTGATAATGGTTTTGAATAAACAGTATTTATCAATGGGAGGAAGAAAAAAGCCTAAAGTATTTTCTTTATGGGCCAATTTTGTTACCACCTCATCACCATGAATATAGTCGAGTTTGGCATCTGTAGCAGGGAGATACTCATCTAAAAAGGCTTGTAAATTAGCAAGGGCTAAGGGTGATTGTGGATGAGTTAATATTAATAAGCCATACGATTGTTGATCGATAAAACGAATAATTTGTTGTTCTTCTTGTGTGTTCAAAGTTTGTATATGTGCGTCTAAGGCCTGTTCGGTATCAAACCGTTGATAGTGTAAATGGCTTCCCTGTTGTGCAAAAAAGGCAGGCATTGCTTGTAATAAGGCTTGGGTGTCAATGTGAAAAATAGCACGGTGAATGGGTTCAAATTGTAAACCTTCATCATGTAAATTGACCAATTCTACTAAAGCGTAACGTGCAGGATGTTCATTTTCTGCGCCATTTTCTTTTAAATTTTGCCAAATGGCTTTTGCGGTAGCCAATGAATGATTACCATCTCCCATAGCATATAATAGTGGTTTTTGATTTTCTGTTTGATAATGTTGATTAAAATACGCTGGATCAGCAAGTTGCCCTAAATTATCCGCTATTTGTTGTAACAGATGGGGATCATCCACAGCATAACCGGTTAAATGTCCGCTATTTTGCATTAAATCAAAATCATATAATTTTTCTAATGGGGCAGAAAATAAAGGTTCAATTACTGTATGCTTAGGATCATCAATTAATACCATAATATGAGGGATTTCTAAGGCAGCATTTTTTCTTACCTGAATACGAGGAGGCAAGCGATCAACGATTGTTCCTTCCGTTGCTCTGATTAATGTTTGTGAACCTTTAGTATAATCATAGGCATCTAAATCTATTGCAACGACCAAACCTTTTCGAGAGGGGGTTTGGGATGTCTTTCTATCAACTAAAACAAAACCTGGTTTGGGCATAGCTTGTAAAGTACCATCTTGTAAATACTGTTGCATTTTGCTATTAATGGACTGAATGCGTTGTTTTTTACTGTCTGAGTCATCTTCTAAATATACTTCAGGAAAAATAAGGTGTAAGGCAGAAGGTTGATTTTGACAATATTGCGCTACCTGCCGCCAATATTCAGGTTCAGCAGTATATTGATCACACGCTACGACTGACCAACGAGATAAATCAACCTGAGGTGCAGGGAGTAATATATCGGGAATATGTAATGCAAGATGAGTAAGATTCATGAAATTTAGCTTTAGTTGTCAAAAGGAGTGTTTATTTTACTATGATTTGGGGTGAGAAGAAAATATTGTTAATTGTAGTATATGAAATGCGGTGGTGTCAGTATGTTATTGCTGATAGACTTATTCAGTATAGCGTGGGGTATGATATACAAATAAAAAATATAAAAAATGATATAAAGAATAGGACGTTAGGATGGATTTAAAAAATTCCCGAGTAATAGTTGTTGATGATTTTAGTCATATGCGGACTTCAGTAAAGCAAATGTTGCTTGAAAGCGGCGTTACTGATATTGATTTGGCTTCTAATGGGGAAGATGCATTAGTTAAATTGTCAACAAAAATGTATGACATTATTTTATGTGATTATAATTTAGGAGAAGGTAAAGATGGGCAGCAGGTATTAGAAGAAGCGCATTACAAAAATTATATCAATGCTCATAG
The DNA here is from genome assembly GCA_026994225.1 of Gammaproteobacteria bacterium. Taxonomy (GTDB): domain Bacteria; phylum Pseudomonadota; class Gammaproteobacteria; order GRL18; family GRL18; genus JALWRI01. The sequence continues at coordinate 10,595 of JALWRI010000100.1, read as the reverse complement.
TTTATTTATTATGGTGACAGCAGAAAATACCTTAACACAGGTATTAGGTGCGTTAGAATCTCAACCTGATGATTACATTACTAAACCTTTTACTCGTGATGCCTTGGCTTTTCGGTTAAATAAATTAATTGAACGTAAAAATAGACTCCATACAGTCTATGATGCGATTGAAAAGAAAAATTACATACAGGCATTAGCGTTATGTGAGCAAGAGTTAGCAAATAAACCTAAAAATATGCTCGATTTGATAAAAATGAGTGGGGATTTAGCAATACGGGCTAAAGATTACGCAAAAGCTGTACAGATTTATCAACGTGTGCTGACTATCAAGGATTTAACGTGGGCAAGGTTTGGCTTAGGGCAATCTTATTTTTTACAAAAAGAATATAAAAAAGCCTTAAAAATTTTTACCGATTTACTAGAAGATAACCCCCAGTATATTCATGCTTATGATTGGTTATCACAATGTTATGAAATGTTAGGCGATAACAAGCAAGCACAGGAAGTATTAGCTGAATCCATTAATCTATCAAAAAAATCCCTGTTAAGACAACGAAGATTAGGCGAAGTAGCACTAAAAAATGGAGAAAATGAAGTTGCAGCAAGGGCTTTTCGCTCGGCTATTCGTCAAGGAAATAATTCTTGTTTTCGTGAAGCCAGTGAGTATGTGAATTTAGCTAATATTTTGGTTGAAGAAAAAAAACCAATGAAAGCGATTACTTTTTTGAAAGAAGCACGTAAAGATTTACGTGATAAACCCAATGAAGTTATTCAGGCTATGATCGTAGAGGCAAGTGCTTATAATGAGGTACATAAAACAAAAGAAGCCCTGAAAGCACTGAGTGATGCGAGTAAAATAGAAGGGCAGTTTAGTGGCAGAATTGATGATAAACATATTTTAAAATTAGCAGAATCACACTTAAAATTTGGTGATACAGAAACAGGTAATGCTTTATTGAGGAAAGTAGCTAAAAACCATAGTGAAGAAGATAAATATTTAGTAGAAATACAAAAGAAATTTGGCGTAATAGATGATTTACAGAGTATTTTAGAAGAAAATAATAAGCTCAATCATCGTGGTATTACCCTGGTCGAACAAGGAAAATATGTAGAAGCGATGGAATTATTTGAGCAGGCCTGTCAAGGAGCACCTAAAAATTGTTCCTTTAATTTAAATTTGGCACAAAGTTGTATGATGCAAATAGATAAGGACAGACATAATGAAGTATTACTTGCTAAAATACAGGGAATACTAGAACAGATTGCAGATTTTTGCAGCCATGACAAACGTTATCAAGAGTTATTGTTTAAATATAAAAAATTATTACACAAAAAATAATATATATAAGGAGGAAAGGGTGTCGAAAGGAAATATAAATAATAACTTCAGGTTTGATGCTGTGTTGGCTTTGACCGTACATGATATAAAAAATTCATTACTATTAGTGATGGATAAATTAGATAATGATAAGGTCTTAAAACAGTTAGGGATAGATCATCCGATTGAATTTAAGTATGAAATAAGACGTATTAATAATAATTTGGTTAAATTATTAACACTCTATAAAATGGGAGAAAATCAATACACATTAGATGAACAAGAATATAATATAGACGATTTTTTGCAAGAATTATTATTAGAATACCACTCTTTATGTGAAGAAAAGCAAATCCAGTTAAGTTGTGAATGTTATTCTCAAGACATGGTAGTATTGTTTGATAAAGTATTAATTTCTGCAGTATTGAATAATACTATAGGGAATGCTTTTCGTTATGCGAATAAACAAATAAAAGTACGGGTGCAGGAACGAGAAGATTTTGTCAAAATTAGTGTACTAGATGATGGAGTGGGTTATCCTCATGCCTTTTTGGATGGGCAGGAAAAAGGACATAGTATTGATATGTACAATGGTGCAACCGGTCTGGGATTGTTTTTTTCTAAAATGGTTGCTGCAATGCATGTACATGCAGGCCATGCAGGTTATATTGAGTTAAGTAATAATAGTGAATTAGGGGGAAGTTGTTTTGATTTATACATTCCTCGTATGAATTTTTCAGATTTTACACTGTAATCATTATTCTAAATTAAGTGTTATTTTATGCATCATTACCGTACTTATGGGAGTATTGTTGAACAAGGTCAACATAATGTGTTATTAGTACAACAAGGCGTATATGCCAAACTGTGGGAATTACAGCAAAAAAATAATAACAAATAACCAAGAGTGAACTATAGATGGTTGATCTCATAGAATTAGAAAATTATTGTAATACGCTATTAACAACTAGAGAAATAAAGGATTATTGCCCCAATGGTTTGCAATTACAAGGGTGTTCGCAGGTAAAAAAAATAGTATCTGGAGTAACTGCCAGCCTTGCTATGATTGAAGCAGCAAAACAGGCAAATGCCGATCTGCTATTAGTACATCATGGATATTTTTGGAAAGGGGAAAATGCGTGTATTACGGGGATAAAATATCAACGTATCAAGATGTTGATAGAGTCAAATATGAGTGTATTAGCCTACCATTTACCATTAGATATACATAAGAAATACGGTAATAATATACAATTAGCCCAGCATTTAGGTTTGCAAGTGGAAGGGTGTGTAGATCAATCAGGATTAATTTTTTATGGTAAATTATCGGTACCATGTGATGCAAAGGCTTTGGCAGTATCTATTTCTAATCTTTTAGCCAGAAAAGTGTTACATATAGAGACGGAAAAAGTGACGCAAATTCAGCGTATAGCTTGGTGTAGTGGGGCAGCACAAAATTTTATTGAACAGGTGGTAGAGCAAGGATTTGATGCGTATTTAAGCGGGGAAGTATCAGAGCAAACTTGGCATATAGCCAAAGAATATGGCATCCATTATTATGCGTGTGGGCATCATGCTACAGAACGTTATGGGGTTCAAGCATTAGGTCAGCATTTAGCCGATTATTTTAATATTGAGCATGAATTTATTGATATCTATAACCCAGTGTAACAGTCAGATACTATCGATTGCGCTTGATAAATTTTCATATATGTACGAAAATGCCTTCTATTTGGATTATGAATATTAGTATTTACTTATAATATCAAAAAGAAATAAACAAAGAGTCTTTTTTACTGTGTAACGATGAGTAGGTTGAGTTTTTAGTAATTAAAAGGACTAAGGTTTTTTAAAAATGTGGAAATCATAAGAGAAAGGCAGGAAAACATTACGTCAACTTTTGCAGGTCGGTAACAGTGATTTATACGGTTTAGTATAACATGAGGAGAATGTTTATGAGCGAAGGTGGTACAGATAACAGCAGACGCCGGTTTCTGACAGCAGCTACTACAGTAGTGGGTGCGGTAGGTGCTGGTTTTGTTGCTGTTCCGTTTATTAAGTCCTGGAATCCCAGTGCCCGTACTAAAGCAGCAGGGGCGGCTATTGAGATTGATATTAGTAAATTGGATGTAGGACAAATGCTAACAGTAGAATGGCGTGGAAAACCTATTTATATTGTAAAACGCAGTGATAAAAATTTAGAGCAGTTATCTAGTATGGATGATCGCTTACGTGATCCGGGTTCGAATGAATCCGTACAGCCAGACTATGCTAAAAATGTCTATCGTGCGCGCAGTGATCAAAAAGCTATTTTAGTATTGGAAGGTGTTTGTACCCATTTAGGTTGCGCTCCTAAACATCGTCCAGATGTTGCTCCAGCAGATTTAGGTAGTGATTGGGTTGGTGGCTTTTTCTGTCCTTGTCATGGTTCTCGTTTTGATTTGGCAGGGCGTGTTTTCCAGGGTGTTCCTGCACCTTTGAATTTACGGGTACCCCCGTACACATATCTAAGTAAAACAACATTATTAGTAGGTGATGATGGAGGGAATGCCTGATGGGTATGATGAAAAGTTTAATGGGATGGGTGGATGCACGTTTCCCTGCTACCAAAATGTGGAAAGAACACCTTTCTGAATATTATGCGCCAAAGAATTTTAATTTTTGGTATTTTTTTGGTTCATTAGCGTTATTAGTGTTGGTTATTCAAATTGTTTCAGGTATTTTTTTAGCCATGTTTTTTAAACCTGATGCAACCCTGGCTTTTGCTTCGGTTGAATATATTATGCGAGATGTAGAATGGGGATGGCTTATTCGTTATATGCATTCAACGGGTGCATCTGCTTTCTTTATTGTTGTCTATTTGCATATGTTTAGAGGGTTATTATATGGTTCTTATAAAAATCCTAGAGAATTAATCTGGATATTTGGGGTGTTGATTTATCTTGTATTAATGGGTGAAGCCTTTATGGGATATTTGCTTCCCTGGGGGCAGATGTCTTTTTGGGGAGCGCAAGTTATTATTTCTTTAGCCAGTGCTATTCCTTATATAGGGGATGATTTATCACTTTGGATTCGGGGTGATTTTGTCATTGGTGATGCAACATTAAATCGTTTTTTCTCTTTGCATGTGGTTGCTCTACCATTAGTTTTATTAGGTTTGGTTGTTGCCCATATTTTAGCTTTACATGAAGTAGGTTCTAATAATCCTGATGGCGTAGAAATCAAGAAAAATAAAGATGAAAATGGGATACCGGTAGATGGGATACCATTTCACCCTTACTATAGTGTAAAAGATATTGCAGGAGTTGTTGCCTTCTTGTTTATCTTTTGTAGTGTTATCTTTTTTGCTCCAGAGATGGGGGGATATTTCCTGGAACATGCTAATTTTGAACCAGCTAATCCATTAAAAACGCCTGAACATATTGCTCCAGTGTGGTATTTTACTGTTTATTATTCGATTTTACGTGCGGTGCCTGACAAATTTTTAGGTGTTGTTGCGATGGGAATAGCTGTCTTGTTATTATTTTTCTTACCATGGTTAGATCGTAATCCAGTAAAATCTATTCGTTATCGTGGTATTCAATTTAAAGTGATGTTAGGTGTTTTTATTATTGCATTTTTGATGTTGGGTTGGTTGGGTACACAGCCTGTAACGCCGCTTTATACCTGGATGGCACGTATTGGAGCAGTGATTTATTTTACTTTTTTCCTTGCCATGCCAATTTATACTAAAATGGAAAAAAATCTTGATGTTCCAGACAGGGTGACTATGAAATGAACATATTTGCTATGAAAAAATTGATAATTTTGTGGAGTTTAGCCTTATTTTCTTTATTAACGATAAATATGGTGGTTGCGAGTGGATCAGTACATCTTGAATCTGCCAATATTGATAGAAATGATAAGGCATCATTACAACGTGGTGCAAAAACATTTATTAATTATTGCCTAAGCTGTCATTCAGCGCAGTATCAACGCTTTGAAAGAATGGCAGATGATTTGGGTTTTGATAAACAAGATGTAATAAATAATATGATGTATACCCAGGATAAAATTGGGAATACTATGACGGTTGCTATGCCTGCAGAGGATGCAAAAAAATGGTTTGGTAAACCGGTTCCTGATTTATCCCTGGTGGCTCGTTCTCGGGGGGTAGATTGGTTATATACTTACCTCATATCTTTTTACCTAGATGAAAAGCGTCCAACGGGTGTCAATAATCTGTTATTTAAAGATGTAGGGATGCCTCATGTTCTTTGGGAACAACAAGGTTATAAGAAATTAGTAAAAAACCCAGATGGAGAGCATACATTAGAAACCGCTGTAAAGGGGACAATGACAGATAAAGAGTATCAAGATATGGTACGTGATCTGGTCAATTTCCTGGCTTATATTGGTGAACCTTTGTATGTTTATCGCCATCAATTAGGTATGTGGGTATTATTGTTTCTTGCTGTATTCTTTGTCATTGCCTATATGCTGAAAAAAGAATATTGGAAAGATGTGCACTAGATAGCGATGACACACCATATTCTATGGTGTTATTTTATTATTACATACCCCCTTGATGAAATATTGAAGGGGGTATCTAACATTTACTATTAAAAAGGTGAAATATTTTATATGGTGCAACTTACAAGCAGACGATCTGCTATGACCTTATTTTCTGACCATCATATTTTTAGCCATAGAGTAAGAATGGTGTTAGCTGAAAAGGGGATTAATTATGATATGGTCACTGTTGATGATGAAAATATTTCAGAAGATTTAATTGAATTAAATCCTTACAATAAAGTACCAACATTAGTTGACAGAGATTTAGTATTGTATGATGCACAGGTTATTATGGAATATTTGGATGAACGTTTCCCTCATCCACCGTTAATGCCCGTTGATCCAGTAAACCGTGCAAGATTAAAAATGATTGCTTATAGAGTTCATTTTGATTGGGATACTTCCGTAGAAAAATTACAAGGAAAATCTGAAAAACAAGGCACACGACAACGTAAAGAATTACGTGAAAGTTTAATTTCAGTTGCTAATTTTTTTAAAGACAAGCCATATTTTTTTAGTGATGAATTAACTTTAGTAGACTGTATGCTTGCGCCATTATTGTGGCGATTGCCTGAAATGCATATAGAATTACCTGCTACAGCAAAAGATTTGAATGATTATATGCAACGGTTATTTTCTCGTGAATCATTTAAGAAAAGTTTAACTGAGACAGAAAAGGAAATCAGGGGATAATGGAATGGAAAGTGATGATGCAACAATGACTTCAAGCCGCCCTTATTTATTAAGAGCGATTTATGAATGGTTGATTGCAAATGATAAGACCCCTTATTTATTGGTAAATGCCAATTATGATGATGTGATAGTACCGTTGGAATATGTCAATGATGGTAAAATTATCTTGAATATTGGTTTAAATGCAAGTCGTCATTTAGAGTTAGGGGATGAGAGTGTCAGTTTTGAAGCCCGTTTTTCTGGAAAACCCATGTCGGTGTACGTGCCTATGCCTGCGGTATTGGCACTGTACGCAAAAGAAAATGGTAAAGGTATGGTATTTTCTATAGAAAATGAACCTTCCGAGCCCCCTCCGAGTAAAAAAGAAGATAAAAAACCACATTTAAAGATAGTGAAATAAAGTAGGGCTATTTGCATTCTAGGGTTGGACAATTGAAATTTTCACACAAAAAATTCGTTAATCATAATAGTAATATTGGTTGGATATTGCCAAATTTAAGATGTGGTTGAAGCTTAACCTCTGGTTGGAATTATCCAAAAGACTGAAATATTTATTTGGGAATGTGATAGAATATAAAAGTTTCCTTTAAACTATTAATCCAATTCACCACTCTCAGCTTGCTTAACTAAAGTTGGAATATGCGGCCCATATTCGACCTTACCTTTGCCTGTCCGAATTCCACTGCCAACTTTTCTGGCTTCTTCAGAGTAAAGGGTTTTTGCTCTAATAATATCGTAACTATAGCCACGCCCCATTCTGTTTGATATTTTTATTAGTCCATTCAAACCTTCTGTATAAGCGTTGGTTATTTTAAATGGCGTATCCCAATACGCAAAAATATCATCGTAATGGTTGTGTACTGTTTTTGCTAAATTATGGAACTTTTTCAATTGTCCTTCAGGCAAACTATTTTCCCATGCTTCAAAAACACTTTGGGCTGACTGCTTATCGGGTTCATCATAAATATTGAAAAACATTTCTTTAAAATTATAAGCAATAGCTAACTCAGGAATTTTTTTTCGCACAATTTCCAGTGCCTCTAATTCTCTTTGGGTAAGATTGCCAGGTCTTTTTAGTGTTAACCAGCGAATGGATTTCTTTACATAGAGACGGTCTTCTTTGCTTAATTGAAGCTGATATTGTTTACGCTCTTCTTCAAGTGCTTCTGAAGCCATTTTGACTACATGAAATTTATCGATGACTAATTTTGCATTGGGTAGGTACTTGGCGAATGAAGGTTTGAAGGGGCACCACATATCTGAACAAACCCACTCAACTTTTTCTCTGTCAGGAAGTTTTTTAAAAAAAGGTTTCAAATGTTCTTGAGTCCTGCGCTCAAGCATTTCATAAACATTATTAGTGGCCAGGTTAGTTATGACGCAGCGATAAGCGCCTGCAAGATTTATTTCATCAATACCCATAATGACAGGGGTTTTATATTGAACAGTTTCTTCCAGCTCCTTAATAAGATCGTGAGCAATATTTTTGACGGTATTGACTGCAACGCCTGTTTGTTCAGCAATGGCTCTGAATGTCGTACCTAAACATCTTTCCCTGATTGCATCAACAAGCCTTTTGGTTGCTCTTCGTTTTTCATCCAAAAAGGTTAATTCAGGTGTGGACATTTTACCGCACTCATCACATCGGTAACGAGGACGTTTGATTTCAAGACGTACAGGCTGCATTTGCATGGGTGTGTCTGCGAAAATATTAGGTCGCTTACCATGTTTGTGCATGGGTTTACCACAATCCGGACAATCAGGAGTACGATCATCTGTGGTTTCAGCAATAATGATTAACCCTTTACTATGAGTTCGAATATCTACCGGTTTAATCCCAGGTAAATTTAACAGATCAAGCATCTGTCCCGCCCAGATTGATATCCTCTTTTTGATGAAGCAGATCATAAACCACATCAGTTAATGCCGACATGCCCTGACGGTCAGATTTAAGCACTAATGTCGCCAGTTTTTGATGACTTGACAGCGCACGAACAACGCCTTGTTGAACAGCGCCAGGCAAATTGCCTTTCATTGCCTGCTCTCTGGTATTACTTTCCACCTGAGCCATAACCACATCGTTGTCCCGGGTGATGGAGGTGATCTGATTAATAAATGCGACCTGATCGGCAATCGGGGTTGCTTCACCAAACAGGTGATTCAGGCGGTCGATAATCTCCTGGATAAATTTTTTCTTGTCACCCATTGAACCGCCTCCACCGGGACCTACAGGCTCCAGTACTGGAGAGTCTTCCTCTTCTGATGGTTCATCGCTTCTGCTGTCAATATCAAAACCGGTCAGCACCAAACCTTTCAGATCAACATTTTCCGGCGTTTCACCACTTAATCGTTTTTGCAACAATTTGGCAAAGGCCGCAAAGTTCTCTAAGTCAGGATCACCAAAATCAATCAACTGAGCCACATAGGAATAGGTACGACAAAATCGCCCTAAATCCGACTTGAAACCCAGCAATGTTTTGATTTGCTCGGCATATTCATCCTGGTGATGATCGGCTGACTTCATGCCATCTTCGTCGCCCTGGCTTCTTGCCTTTTCAAAAGCCGCTTCCCAGGTGGCTATTGCTTCCCTGAGCATTTTTATGCGCTCATTGTATAAACGGGTAGCACTTTCAGTTGCCGCATAGAGTGCCTTATGTTGTGGTTCCCTGGAATGGGTAATATCACGAATGGTTTTGAAACGGGCTTCCTTAAAGGCTTCCAGATCACCATTATTGTAGAGTCCTTGTTCATCAAGCCTTTCTTTTATTTCATACACCACATTGGGATCCTGTATATCATCAATATGTGCACCATCATCATACAGAGAAAAGGCATAACGAACATTGTCAGGATCGTTGACAAAATCGATAATAAAGACTTCATCTTTTCCGGGTGCGGTACGATTCAGGCGGGAAAAGGTCTGCACAATTTCAACATGATTGGCAATTTTTTTATCGACATACAGTGCAACCAGCCTGGGTTGGTCAAAGCCGGTTTGAAACTTGTCTGCGACCAGTATGACCCGATATTCAGGGCGATCAAAGGCAAGACGTAAATCTTGTCCTTTTACCTCAGGGTTCATACTTTCCTCAGTGTATTCCTCATTCTCATCAACAATAAAGACATCTTCTTTAAAGTCATTATCATCCAGGTGCATCACCTGTTTTCCCGTCATTCTTCCGGAAAAGGCGACCAGGGAATGAATGTAATGATATTCCGGATGTTTTTCAATAAAGTGGTCAAATGCTTTTTTATAACGGATAACGGCAGCCCTTGAGCTGGTGACAACCATCGCTTTTGCTTTACCATCTAAACGGTGGGCGATATTTTTGGAAAAATGTTCAATAATAAACTGGACTTTCTGAGTCACATTAGTCGGATGCAAAGACATCCATTGAGCCAATGCCCGCTTAGCTGCTTTGCTACTGACCCGTTTACTGTCCTCAATCTGTCTGGACAGGTTAAAAGCGGTTTTATAAGGCACATAACCTTTCAGAACATCAAGAATAAAACCTTCTTCGATGGCCTGGCGCATGGTATAACGATGAAAAGCATGCGGTAGATTATCTTTGGATGCAGGCTGATTGGGATCATCAAGGCGACCAAACAGCATCAAAGTCGCATGTTTTGGCGTACCAGTAAAAGCAAAATAGCTGATATTATCCGGTTTGGCACGGGATTTTTGCAGCTGCTCCAGTAATTCATCCACTGTCATTGTGGACATTTTCCCCTGGCTGCTCATACCTAATGCGGCTTGCAATTTAGCCGCTGTAGTACCGGTTTGAGAGTTATGCGCTTCATCAATAATGACCGCAAAATTTTTACCTTTCAGGGTTTTGTCTGTAATGATCGCTTCCATGGCATAAGGGAAGGTCTGGATGGTCACCACGATAATCGGTGTACCGGCCAGCAAGGCTTCTGATAGTTGCCTGCTTTTGGATTTTGAAGATTTCTGACGGTCAATGGCGGCTATAACGCCAAACTGGTGGTCAATTTGTTTAACGGCATCCTGAAGCTGGCTATCGAGTAC
>JALWRI010000099.1 GCA_026994225.1 Gammaproteobacteria bacterium | reverse complement strand
CCTAAAAAATCTCCTGAAATTTTTTATCTCGGGCAAGCAGAATTACTCGATGAAAACAGGGATCTTGTTTATACAGAAAAAAACTTTTGGTCTTTGGCTTCTGATGTTGTTGGAGATGGCTTAGCTGTTTTAACAGGAACTCAAACAACTAATTCTGCTAATATTAACGATACTACCGCTTATCCTGTGCAATGGGATTCTTATGATTATGATTCTAATTATTTTACTATTAACTCTTCAGATACTTCTAAATGAGTTGTAAATCAAGATGGAGATGTTTTTGTAGGAGTTTCAGTACCTATGGAAGGAACTGTTGCTCGTTCTGCTGTTAAAACAGAAGTTTATGTAAATGGAGTCGCATATGATGGTTCTATCGGAGAGTCTTCATATATTAGAAATTTATCAAATCATACTGAATCTTCAGATGATATTGCTTTAATTATTCCAAATCTAACTGCTAATGATTATATACAAGTTTTTGTAAATGGTGATGCAGGAACAGGAACTGTTTCTGTTGGGACGGCTATTTCTATGGTTGCGGAATTTATTAGCAGAAGTAATGCTCCTGTTTATAATATTTTTTCTGCAACCGCAACACAAACAACAAACTCGACAAACTTAAACGATACTACAGCTTATCCACTTGTTTGGACTCATACCAGTCTGGGAAGTGACTATACTCATGATAATACTACTAATTCAGAACAAATTACATTTAATAAAGATGGCATGTATTTTGTTAATGTAAATATTCCTTTAGAAGGCAGTGTGTCAAGAGCAAACGTTCGTTTAAAAGTTTTATTAAACGGATCGAAAGTTACGGGAGGAGAAGGTAAACAAGGTTATATTCGAAATAATGGGGGACATACAAAGTCGTCTGTGCATTGGAGTGGCGTTGTGCAAGCTAATTCAGGGGATGTTTTAACTTTAACAACAGAAGCAGAAGCTACGTCAGGAATTGTGACAGTTCAATCGGGTAAGAAGATATCTTTATCAATTCAAGAATTACCAAATAATAATATTTTTGTTTCTTATGCAAGTGAAACAACAGCAGGAACGAACATCAATCCAACATCTGCTACAAATTGGGCTTGGTCAAATGATTTAGTAATAGACACATCTATTTTTAATCATTCAACAAGTAGTAATACAGATGAAATAACTGTTCTTGAAGATGGAGACTATTTATTAAGTTTTAACAGCACTAGTTATAGCACTACAAATAGAACAAATAATAAAGTTAAAGTTTTAGTTAATGGTGCTGCTATAAATGGGGCTGAAACAAAAAGTAATTATATTCGAAATAGTTCAGGACATAATGAAGCATCAACGATGTTAGTTTATTTATTGAAAGGTTTGTCTAGTGGTGATGTTATTACAATTTCTACAGAAGAAGAAGCATCTAGTGGAACTGTTACAAGCACAGATGATTCTGTGCTTATGCTTTGGTATAAGCCTTTAACTGTTAATATTATGGAACAAAATCATTATCATTGGAGAAATGATGATAACGATTTAACTAATGCAACTTCAGCGACGGGAGGTAATGAGGATACTCCGCTTTTTGATATTAATAAAGGTAGTTTTTATCGCTTACGTTTAGAAGTTGCAAACAAAGGAACGGTAGCTAGTGATCCTATGCAATTTCAATTAGAATATGGAGAAAAAAATGGAAGCTGTGATGCTACTACAAGTTGGACTGCTGTTGGATCGGGAAGTGCTTTTAATATGCATGACTCAACTTATTTTTCAGATGGAGATGATACAACTAACATTTGTATCTCAAACGGTGGTGTTTCAGATGAAGAAACAACTTTTATTACAAATAATAATGGAGCCAAAGATACATCTGATACTACTAGTAGTTTAGTTATAGATCGCCATGAATTTGTTGAGTTGGAGTATTCTTTAGAAGTAAGTAATAATGCAAAATCTGGAACAACATACTGTTTTCGTGTAACTAATGGTGGCACTCCTCTCGATAATTATATAAATTATGCAGAGCTTAGTATTGTTAGTAATAATGACTTTAAAATTCAGCGTGGAACTTTTGTTTTAACAGGTAGTTCATATACATTAACAGCGGGAGTTGATTACAAAGCCCCTTCATCAATAGAAAAAGCCTTTATCAGAATTACAAATACCTCATCAACTGGGGCAGGAAAAGATGCAGGGGGAGGAGCCCAGAACGATGATGATGTTACGGTGTATATTCAAAATCCGAGTAATCTTTTGACAAGTGTTGATTTTGTTAGAGCTTCAAGCGGAAGTAATAATACTTTTGTTGCTTGGGAAATAATTGAATATACTGGCCCTCCGAATGGTCCAAATGAGATAGTTGTTCGCGAACAAGGAACTTTAACTTTTGGGACTTCATCTTTAACTGAAAGCACCTCAGCAATTAGTAATATTAGTGATGATAATGATGTTGTTGTTTGGATAACTGGGGTGCAGAATCCTGATACTGCAAGAGGAGATTATAATACAGGACTTATTACATCAAGTTGGGACGGAGTAAATGATCAAGGTGCTTTTTCAAGAGGGGAAGCTGGAAGTGATGCGGTTAATGTAAGTTGGGCAGTTGTTGAATTTATTGGTGTTCATTGGAAAATTCAACGTATATCTCATACATATTCAGCAGATGGGATCGTAGAAATAGAAAGCCTACCTAATCCAGTTAATGATTTATCAAGAGCTTTTTTGTATACGCAAAAATCCTCTGGCAGTGGTTTGCAAGGGTTAGATGAATATGGGCATGAAGTTTGGCTTTCTGATACTGATACAATCTCATTTGAACTTCAATCAGGATCATCAACACCATCGGGGCAAACTAGTGTCGTATGGGTTATAGAAAACACTCAGACAAACGGGACTCCGATGCATGTTTGGAGAAGTAGTGGAAGTTTACCTTCGGGGACAAGTGAGCCTCATACAACAGTTATTAATATAGGAACAACATTGCAGGATATATCTAATGCTTCTATTTTTGTAAATAATAGATCATCAGGGACGGGAACATATTATCCTAGAGCTATTGTTGGTGCATATATTTCTGATTCATCTCATTATTCATTATGGCAAAGTGATACAGGGCAGACGGAGACTTTTAGAACTGAAATTGTGGAATGGCCTGTTTCAACACCAGATTTAACTCAAAAAGACTTTAGAATTTATCATGATGTTAATAATGTTAATGTGAGTTCTGCTTGGAGTGAGCAAAATGCAATTGCCGAAGCAATCCCTTTGGGGAAAGCTTTTAGAGTTCGTTCTTTGTTTGGAGTGAGTTTAAAAGATATGGAAGTTGATGGAGTTAAACTGAAAGTGCAAGTAGCAAAAGCTGTAGGTGAATGTGACTCTTCTTTTAATGGTGAAGTTTATCAAGATGTAGGTTCTAGTGGTTTATTTGATTATTATGATAATACATCTCTTACAGATAGCTCTAATATTAGTGCTACTTCTATTGATCCCGATGAAAGTGGAGTAACTACCCATCCTCAAACATATAAAAAGTCGTCTTCTTGGCAACCGTCTCAATCATTAACGCCAGTTGGAGATAATGCTATGTGGGATATTTCATTAGTTTCCAAAAACGCTGAAGGAGGAACACGGTATTGTTTTAGAGTAGTATTTAATGATGGAACATTATTAAAAAACTATAGCAATATTTGGGAAATTTTTACTGGTCCAACAAATTCACAAAAACTACGTCATGGCGGTGTGATAAATCAATCTAATTCTAAACAAGTTTTAACTTATTAGATATGGTATAATTTCATACTTAATTTTACTATTAACAAAAATGAATGTTCCAAAACATATTGCTGTTATTCCAGATGGGAATAGAAGATGGGCTAAAAAGCAGTCAAAGAAACCAGTAGAAGGTCATAAGCAAGCGGTTAAAACAACAATGAATTTAGTTAATACTGCACATGAGTTTGGTGTTAAAACTGTAACTTTATGGGG
>JALWRI010000098.1:2925-4015 GCA_026994225.1 Gammaproteobacteria bacterium | reverse complement strand
TACCAGGTAAACCGGCATTATATGCGACTACTCGGAATTTTTTAGATTATTTTAATTTACGTAGTTTGGATGAGCTACCGCCGTTATCAGAGTTACGTGATATTGATGCAATAGAAGCTGGTTTAGTGATAAATAAAGAGGATATATGATAATGGTGGTAGAGAAAAAAGTATCAGATAGTGGTTCTCGAGGTGATAAATTACAAAAAGTGCTTGCACAGGCAGGATATGGCTCTCGGCGACAAATTGAACAATGGATACAACAAGGACGCATTAAAGTTAATGACAGCATTGCAGCATTAGGTGTACGAGTAACATTTAAGGATCGGATCTATTTAGACGGTAAATTTTTGCCTCGTAGTGCAAGCAGTCGTAAAGTCTTACTCTATCATAAACCAATGGGAGAAATTTGTTCTCGTAACGATCCAGAAGGGCGTCCTGATATTTTTAGAAAATTACCTAAAATAGCGCATGGACGTTGGGTTTCAGTAGGTCGATTAGATTTTAATACTAGCGGCTTGTTATTATTAACGAATGATGGAGAGCTTGCCAACCGTTTAATGCATCCTAAATATCAAATCGAACGGGAATATGCGGTGCGTATTTTAGGGGAAGTGAGCAAAGAGATGTTACAGCAATTACGTGATGGAGTGATGTTAGAAGATGGTATGGCTAATTTTGATGCCATTTATAATGTGGGAGGAGAAGGTAAAAATCATTGGTATCATGTTGTTTTGTCAGAGGGTAAAAATCGGGAAGTAAGACGGCTGTGGGAAGCGTTAGGGGTAAGAGTAAGTCGTTTAACACGGGTACGGTTTGGTTTTTTACCGTTAAAAAAATATTTACGCCCTGGACATTTTAAAGATGCGAGTGAAGAGGAAATAAGGAAATTATTACAATTAGTGGATATGGACGAACGTCAAATACAGGTAGGGCAGACCAGTATTAAAGATAAATCCGAGTGGAAAAAACGCTAACATTAATGGGTAAATATTGCCTTGCAACGTAAAAAAACAGGAAGCGTAATATGTGTGTCAGCAAAAATTAAAGTACGAGGATGATCTGACAAGGTAATATCATTAATAATATGT
>JALWRI010000098.1:0-2915 GCA_026994225.1 Gammaproteobacteria bacterium | reverse complement strand
GGTTTGTGGAATGATTATCTGAGGAGTATCTGTGCGGCGCAATCCCATACCTTGTTCCCAAATATAAGCAGCAGAGGTACTATTTTTAGCATAATCAAAAAAGAGTGCTTCGGTGGTATTAATATCTTCTGTTTGTATAGCAACAAGAGGAAATTCAGTTGCTATAACTTGTTTTATTTGAATTCCTGTGGTTAACATTATATGCACCTCCTGGTGATTGTATGTATTATACCTTATTGGTAACAGAGTGTATCTGTGTGCTAGTTCTTATTTTGATAGTTAGATAAATATTTATCAAGGCTTTTAACTTATGCGATGTTTTAAATGGATGAAAGTGAGTATTGCATTTATTTTGATTAATGTACCTCTTAAAGCGATAGCGTTTAATGATTGGGAAGCAGAGTTTAAAAGTTTGCTCGATTTTCGAGGTATCTATACCGATGAAACGATAACTGGATTTGATCAAGGCTTGGGAAAAGCCCGTTATGGGGGGAATGGAATACAACAACAGAGTTTATTACGTTTAGCAGAAGTTTCATTAATAGGTAAATTAGATGTTGCTCAGGTATGGCATATTGAGGGACACATTAAATATGATAGGGAACAAAAACAAGCATTAGATATAGTAGAAGGTTTTGTTCGTTATCAATTTGATACGGGGTTACCGGTATCATTGTCTGTACGTACAGGCGCTTTTTTCCCTCCTTTTTCTATGGAAAATAGGGGGACTGCCTGGAGTAGTGTCTATAGTATTAGTTCCTCTGCGATAAATAGTTGGATTGGTGAAGAATTACGAACTTTAGGAACAGAATTTACCCTTGCCTGGAAGGGCAATAAAGTAAAAGCGGCAGGTATTGCTGCCATATTTAAAGCAAATGATGCAGCCGGTAGTTTATTAGCATGGCGTGGTTGGGCTATTCATGATCGAGAAAGTGGTCTTTTTGATCGCATACCCTTGGCAGCCATTCCAAGTATTACTACTCAAATAGATACCGCAACAGGGACAACAAGCAAAGGGAGTTTTTCATCCCAAGCACTTTGGGTAGAACCTTTTCATGAAATTGATGGACGTTGGGGTAGTTATATAGGAGTGCAAGGAAATATAGATAGGCAGTGGTTTGCTAATATTTTTCATTATGATAATCAGGCAAATCCTAAGGCATTTAATAAAGGACAATATGCATGGAGAACCCGTTTTGATAGCATCGGATTTCGTTGGAAAATAACGGCAAAACAGGAATTGCTTAGTCAATATATGCAAGGGATTACCAAGATGGGAGCATTAGATGTGATGGTCGATAATAGTTATCGTTCCTGGTATGTATTATTAAGCCAAATTTTAGGTAAACAACAACGTATTAGTGTACGGTATGAGCAATTTCAGGTAAATGACAACGATAATGTTGTAGATGATAATAATAAGGAACAAGGCGATGCTTGGACGTTAGCTTATTTATATTATTGGAATCAACATCATAGATTGTTATTAGAAGGATTGTATATAGATAGTGAACGAGCAGTAAGGAAAGCGTTAGGAGAGGCGATAGATACACAAGAATTGCAATGGCAGATAAATTATCGTTGGGTGTGGAAATAATATCTCGCTCATATTGAGCGAGGTTGAAAGTAAATTAAACAAAAAACGGATGGATTAGATTAATAACTAGCTACTTGGTTTCTGCCATGTTCTTTAGCATAATACAAGGCTGCATCCGCTTGTTTAAATAGTGTCTCAGCATTATGGTGTGCATCCGTTAAATTGCTGACACCTAAACTTACAGTAAGTGTAATATTGTGGTTTTCACATAAATAATTAGTCTGCTCTACCGTATGTCGGATACGTTCAGCTAATTTTTCAGCCCCTTTTTGAGTGGTATTTTGTAATAATAATACAAACTCTTCTCCACCATAGCGAAAGAACATATCACTTTTTCTGGTGCATTGTGTAACGGTTTTGGTGATAGATTTTAAGATGATATCCCCAATATGATGGCCATAGGTATCATTAATTTTTTTAAAATAGTCAATATCGAGGATAATCACAGAAAAAGCATTTTGATTTCTTTTTGCTAAATCAATTTCTCGAGCAAACGATTGTTCCATAGCCATACGATTTTTTATACCCGTTAATGGATCATGCAGTGATGCTTGAATTGCCTGACGGTATTGTAAGGCATTGCGTAAAGGGGATAATAAGCTAAATAAATAATTTTCTAATACTGTTAACTCTTCGTCATGGAAGGCTTGTAAACGAGTAAAACATATATCACCTAGAGATTGTTCCCCTAATACCAATTGATAATAGCAGTGGTGTAATGGACTTTCCTTACAGGTATTATTATTACCTTCTTCAGGAAGAGAATAAAATACTTTAGCAATATGAAAGGTATTTTGTACTTCTTTTGTAAAAAGTTGAATGAGTGTATGAATATCTAACGTATTATGAAGTTTATTACTCAATAACAGTAAATCCTGTTGTATCGATTCTTTTTGTGTTGTGTGATGAAAAGAATGAGGAATATTTCCTATTTCAGAATTTTCTATTACGGTAAATGTTGGAGTATTCATAATGCTGTCCTACTATGCTTACTATATAAATATTATTGTAATTAATTTTAAGCTAAATTCATGCCAATATAATAAATTATTTATCTATCAATAGTTTACATATTATATTATTGCCTCATACCATAAAGTGACAAATTTTTGCCGCTTTAGACTATTAACGGAAGAAGGTTGTTTTTCTTTTATTTTCACGCATACTTAGTGATAAAAATAGTTCTAATATGAGGGAAGCAAATGATGTATTACTTTAAAAAGTATGTGGCAACATTTTGTCCATTATTATTATTATGGTTATCAAATATTGCTATTATGGCAGAACCTGCAACATTAGATGCAGGATTAATCAATCC
>JALWRI010000097.1:16994-141041 GCA_026994225.1 Gammaproteobacteria bacterium | reverse complement strand
TTGAATATAACAACAGGAAAAAAATATGAAAATTTTAAATTTTTATTTTTGTCAATTCTTTAAAATTATTATTTTATTATATTATTAAAATAAGTAAGAAAAATCTTATCTCAGAATTATTTATAAAAATGGTTGATTTTCTAGTGAAAAAAAGATTAGTATCTTTAGTATTAAAAAGCCACAGCAGGTATTTATGGCTTCCTGGAAACGCCTAAAATTCAATCAACCCCTTATGCAAAGACTTTTTTGCACCTTAGATATTAACCCAAGTTATGAAAAAATAATGAAGGTTTTTTATGAGTTTAATCATTATGATGACTATTACGACTTAAACTATGATAAAAAAGTGTCTAAAAAACATTAGATTAAAAAACTTATTTAATAACAAGAAGAACTGTATTTCTAAAAAGAAAAATTATTCTAAATTAGATTTAAAGCATTTAAATTTTGAGAGTTTATGGAATGATTTTGATAGACGTACATGGCATTATAATAATTATAAACAAATTTTAAAAAAGAACGATGAGAGGTTGTTGAACTGGATTGGATCCATCGACTACTCTGGATACATAAGAGAATGTTGTTTACGGTATTTGATTTCAAATTTTATAGTAGGTGATGAAAATAGAATTTTACTTAGATTATCTGATTGGGTTCCCCATATACGAAGTATAGCCAGAGAATGGGTTTTGAATAACTTTGAAGTTCTTTCTTTTGAAGAAATTAGTAAAAATTATCTTTTAATCTTGTATCTTGCTAGAAAAGAGGTTCTTATTTCTGATCCTGCAATGCAACATATTAATGTAACTCTCCTTTCTAAAGTGAGAACGATTGAAAAAAAGGAGTTTTTTTCTTTAGATCATAGATTTAGAAAGTATTTATTCATTCTATCTTTAGAGTCTGATCAACTCTTACGAAAATGGCTGTTGGATGATAAAGAACCCGTTAATAGATTATTATTATTAAATCATCCTGTATGTAACTTACTGGATAATAAAGAAATAATTAGATTGAAATCTGATAAATCAGTTTTTGTTAGAAGAAAATATCTTTCCTTGCAAATAAAAAAAGGGATAAGACCTAGTCAAGATGAATTGATCCATTTTTCACTGGACAGAAATTATGGAATTCGTGATATTGGAAGATTTTTTCTAAAAAAATATTATAAAATAGATGCTTATGAAATATATAAAAATAAAAAAAGTGATGAGTTTTTTTATATTGCAGACTATGCTAAGAAAGAAGATACTAATTATTTTATTCAAGGAATTTCCTCTAAAAATAAACATATTAGATTAATCTGCTTGCGTGCATTATCTATGATTGATATTGATAAGTTAAAGGTGCTGAATGCGAAATTATTAATAAAAGATAATCGTAAAATAAGGACAATTATATATCAGTATTTACCAGAAATTATGGATATAAAAGAAATTATTAATTTACGAGAATATTTTATAGCTTCTTCATCATCTGGAATTATGGATTATTTAAGGGTTATTAATAAGAAATCATATTGGTACTATATTAATGAATCCTTAAATGAAATACTTTTCAATTATTCAAATATTCCAGATTTTTATTTGCATAATATAACTTGGGTTAGATCTAATTCTTATGAAAAACTTTCAGATGATTTACGCAGTAGTATTAATAACAAATTATCTTTATTAAAAAAAAGTGATAGTTATGAAAAGATCAAAGGTGCTATTAATTATCTTGAGTTCATAATAAAAACAACATAACATAGCCATCAGGGGTATAAAAAATGCCATTTTTATTTTTTCATGGTGAAAGGTTCTACGCAGCATTTTTTGTGCCACTGAGTAAGGTGTTATGTTGTAAAATGAATGTAATCCTCTATGCTTAATTAAACTGTTTTTTGGAAAATTTGCATGAAACTATTACTAATCACGTTTGTTTTGTTTATTTCTACAGCTTTATCTGCTCAGGATAAATTAGGTGATTATTTATCCCTGTCTCTTAAAGAGCTTATGGAAATTGAATTATCAGCAAACAAAATGAAATGTTAATCTAGCTGCTATCTATAAAAATGTCAACGAATGGAAACAATAATAACCTGATTTCGCTGGATAGTTATTGGTAAATTAATGGAAAAACAAGTTATCAACTTCATCCTAATATTCAAACCTATATCCAATGAGCCTTTAGCTAAAGACAGGAAAGACGTTTTTTTGCCACAAAATATATAACATATCAGAGTCTAAAAATTGAGTGACTATTATCTATGATTACTTATATCATTCGCCGCATTTTGTATGCGTTTCCTATTTTATTGGGTGTCAATATTTTAACCTTTATCTTATTTTTTATCATCAATACGCCTGATGATATGGCTCGTATGCATTTGGGACAAAAGCATGTACAGCAAGATGCTATTACTCAATGGAAGGTTAATCATGGTTATGATAAACCATTATTCATTAATTCTGAGCAAACTGGGCTACAACAACTCACCGATACTATCTTTTTTAATAAGTCATTGTCTTTATTTATGTTTAATTTTGGTAATTCTGATGCAGGACGGGATATATCGTATGATATTCAACAACGTATGCAACCAAGTTTAGCACTGGCTGTACCAACATTGTTAGTGGGGCTTTTAGTTAATATTACCTTTGCCTTATTGTTAGTTTTTTTCCGTGCCAGCTATATTGATATTGTTGGTGTTATTCTATGTATTATTTTAATGTCTATTTCTGCGCTGTTTTATATTATTGGTGGGCAATATATCATTGGTAAACTCTTTCACTTAGTGCCTATTTCTGGCTATCATGAAGGTTTATCTAGTATAAAATTTCTTGTTTTACCGGTTATTATAGGCGTAATATCTGGTATCGGTTCAGGTACACGTTGGTACCGTACCTTATTTTTAGAAGAAATTAATAAGGACTATGTACGCACTGCCCGTGCTAAAGGATTATCTGAAGCACGGGTATTGTTTTTACATGTATTGAAAAATGCTATGATACCAATTTTAACAGGTGTTGTGATCATTTTACCCTTACTATTTATGGGGAGTTTATTAATGGAATCCTTTTTTGCTATACCCGGGCTTGGAAGCTATACCATTGATGCAATTAATCAACAAGATTTTGCTATTGTTCGGGCAATGGTATTTTTAGGCTCTGTATTATATGTTTTAGGCTTGTTGCTGACGGATATTTCTTATACCTTAGTCGATCCACGAGTCAAATTATGATAATAAATAATAGTAATAAACAATTATTATTTCTTTTTTTGACACTCATTTTTTGTCTTATTATAAGCTATGCCTGGTTACCTATAAAAATAATAATACTTTGGACAGACGGCTTTTTATTTTTATTATTACTTTTACTTACTATTGCTATCAAACAAATATGGAAAAAACCACATTTACGTAAAAATTGGCAACAAGTATTTAAACATCGCCTCGGTATGAGCAGTGCCATCATATTACTTACCTACGCCAGTATAGGTATTTTAGATTCATTACATTTTCGTTTTATTGAAAATCAGGCACAACAAAATTACAGTGCATTATATAGTGTTTTAGATTTGGCATTATTACCGCTTAAAGAACAAACGGAAAAAACGTATTCCGCTCCCTTTGCTACACATTTATACAGTAAAGAAAATATTGAACTGGAAAATGGGCAAACACAGCGTGATTATCCCCGTTTACACTCTGCAAAAACACAAGACAGAGATAACACAGATATTATTTTTAAAATGCTACAAGGTATATTGCTAGGATTATTGGCAACAGGTATCGCTTTATTGTTGTTATGTTATCTATTATTTCATTCTTTTTTTCGTATTTCGCAGTTACGAGATATTCTCAAAGGTAATACGACACTGCCCTGGAATAGTGCCTTATTTACTCTAATGCTTATTTTTATTAGTATCGGTATGATTATCACATTATCGAATGGCTATCATATCTTTGGTACGGATAAAGTTGGGCAAGATGTTTTATATCTAAGTATCAAAAGCATTCGTACTGGATTACTTATTGGTACTTTAGCAACCTTAATATTATTGCCTATTGCATTATTATTAGGAATTATGGCGGGCTATTTTCGAGGTTGGGTTGATGATATTATTCAATATTTATATACCACACTCAATTCCATACCCGGTGTACTTTTAATTACAGCAGCTGTACTAATGGTAGAGGTACAATTAAATAATAGCACTATCCATTACAGCACGGAAGAACGTGCTGATTTACGTTTATTATTTTTATGTATTATTTTAGGTACAACTTCCTGGACCGGTTTATGTCGTTTATTACGTGCAGAAACATTGAAATTGCGTGAAATGGAATATATACAAGCAGCAAGAGCCTTTGGGGTACATTCATTGACATTAATGCACAGGCATATTGTACCGAATGTGATGCACTTGGTTTTGATTAGTCTGGTTTTAGATTTTAGCAGTTTGGTATTAGCTGAGGCAGTACTCTCTTATATTGGAGTGGGTGTTGATCCAACAATGCATTCTTGGGGTAATATGATCAATGGTGCTCGTCTTGAAATGGCAAGAGAACCAGTAGTATGGTGGACATTAGTTGCAGCCTTTAGTTTTATGTTCACTTTGGTATTAGCTGTAAATATTTTTGCTGATAGTATTCGAGATGCTTTTGATCCACGTTTCAATAGCAACTCATAGCCATTAATCGTCTCCATTGAGCTACCTTTTATGGTTAAAAAAGTGCAAACGTTAACTATATATAGCCTTGTGGATTATGTATTTGCCAGTGCCAAGTATCAGAAACCATATCATGTAAATCCCTTTTTGCTATCCAACCCAATTCTTTTTTAGCTAAATGAGGATCGGCATAACATGCTGCAATATCCCCTGCTCGTCGTGCTACAATATGATAAGGAATTGCTTTTTTTGCTACCTGCTCGAAAGCATGTAATACTTCCAAAACACTATATCCTTTTCCCGTTCCCAAATTATAGACTACCAGGCCAGGTTGAGTTTGTAGTTTATCCAATGCTTTACTATGTCCTTCTGCTAAATCCATCACATGAATATAATCCCGCACTCCTGTACCATCGCAAGTTGCATAGTCATTGCCAAAAATAGATAAGCTCTCTCGTTTACCCACAGCAACTTGTGCAATATAGGGAAGTAAATTATTTGGAATACCTTGTGGATCTTCTCCAATTTGTCCTGAGTGGTGTGCGCCTATAGGGTTAAAATAACGTAATAATGCAATATTCCATAAGGGATCAGCATGGTATATATCCCGACATACTTCCTCAATGAGTAATTTAGAACGTCCATACGGATTATTTGCTGATGTGGGGAAATCTTCAGTAATGGGTAATTGTTTTGGATCACCATATACCGTAGCAGAAGAACTAAATACCAGATTTTTGACCTGATATTGCTGCATTACTTCTAGCAAGACTAAACTCCCAGTAATATTATTATGGTAATATTGTAAAGGTATTTGGGTTGATTCGCCTACAGCTTTAAGACCAGCAAAATGAATAACTGCATCAATAGTATGTGTGTTAAAAATCCTTTCTAAAACAGTTTGATGTAAAATATCTTCTTGATAAAAAGTTAATTTTTTACCTGTAATTTTTTCCACTCTGGACAAGGCTTGCTGATGAGAATTAGATAAATTATCAATGACAATCACATCATGCCCTTGTTCTAATAAACAGATACAAGTATGACTACCTATATATCCTGCTCCTCCTGTTACTAAAATCTGCATATACTCATCTAACCTCAATGTTTCATTTACTTTTCACCGAAAATTACACTATTATAATCTCTTTTTCAACTTAGCGAGTTACCCTATTGCAAAATACCAAAACTAAAAAAAAGCGTATTATTGGTTTAATGTCTGGGACAAGTATGGATGGTATTGATGCAGCTTTAGTTGATTTTGATCCCTTTTTGCCTCTACCTCAATTAATTGCTACCAGCAATACAGCTATCCCACATTCACTACAACAACAATTACATGCTTTATGTATACCAGGAGACAATGAGATTATTCGTATGGCACGTGCTGATATACAAATGGGACAATTACTTGCAGAGGCAGTATTACAATTAATTGATCAATATCATTTAGATCCTGATGAGATTGCTGCGATAGCAAGTCATGGGCAAACTATCCGTCATTTAGTCAAAGATGATTATCCTAATAGTTTACAAATTGGTGATCCTAATACAATTAGTTATCTTACCAAGATTACAACTATCGCTGATTTTAGGCGCAAAGATATTGCGGCAAAAGGGCAAGGCGCACCGCTTGTACCTGCTTTTCACCAGGCTATTTTTTCTGATCCTGATAAAAAGCGTATTATATTAAATATCGGGGGTATCGCTAATATTACTTTACTTGAGGCAAATAAAACAGTAATAGGTTTTGATACCGGCCCAGGTAATACATTATTGGATCAATGGATATACCAACACCGTCAACAACACTATGATAGCAATGGCAGTTGGGCAAAAGCGGGGACGGTTCATCTACAATTATTACAAAATATGCTACAAGATAGTTACTTTAGTCGGGCGATACCTAAAAGCACTGGGCGAGAAGATTTTAATCTTGCTTGGTTACAAGTACACTTAAATGCTTTTCCAGATATTACAGCAATAGATGTACAAGCCACATTGCTGGAACTTACTGCCCAAAGTATAGCCATAGCTATTCACCAATATGCTCAGCATAGTGATGAATTACTAGTATGTGGAGGAGGAGTGCATAACCATTACTTAATGCAACGTTTACAACAACATCTGCAATGCCCAGTCGTATCTACTGAAAAATACGGGCTACATCCTGATTGGGTAGAAGCCTGTGCATTTGCCTGGCTAGGATGGCGAACCTTACATTATCAGACAGGTAATTTACCCAGCGTAACCGGTGCAAGTCAGCCGGTTATACTCGGTGCTATCTATCCTGTCTAAAACGCTATTCTTTGGCTTGGGAAAGGTATTTCCTTCCAGATATTATTTGCTTGCTGAATAAATGCTTAACCCTTTTAGTAACATTATCGCTTCATGCAATGCGTAATCTTTAATCTCTTTATCTTCTTGCGCTTTGTTATCTTTTTTTGCAGATAGCGTCTTTTTATTCTTTTGATTATTAGATGATTTATCACCTTTATCTAAATGTCGACTTAAATTAACCTCTTTGAGTAATGTATTAGTTTCTACATGCTTTAAGGAAATATCATCTAATTCAATATCTGGTTTAATACCTTCTGCCTGAATAGATTTTCCAGAAGGTGTAAAATAACGGGCAGTCGTAAGTTTTAATGCAGTGGTTTTAGTTAAAGGTAAAATACTTTGTACTGAACCTTTTCCAAAGGTGGTTTTTCCCATAATAATCGCACGTTTATGATCTTGTAATGCGCCAGCAACAATTTCTGAAGCAGATGCTGATCCAGCATTGACTAACACCACTAAGGGTTTACCATTGAGAATATCCCCTTTTTTTGCTGAAAATTTTAATATTGAATCATCAATTCGTCCTTCTGTATAGACAATTAAACCTTTATTTAAAAAAGCATCAGAGACCTCTATTGAAGCGGTTAGTACCCCCCCTGGATTATTGCGTAAATCTAAAATCATGCCATATAGACTATCTTTACTTTGTTTTATCAATTTTTTTATTGCTTTGAACATTTGTTCACCGGTATGCGCTTGAAACTGTGAAATACGCACATAACCATAATGATCGTGTAATAACTTACTACGTACACTTTTTACTTTTATAATGGCACGAGTAATGGTGATTTCCAGGGGTTTATCCTCCCCTTCTCGTAAAAGGGTCAATTTTATATCAGTATTCGGTTTACCTCGCATTTTATCTACCGCATCATTAAGATTAATATCTTTTAACGATTCATCATTAATACGAATAATAAGATCCCCTGCTAAAATACCCGCTTTTTTTGCTGGTGTATCATCAATAGGAGAAATTACTTTAATAAAACCATTTTCCATACCTACTTCAATACCTAATCCACCAAATTCTCCACTCGTACCAATTTGCAAGTCTTTAAAGTCTTCTTTATCCAAATAACTAGAATGGGGATCTAAACCTGATAGCATTCCTCGGATAGCAAAATTCAATAGTGTCCGATCATCGACTTCTTCTACATAATCGGTTTTTATTCGGGAAAAAACATCAGTAAATTCCCGTAATTCTTTGATGGGTAACGGTTGTTTTTCTGCCATTACACCACTACTCATAGCAAGACTTATTCCCAAAATAACACCAGTAAAACTGACGACTACATACTTTAACATTAACTTCATAAATTATTTCCTTAACGTTGAGAAAGCCATTGTACAGGATTTAATGGCTGACTTTGATAACGGATTTCAAAATACAATGCAGGTTGACTGTAACCACCACTATTCCCTAGTAAAGCAATAGTTTCTCCAGTAGATACCCAATCACCTACCTCTTTTAATAAACTTTGGTTATGACCATATAAACTCATATATCCCTTACCATGATCAATAATCATAATTAATCCATACCCTCGTAGCCAATCAGCAAAAGCTACCCGTCCATGAAAAACACTTTTTACTTGATCTCCCATTTTTCCATCAATCAAAATACCTTGCCAACGTAATTTACCCAAACGTCGCCAATGGCCATATAAATTACGTAACTTACCCTTTGCTGGGGGGGGTAATTGTAATTTTTTTTCCGCAAACATCACATCAACCGTTTGAGGAATTTCATACATTACTTTTTGTATTGCTTGTAACAGGTTTTGTAATTGCTTTTCTTGCTTTTGTAAAACAAATAACGCATCGCCTTTTTTTTTGATTTCTGCACGTAAATGAGTGATAGCTTCTAAACGCAGTGTTTGCTGTGTTGTTAGCTGTGCTTTTTCTTGCATTAACACTTGTTGATTTTGTTTTTGCTGTTGTTGTTTAGTTTGAATAGATTGTTGCAACTGGGTAATATCCGCCAGCATTTTTTTTACCGCAGTAATTTGCCGGGCTCTTTGTTTATTAAAATAATTATAATATTGTAATATTCTTCCTAAACGTGCAGGCTCTTGCTGATTTAACCATAATTTAATATATTCTTGCCTACCAGAAACATAACTGGCTTGCAGTTGTTGTACTAATAACACTTTGTGTTTATCTAATTGTTGCTGTTGTTCTACTAATTGTTGTTGATTACTCTTTAAGGCTTTAGCAGTACGTTGCATTTCTTGCTGTAATAAGCGTATATTTTGGGATACTTTTGCAATCTGTTTTTCGGCAACAGTGAGTGCATTCATTGTTACTGAATAATTATCTTTTACTTGCGTCAACTGTGCTTGTAAAGAAGTAATATTTTGCTGTAATTGTTGTAACTTACTACGTGTTAATGGTTCATCTATATTTTTTGCATCAGCGATAGAGAAGAATAATAGAAAAAAAATTCCACTCCACCAATAATGCCACTGATAAGAATAAATACTATTTATATTCATACTGGATATGGATAGTTATCTACATAATAACAGATAGTTAACTATGCTTTATCGGATGAAGCAAAATGTATCAGTGCCTGTCCATTCATTTCTGCCGGAATTTTCAAATCCATTAAATACAAGATAGTCGGTGCTAAATCAGATAAACTTCCCGTATTTTCTATTTCACAGTGTTCTCGACCGATATATATTAATGGTACTGGATTACTGGTATGGGCAGTATGAGCCTGTTGTGTTTCTGGATTACGCATCATTTCTGCATTACCATGATCAGCGGTAATAAGTGCTTCCCCCCCGACTGCACGTATCGCTTCAATAACTTCCCCTACATAACTATCCAGCTTTTCTAATGCTTTAATAGTAGCAATAAAGTTTCCGGTATGCCCTACCATATCAGGATTAGCATAATTACAAATAATTACGTCATAAGTACCACTTTCAATCGCATCTACTAATTTTCGGGTGACTTCTGGCGCACTCATTTCCGGTTGTAAATCATAGGTAGCAACGTGTGGCGAATTGACTAAAATTCTATCTTCAAAAGGGAAAGGTTCATCTCGCCCACCATTCATAAAAAAGGTAACATGGGCATATTTTTCTGTTTCTGCAATACGTAATTGATGTAACCCTAGCGTAGATAAATATTCCCCTAATACATTCTTAAAACGTTCTGCCGGAAAGGCTACAGGAATATCAAAATTAGCAGAATATTCTGTTAGGCTGACAAATGCGGATAAGGCTGGTTTTTTTTCACACAGAAAACATTGAAAATCATTATCAATAAAAGGGCGAGTAATTTGTCTGGCTCGATCAGAACGATAATTCATAAAAAAGATCACATCGCCATCTTCAATACATACTTTTTCCCCAATCTGGGTTGCTTTGACAAATTCATCGGTTTCATCTCGTTGATACGCTAATTGTAACCCTTCTAGTGCTGTATCTGCATGATATTGCGCTAATCCTTGTGTCATTAAATCGTATGCAGATTTAATACGATCCCAGCGATGATCTCTATCCATAGCATAATAACGCCCAATAATGGAAGCAAAACGTCCACATTGTAACTTATCAAAAATAGCTTCCATTAAATGAATAGAGCTTTCAGCACTTTTTGGTGCAGTATCTCTACCATCTAAAAATCCATGTAAATAGACTTTTGTTGCACCTTCTTGCACTGCTAGTTTAACCATTGCATGGATATGTTCTTCATGGCTATGTACGCCACCTGGAGACAATAAACCTAAAATATGCACCGCTTTATCTTTTTCTATTGCTGCCTTAATGGCACTCACTAGCGTATTATTTTGAAAAAAAGAGCCAGTTTTAATAGAACGACTCACCCGAGTAAATTCTTGATAAACAACCCGTCCAGCACCAATGTTCAGATGCCCTACCTCTGAATTTCCCATCTGCCCACCAGGCAAACCAACATCTGCACCAGATGCCTTGATTAAGGTATGAGGGCAGGTTGCCCATAATTTATCCCACACAGGAGTATGGGCTCGAATTACTGCATTATTTTCAGTATTTTCTGAATAGCCCCAACCATCCAAAATCATTAAAAGTATCGGCTTTGGTCTCATCGACATAATAAAATCATATACCTAAATAATAAAAAAGCCAAAGTATAGCATAATCAAAACTAATTAATGTAACTGACATGATATAATCAACTACTCTTAGTTTATGTATCTTTGAGAAAAATGTTTTTTTGTTTTTATAAGCCTTCAATATTATTATGTAATTTGCTATTAAAGTATATTTTTCCTCTATAAATAGTAAAAAACATTATCTATCTCTCGTTTAAAATATAATAATATAGTATAATGAAAATACCATTTACATTAGTTACACAAAAGGTTGCCGAAATGACTACATATGCACATGAAAATACCCGTTCTAAAAGTGAAGCAACTTGTGAAATTGATATGTCATTAATGACCCGTGATGAAGATATTGAACGTGCATCTCGCTCATTAAAAGCCATGTCACATCCCTTACGCTTAAAAATTTTATGTACTCTTGGTGATAAGGAAATTAGTGTTCAGGATATTGTTATCAAAGTTGGCACTTCACAAAGTAATATCTCTCAACATCTTGCTATCTTACGAGATAAAGGTATCCTCGCTTCCCGAAAAGATGCAAACCGTGTATATTATCGTGTAGGTGATGCAAGAACATTGCGTCTTATTAGTATGATGCGTGAAGTATTTTGTACGCTAACATAAAAGCAAAAATTATTAGTATATATTTTAACAGTAAATTAACTGATACTGAGGGATTTTGATGGAACAATTTAGTGAATTCGCTCAAAATAATCTATTATGGTTTATGCTTTTAGGTGCTATCATCTTTATGTTGATATACCCTTTAATCAATGGTGTAAAAAGTCTTGACCCATTGCAAAGTGTACAAAAAATGAATGCCGGAAAATCTCTTGTACTCGATATTCGGGAAGAACATGAATATCAGCGGGGACATATCATTAATTCTCAACATATTCCTTTAGCAAAACTCCCCGAGAAAATAAAAGAACTGGAAAAATACAAAGATCAGAGTATCATTGTCGCCTGCCAGACAGGTAATCGTTCTACTCATGCTTGCAAAACCTTGACTAAAGCAGGGTTTACAGATGTCTATAATTTACGAGGTGGAATGTTGGCCTGGAGTAATGATAACTTACCTATTAATAAAGGATAAGAATTATGCCTCAAGCAGAACAAGCAGATGTGGTTATTTACTGTAGTGGATATTGCCCTTATTGCACCCGAGCTAAATACCTATTACAATCAAAGTCTGTCGTATTTACTGAAATTTCTTTAGATACCGAGCCCCATCGCCGTGATGAAATGATTGAACGGAGTGCCGGTTTAACGTCTGTTCCACAAATATTTATTAATGCACAACATATTGGTGGCTGTGATGATCTCTATGCGTTAGAGTCACAAGGAAAACTTGACAGTTTATTAGCTAAAACCTAATGAGGTTGCTTTATGAACCCTTTACATATTGTTTGTCCTCACTGTTATAAAATTAATCGTATCCCTTTTGAGAAATTACACCTGTCTGGTAAATGTGGTCATTGCCAAAAGGTATTACTCGATGGGCAAGTTATTAATGCTAATCAAGATATTTTTAAGCGTTATTTGCAACGTCATACATTACCCTTTGTTGTTGATTTTTGGGCAAGCTGGTGTGGGCCTTGTCAAATGATGGCACCTATATTTACTCAAACAGCCCAACAATGGGCGCATAAAGTGAGTTTTTTAAAAGTAAATACGGAACAAGAACAATCCCTTGCGGGACAATATGCTATTCGTAGTATTCCTACTATTGCCTTATTCTCTAAAGGAAAAGAAATTGCTCGCCAGGCAGGTGCTATGGATGGGCAAAGTTTATCACGCTGGTTACAACAATTTTTATAAATTAGGATGAAATTTATGGCTGAAGAAAATAATAATAATCAAGCAAATCTCCCACCACAACACATCATTATACAAAAGGTATATATCAAGGATGTGTCTTATGAAACACCTAATTCCCCTAAAATATTTTCAGCTCAGTGGAATCCTGAAGTGAAAATGGAAATGCATTCTAAACCAAATAAAATTTCAGCAGAGGAAAATTTATTTGAAGTAGTATTAACTATTACAGTAACCACTAAAATAAAAGAAGAGACAGCTTTTTTGGTTGAAGTGCATCAAGCGGGTATCTTTGTTATTAATGGTTACCCCGAACAACAACTAGAAGCAATCCTTGGCGGTTATTGTCCTGGAGAATTATTTCCCTTTGCTCGTGAAGCTGTATCAGATTTAGTCACTAAGGGAGGATTTCCTCAATTATTATTACAGCCTGTTAATTTTGATATGTTATATCAGCAACATTTACATGAAAAAAAGGCGCAGGCACAAGCAAATAATACGACAACACAATAGTTATATGTCAAACATTGCAGTTTTAGGTGCAGGTTCTTGGGGAACAGCATTAGCATTACTTGTTGCTAACAATGGTCATCAAACCTTACTTTGGGGACGTAATGTTGAACGGATGCAAGAAATGGCAAAACAATCTTGCAACCCCTATTTCTTGCCTGGCATCCCTTTCCCCAAAAACCTTATTCCTAGTAGCAATTTAAAAAAAGTATTAGCGCAAGCCGATGATATTCTGGTTGTCGTTCCTAGCCATGCTTTTCGACAATTATTAGAAAAAGTACATCGCTATCAACCGCATTTAAAAAAAATATCCTGGGCAAGTAAGGGATTAGAGCAAATCACTTATAACCTACTGCATAAGGTTGTTTTTGATATTTTTGGACAACAAACTACAGTTGCTATTATTTCAGGCCCCACTTTTGCCAATGAGGTAGCATTAGGATACCCAACAGCAGTAACGATTGCATCAAAGAACGATAATTACTCACAACATTTAGCAAAAATCCTACGTTCTAAAACCTTTCGTCCTTATACCAGTAAGGATATGATAGCCATAGAAATTGCTGGAGCATGTAAAAATGTTTTAGCGATTGCAGCGGGGATTGCCGATGGTTTAGGATTTGGCGCAAATACCCGTTCAGCATTGATTACTCGTGGTTTGGCCGAAATTTGCCGTATTAGTGAAGCATTAGGTGGACACAAAGAAACCTTAATGGGGCTTGCTGGCTTAGGCGATTTACTCCTAACCTGTACAGATAATCAATCTCGTAATCGGCGCATGGGGCTTGCTTTGGCAAAAGGCTTTTCTGTTGAACAAGCACAACAAGAAATACAACAGGTTGTAGAAGGGGTAGCCAATGCACAGGCCATTTACCACCTTGCTCAAAATATTAATGTAGAAATTCCTATTATAGAACAAGTTTATCAAGTTTTATACCAACAACAAACACCTGAAGATGCCGTTACAGCACTATTATCTCGGGAACAAAAATCAGAATAATTAAAAAATACCGTTACATTTTGTTGCTGTAAAGCCTGTATTTTAACATTGATTTGGGGGGATCAACAAGCAATGGATAGATCTAACTTAAATACATTACTACAATGGCGTGCAGAACAAGATGCGACTAAAATTGCCTACCGTTTTATTAATGACACGACTGATACAATAGAAGAAAAAAGCTATCAAGATATTTATCAACAAGCTCGTCTATTAAGCCAACAATTACTACAACAGATTGCACCTGGAGAACGTGTATTATTACTCTTTCCTTCAGGATTAGAATTTGTGATTGCATTTTTTGCTTGTTTATTGGCACAAGTCATTGCTGTTCCTGCGTACCCTCCTCGTAAAAATCAAAAAAATCAGCGTTTATTGAATATAATTGCAGATTGTCAGCCAGTATGTATCTTAACGACAGCTAAAATGTATCAATTAACTAAACCTTTTTTTAACGTTCCGGCATTACAGGATTTAATAGTGTTATGCACTGATCAATATGACCTTGCAAGCATATCTCACA
The DNA here is from genome assembly GCA_026994225.1 of Gammaproteobacteria bacterium. Classification (GTDB taxonomy): domain Bacteria; phylum Pseudomonadota; class Gammaproteobacteria; order GRL18; family GRL18; genus JALWRI01. The sequence continues at coordinate 126,092 of JALWRI010000097.1, read as the reverse complement.
CGACCTTAAAAAAGGTCGAACTAGAACAATGTGCATTTTTACAATATACCTCAGGTTCTACAGGAACACCTAAAGGTGTGATGGTAACACATGCTAATATTATGCAAAATTTAGCATTAATTCATACCGCTTTTGGACACAATGAAGAAAGTAAAGGATTGATTTGGCTACCTCTGTTCCACGATATGGGATTAATTGGCGGAGTGCTTGCTCCTTTATATGGTAATTTTCCTGTTACATTAATGCCCCCTACATTATTTTTACAAAAACCTTTACGTTGGTTACAACTAATTAGTGAACTACAAATTACTACCAGTGGCGGCCCTAATTTTGCGTATGCACATTGTTTACGACATATCAAAGCAGAACAAATATTAGATTTAGATTTACGCTCCTGGCGTGTTGCCTTCACTGGCGCAGAGCCTGTCCGTGCAGAAACATTACAGGATTTTAGTCATACCTTTGCCTTATGCGGTTTTTCTCCTGAAGCCTTTTATCCTTGTTATGGCATGGCTGAAGCAACCTTATTTGTCAGTGGTATAGATAGAACAAAATCACCCCGTATTGTACATTTAGATAGTCAGGCACTACAGCAACACCAGATTATTCCTGCAAGGTATCAGCAACATTCAAAGAAAGGGATTACTCAGGTTGTCAGTTGTGGCAAACCAGGAAAAGGCTACACACTGGAAATTGTAGATCCTAAACAGCATATACCATGTCAAGGCATTGGAGAAATTTGGTTACAAGGTAAAAGTATTAGTGCAGGATATTGGCATCAAGCAGAAACCAATCAACAGGTATTTGCCGCATATTTAGCCAATGACAAACAGGCAACGAGTTGGTATCGTACCGGTGATTTAGGTTTTATCTTACATGAAGAATTATATATAACAGGACGTTTAAAAGATGTCATTATTATTCGAGGACGCAATTATTATCCGCAAGATATTGAACACGCTGTTGAAAAAGTACATCCTGCTTTACAACATAATGCCGGTGTTGCCTTTGCTGTGGAACAAAATCAAGAAGAACAACTCATTATTATCCAGGAATTACAACGGCATTTTTTGCGTGATCCTGTTATCCATACACTACCTCATACTATTCGAGAAGCCATTTCCAAACAGTTTGAATTACAAGTAAAAGCAATCATATTACTAAAACCAGGGCGTTTACCTAAAACCTCTAGTGGTAAGGTACAACGTCATGCCAGTAAACAAGCATTTTTAGATAAAACCTTAGCAGGAGAGATAGTTCTCACATCTCCTGTTGACAGTGAAGCAGGCAATGATCAAGTACAAGATAAGATTCAGTCATCCGCAGAGATAAAAACCCAACAGGATAAATTATCTATTGATTGGAAGATGATATTAGGTGCAGACACAGCATCACAAAAAAACTTATTATGGCAGGCTATCGTACAAATACTTGCACAGTTATCTTCTATTCCCGTTACCGATATACAGCCAACACATCGTCTACTTGAACTAGGCATAGATTCTGTCAGTATTACCCGTTTTAGTGTCTTGTTAGAAGAAGGTTTAGGTATTCACATTGCACTTTCTGCATTATTTGATATGGATACATTAAATGATTTACAACAATATATTCTTCAGCAATTAGGGAATAAAGATCATCAACCCTTATCAACATCATCAGAAACAGGGATACCCGTATTACCTCGTGATACACCCTTACCTTTATCCTCTGCACAACAGCGTTTTTGGTTTATGGATCAAATGCAAGTAGGGAATGAAAAAGGACAGCATAATATTTTTATTGCATTGCGTCTGCAAGGACATTTGCAACTTACTGCATTAGAAGCAGCATTTGAAACCGTAATTGCCCGACATGAAGCATTAAGAACCACCTTTTTTGTTGAACAAGGAGTAGTGAGACAAGAAATCAGGAAACCTTACCCTTTTAAATTGGAAATACATTACGATTTATCTCGATTAAATGGCACTTTGCAACGGCAACAACTGCAAGATATTATGCAAGAGGAATTATCCCGCTCTTTTGATCTCACCCGAGGCGCTTCTTTGCGCTATCGGCGTATTAATCTTATTCGAGCAAGAATGGTGCAATTAGGGGGACAAAGTTATGCCTTATTGTTAAATATCCATCATATCATTGCGGATGGTTGGTCGATGGCTATTTTGATGCAAGAAATCGTAACATTATATAATGCTAACATACAGCAACAATCACTATCATTACCTGCTTTAGCCATTCAGTATCCTGATTATGCAGCATGGCAACAGCAATTATTACATAGCGAGTATGCAAAAAAATTAGCAAAGTATTGGCAGCAACAATTACATAATGCACCCGTATTAGAGCTGCCTAGTGATTATCCACGCAGTGCTAAAAAAACCATTGCAGGAGATAATTATTATTTTCATGTACCCCATGATATAGCAGAAAAAATACCACAGTTCGCCGTAAAACAAAATGTTACTGTGTATGTCATATTCTTGTCTGCTTTTTATACATTGCTTTATCATTATACCCAACAAGAGGATTTATCCATCGGAACGGTTGTAGCCAATCGTAGAAAAAAATGCCTAGAGTCAATCGTTGGTTGTTTTGTCAATACCTTAGTGTTAAGACAACAGTTATCCGCTAACATGTCATTTACAGAGTTACTCAAAGCAGTAAAACATACCACCAATACCGCTTGGGAACATCAAGATTATCCTTTTGATAAAGTTGTTGAGAGTTTAGCTAACAAACGGGATGTCAGTATTAATCCTCTTTTTCAAGTCATGTTTGCAATGCAAAATGATCCGTTAGCAGAGATCAATATGGAGCAAGTAACGGTAGAGAAAATTCAGCTTGATCCTAAAATAGCGCAGTTTGATTTAAACTTGGAGATTATACGTCATAAAAACGCTTTTTCTGCTCGCCTAGAGTATAGTAGAGAATTATTTAGCTTAGAAAGTATCCATCATTTTTCTACCTATTATCTCTATTTATTACAACAAGTATTAGCGTATCCTGAACGTGCTTTATTGCAATATCAGTTGATGAATAGCAAACAAATACAAACTATTTATCAATACGCTCAAGGGAATAAAGTAGCATTACCAGAATCAGCAACACTCGATCAATTACTGGCTGAAAAGATACAACAACACCCCTACCATATTGCCGTGATAGCACAGGAGCAATATATTACCTATCAACAATTAGGTCAGCAAGCGACACAGTGGGCGCATTATATTCAATCTCACAGTAAAGATCATCCGGTTATTGCAGTATGTATGCACCGATCTGTTGCGATGGTGGTTGCTTTTTATGCCTGTTTACAAGCAGGGAAAGCATATTTGCCCTTAGATCCTGACTATCCCAAAGCCCGTTTACAATATATGTTGAAAGATAGTCAAGCGGATATGTTATTGATACATACCCCAACTCAGACAGTAGTAGATGAGTTAGGAATAGATATAGTAACAGTAAATATAGAAACGCAGGAAGATTTACCACGATTAGATCAAGCACTGCATTATTCTGATCCAGAAAAAATAGCCTATATGATTTATACTTCTGGCTCAAGTGGACAGCCAAAAGGGGTGATGATTTCTCATAAAGCGGCTGTTAATCACATGCTATGGATGATCAAAACCTTTCATTTACATAATGAAGTAGTCTTACAAAAAACACCTTGTAGTTTTGATGCCTCAGTCTGGGAATTTTGGGCAAGCCTGTTATCATTATCGACAATAGTGATGGCAAAACCAGAAGGTCATAGAGAACCTGAATATTTAATTGATATTATTCAAAAAGAAAATATTACTCTCTTACAAACCGTTCCGAGTTTATTAAAGGCATTACTCGCTACTAAACGTTTGCATGAGTGTCAAAGTTTGCGATTATTTTTTTGTGGTGGAGAAGTGCTTAATGCAGCGTTAGCAAAACAGTATTACCAAGTAATGGATAATGCCCCACTGATCAATCTTTATGGACCTACAGAAGCATGTATTGATAGTAGTTTTTATCGTGTTCCTGATACCGTTAAAGAAGGAGAGACAGTTGCTATTGGTTCAGCTATTGATAATGTCAGTATTTATATAGTCAATCCTCATTATACGCTTATGCCGGTAGGAATTCCGGGTGAAATAGTTATTGCAGGAGCGGCATTGGCAAAAGGCTACTGGAATAATCCATTGCTAACTAAAGAAAAATTTGTAATAACAGAATTACCTGAAAAAGTAATATATAAAACAGGTGATAAAGGTCGCTATCGTCAAGATGGTAGTATTGAATATTTAGGACGTATAGATGAACAAGTAAAATTACGGGGATTTCGGATAGAACTAGATGAAATTAGTTATACGCTTAATCGTCATCAACATATAGAAAATAGTACCGTGATATTAAAAGGAGAAGACGAAAATGCCGCATTAATTGCATTTATTTGTGTCCAAGATATATTACCACCTCAGCGAGCATTACGACAATTCTTATTACAGTATTTACCTGAATATATGGTGCCATATCAATTTATCACGCTTGATACGCTACCACTCACAGCGAATGGAAAAGTAGATAAAAATGCACTATATGCCATGCATATAGCATTACCAACAAAAACATATATTGCTCCGCATACACCATTAGAACGGGAGTTAGTAGCATTATGGAAAACCTTATTAGATGATACGGGTGAGATAGGTCGAGAAGATAATTTTTTTGAATTAGGGGGGCATTCCCTGTTAGCAACCCAATTATTAGGGAATATACAACAAAAATATCAGAAAAAAATAGCCCTAAAAGATTTTTTTAGTGAGCCAACAATAGCAGCTACTGCACAAGCAATAGAAAAAAATAATACCATTGATGCAAAAATTTCACCTGCACCAGCACAAGATCATTATCCTTTGTCTTTTGCACAGCAGCGGATATGGTTAACAGAAAAATTAGGTAATATGGGATCGGCCTATAATATGCCTGCCAGTTTTCATCTTAAGGGAAAAGTAGATATTGCCCGTTTAGAAATGGCCTGGCAAAAAATATTACAGCGACATCACATTCTACATGCCCGTTTTTTTGAATATCAGGGACAATTATTGCAACGTATTGAGATAGAAGAAAAATGGCAATGTATTATAACAGATTTAACACATTTAGATTATGCTCTTGCAATGGAAGAAGCAGAAAAAAAAGCAGAGCAAGAAAGCGCATATCATTTTAATTTAGATGGTGATCAGTTATTACGTGTGCATATAATATTCATCACTCAATTAGAAACACTTTTGCTTGTGAATATACATCATATTATTTCTGATGGCTGGTCGGTAGCTATTCTCTTGCAAGAACTACAACACTATTATAACCATGCAGAAAAAATCTTACCTCCTTTACCCATACAATATATAGATTATGTTTTATGGCAGCGACAAACTATCACACAAGTTACACAAACATCGCTATCTTATTGGCAACAACATCTGATAAATGTACCAGAAGTTTCTACTTTGCCAAGTAATAAGCAACGTCCATTAATACAATCTGTAAACGGAAGGAATGAAACTTTTACCGTATCGGAAAAACTCACCTTACAACTAAAATATTTTACCGAGCAACATAATTGTACCTTATTTATGGTTTTAGTTGCTGCCTATCATATTTTATTACGACATTATCTAAAAAAAGATGATATTTGTATTGGTATTCCCAGTGCTGGAAGAATACTAGAGACAGAAGGGTTAATAGGCTGCTTTATTCAAGCTCTCGCTATACGTGTTTGTATACCAGGTAAACCCAATATAAAAACATTTATGCAGCAAATAAAAACAATCATGCTAGATGCTTATACACATCAAGATGTTCCCTTTGAAGTTATTCTTGATAGTTTACATATTGAACGTAATCCTGCTTACCCTCCTTTAGTACAATTAGGCTTTGCTTTTAATCAGGCACGTTTAGGTGATTTTAGTTTACAAGATATAGACATTTCACAATGGAACATTCCAACTTATACGGCAAAATATGATGTAACATTTTTTTTAGAAGAACAAGGGGATATTTTATCCGGTACAGTAGAATATAATACCGATCTTTACTTAGCATCAACCATCCGTGATCTTATTCAGCATTATCTAACCCTGTTAGAACATTTAGTAAATGCAACCGATAGCTATCTAGTTGATAATTTGGCACTAATAGATACCGACAATTTAATCGCTTTGCTAGGGCTGCATACTCAGCAGATAGCAGGAATATTTCCTCTTAGCCCTATACAACAAGATATGTATTGGGAAGCAATGCGAAATCCAGAAACATTACGGCATAGTTTTGGTATGCAATATCAGTTACCTTATGAGATAGACATAAACTGTTGGAAACAGGCTATTCAATCTTGTACGCAACGTTATGCCGTATTACGTTGTTGTTTTAAAAAGACCGATAAACCGTATTTAGCACCGGCTTATCAATATATTGATAACAGTGTGCAAGCAAGCATTCAGTCAGTAGCATGGGAGCATCCGCAAAATATTCAAGATATTCAACAATATTGCCATGATTTTATTTATCGTCAATTTGATTTAGATACTGATCCATTGCTTGAGCATTTATTAATTCGTGATACGGATCAAGTAACAGGTGTGATACGTGTTCATCATTTAATTATGGATGGCATAGGGATCACCACGCTCTTTAAACATATTCTTGCAAGCTACCAGGCCATAATAGAAAAACGCCCCCTTACAGAAGAAGAAAATGTAGACGATTATGCAGCGGTACTTAACACATTAAATTATTTTGATAGTAGTGAAAATATCGCTTATTTAAAAAATCTGGGTAACAAGGTCTCAGCATTAGATTATTTTTCACCAACAAAAACTAATCAAAATATATCTGATGGTGCTTTTAAAGCAGAACAGTATTTACTCGATAATGCTATGCAAAAAAGGGTAAAACAATTTTGTAAAACCTATCGAATTACTCCAGCAATTTATTTTCGTACCTTATATGCTTTATTATTAGCCAATTATACGGCAATTAGTGATGATTTTATTATTTATGAAGTAGCCAGTGGACGTAATAAAGAAAATAGTCAGCATCTAGGATGTTTTTTTCAACAATTAGCTTTTATTATTCCGGTTGAATTATTTTTAACTAATCATACCTTGAAATATCTATTTGGGGTTATGAAACAACAACAAAAGCAGACATATCAACATACAGGTTTATCCATTACAGCACAACAACAATATTTACCACAGGGAAAATGTCAATTTAGTTTTAATTATTATAATTTTTCAACAGACTATACGCTTGGACAACAGAGCGTTACTGTAGAATTAAAACCCCCTCAAACTTCCCCATCAGAAGTACAGTTAATAGTACAAGTTGTGGATCAATGTTTTCAGTTACAGCTCTATTATGCGCCTGAAAATTTTGATGGAGAAGGTTTTTTAACACGCTTGAAAATAGTTAATAATAATCTATTAAAACATTATCAACAAAATACCCTGAACGAATGTTATCTCACAGATATTGATTTAATTAGTGCAGAAGAAAAACAGCAATTAATCAATTTAAGTAATAATCAATATGATCTACCTGCTGTACAGTCAGTAGCAGAGTTAATGACTCAGCAAGCAGAAAAAACACCAACAGATATTGCTTTGATTAGTGCTAAGGTCAGTATGGAATATGCTACATTACATCAAGCAGCAAACCGTTTAGCCCATTATTTACAACCTTTTGCAAAAAAGGAAACCGCTGTTGTTTTATTATTTGATCGTGGTGTTGAAATGATGGTCGCATTATTAGCAAGTATAAAAGCAGGATTAACCTATTTACCTATTGATGCAGGTTATCCGAAACAACGATTATTATATTTACTCGAAGATTCTGATACCAGTTTAATTATTACACAACCACATTTAGATGTTTATTTACCTGATAAAGCCCTGATTGTTATTACCTTAGATGAACAAGGCAATATAGTGCCTGAACCAGAGCTTACCTTACCGGATCAAAATATAGCCGTATCGACTACATTAGATAGTATCTTATATATGATTTATACATCCGGTTCAACCGGTAAACCTAAAGGGACATTAGTAACACAACAAGGAGAAATTAATTTATTACAATGGTATATGCGTGAATTTTCTATGCAAGCAAGTGATAAATTATTATTAATGAGTGCGTTTGGTTTTGATTTAACACAAAAAAATTTATTAGCACCTTTATGTTGTGGGGCAAAATTAGTTATTCCTCCTGCTACGCCTTATGATCCAGAAGTATTAAGTCATTATATTGCCACCTACCGCATCACTTGGATTAATTGTGCGCCAAGTGCCTTTTATCCGTTGCTATTATTAGATAAAAGTGATAGCCGTTTACAAAGTTTACGGTATGTTATTTTAGGTGGAGAGCCGATTAATTTTAATCAACTTAAATCTTGGTTAAAAAATAGCTGTTGTACTTTGGTCAATAGTTATGGTCCTACTGAATGTACAGATATTGCTGCTTTTTATTCTGTTGATGTGGAGCGAGATAATAATCCTATTCCTATAGGTAAGGCAAATGATAATGTTCATCTTTATATACTCAATTCCTTACAACAATTATTACCAAAAGGTATTCCAGGACAATTATCTATTACTGGTAAGGGAGTAGGAGCTGGGTATTGGAATGCAGCAGAAAAAACTGCGGATGTTTTTATTGATAATCCTTATTATGACGAGGGTAAAAAAGACATTACAGATGCCAGTGCATATCAAAGGTTATATTTGACAGGTGATATAGTCTATTATGATGTATGGGATAATATAGTATATCTAGGACGTAAAGATCATCAGATCAAATTACGGGGATTACGTATTGAAACAGGAGAAATTGAAAACTGCTTAAAAACTTTTGAGGGGATAGAGGATGCATTAGTCCTGGTCGATAAAGATCAATTAGTTGCCTATTTAGTTGCTAGTGCATCTTTTGTGAGCAATGATGCACAAATACGACAGTATTTAGCAGATTATTTACCCAGCTATATGATACCAGTGCAATATAGTATTTTAACAGCATGGCCATTGACAGCAAACGGTAAAATTGATCGTAATGCCTTACCTGCAATAGAGGAAAATATCCCGTTAGCATTACCTGATACAGTTACAGAAATCACCCTTGCTGGTATTTGGTCAAGTATTTTAGGAATTGCTCAAATTGGTTTACAACATCATTTCTTTGAACTAGGAGGGCATTCTTTATTAGTAACACAGTTAGCTGCCCGTATTCGACAAACATTTAAGATAGATATTGCCTTACGGGATCTATTTGAAAGGCCCGTATTTATCAATCAAGCGGCTTATATTGATACCTTATTACAACAAAATACATTACTTGATTTACCCGAGTTAGTTAAGATTGCACGAGATAAAAACATTCCTTTATCCTTTCCTCAACAACGATTATGGTTTTTAGATCAATATGCTACCAAAACGCCCTGGTATAATTTGTCTTCTGCCTTAGTGTTAAAAGGACAGTTAGATATTGAGATATTACGTCAAGCATTTGAAAAACTAATTCATCGGCACGAAATATTACGAACGACCTTTTTCTTAAAAGATGCTAAGGCATGTCAGGAAATTCGTGCTGTCTCTTCATGGAAATTAATGGTTGATTATGATCTCAGTGCTTTACCTGGCGCATTACAAGAACAAGAAGTACAAATTATTGCACAAGAGGAAGCATCCCGATCTTTTGATTTAACTCGGGGAACATTATTGCGTTATCGGCGAGTAAATTTATTTCGTACTCGATTAATACGCTTGAATAGTGAACAACATATCCTCTTATTAGTTATGCATCATATTATTACTGATGCATGGTCGATGGGTGTTTTAGTAAAAGAAATAGCGCATTATTATAAAGCCTTGTGTAATAATACTGCTATAGCGTTGCCAGAATTATCTATACAGTATGCTGATTATGCCCATTGGCAACAACAATGCTGGGAAGGCGGATTTTGGGAACAAGAGTATCATTATTGGCAACAACAATTAAAAGATGTTGCTATTTTAGAATTACCTACCGATTATCCCCGAACTAAAAACAAAGGACATACAGGTAAACAGTTTACGCTATCATTTCCAGAACAATTAAGCCATGATATAAAGCAATGCAGTCAACAGCAGGATGTCACATTATTTATGACCTTGTTAAGTGCATTTAAATTATTACTTGCTTATTATTCTTCACAAAAAGATATTTGTGTCGGCACACCCATTGCAGGACGTACACATGTAGAATTAGAAGCGCTTATTGGTTTTTTTGTCAATACCTTAGCATTACGCAGCCAAATTGATTTAGACAAACCTTTTTCAAAAATTATTCAACAAGTCAAAGAAACGACATTAGCAGCGTATGCACACCAACATACTCCATTTGAAAAGTTAGTAGAAGTATTACATTGTGAGAGAGAAGGAGATACTACCCCTTTATTTCAAGTCATGTTTATTTTGCAAAATGTTCCCTTTGAAGTAATTTCTTTACCTGATTTGGAAATGCATCGTTATCCTATTGCAAATCATACAGCTAAATTTGAATTGAGCTTGGCATTATGGGAAGAAAATAATACCTTGCAGGCAAATATGGAATACCACACGGCACTTTTTAGTGCTGACACCATTGCACGCATGATGCAGCATTACCAAAATATTTTATACGCTATTGTAGAAAATTGGGAACAACCCATAGCAAATATGGATTTATTATCTTTACAAGAAAAACAAGAATTATTTAGTTGGAATGAAACCCAGATTATTCACCCTGCATTATGTGTACATGGATTATTTATTCAACAAGCAGAGGCTACACCCGATACCATTGCGCTAATTTTTGAAGATCAAGTCTTAACCTATCAAGAACTACATATTCAAAGCAATCAACTTGCTCATTATCTTTTACAACATGTTAGTGCAGAACAAGCCGTCATTGGTTTATGTGTAAATCGTTCAATCGCTATGATAGTAGCAATGTTAGGTATTTTAAAAGCAGGTAAGGGATATGTCCCTCTCGATCCTAATTATCCAGCAGAACGCCTGGCATATATGTTAAAAGATAGTGATATTCATTTAGTTTTAACACAACAAAGTGTACAGGCAGTATTACCATTTACCGTAAAGAAAGTATTATTAGATACAAAAGATACACATTTTTCTAATTTTTCAGGACAAGATATTTTGCTACCCGTTGCCCCTCAACAAATAGCATATATTATCTATACTTCAGGATCGACCGGAAAGCCAAAAGGGGTTGCCATGCCACATCAGGTATTAAATAACTTATTGCATTGGCAAAAGCAACAGTCGTATACACTATCTGGAACATACGCACCACGTACATTACAATTTGCCTCATATAGTTTTGATGTATCGTTTCAGGAAATTTTTGCGACACTATGTTGGGGGGGATCGTTAGTATGTATTGATGAAAAGACCCGTCAGGATTTTCCAGCATTAATTAGTATATTACAACAATACCATATACAACGCTTATTTTTACCCTATATTGCCTTGCAACATTTGTCTATGGTAGTGAAAGATCAAGTGGGTCAGTTAAGTTATAACGCTACAATAACATGGATGCAAAATACCTTAGGCAGTTTAGAACAAGTCATTACGGCTGGAGAACAGTTAAATATTACCGCTAGCATTGCCAGCTTGTTCCATCATTTGCCTGATTGCCAATTAATTAATCAATATGGTCCATCGGAAACACATGTTGTTACCGCCTATGTACTACCTAAAGACCGATCATTATGGGATACCTTACCGCCTATTGGTAAACCCATTGATAATGCAAAAATGTATGTTTTAAATGCACAATTACAACGATTACCTAAAGGTATTGCAGGAGAATTATATATTGCTGGTGATTGTCTGGCTTTAGGATATTGGCAAAATGATAGCATGACGGCTGAGCGTTTTATTCCTGATCCATTTGCTCAAAAAGAGGGAACAAGAATGTATCGAACAGGAGATATAGTTCGTTACAATGCAGAAGGGGAAATAGAATATTTAGACAGAATTGATCAACAAGTTAAAATCAGGGGTTACCGGATTGAATTAGGAGAAATTGAAATTGCTTTAATGCAACACGAAGCAGTAAGAAATGCAGTCGTACAGATACAAAAAGATCAGGCAAAAGGGAATTATTTAGTTGCTTATGTGGAATTAAATAATACACAGCATATAGAAGAGAGAACGTTACGTCAATTTATTCAAAAAACATTACCCGATTATATGTTGCCTTCGGCATTTGTATTATTAGATAAATTACCTTTAACACCTAGCGGAAAAATTGATCGAAAATCATTACCTCAAGTAGAAAGTGCATGGTCTGTTACAGCTCAAGGATATGTCACTGCAAGCTATGAATTAGAACAACAATTGGTTGATATTATGCAACACGTTTTACAACGAGAGAAAATAGGTATTGAGGATAATTTTTTTGAAATAGGAGGGCATTCTTTATTAGCAACACAATTTATTTCGCATGTACAAGATACTCTACAAATACCTCTACCATTAAAAGTATTATTTAATGCACCAACCATAAAAGAGATGGCAGCATACTTAAATACTGTGCAATGGCTAGCAAGCCTCCCTGAAGATATTGAAGAAGATGAGTATATGGATTTTCCTGGCTAACACTTATAACCTACCTGGTTTCTAAAAGCCCTGCCTGGAATAGGTTAGTATTTAGGTATTATTTGTGAATAGTTTCTGAAATTGCTCAATGGTTTCTTTATGTTCTTTTTTATTTAGGGTTTCATTGGTAAATTCACAGCCATAGTCGTTATCAACTAAATTTAATGAATCGCTGATTTTTGTCCATTTTATGATCGCATGGGCTGTATAATTTATATGAATTTTAGTATAGAGAGGTTTTAGCTCAACTTCATATTCAATATTATTATTGACAGGGATTTTTGTATTGGAAGAAAACCTAAAGCCATGAAAACTCATATTGTTTAATATACCTATATATTTTTTATTTTGATATTTTATATGAAGGATAACTTTGCATAGTACTCGTTTATCTCGTCTTTTTTTGCTTTGAAAAAAAGATGGTAAAAGGGATAACATTATAGACCACCTACACCTAGTGATATTCAACGTGAACTGATTAAATTACCTAATACTAATCTTTTTTTCACTGGAAAAGCAAGTATTTTTAAATAATTATAAGTCTATATTTCATCTTCCAAGTGTTTTAATAAATCATCTATTTCATCCTCAGACAAATTATCTAACATATCTTCTTGTATAATAGTCATTGGTTCCTGATTTGTATCACTCTGATTACTGTATTTATGGCTTTTATTATGTATAGATTGTTGTGTTGTATCTTCATTATTATCACCTGGATTGGTCTCTATCATAGAAACAGAAATCTGTTCTTTTTGTGTGAGTAATTGTGCAAGATCACCAAGTACTGGTGTAGTAAAAATGGTATGTAAAGGTAAATAAATTCCGGTATGTTGATAAATATTTTCTAATAATTTTGCAGCAAGTAGAGAATGTCCACCTAGTGAAAAATAATTATCTAGCATACTGATACTTTTTACTGGTTTTTGTAATTGCTCTGCACAGAAGGAAACGAGTAATTTTTCCATCTCTGTTTTAGCCTCTTGATAATCATTATTTTCTTTAAATATTGCTTTAGGTAATTGTTTTTTATCTATTTTTCCACTTTGATTTAATGGCCATTGTGGCAAGAATAATAAGCTATGTGGCAACATATAATCGGGTAAGTATTGTTGTAAATACTGTCTTAACTCATGTTGTAGCATATCTTCTATTTTTTCTTTACTGTTATCTGTATTACCTCTATTTACTATTTTTGTATCATCTAAAATCATATAGGCTATCAGGTATTCTTGCTGTATTTGTTTAGTATTTTCTTTTTGGACCATAACCAGAGTGCTTTTTACTTTTTCATGCTGCATTAAACAATTTTCAATTTCAGACAGTGCAATTCGATATCCACGTAATTTAATTTGGCTATCTTTTCGCCCTATAAAAATTAAATTCCCTTGATTATCATAACGGGCTAAATCTCCAGTTTTATATAATTGTTGATATATCCCTTGCTGTAATGTGCAATAAGGATTAGCTAAAAAAGTAGTCGTTACTTCTTTATCATCACTATTTATATATTTTCTGGCAAGTCCTGCGCCTGAAATATATATTTCCCCTATTGCTCCGTGAGGAACTGCTTGTAAGTATTTATCTAATAGATAAATATGAGTATGTGGTATCGCTTTACCTATTGGTGTACGGCGTTTTTTAGTACTTTGATTTTCAACTTGATATAAACTTGCACAAATAGTGGTTTCTGTTGGTCCATAGCCATTAATTATGCTTAGTGTGGGAATATTACGCTGAATAGACTGTAATACATTTTCTGCTATCGGTTCCACACCCACTAATAAACGTTGTAAATATAATCTATGATGGCTTACATACTCTGCTACATCATCTAATACAAAAGGAGGGAGATAGCTACTTGTAATTTTTTGTTGTTGTAAATAATGGCATAATGCTTGTACTTGATAACGAGTATTTTCAGGGATGATAGATAAACATGCCCCACTGATAAGTATTGAAAATATTTCATATACCGATACATCAAACGTGATTGCCGTCCACCAGGAACCTTTATCTTTTGGTGTTAAAGATTGATATTGCTGTAACGCATTGAGTAGATTTATCACACTATGATGTTCTATGGCAACGCCTTTAGCTATCCCCGTTGTACCAGAGGTAAATAATATATACGCTAATTGATATAAATGATAAGAAAGTTGTGGGTTTTCTTTTGAATAAGCAGCAATATTTACACGATCCATAATGATTTTGGGAAGGGAAGAAAAATCTAGTAATGGTTCTAAATGCTTATCGGTAAAGAGGTAACGACTATTACTTTGTTCTAATAAGCGTTGTAAGCGTTGTGATGGTTGATGATAATCTAAAGGTAAATAGACACAACCTGCTTTTAATATAGCTAATATTGCAATCAACATATTTTGATTGCGTGGTAAACAGATAGCAATACAACTTTCTGTGTCCATATCTTGTGCTAATAAATAATGAGCAAATTGATTTGCCTTGTGATTTAATTCTCTGTATGACAATGTTTTCCAGTTCTTATCCTGATAAAATTCTAAAGCAATATTATCAGGATATAAAGTAACTTGCTGCTCAAATAATTGATGTAATCCGTAGCGACTAACAGGATATTTTTCTTCTGTTGGTATAGAATGACCAGATAACGGTATATGATGCAAACGTTGATGGGGATTATCTAAAATAGCGGCAATAATTTGATAAAAATGTTGTGTCATTTGTGCAATGCTTTGTTCACTAAATAAATCTGTGTTATATTCAAAAACACCGCTCAGGCCTTCTTTTCCTTCCCATAATTCTAAACTTAATTCATATTTTGCAGTATGGGTATCTATTTGCATTAAAGAAGCATTAGACAATAATAAATGGCTATTATTTTGTACTACATCATGGCTATTTTGTAATGCAAACATCACTTGGAAAATCGGGGTATAGGCTGCATTGCGTTCTATTTGCAAGCTATCGACTAATTGCTCAAAAGGAATATCTTGATGATCATAAGCAGCTAAACAAGTTGTTTTTACTGTATCGAGTAATTGATCAAAATAAGGATTATTTGATAGATCACTGCGTAATGCCAAATTATTAATAAATAATCCCACTATATTTTCAAATTCTTCCCGGTTTCTTCCTGAAATAGGAGTACCGACAATAATATCTGTTTGCTGACTATAGCGATATAATAATACCTTAAATACTGTCAACAATAACATAAAGATACTCACCCCTTGAGATTGGGATAAAGTATAAAGTGGCGCAGTAAATGAAGAAATATCTACAGGATATTTTGCACCGTGATATGATAACACGACAGGACGAGGATAATCACACGCTAATTGTAATACTTCTATATCAGCTAATTGTTGTTTCCAATAGGGTAGTTGTTGTTTAACATTATCTGTTTCCAAATAGGCTTGTTGCCAATGTATATAACTCCTGTAATCATAGCAATATGGTGTTTTTTCCACCTTATAATGACTATTTTTCTGTTTATCTTGATAGTAAGAGAAGACATCTTTTAAAATAATATTTACCGACCAAGCATCGACAATAATATGATGAAAACAAAATAATAGATATTGCTGTTGTTCTGTTTTCCAACATGCCACATGAAATAATGGTGCAGTATCTAACGCTATAGGCGTTGCTATTGCTTTACTCAGTATTTTCTCTATCTCTTTTTCGCTACCAGGTTGATTTGCTATTGTTATGGCTACCTTTTTATGTACATGTAATACACTATTGTTATCTTCATCTTGTATAATGGCTGCACGTAATAGACTATGTTGTAGACAAACTTGTTCTATACTCCATCGTAATAATTCAATATCAATGTTTTCGGTAGTGTGTATAAGCATCGGAATATGATATAAAACACTCGATTGTTGTAATTGTTGTAAGAAATAGATACGTTGTTGGGCAAAAGATAAGGGATAGTTATTTGCAGTGATGGTCCTTAAAGGGATACTTATATATTGTTGCTGATATTGTGCAGCGTGTCGTATAAAATCCTTTAATACAGGATATTGAAATAGTTTTTGAATAGCCATATCAATGTGCAACTGATCACGCAAACGTACAATACATTGATTGGCTAATAGAGAATGACCACCTAAATCAAAAAAATTATCCTGCATAGAAATATCCTTACATTGTAAAAGCTCTTGCCAAAGCAATGTAATATTTTGCTCCAGATGAGTAGTAAATCCAGTATCTGGATAACAATGATGAGTGGGCAAATTTTTATGATCAGTGATAACTTGCTCAGAAGTATTTATCTTTATAGTGTTAGCGTTAGTGTGTTGCTGTGGTGGTAATAATTCTTCAATATGTAGCTGAGGACTATGCAGCATAGTATATAAAAGACTTTCATATTGTTCTGCCCATTGCATGATGGTTGACTTTTCAAATAAATGGGCATTATATTCCCATACGCACTGCATACCTTGCTGTGTTGCATTGATATATAACGTTACATCATATTTTGCTGAACCATGATCAAAAGCAATATTTTCAATTTTTAAATCAGGTAATTGTATCATTGGAAAATGCATATCTTGATAAATAATCATTACCTGAAAAACAGGAGTAATAGCCAAATTTCTTTCTATAGGTAGCGATTCAACAACTTGTGCAAAAGGAATATCCTGATGAGCAAAAGCCTCAACGACTGTTTTTTTCAAGCGTTTAAAAAGTTGTGCAATATTAGGGTTATGTTGTAAGTTACAACGTAATACCAATGTATTCATAAATAAACCGAGTAACGTTTCTGTTGCTTTATGCGTACGTCCTGCAACGGTAGTACCTATATTCAGTATTCCTTGATCACTATAGCGATAAAATAACACCGATAAAGCACTCAGTGCTATCATAAAAGGTGTTATTTCATGATGTTTTGCAACTTCTATTAAAGATTGTTGCAATTTTTCTGGTAGCAAATATTGTAATGTCTTACCTTCAAAACGCTGAGATGTACCTCGAAGATGATCTAATGGTAAATCTAATACAGCTAACGGATCATCGAGTAATTGTTGCCAATAAGCTAACTGCTCCGTTACATCGTTATTACGTTGCCATAAGGCATAATCATAATACTGATACCTTATCTCTTCTAATGTGATAGTTTGCTGTTGCTGTAGTGCTATATATACCCGACTTAATTCATTTAATAATAATTGACAAGATTGTCCATCGGCAATAATATGATGTACAACTAATAATAAAATACTGTCTTGCTCACCAAGATGGAATACACATATACGTAATAATGGATCACTATCGAGATTAAACGGTTTTCTTGCCTGTTTATCAATTTGCGTTTTCACCCAATAATCCATATTTAATGGGTTTTCTTGTGTAGCATTAAAATAAATTTTCTGCCATTGATAGGCTTGATCGGCACTATCACCTATTTGTGCATAAGGGATATTATCTTGTAAAAAGAAATGACTACGTAATACGGTATGTTGCTGACAAATAAATGTAATACTTTTTTGTAATAATTCGCTATTAAGCGTCCCTTGCATACGCAATGCAACAGGCAAATTGTAGGCATAATTATCTGGATAAAGTTGCTGCATAAACCATAAACGCTCTTGCATAAAAGATAAACGATATGCTGTTGTCACCGTTTCTTGATCAGTATTGGGAAAGGATTGGAGCGATGCTTTAGTTTTTATCGTTGAAGAACGATAATAGCTATCAATATATTGTGCAAATTGTTGTAATTGTGGATGCAAAAATAAATCGGGAATACGGATACTTTGGGCTAACTGTTCATTTATTTGTGCAATCACCCGACTGGCTAATAAAGAATGCCCACCTAAATGAAAAAAGTTATCTGAGCGGCCTATCGGATGTGTATCTAATAATTTTGACCAAATATCTGCAATATGCTGCTCAGTTTCTGTTAAGGGCTGTTGATAATGGCTGTGTTGTGGTAAAGATAGACTTGTCTCTTGCTGCATTAATGCTTTTTTATCAATTTTACCGTTAGCAGTTAAAGGAAATTGATCGATAACTATATAGGTATGAGGTAACATATAAACAGGTAAATACTGTTGTAAATATTCCCGTAATTTTAGATTATCTTGTTTGTGTTGCGATACAGCATGTAATGCCTGTTCATCAAGTTTACCATTTTCTAATAATGGCAACGATGCTAAAAAATAAAACTGTATGGCAATCTCTGTGTGTGCTGCAAACCATTGTTGTAAGACAGATCGTAATTGTTCTTCTCGTTTTTCATCTAAAAATAAAAATAATTGAATCCGTTTTTCTACTGCATGACAATAAAAAATAATGTCATGAATAGTCTTGTCATATTGACAAAGTAAGTGTGCAATTTGATGAAAATAATATTTGGTTTTTTCCTCTATCTGTACACTATCTGTAATCGTATTTTCTGCTATTTGTCCCTTACTAAACCAATAATAGGGGATACTTGCCATCTTAGCATCGGTAGTATTTATTCCTTTTCTTTGTCCACTACGACGTTCCTTATTGATAATATAAGCGAGCAATTTTTCTTCAAGATTTGCTGTTTTTTGTACCACTACCACACTTTCTTTAATACTAGGATATTGATTTAGATAATATTCAATTTCTTCTAACTCAATACGGTATCCTCTTAATTTAATTTGATGATCTAAACGTCCAAGATAATATAATGAACCGTCTTCATATAAACACACTTTATCTTTAGTACGATAGAGGCGTTGTGTGTTATCAAAAGGATTAGGAATAAAGTATTGTTGTGTTAACTCTGCTCGTTTCCAATAGCCTCTTGCTACACCTGCACCACCAATATAAAGCTCGCCTGGAATACCAAAGGCTTGAATACGCTGTTGGCTATCTAACACATAAAGTTGTGTATTATCTATTGCCGTACCTAACGGAATACCCTTGTTATCAACCTGTTTCACTTGATGACAGCTTGACCATACGGTTGTTTCTGTAGGGCCATACATATTCCATAATGTAATAGCAGGATTTGCCAATAGCTGTTTAGCTAGTTGTCGAGATAACGCTTCCCCTCCAGATAATACTTTTAATGGTATGTCTGGCTGCCATTGGCTTTCTAATAACAACTTCCAGCTTGCTGGGGTAGCCTGCATAATACTCACATGCCAATCTTTTAATAAAGTTTGTAAACGTACTGGATCATTCACTTCCGTATCATGTGCCAAGATAATCCGTGCGCCACTGATTAAGGGTAAAAATAATTCCAAAGCTGCAATATCAAAAGATAAGGAAGTAACGGCAAGTAAGGTATCACCTTGTTGTAAACCTGGACGTTTTTGCATGGATAATAAAAAGTTGAGTAAATGTCCTTGTTCAATCGCTACCCCTTTAGCTTGTCCCGTTGATCCTGAGGTATAGATAAGATAAGCTAAATCCTCTTTATGATGGGGTTTGAGCGGATTTTCACACGAACCGTGTAATAGGGGCGCATCAATACTCACTAAGGTAAGCGCATTGACTGGATTAAATATTTTTTCCGCTTGTTGTTCCAGGGCTTGTTCTGTTAACAAAATAGTTGCCCCACTATCTTGTTGCATATATTGTAAACGTTGTTGTGGATAGTGGGGATCAAGTGGTAAATAGGCCGCACTGATCTTATGTATCGCTAAGGTCGCAACCAATAATAAAGGACTGCGTTGTAAATAAATGGCAATAACTTGCCCAGCCTGTACATCAAAGGATAATAACTGATGAGCAAGTTGATTGGCTTTTTCATTAAGCTGTAAGTAACTCCATGCTTGCCCTCGAAATATGACCGCAGTTTTATGTTGTTGCTGTACTACTTGTTGTTCAAATAAACTGACAAATGCTGCAACAGTTTGAGGTAATGGGGATTGGTAGGTTGTGGTAATAGTTAAATATTGTTCTAGTGATATCTCTTCGAGAGAAAAATCAGATATTGCTTTGTTGGGCTGTTTTACTACCTGCTGCAATAAATACTGATAATGTTGTGCCAAGCGATCTATACGACGTTTTACAAATATATCGGTATTAAATTCTAGCCACATTTTCCATTGCGAATGTGCTGCATTATGTTCATTTTGAATTTCCATACTCAGATCACAACGGCTCACTCCCATATCAACAGGAATACTTTGCCATGTTAATGCTGGTAATTGTAGTTTTGGCATGGGAATATTTTGCAATGCAAATAGGACTTGAAATAAAGGCGTATGGCTGGTATTTCGCTCAATATGTAAATGCTCTACTAATTGTTCAAAAGGAACATCTTGATGTTGATAAGCGGCAAGGGTGGTTGCTTTAACCTGTTGTAAAAGATCGTTAAAATGCAGGTTTTGCAGTTTGCGAATACGTAATACTAAATTATTGACAAAAGCCCCTATTAATGGCTCTATTTCGGTACGTTCTCGTCCGGCAATCGGTGAACCTATTATTATGTCATCTTCTTGTGTGTAATGATGTAATAATAAGCCAAAAACAGCCAGTAATAGCATAAATAAACTAACTCCCTGCTGCTCTGCTTGTTTTTCCAACTGTGCTAATAGTTCATTTTCTAAATGATAGACACAGCGTTGTCCACGATAAGAAAATACCGCTGGACGAGGAGCATCTGAAGGCAATTCCATAACAGGTATATTAGCAAGCTGTTCTTGCCAATAAGAAAGTTGTTGTTGAATGCGCTGTGTTTGTTGTCTTTGCCAGGCAGCAACATCTGCATATTGCAATGGCAATGCGGGTAAGGAGACCGGTGTATTATGTACAAAATGCTGATAATAGTGAGAAAATTCTTCGATAAAAATACCTAAAGACCAACCATCTGCAACAATATGATGGACAGTCAGCAAAATAATATATTCAGCCTGTTGTGCTATCTCATCGTTGGCATCTTGTAAATAAAAGACAGTTCCCCGAATTAATGGTCCTTTTACAAAATCAAAGGCTTGGCTTGCTGCTTGTTGCAATTGCTCGCTAATATTTTCCTTATGCTGGTGTAAATCTACTATTTCAAAAGTATAATTATCACTTATTGATGCAATTTGTAACAAAGGTGTCCCCCCTAATGAAACAAAATGACTACGCAACCCTTCATGCCGGTGCATAATGGCAGTTAAAGCATCATTAAGGGCATCTAAATGTAACCAACCGGTTAATTTTAAGGCACTGGGTAAATGATAAACAGGATTACCTGGTTGCCACTGCTCAATAAACCATAATCGTTCTTGAATAAAGGATAAAGGCAAACTCTGTTGCCGTGAAAGGATGTTAATCCTTGTTTCAGATGTGGCTACGCTATTGTGTTGTTGCTCACTAATTTGCTCTGCTAAATCTTGTAAAACACGGTGATGGAATATCTCTCGTAATGAGAGCGTAATATGAAAGTGTTTATTAATACGTGCTAATAAACGAGTTGCCAGCAGTGAATCACCGCCTAACAAGAAGAAATCATCTAATATACTCAGCGATCTATGCTTATCAATAGGTAATAATTCAGCCCAATAATGTATTAACCATTGTTGTACGGCATCGTATGCAGGAATATACGGCGTTTCTGTTTGCTCGGTTGTTACCGTAGCATGTAATAAGCTCTTTGCTAACATCTGTTGAGCCTGATCGCTTACTATCGTTTGTGCTGTGTACCAATAGCTTTTATCCTGTAACTGTACTAACAAGGTTTGCATTGCTGCAAACATA
The DNA here is from genome assembly GCA_026994225.1 of Gammaproteobacteria bacterium. Taxonomy (GTDB): domain Bacteria; phylum Pseudomonadota; class Gammaproteobacteria; order GRL18; family GRL18; genus JALWRI01. The sequence goes on along the minus strand of JALWRI010000097.1, from coordinate 103,761 downwards.
TTCGCAATGCATCCTGATGGAAATAATTGATCCACTACATCCCAACTAAAATGTAATACACCCTGTTGTTGATAAACCTGACAATCTAACCATACCTGTGGCGTTTGTGTAATATTGTAGATACTTTCCCCTAACCATTGCGTATCCATAGCAAAGGTATCTGCTGCTATGTTTTCTTGTAGAGGTAAGGCACTGGTGAAAATCACTGGCATCATCGGTGCGTTATGACTACGTCCTTGCCGGCGCAAGATTTCTCCTAATACTTGTACACCACTGACTTGCCGATGTTCTAAATCTTCTAATAACTGTTGTTGTAATTGTTCTGCTTGTTGTAAGAAATTGTCCTGATGTTGATATTGCAATAAATTAACAGAAGTAAAATCCCCGACTATTTGATTAATTTGTGCATGGACTGCTTGTCGATTAAATAAGGTAAGATTTAATGTAAAATCAGGATATTCACTCCATTGTTGTAATACTTTTGCATACGCACAGCAAAGTAGCACTGAAGGGGTAATATGCAGTGATTGAGCGAGTTGTTGTAAGCGTTGCCAATGTGCTGCATCCAATTTGCCTGTATAACGATGAAAACGGGGTTGGCTAATACTTTCTGCAGCAACGGCTAATGGTAATTGTGGTGCTTGTGGTAATGTTTCAATACGATCTAGCCAATACTGCCAAGAGGTCTGCCACGATGGACTACTTTGCCAGGATTTTTCAGCCATCACATAATCTCTAAACAATAAACGTAACGGAGGCAGGTGTGTATCTAAATGATGGTAATAATGTTGCCAATCTTTAAAAAACTGGATAAAACTCCACATATCAGCGATTAACAGATCAAAACTAAAATGTAAACGATATTTTTTAGTCGTTAATTGATGCGCAGAGATAGAAAACAAAGGCCAACAATATATATCTAACATTTGATGTGATAGGCGATCACGCACTTGCTGTAAAAGCGAGGTTTGCTCTGTGGCAGGCAAAGAGGAAATATCATCAACTTGAATAGTATAAATGGGTACATTTTCTAACACTTGCTGTTGCCCATTTTCTAATATCACAGCACGCAACATATCATGGCGTGCAATCACATATTGCCAACTTTCTTGTAATCGTGCGATGTCAATATTATCTGTTTCCGTTTCAAAATATACCTGACAGGCAACATTACCTAAAGTAAAACTGCTTTGTCGCCCTAACCAGTATGCCTGCTGAATGGTATTTAATGGGAAGGGCTGATAACGGTTTTGCCAATCCATTGTTAACAACATCTGTTGTTTGGCAGGCTGTTTAAATTGTTTATTTTGTAATTGTAATGCCAGTTTTTGTAAGGTATTTTCTGGCATAAAAATACTTGCTAAAGGTACTTCTTGTGCAAATACCTGCTGTAAACGTGCAATTAAACGAGTTGCTTGTAGCGAATCCCCGCCTAAATGGAAAAAATGATCAGTTTGATCAATCTGATCTATATCTAATAATTCTTGCCATAGTGCTGCAAGTTGTTTTTCTGTTTCTGTTGCAGGTGGATGTACTGTTTGCTTGCTGGGCATCGTCTCTGCTGTGGCAACGATGTTATTCTCAGGGGTATTATTTGTCTCTGTAGTATTACTAGCAAGATTTACCAGATAATCTTCTTTCCAGATGTTTGTTTGCTCTGCAAGCTGTTGTAAAAATTGTATATAATCTTGAAACATACCCTCTATGAGGGGGGGTTCAAACAGTGCTTCTACCACATCCCAACTGATATACAATCCTCCGTCTTGCTCAAAAACCTGATGATCTAACCACACTTGCGGAGTTTGAGTAATCATATAATGTATCTCACTCATTAACTGTGTGTCGATCAACTTTTTGTCATCTTCTTGTAAGGGTAAGGCGCTGGTAAAAATGACAGGCATCACTGCTTTACGAGGGTTATTTTGTAATAAGGCCAATTCTCGTAATAGGCTAACACCATTCACTGCCCGATATTCCAAATCAGACAATAATTGCTGTTGTAATTGGCGGGCATTGCCTAAAAAGTCTGGGGCAGTCTGTTGCACTTCCAATAATGTTAAAGAAGTAAAATCACCGACTAGATCATTAATTTGTGGATCGACCGGTAAGCGGTTAAATAAGGTTAAATTTAAGCTAAAATGCCGTTGTTGACTATATTTTGCCAGAATATGAGCATACGCACTACAGAGTAAAACAGACGGGGTGATCGCATGTTGTTGTGCCTGTGTTTGTAAGGTTTTCCATAATCTTGCATCAAAACGATGTTGATAACGTACAAAATGGGGCTGTATTACCTCTTCAGGTGCTGTTTGTAATGGAAGAAGCGGTGCAGGGGGTAAATGAGGTAAACGCTGTTGCCAATATTGCCAGGCTTTTTTATAACTTTCAGTATGTTGATATTGTTGTTCGGCAAGGACATAATCTCGAAAAGAAAGCATTAAAGGGGGTAATGTTAAGGTTTTATCGGTATATAAGCCATTCCATTGCTTAAATAACAACATAAAACTGTATGCATCAGCAATCAATAGATCAAAACTCAGATATAAACGTATTTTCTCTGCATTCAGTTGTACTGTATGTAATGCAAAAAGAGGCCAAACACTGGGATCACGCACTTCATCTTCCATTTTGGCACGTAATGTCTGAGTATAAGAGAGTTGTTCCCAGTCGTTCTTGTTTTGTAAATCACTATGTGTAATTTGATACCGTGCAACCTTCTCTAAAATTTGTTGTTGCCCTTGATTTAGCACAACTGCTCGCAACATATCATGATGTTGTATTAATTGGTTCCAGGTGTCTTCTAAGCGTTGTCTATCCACTTTGAATAGATCCACTTCCATATATAAATGACAGGCAATATTGCCTAATTCAAATTGATTTTGTCGTCCTAACCAATAGGCTTGTTGCACCGCATTGAGTGGAAAGGGGGTATAACGCTGTGTTGCTTCAATATTAATGAAAGGCAGAGTAGCTGTAGGATTAGTTAATGGAGTAGCCGCTTCTATCCAGTCACTTAATTGTGCGATAGTTTGTCCTTGTGCAAAAAATTCACCTAAACGTAATGTAATAGCAAAAAATTCATTTACCTTTGCAACAATGCGGGTAGCGGCTAAGGAATCGCCCCCAAGATGAAAAAAATTATCCTCTATTTGTATCTTGTCTTGTTGCAATACCTCTTGCCATAAACGCAGCAACCAGATTTGTGTTAAGGTATTGCTTGTTTTTGTAACCTTTACTGCTTCCTTTTCTGTTGTCAGTGGCGCAGGTAAGGCATTACGATCAATTTTTCCATTACGGGTTAACGGCCAATTACTAATGCTAATAAAATACCGTGGGATCATGTAAGCAGGAAGTTTATCACGTAAATAGGCTTGTAACGTGGAGATACTTGCCGCACCATTAATGTATGCCACTAATTGCCGATTTTTTTGGGTGTTATTGATAGTAGATGGCCAAGCAATGACTAACGTATTATTAACCTCATTATGGCTGTTTAATACCGCTTCAATTTCACCCAGTTCTATGCGATATCCTTGTATTTTGACTTGAAAATCTTTACGTCCTAAAAACTCTATAACTCCTGTAGGTAAAAATCGACCTAAATCCCCTGTTTTGTACAATCTCTCATTGCTATATGGATGATAAATAAATGCTTTTGCTGTTTTATCTCGATCAGCAAAATAGGCATCGGCTAATCCTTTTCCGGCAATATAAATATCACCACTGACCCAATCAGGACACCATTGCAAATCTTCATTCAGGACATATATTTTTTGCTGTGCTAAAGGTTTACCATAAGGAATGGAGGGAGCATTTTTATGGCTATGCAATATCGGATAATGGATTGACCAAATGGCAGCTTCAGTAGCTCCTCCTAAACTGTAAATTTGTATATCAGGATGATATTGCCATAGTTGATCGGGTAAAGTAACTGGAATCCAATCACCGCTTAACATCACAATGCGTAAGTGGTGTATATCTACTTTCACTTTGGCATGTTGTGCATAATCGAGTAACATCTTTATTAATGCCGGTGCGCTATTCCATACTGTAATAGCTTGTTCGGCTAATAATTGCAACCAATAATGGGGTTCTCTTTCTTGTTTGGCATCAGGATAGACCAATGTTGCCCCCGCAGCAAAACTCCCAAATAAATCGTACACAGAGAGATCAAAGCTCAAACTTGATAGCGCAAAAATACGATCATTCGCCTGTATTTGATAACGTTGATTAATATCTCTAATCGTATTACTGGCAGCTTGATGAGAAATCATTACCCCTTTTGGCACGCCGGTAGAACCAGAGGTAAAAATAATATAGGCAATATCACTTGCATGACGTACTACTGGTAGTAAAGGAGGCATTGCATCCGGATCAAAATGCTGCCAAGTATCTACAGCAATACAAGATAGAGCTGGCATTAATTTTTGACCATGATGATGCCAAGATTGAGTGAGTAGATATTGACAATCTATTAACTGTAAAATATAGCTGATACGTTCTAAGGGTAGTTGTGGATCAATCGGCACATACGCAGCACCTGCTTGTAAGATAGCAAGACAGGCTATTGCCTGTTCCACGCCTTTATCCATTATGACTGCAATATAGGGATGTTTGGTAGCATTAATATGTTGGTAAAGAAAGTGAGCAAGTTGTGCGCTGTATTGATATAACTGTGCATAGCTTAACTGTTGTGCAGGCGTGCAAATAGCGATACGTTGTGGAAAATGCTGAACCTGAAATAAAAAGCCGGCATGTAGGTATTGTTCTTTTTCAGGGATACTCTCCATACTCGCTTGATAATTATAATAAGCACGCTGTTGCTGTTGTATAGCAGGTAGATCGACAATATTTTGTTGCTGCCAAGCCATTTCACTGTCTGCCAGGGTATAGAGTACCTGACAGTAGCTACTAAACATATCATCTAACATACTTTCAGGAAATAACCCCTCTACCACATCCCAATTAAATAATAAAGCACCTTCCGCTTCATAAACATGATGATCCATCCATACTTGTGGAGTTTGCGAGATACTATAGATCCGTTCTCCTAACCATCCCATAGGGAAAATTTCATCACTGTCTTGATCTTTTAAGGGCAATGCACTGGTAAAGACAATCGGCATAGTTGCTGTTGCACTACTACCATGTACTCGCCCATATTCACGTAATACCCGTACACCGCTAATATGTCGATGTTCTAAATCCCGACTTAATTGTTGTTGTAAGGCTTTTGCCCGATCTACAAATAAATATGCTTGTGGATCACGTTGTAATAAAATCAAAGTAGTAAAATCGCCTACAATTTGTTCTATTTGTGGATGCAAAGGCAAGCGATTAAAGAGTGTTAGATTAATAGTAAAATGAGGGCTTTGACTCCAACGTGCTAATACTTCAGAAAATGCAGCACATAATACCATAGAAGATGTGAGTTGATATTTACGGCTAAGACGTTTAATTTGCATCCATTGATGTTTAGGCAAGCTATGATCAAGACGAATAAAATGTGGCTGATGTATATCAGCAGGATTGACCGCTAACGGTAAATCGGGGCCTGGAGGCATATTTATAATACGTTGTTGCCAATATTTCCAACCTGTTTCTAGTTGCTCTGAATGATGTAAAGCACGTTCTGCAATAACATAATCTCTAAATTGAATAGTAAGTTTTGGTAATGTGGTTGCCGGATCATGATACAACTGTTCCCATTCTGAAAATAAAATTAATGAACTCCACACATCGGCAATAAGAAAATCAAAACTAAAATGCAAACGTAATGTATTTGTTGCTAAACGATGCGCCCGAATATCAAAAATAGGCCAAGTGGTCGTATCTAGCATTTGCTCTGCAAGTTGTTTACGGACTTGTAAAATAGATTGTTGTTGTGCTGAAGGAGAAAAGTGTGTAACATCTATGCAGTGGAAAGTATAATAGGGTACGTCAGGTAAAATCTGTTGTTGTCCATCTCGTATCACACAACGTAACATATCATGGCGTTGAATAAGCGTATTCCAAGTGTCATTCAATCGTTGTAAATCCAATGTTTCCGTTTGCATTTCAAAATAAAAATGGCACGCTATATTGCCTAGAACAAATCCTCCTTGTCGCCCTAACCAATAGGCTTGTTGTATATCATTTAAGGGAAAAGGACTATTACGATGTGCTGTGTCTGCCTGCATTATCGGGTAGCTAAGCGTGGGTAAAATATCAACCGAAGCAATAGTTTGTTGTTGTAAATAATTATTTAATTTTTGTATGCTGTAATAGTGTTGTAGAAAATCACCTAAGCGTATATTGACGTGTAGTTGCTCGTTTATCTTACGTATTAATCGGGTGGCAATAAGGGAATCGCCCCCTAATGAATAAAAACTCTCATCCAAAGCAATTTTGTCGGCAACTAAAAAAGTTTGCCAAATTTGTGTTAGTTGTTGTTCTAACGGGGTACTTGCATAACGTTGGGGAAGGGTATCATGTTGTAATATCGGTGTAGGTAAGGCATTTCTATCAATTTTACCATTGCTAGTGAGGGGGAAATGCGTCAGCAAGAAAATTTGCTGAGGCAACATATATGTAGGTAAATGCGCTGCTAAATACTGTTGTAATGCCAAGTTATACTCAGCATCTTGCGAGAGTGCCTCACTACATTGTACATAAGCAAGTAATTGCCAACGATGCGTACTACCATGTGGTGTAAGCCCTTGTTTATGTGTTAGCACGAGACTTTGTTCTACACCTGGATATTGTTCCAGAGTTTGTTCTATTTCTCCTGGTTCTATACGATACCCTGCAATTTTAACCTGAAAATCTTCTCGTCCCAAAAATTCGATAATCCCATCGGGTAAATAACGTCCCCTATCCCCTGTATAATATAACCGTTCTCCCGTTTGAGGATGATGAATAAATGCTGCTTGCGTTTTTTGTTGATCTTTCCAATATCCTCGTGCCAAACCTTTTCCAGCAATATAAATACTTCCACTGACCCACATCGGACAAATTTGATACTGTGCATTTAAGATATACACTTGTTGTCCGGCTAAAGCTCGTCCATAGGGAATACTTGAGCGAAATTTTTGGCTTTGTTCTATCGAATAATCTATCGACCAAATTGCCGCTTCCGTTGCACCGCCTAAACTGTAAAGTTTACAGTCTCGATAGTAATGCCATATCCTGTCAGGAACTTCTACCGGAATCCAATCCCCGCTTAACATTACCGTATGCAAAGGGGTATTGGCTATTGATATGGCCAGTGTTTCTGAGGCTTGATCGGTATAATAATCAAGTAACATTTGCATCATGGCCGGCGCACTGTTCCATATAGTAACCCCATATTCTTGCATTAAGGTTTGCCAATGAGCCGGTTGTCTTTGTTGCCTGTGATCCGGAATAACAAGCGTTGCTCCGGCTGCCAGAATACCAAAAATATCATAGACCGATAGATCAAAACTTAATGAAGAAAGTGCTAAAAGGGTATCTTTATCACTGATCTGATATTTTTCATTAATCGCACTTAGGGTATTGTATACCGCAGCATGTTCTATCATAACCCCTTTAGGCATACCCGTTGAACCAGAAGTAAAAATGACATAAGCTAAATCTTGTGCTGTCAAATCTTGTAAGCAATCTGGATAGTTTTCATCAAAATGCGCTGGCACCGCTGGCGTAAAAGAGTTATCTATAACGTGTATCTGGATACCTGCCTGTTTTAGTTGTTGAAAAAAATCTTGCCAGTTATCATCTTGCAGGCTTTTGCTATCGGTAAAGAGCTGTTGTACTTCTCCTTGTTGTAATAATATGTGCATACGTGCTTGAGGTAATGCTATATCAATGGGTAAATAGGCCGCACCAGCTAATAATGTGGCCAAACAAGCTGCTACCTGTTGCCAGCTCTTAGGCAATAAAATAGCAACCAAGGTATTTGTTGGTACCGATTGTGCCAATAATTTTTTCGCCAATATCAGGCTTTTTTGATACAGTGCCAAATAGCTAATATGGGTTGCAGCATGATCACAGTGTGCAGCAATAATAGCCGTATGTTCAGGATTTTGTTGTAAATAATCCATAAACCCACGATGTAAAAATGGGCGATTTACCGGTGCAGGGGCAAGTTTTAATGCACCATCTGTTGCTTGTAACTGTGCTAACCAATTTTCGGGCAACCAGTCTATACCTTGTTGTAAAAGCTGACGACTATCTGCCGCAAATTGGCGCAATTTTTGACTATACTGAGTAAACATTTGTGGCAAAAATTGTTCAGGAAATAATTCCTCCACATAATCCCAGCTATATAATAATTTACCCTGTTCCTCAAAAATTTGATGATCTAACCACACTTGCGGTGTTTGGGTAATACTATAAACTCTTTCTCCTAACCAATAGGGAGAACCTGCCGTTGAGCCAGGGGGAGTATTTTCATGTTGTTGTACCGGCAAAGCACTGGTAAAAATAATGGGTATAACCTTCGGCATTTGATGCTGTTTCGCTCTTGCACGTAACACCTCCACACCGCTGACGGCTGCATGATCTAAATCTTGTAGCAGTTGTTTTTGAATACAGCGTGCTTTATCCAATAAGGAAGCCCGATGACGTAAATCAATCTCCAGTAAGGTCAGTGCGGTAAAATCTCCAATAATATAATTGATTTGCGGGTGGAAAGGTAAGCGATTAAATAAGGTGAGATTTAAGCTAAAGTGAGCGGTTTTACTCCAAGATGCTAATAAATCTGCATACAAGGTTAATAATAATAATGATGCAGTGAGACCTTGTTGTTGCGCAATAGATTTTAAGCTATTCCATGCCCCCACATCCAAAGTACTTTCCAAGCGAGTAAAACGGGGTTGCTTAATATCTTCTATCTTTTTAGCTAAAGGTAATTCAGGAGCATTAGGTAACTGCTCTAAACGGGCAGACCAATATGCCCATGCTTTGTGATAGCTTTCAGATTGTTGGTATTGTTGTTCTGCTAAAACATAATCCCGAAACGCTATTGCTAATGGTGGTAATCGTTGATCGTTCGTCTGCTGATGTTGTTTTAATTGATACAGTTGTCGCCATTCTTCAAATAATAAAATTAAACTCGACATATCTGCAATTAATAAATCAAAACCAAAATGTACCCGTGTATGTGTTGTTATTTCACCATTTGCATCTTGACTATCTGTTAACTTGCTCGCTGTGATATGAAATAATGGCCAAACTTGTGGATCACGTACTTGATGAGATAATTGGTAACGTAAACGCTGTAATTGTTCCTTACGTTCTGGCAAAGAAAGTGAACGGTAATCATTCACATCAATATGATAGCTTGCTACTTGCTTTAATACTTGTTGTAATCCATCTTTACGCACTATTGCACGCAACATGGCATGGCGTGCTATTAATTGCTGTAACGCCCAGTTAAAGCTCTCTAAATCAAGATTAATACTGTCCATTTCTACATATAAATGGCAAGCAATATTTCCCAGAGCAAAATCACTTTGTCGTCCCAACCAGTAAGCCTGCTGAATAGTATTTAATGGGAAAGGCTCATATTGCTTTTCCCAATCAGGTTCTATTGTAGGTAATGGATTAATATGTTGTTGCTGTGCTTGATCAATAGCAATAGCTAATGTTTGTATATCATCACAGGCAAAAAAATCTGCCAGACTTAAACCAATTTGAAAATGTTGCCGAATACGATTTAACATGCGTGTAGCAATTAAGGAATCACCGCCTAGTGTAAAAAAGTTATCCTGCAAATAGACCTGTTGTAATCCTAGAATATCTTGCCAAAGTTGTGCTAACCATTGTTCAGTAGTCGTTTCGGCAACATCTTGTTGCGTATCAGAGTGTCCTTGCTGTACGGCTTTTTCTTTTAACTGGCGCAATAGTGTTTTATGATCTACTTTTCCGTTTGCACTAAGCGGTATCTGCGACAGTAATAATAATGTTTTAGGTAACATATAACGGGGTAGATGTTGGCTAAGATAGCTCTGTAATAGCTGCTTTGTCTCTGCATTGCATTGCTCAACTTGTACTGTTGCATAAAGTTGTTGTCCATCCATCAAAACAACCGCTCGCCGCACTGCGCTATGTTGTTGTAAAACAGCTTCAATTTCACCTAGTTCAATACGATAACCAGCAATTTTTACTTGTTGATCTTCACGCCCGATAAACAAGATCACCCCATCAGAGCTATAACAGCCTAAATCTCCCGTTTTATACAAACGTTGTCCAGTAACAGGGTGTGTAATAAATACCTGTGCGGTTTTTTGTGGATCATTAAAATATCCCCGTGCCAAGCCTTTTCCTGAGATATATAACTCCCCTACAACGGCATCAGGGCATTCTTCCAGATTGCTATTTAGCACATAAAAACCTTGATTCGGCAATGCTTTGCCATAAGGAATTGCCGTTTTATCTTTTTGACTATAGGTAATAGGGTAATCAATAGACCAGATTGATGCTTCGGTTGCACCTCCTAAACTGTATATTTTTGCTTGCGGTGCAAATTGCCATATACGATCGGGCATATCTACTGGAATCCAGTCGCCACTGAGTAATACTTTTTGTAAAGGTAAACTACCTTGAAAATGACTATCTTCCAGATAATCAAGGAGTAACTGCATCAATGCCGGCGCACTGTTCCACACCGTTACTTGTTGTGCCTGTATGATTTCCAAGTAGTGTGCCGGTTCACGAGATAATGCTGAATCGGGAAAGACTAATTTTGCTCCCACTTGTAAACTAGCAAACAGATCATAAACCGATAAATCAAAACTTAACGATGACAGTGCAAAAAAACAATCTTGTGCACTTATATGATAGCGTTGATTGATGCTATATAGCGTATTACTGACACTACCATGCTCTATCATAACCCCTTTGGGAATACCGGTAGAACCGGAAGTAAAAATCATATATGCCAGTTGCTGCGGGTTCGGTGTTATCGCTTGATATTGTGCTTTGGCAGTATGTAAGGTCTCTGACTGGCTTAAGATGTTATCTAAGGCAATAAGATGCTCTGCATACGGCTGTAATTGCTCCATATGCACAGTACGTGTTAATACTATAGGTTGTTGTAATTGTTCTAATAATAAAGCGATACGTTGAGGGGGTAAAGCAATATCTATCGGTACATAATAATAACCTGCCCGAATAACTGCCACCGCAGCAAGAGCTTGTTGCCAATGTTTTTCCATAAGAATAACAACGGCCTGTTCTTCTTTTGCACTACTATCACCATGATACTGTTGTAAATAACCGGCAATCGCTTGACTATAATGATCTAAATCCGTATAACAAATATGTTCTTGGCTATCTTGTAAAGCAATACTGGCTTGTTCAAAATTGACACCTGACAATATATGTTGATAACTATGTGTGAGGGTATTTTCCTGTTGCATTTGTTGATGTAACAGATGTTGTGTTGTCGGTAATAATTCTGTATGGGGCTGTTGCCATGTTGCAGGAAGTAATAGTTGCTGTAAGTATTGACAATAACTATCAAATAGTAGAGATGGCATCCCTGCTGGAAATAATGCTTCCACTACATCCCAACTTAATACCAGTTTCCCTTGTTCTTCAAAAACTTGATGATCTATCCACACCTGAGGCGTTTGGGAGATACTGTAAGTGCGTTTACCCAACCAATCAATAGAGGTTAAATGATTGTCATATTCCCCCTGCTGTTGTAAAGGTAAGGCACTGGTGAAAATAACAGGCATCATCACTGCTCTGTTTTGTTGGCGCATTTGACGTAATAATGTTACACCACTGATATTTCTATGTTCTAAGTCTTGTAATAATTGTTCTTGTACACGTAATGCAAAATGGGCAAAATCTAACGGTTTTCCATCTTGTTGACGGTGATCAATTTCCAATAAGGTCACAGAAGTGAAATCACCGACAATCTGTTCTACTTGTGAATGGATAGGTAAGCGATTAAACAAGGTTAAATTAAGGGTGAAATGGGGATTTTTGCTCCAGCGAGCTAATACTTTACTGTATGCTGCACATAATAAGGCAGAAGGGGTGATATGATATATTTTGGCTTGTTGTTGCAATTGTTGCCATGTTTTTTTATCCAACACTTTACTATATCGTACAAAATGAGGATCTGTAATATCGGCCGGCTTTTTAGCCAAAGCTAACTGTGGGGCAGGTGGTAAATTTTCCAGGCGTTGTTGCCAATAGGCTTTATCTTTTGCAACATAATCACTATCTTGTAATTGTTGTTCAGCCAGTACATAATCACGAAATTGCAAGGTTAAAGGTGGCAGTGCTGCGTTTGGATGCTGATAAAAGCGTTTCCAATCTTGTAAAATAAGCAAGAAACTGTAAATATCTGCAATGAGTAAATCAAAACTAATCAATAAAACAGTTTGCTCCGGTGTTTCTACGCTACGAATATCAAATAATGGCCAGCTATCAGTTGCTAACATTTGCTCAGATAATTGCGCTCGTAAAGGGGCTAATTGTTTTTGATCAAAATAACGCTGAAAATGATAATCGGGACAGTTTGCTAAAACCTGTTGTTTTCCTTCAGGCAAGATCACAGCCCGTAACATATCATGTCGAGTAATGACTTTATTCCATGCTGTTTCTAAACGATCTATTTGTATCTCACTGGCAAGGGCAATTTCTAAATAAAAATGACAAGCGATATTGCCTAAATCAAAGCCACCTTGTCGTCCTAACCAGTAAGCTTGCTGTATCGCATTGAGGGGAAATTTTTGATAACGTTTTTCTTCATCCGTATGGATTTGCGGTAACGTTATAGACATTTCTATATTGTTATCCGTGTGGGTTTGCTGTAATGCCTGGGTAATGTATTTAGCTAAAAAAGCAATATCCGTATCAGTTTGAAAAAATATCCGTAAAGGAATATTGATGGCATATTGTTGATAGATATTATTTGCTAATCGGCTGGCAGTGAGTGAATCACCCCCTGCATCAAAAAAACCGTGTGCTATATCTTCCACATAAGCAGGTAATAATTGTTGCCATTGTGCGACTAACCATTTTTCTGTATCACTGCTTGCACTACGGGGCGAAGTGGGTGTTATATCTTCTTGGTGATTGTCTATATCAGGTTTGGGTAATGCATTTCTATCTAGTTTACCGTTTGCGGTTAAAGGAAAACAAGTTAATGGATAAAAATAATGAGGCAACATGTAAGTTGGTAAATATTCTGCCAAAAAATGGCGGATAAGAGAAGGACTGATAGTATTTTCTGCAATATAATAGGCAATTAATTGTGGTGTTGCGGATGCACTCTCGCTACTATTCCAGGTTATTAGCAGTGCTTGGGATATCTTGGGATATTGCAATAAATAATGTTCAATTTCTCCTAGCTCTATTCGGTATCCAGCAATTTTTACTTGCTGATCTTCACGTCCTAAAAACTCAATATAAGATTGTGTTGTAAAGCGTCCTAAATCTCCTGTTTGATATAAGCGTAATTGTTTTTCGGGATGAATAATAAAGGCTTGTGCCGTTTTTTTCGGGTCTTTCCAATATTCTAATGCCAGACCTTTTCCAGCAATATAAATATCCCCTACTACCCATTCAGGACAATCTTGTAATTGTTTGTTTAATATATAAACCTGTTGATTAGCTAACGGCATACCATAGGGGATACTTTTATGTTGAGAAAAATCTTGTATCACTGGATAGTGGATAGACCAAATCGCCGCTTCCGTTGCGCCGCCTAAACTGTATATATTTGCATTCGGAGCAAATTGATGTATCCAATGTGGTAACATAACTGGAATCCAATCACCGCTTAGCATGACTAAACGTAAATCATTGAGCCTATATGGCATCGCTATCGCATCCGAATCGGGGCTATGCGTATTAATGTATTCTGCTAACATGGTCATCAATGGCGGTGCGCTGTTCCATATCGTTATCGCATGTTGCCTCATTAATTGTAACCAATGGCTTGGTTCATGCTGCTGTGCAACAGTTGGAATAAGCAAACAGGCTGCACAAGAAAAACAGGCAAAGATGTCAAATACGGATAAATCAAAACTTAAACTAGATAAAGCCAAGAATGTATCCTGTTTGCTGATAGCATAACGCTGTATAATATCTTGCAAGGTATTACTTGCTGCTGCGTGAGTTATCACCACACCCTTAGGTGTGCCGGTTGAACCAGAAGTAAAGATAATATATGCCGGAGCACTAAGCGGTGTTGATGAGGGTAGATAGGTAATATCTGTACGTACTGGAACAGTATCCACTTCTATATTAATAAGGGATGTCGGTATGGTACATTGTGATGGTCTATAACTTTGTGTTAGCACACATTTAGCTTCAATCGTATCTAGTAGATATGCTAAACGATGTGAGGGTAAATCTGTAGCAAGCGGTACATAAACAGCTCCAAGATGTAATATTGCCAGACAAGCAATACTTTGTTCCCAGCCTTTTTGCATCACAATAGCAATTTTTTCTCCTGCGATAGGGGCATTGGAGGTATGTGCCGCAAAAGCGGTCTTTATTTGTTCAGCAAGGCTTAATACCCGATGATATGTGGCTTGATAACTGAGTGTTTTATCTGCTGTAATGATCGCTATTGCTTCTGGATATTGGCGCACACTCTCAAAAAAACCTTGTTGCAATAAAGTTGGGCTAATAGTGCTATCAAAAGTATCATTATATGCTTCTCGCCGTTGTAATTGCTGTGCAGGAAGCGATAATAATGATTGTTGATGCCATAGTGCTGCATTGTGTAACAAGCGTTGCAATAAATCTTGATAGGCATCAAACATTTGTTCCAATACGCCATCCGGGAATAATGCTGGAATGCTATCCCAACTTAAAATTAATTTGCCCTGTTCTTCATAAACATGATGATCCATCCATACTTGTGGTGTTTGAGAAACACTATATATTCTCTCTCCTAACCAATTGAGTGGAAAGTTTTCTTCACTATCTTTTTCTTTTAGCGGCAAGGCACTGGTAAAAACAATCGGCATGGCAATGCTATCACCTAATTGATGTACTCGATTATATTCTCGTAATACACGAATGCCATTTACTTGCCGATGTTCTAAATCGGCTAATAATTGTTGTTGTAAAGCCTGCGCGCGTTGTATAAAACTTGTTTTTTCCTGTTCTCCTTGCCATTCTAATAAAGTAAGAGAAGTAAAATCACCCACTATTTGTTCTACTTGTGGGTGCATAGCTAAACGATTAAAAAGGGTTAAATTTAAGGTAAAATGCTTACTCCGACTCCAAAAGCCTAATATTTCAGCAAATATCGCACAAATTAACATAGAAGGGGTTAAGTTATATTGCTGCCCTAGCGTTTTTAGTTGTTGCCACTGTGCAGCAAAAAGGGTGGTGTGATAGCGTACAAAGTGTGGTTGGCTAATCTCTTTTGCTTGCTGTTTTTGTGGTAATTGAGGCCCTAAGGGTAAATGTTTAATTCTTTCTTGCCAATATTTCCAGGCGTGAGATTGTTCTGCATTATAGGCTTTTTCAGCCAACACATAATCACGGAAAGATAATTCCAATGGTATGCATGCTTTTGCGCTTTCTGGATGCTGATATAACGTTTGCCATTGTGAAAATAAAATTAAAAAGCTCCACACATCGGCAATAAGAAAATCAAAACTAAAATGTAATCGTAATTCTTGATCAGTTAATTGCTGTACACGAATATCAAACAAGGGCCATATTGAAGTATCAAATAACTGTGCTTCAAGTTCTTTGCGTACAGCAAAAATACTCTTTTGTTGTGCAGATTGCGATTGCCCTCGTAGATCAGTATATTGGAACTGATATGCTGGTACGGTTTTTAATACTTGTTGTTGTCCTTCAGGCAGAATAATGGCTCGTAACATATCATGTTGTTGAATTAATACATTCCAAGTTGCATTTAAACGTTGCCAATTTAATTTGCAAGTACGTGTTTCAAAATAAAAATGACAGGCTATATTGCCTAATTCAAAGCCACCGTGTCGTCCTAACCAATAGGCTTGTTGAATATCATTAAGAGGAAAAGGCGCATAGCGTTCATTTTGATTAGGCTCAATAGATGGTAATGCGATGGGATCGGCTATCGTTGGTAAATCATTTTTTTGATCCAGATAGGCGGCTAATCTAGCAATATTGGGATAACTAAAAAAATCATGCAATGTTAAAGCCGTGTTAAAATGTTCACGCAATAATGTCAAGCTGCGCGTTGCAGCCAAAGAATCCCCCCCTAGATGAAAGAAATTTTGCCCAACATGTGAAATAGTGGTTTTTAATAATGTTTGCCAATGTTCTACAATAAATTGTTCTGTCGTGGTTTTTGCAGCACGTATTTCAGTGCCATGATAAAACTGTTCTGCCAGGGGTGTGGGAAGTGCTTTTCTATCCACTTTTGCGTTGCCTGTTAACGGTAATTCAGGCAACACAATAAATGCTTGTGGGAGCATATAACCGGGTAAACGTTGTTGTAAAAATTGATAGCATTGATCTATATCAACAATATGATCACTGACATAATAGGCAATCAAATGGGAAATCGTTTTTCCTTCATGCTGTTCTTTATATACATTCACTACCGCTTGTGTAATGCCGGTGTAGGCTAATAATGTTGCTTCTATTTCTCCTAATTCAATACGATAGCCCGAAATCTTGACTTGAAAATCGCTTCGTCCCAAAAATTCAATATTTCCATCTGCATGATAACGTCCTAAATCACCCGTTTTATATAGGCGTTCCCCTGTTGTAGGATGTGAAATAAATTTTTCGGCCGTTTTTTGCTTGTCATTCCAATACCCCAGTGCTAATCCTGCTCCTCCTATGTATAATTCACCTGGTACCCAGACAGGACAGGCTTCCATTTGTGTATTAAAGATATAAAAAGATTGATTTGCCAATGGTTTACCGTAGGGAATACTGCGCCATGCTGGATCAATCTGATCCACCGGATAAGCAATAGACCAAATTGCCGCTTCTGTTGCGCCACCTAAACTAACTAATTGTATGTGGGGATAATATTCTCGTAAGCTATGTACCATATCCATAGCCAACCAATCTCCACTGAGCATCACTAAACGTAAAGAGGCCAAATATTCTTCCCGCCGGATACCATTATCTTCAGTAGGGATACTGTCTAATAGCATTTGAAACAATGCAGGGACAGAATTCCAGATAGTAATTTGTTGGGTCTGTAGTAGTGATTGCCAATATAACGGCTCTCTTTCTTTTTCTGGATCAGGAATAATAATACTTGCCCCAACGGATAAGCTGGCAAAGATATCAAATACAGATAAATCAAAATTAAGATTAGATAACGCTAATATCTTATCGCTGGCTTGAATATGATAACGCCGAATTACATCTTGCAAGGTGTTTTGCACAGCTTTATGCGACATCATCACCCCTTTAGGTATCCCTGTAGAGCCAGATGTAAATATAACATACGCTAAGGATGTCGGGCTTTGGCGAGTATCTAAATCGGTATCATTTTCCCCTGCAAAATCATCACTATCTACTGCCAATAGCGTTATTGATGCAGGTAAATCCAAACACTCTTGCCATATAGTTTGTGTTAACACAAAACGTACGCCTGTTTCTTGTAATAATAACTGCAAGCGTTTTGCCGGTAATGTTGGATCCAAGGGGACATAAGCAGCACCCGCATTGAGTATCCCCAAACAGGCAACACTTTGTTCCCATCCTTTAGACATCAACACTGCAACGCATTCTTCTGCTTGCACTTGTTCCCATAGCAAACGGTGTGCAATACGATTGGCAAGTAATAATATGTCTAAATAGCTGAAGGTGTTATGTGCTTGAATAAGGGCTATTTTATGGGGGGTTTTACGGGCTTGTTGTATAAAACGGGTATGCAAACATTGCTCTGTAGATAATAGCGTATTATTTTCATTACTTTTTTGTTGCAAGCTCTGCTGTGTAATGGGTAAAGGTAAAGAATAGCGTTCTTCCCAACATTTTGGATCATAAATAAGGCGTAAAATAGACTGCTGATAGACATGAAACATATCTTCTATCATTTGTTTAGGAAACAGTGCATCGACAACATCCCAACTTAAAACAATCCCGTCTTGATCAGCAAATACTTGATGATCTAACCATACTTGCGGTGTTTGGGTAATACTGTATATTTTTTTTCCTAACCAGGATAAGGGAAAGGTTTCTGTTAATGCACTATTGTCTTCTTGTTGTTCTTGTACAGGTAAAGCACAAGTAAAGACAACGGGTAATATAGCCCGCCCACTGCTATTTTTTTTACGAGCGATTTCTTGCATAATATGGATGCCATTGACTATCCGGTATTCCATATCCTGTAATAATTGTTGCTGTAACTGTTTGACTTGTTGTACAAAAGTGTAACGGTTATCAATATGTACTTCTAGCAATTCGAGAGCAGTAAAATCACCTACTAATTGATCCACTTGATGATGTAAGGGTAAGCGGTTAAATAGGGTTAGATTAAGCGTAAAATCAGGGCATTCACTCCAGCGTGCCAAAATATTAGCGTAGGCATTACATAACACCATAGAAGGCGTTAAACCCTGTTTACCTGCATAATCACTGAGTTTTTTCCAGTGTCTTGCTGATAGGTGAAATTCATAGCGGCAAAATTCAGGTTCTGTTATTTTATCGGGAGTTTGTTGTAAGGCTAATGTTGGTGCAGGAGGTAAACTGTCTATACGATCTATCCAATATTTCCATGCCTGTTTCCAGGCCTTGCTGGTGGTTAATTTTTTCTCCGTTAAAATATAATCTCTAAAACTAGCTTGCAATACTGGCAGCGAATTATCCATAGTATGTTGTGCATTATGATAGAGCTGTTGCCATTCTCTGGAAAAAATTAAAAAACTCCATACATCTGCAATCAATAAATCAAAACTAAAATGTAGTTGATAACAACTGTCACTGATTTTTATGGCAATGATGTCAAATAAGGGCCATTTATCACTGCTGTACATTTGTGCTGACATCTTTTTACGTATGGCAGTCAAATGCTGTGTTTGTTGAGTCTTACTTAATCCTTGTAAATCTATTTCTTGAATGCTATAAAAAGGGACGCTTTTTAGCACTTGTTGCCCTGAACCGTCAGCTAAAATAATAGCTCGTAACATAGGATGACGTTGAATAATTTGATTCCAGGTCGTTTCTAACAGAGATAACTGTAAATCTTCTACTGCCATTTCCAAATAAAAATGACAAGCGGTATTACCCAGCTCAAAATGTCCTTGTTGCCCTAAAAAATAGGCCTGTTGAATAGCATGTAAAGGAAAAATATCATAGGCTGCATCGGGATCATATTGCCATGTCGGGTAGATATTATTATCTAAAACACGGTTCGTATCTTGTTGCTCCAAATGCTCTGATAACAAGGTAATAGTTAAATAATATTGAAAAAATTCCCCTAAAGGAATACGTTGCTGAAAATGTTGGTGTATGGCATTTAATAGCCTAATAGCACTGAGTGAATCACCTCCTAAAGAAAAAAAGTTATCGTCAATACTAATCATAAAGGAATCAAGATGTAACACCGTTGCCCAACAATGGACTAACCATTTTTGGATCGCTGTTTTAGCTCCTTGTATTGTTTTATTTTGTATAGTCTGCGGTGCCGGTAATGCATTACGATTGATTTTTCCATTGACTGATAAGGGTAAAGCAGGTAGAGGGATAAAATATACCGGTAACATATATTGTGGTAAATGTTGACGTAAAAAATCTAATAATACCGTTTTATTCAGGTCAACGTGCATCGCTACATAATAGGCAGCAAGTTGCGTATCTTTTACCACTTTTACTACACATTCACTAATATCAGGATGTTGTAATAATGTTGCTTCAATTTCACCTAATTCGATCCGGTAGCCTGCTATTTTGACTTGAAAATCTTCTCTACCCAAAAATTCAATATTACCATCGGGCAAGTAGCGCCCTAAATCACCGGTACGATATAAACGCTGTTTTCTTGTCGGATGATAAATAAAACGCTGTGCAGTTTTTTCTTTATCTTTCCAATATCCTTGTGCAAGCCCAGCTCCAGCAATATAAATTTCCCCTGTAACCCAAAAAGGGCATTCTGCTAATTCGGGGTTTAAAATATATAATTGTTGATTAGCTAATGCTTTACCATAAGGTATGCTACGGCTACAGGTTTTATTTTTAACGATAGGATAAGCGGTTGACCAAATAGCCGCTTCTGTTGCACCGCCTAAACTGATTATTTCGGCATCTGGTGCATACTGCCAAATTGCTCGAGGTAATTCTAAAGGTATCCAATCCCCACTGAGCAATATTTTACGCAAAGAATGTAAACTATTACTATCTGTTAACATGTTATCAACTAACATTTTCATTAAAGCAGGCACACTGTTCCATATCGTAACCTGAAAACGAGCAATGAGTTCTAATAAATAAAAAGGTTCACGTTCTCTTTTCGGATCAGGAATAATAATGGTTGCACCAACACTTAATGTCGCAAAAATATCAAAAACAGAGAGATCAAAATTTAAGTTAGATAATGCTAATACTTTGTCAGAGCTGTGTATTTGCTGACTTTCTATAATATAATCCAAGGTATTCATGACACTTTTATGGCTCATCATCACCCCTTTGGGCTGTCCTGTTGAACCAGAAGTAAAAATAATATAAGCCCGTTGCTCAGGCATTTGATGAATATCTAAAGAGTGATCACTTTCATTGGAAAAATCATGGCTATCCAGGCTATATACTTTACTATCTGCTGTTACAAGAGTATTGATTTTTTGTGCGTAGTTATCTTGTGTTAAAACATAATGACAGTCAGTATGATGTAATAAATAGGCTAAACGTTGTGAGGGTAAATGTGGATCAATGGGAATATAACATCCACCTGCTTGTAATATTGCTAAACAGGCTACTGTTTGTTGCCATGATTTTTCTATAATAACCGCCACATTATCTTCTAATTGTAATCCTTCTCGGTGTAAACGATGAGCAATATAATTACTTATACGTGCTAATTCAAAATAACTTAGCTGCTTATCGGGTGCAATGATCGCTAGTTTATCGGGAGTATGTGTAACATGCTGATAAAAATCTTCATGCAATAATTTTTCAGGAAAAGGAACGCTATGGTGATGTATATGTGCTAAAACATGCTGTTGTTCTTGTGATAATTTGAGTGGCTGGGTTTGCCAACCAAGTTGCTTATTACTGGCTAAATTAAAGAGTAAACGTTTATAGCAGCGGAACATATCCCCTATCATACCAGGAGGAAATAATGCATCGACCACATCCCAACTTAATAATAACCCCTTATTTTCTTCATAAACTTGATGATCTAACCATACTTGTGGCGTTTGCGATACACTATAAATACGTCGTCCTAACCAGGAAGGAATAATATCTTGTTGCTGATTTTGTTGTAAAGGCAAAGCACTGGTAAAAACAACAGGCATCATTGCTACTTGCTGCATTGTTTTTGCCATTTTAGCTAATAAATCAACACCATTAACTTGCCGATAGCTTAAATCATTTAAAAATTGTCGCTGAATTTTTTGACAACGCTGTAACAACGTATCTTGTGCTAGATGTTCTACTTTTAATAATAATAAATGGGTAAAATCACCAATTAATTTATGCACATCAGGGTGCATATTTTCCCTTTGAAAAAGCGTAATATTTAAGGTAAAAGCAGGATTTTTACTCCAACGTGCTAACACTTCACAAAAACAGCCACAAATTAACATAGAAGTAGTTAAACCCTGACTTTGTGCCACATCTTGTAATATTTTCCATTGTTTTTCGGGAATAAATAATTGATGTCTGACAAATTGCGGTTGTGGTAATTTTTTGGGATTGATAGCTAAAGGTAATTCAGGAGCAGGGGGAAGTTGTTTTAATTGTTCTTGCCAATATTGTTGTGCCGCAAGATAATTGTGATGCTTGCTTTTATCTACAGATTGTTGTGCTAAGACATAATCTCTAAATTGTATGCTCAATGGTGATAAAGATTGTTCAGGATATAAATAATAATGGTGTAAATCCTGGAAAAAAATTTGTAAACTACGTAAATCATTAATTAATAAATCAAAGCCAAAATGTAAGCGAATACTTTGCTGCATTAAATGTACTTTAATTTGAAATAAGGGTGCTTTATCAAGTGCTAATTTCTGTGCTTGCATAGTATGCCGCACATTCAATAACTGCTGTTGAATATGCTCTGGACTAGATAAACGTAAATCTTGTATATCTAAGATAAAGTTGTCAATATCGGGTAATACTTGTTGTTTCATATCACTGAGAAAAATAGCCCGTAACATATCATGTCGAGCGATAACCCGTTTTAACGCTATTTCCAAGCGTTGTATATCTAAGTCATCAATTTCTGTTTCAAAGTATAGATAACAGGCATTATTTCCCATTAACATGGCTTCTTGGCGACCAAGATAATAGGCACGTTGTATTGCATTTAAGGGAAAATGCTGATAGCGGTTCTCTTTATCTGCTTGAACAGGTGCCTTTTTTATACTCTGAGAGGATAAATCTATAGATTGTTTTTCCAGATAGCGGGCTAATTCATTAATATTGGGGTAATCCCATAATACATTGGGTGATAAAACACAACCTAGATGGGTTTCTAATATTTCTAATAATGTCATTAATGCCATAGAATCTAGCCCAAATTGTAAAAAGGGGCTTTCTATATCCAATTCATCTATAGTAATTTGGGTCAGTTGTGCTATTTGTTGTGATAATAGCTGTTGTATATTATTGCTCTGGACAGGCAATGTAACATTATCTAATGCAATCATTTGCCAATCAGCGAGGACTTTTAATGTTTGTTGTTCAAACGCTATTTTACCAGCATGACGTTGTACCTTACCACTACTGGTTTTAGGTAAAGTCATAGGAGATAATAAAACGATGGCAGAAACTTGCAAACCAAAGGTTTCTGCCACAGCAAAGCGGATTGCCTGAAAAATCCCCTTTTTATCTAAATTTTTTAGTGCCTGTCGTTGTACTTCTTGAATTAGCACTAACTGATCTGCTGAGGTTTGAGTATCTGACAAGTCAACAGTAAATGCTGCATTAGCTGCGGGTCGTAAAGATGGATGGCTCTGTTCTACAACCCATTCAATGTCTTGTGGATAATAATTTTGTCCCCGAATAATAATGACATCTTTTATACGTCCACAAACATATAATTGCTGATCCCATAAAAATCCTAAATCACCGGTACGTAAATAGGGCGTTTTGTGGTCTTCACTTTGTAA
The DNA here is from genome assembly GCA_026994225.1 of Gammaproteobacteria bacterium. Lineage (GTDB taxonomy): Bacteria > Pseudomonadota > Gammaproteobacteria > GRL18 > GRL18 > JALWRI01. The sequence goes on along the minus strand of JALWRI010000097.1, from coordinate 80,533 downwards.
GCTGGCTTGTAAGGTTTTAGCACTTGCTATTTCATGTTGCCAATAACCTTTTGCAACACTTGAACCAGCAATCCATATTTCTCCTATTTGTCGTTCTGCTAATGGTATGTGGCTTATCTGATCAACAATATGCAGCGTATCGCCTATTGAAGCTATACCACAACTTACCACTGCCTTAGCATGGGGATGATCAACATCTACTTCTATAAATTGCTGTTGTTCTAAAGCTAACGCATCAATATAACGTATTAATGGTAAATCATCAGGACTACTCGCTGTAGCAATGAGCGTATCTTCTGCCAATCCATACCAGGGACAAAGAGCTTTTGCCGAAAATCCTGCGGGTGCAAAATATTGTGTAAAGTTTTGTAATGTTTTAGCGTTTACAGGTTCTGCAGCATTGATGGCTACTTTCCAGCACGATAAGTCTAATGCTTTAACATCACTTATTTTATCAACACATAAATCATAGGCAAAATTAGGTGCTGCGGTAAAAGTACCCCGATAATGATGTATCGCTTCTAACCAACGTGCAGGACGTTGTATAAAACTCATAGGGGACATTAACACACACAAAGCACCCAAATAGAGACTTTGGATCATCATCCCTATTAGCCCTAAATCATGAAATAACGGTAACCAACTAACTATAATGCTGTGATCGGTATTGCCTGCTGCTTTGGCTATCCAGCGTTGATTATTTAATAAATTAGCGTGTGTTACCATTACCCCTTTAGGGCTAGAGGTCGATCCAGAGGTATATTGTAAAAAAGCAATATCTTCCGTATCAAGATGTGGATTTTTCCATTTGTTCCGGGTTTTAGCTAATTGTTCGGGGGTACGCCATTGTAATTGCCGTAAAGCAGGAATATCACTCAATAAGGTATCAAATTTTTGATAAATACCCGTGCTACTGATCACTACACTTGCTTGTGCATCACTTGCTATTTCCTGAATACGGGGTAAATTACGGGCTGAACGAGGAGGGTATGCGGGTACGGCAATTAAACCGGCATATAAACAGGCATAAAAACAGACAACATACTCTATACTTTGTGGTAAAAGCAGTAGCACTCTATTCCCAGGATCGGTAATTTGCTGTAAACCTGCGGCTACAATACGACATTGTTGATCTAATTGGGAAAAGCTAATACGCTCGGCTTCTTCTTCCCCATTATATAAAAACAAATAAGCATTTTTATCTCCAAATATTTTAGCCTGTTGCTGAATTAAATCAAGTAAAGTCGTAATGGTAATCACTATTTCTTTATCTTGATGATCTTCTACACCCATTAATGGCTGATCTTTATCTGCCATATTCCCATCCCTTGATTATTAATTATTATTAGGAATATAAGATTATCCCACTCTTGTTTTTCGCTACTTTACCCCAACTTAAAGTAGCGTTTGATACTTATATTATATAATACATCATTGGTGATCATACTATGGCTATTTATTTTGTGTATAAAATATTACCCAGCCCCAGTAATTTAGTAAAAAATCTGGAATTAATAGAACAATTTAAACAATTTAAGGCTGCAAAAAATTTTGTCAGAGAACAACGTACTCTACAAGATATAGAGGATAAAAGTATTTATAAGATTGTTTTCGCTGAAAATCAGCTCGAAGCAGAAGAGCGTTTACAAGAAATAAGGGAAAAACCCATTTTGCGTGAATGGGAAAAATGATCCATACTCTATACTTATGGATGAAGAGAATTATCACACCACTTACCAGCAGTTAAATACTCGCCCTTGTATTTATTCCAAGGCGGTATTTTCCCGTTATTTCCGCTGTTCCCATGCAGAGAATTTTTATCTTGCAGATCGTATAGGTATTTCCTGTAGTAATACGGATGCTTGGCAATGCTGTCAGGTATTACACACCCATTTACAGGAAATTGCCCATTTTGCACTCAAAAGAACTCCTCTTGCAAGCAATGAGAGCCTTCCTCATGCACAAGAATTAAAACTGCAAATAGGTGGGCTGTTAGGAATACAAAAAGTGCTTATTGCTGCACAACATATTGATGATATGCCAGATATACAGCAGTTATTACAGCAGGCACAGCAACAATTTGGCGATTTACAACGCTTACCTTATAATCAAATCGTTCGATCTATTACTGTTTTTCAACCCCGCAGAAAACGGGATAAATAATTATAATATTTTATCCAGAGTAAAATCACTCCGATTAGAGCCTATAGGTCCTCCTGCACTGATATAACTTCCTTCCCCCTTAATGGATGTAATAAAGCTGATAGTTAATAAATCACTGGCAGATTGTATATTTGCACCTGAAAATTGGGTTGTACCATTGTTTCCAAAATAAATATTAAATGTTGTGAAATCATTATTTATATCAACGATGATAGTAGGAGCAGTCAGTGCTTCATCCACAGAGGAATTGATAGTCATTAATAACTGATAATGATTTATATCACTCAACCATAAACCATCTAATTCACTTGGATTACGTTCAATAACCAGGTTTGCATTAATATCTTGATTACCTTCTACTGTACTAAAACGCCCGCTAAAGGTTTTTTGTGCAACATTTGCAGTCAATGTTGCGCTTTCACCACGCACTGTTTGCAGTGCCAAACTACTGTCATTAACGATGTTTCCAGTTAGCACCAACATTTCTGTTAAACTTTGATCAAAATGCAAAGCAAGCACAAAATGACTACGTTGATCTTCATAAAACATCCAGTAGCTATTCGTATCATCGCTCCATATCCCGGATATAGCAGCAACACTAGAAGAAAGATAAAAATAAAAACCAAATAGCAGGACTATTTTTTTAAACATCGATATTATTCCCTCATTGACATCCTTCCCTCTTTGTCCTTGTGGACGACTACCTACACAGAAAGAGGTATGAAAGTAGTTTAGCATAACAGAGAGAAAAAGCAATGCGGCCAAGTTGCTGATCCCTGCCCTGAAGAGACAGGTTTTTTGCTACTGTTTTTTTAATAGCTTTGATAAAAACTGTATCACAAGCCGTTGCACTCTCATCCAAGATCAGCGACAATGCCTTTTAAAATGCGTTACTCATAGATATAAGCAATGACTCAAACAGATTCTATTAATTATCATCATTTAAGTGGTAAAACCTTATATTTACGTCTTTTAAGCTATGTAAAACCCTATTGGCGTATTTTTCTTTTATCGTTAATTGCTACGGCAATAGGTGCTGCAACTGAACCGGCTTTGCCTGCACTGCTCGATCAACTTATTGATCGACTATTCGTTGAAAAAAACGAGCAAATGATTATTATTATGCCAATCGTCTTGATGGTATTATTTTTTATTCGGGGAATCAGTGGTTATGTAAGTGAAGTAGCCATTAAATGGGTCTCAAGTCGAGTGGTTGCAGATTTAAGAAAATTAATGTTTAATAAAATACTCACATTACCCGTCAGTTTTTTTGATCATCATGCAACCGGTAATATCGTTTCTAAATTAACTTTTGATGTACAACAAGTAATGACGGCAACCACCCGTGCTTTAATTACCTTAGTACGAGATGGGCTGACTACCCTGGGTTTATTAATTTTAGTCTTTTACTATAATTGGGAATTAGCCCTTATTATTTTTATTGTTATGCCATTAATTATTTTTACAGTACACTTTTTTAGCCGTAAATTACGTAAATTAAACCGTTATCAACAAGAATATATGGGCGACATGACGCATGTGATCGAAGAAGCCATCACCGCACATAAAGTCGTTAAAGTCTTTCAGGGGCAAGAATATGAACGACAACGTTTTAAACATTTTAATGAATATGTACGTGAAACACTTATGAAACTAACTATGGCAGTGGAAACATTAACCCCCTTAGTAATGTTTTTAATTGCTACGGCACTTTCTATCATTATTTACTATGCGGGAACACAATCGTTGGCTGGAGAATTAACCGCTGGAGAATTTGTCGGTTTTTTTACGGCTATGACCTTAATGTTTCCCCCTATTAAACGCTTAACTAAAATTAATGATAAATTACAAAAAGGGATTGCAGCAGCAGAAAGTATCTTTTCTTTTATTGATACTGAAAATGAACACGATAAGGGAACAAAACGATTATCAGAGACCAAAATACCAAATATTGAGTTTAAAAATATCTGTTTTTCTTATGATGATAAAAACAAAGTTTTGGATAATTTTAACTTATCAGTCACAGCGGGAGAAACCATTGCCTTGGTAGGTCCTTCCGGAAGTGGAAAAAGCACTATAGCTAATTTGCTACCACGTTTTTATGAACTCAATCAAGGGCATATTTTCTTTGATAATACAGATATTACTACTATTTCCTTACTGCAATTACGACAGGCCATTTCTTATGTTAGTCAGGATATTGTCTTGTTTAATGATAGCGTAAGAGCAAATATTTGTTATGGAGACTGTAGTGTCAGTGAAGAACGCATCATTGAAGCTGCTACACAAGCACAAGCTATAGACTTTATTAATGCTATGCCAGAAGGATTAGATACCTTAATTGGTGAAAATGGGGTACGTTTATCGGGTGGACAACGTCAACGTTTGGCAATTGCCCGTGCTTTTTTGAAAAAAGCCTCTATTTTGATTATGGATGAAGCAAGTAGTGCTTTAGATACCCATTTGGAACAAAAAATACAACAAGCATTAAAAATATTAGGGCAGAATAAAACCGTATTTATTATTGCCCATCGTCTTTCTACTATCGAACAAGCTGATCGTATTATTGTAATGGATAAAGGCCACATTCAAGAAATAGGTAGCCATCAACAATTACTCCATACGCAAGGATTATATTCTCGCTTGTATCGTAGTCAAAATACGTAATAATAATGCAACGGCTTAATACTGAACAATTACAACAATTAATCAAAGATGCACGTATTTTAGAAGCCGATCATCGAGGGGTGAAAGTTTATCAAGATCCACAAGGGAATATTATCAAAATTTTTCGACATCGCCGCTTTTTTTCTTCTGCTACCTTTTATCCTTATGCTTTACGTTTTAAACACCATGCCAAAATATTACAAAAAAAAGGGATTTGTAGTGTACAAGTACGTGCTGTATGGCGTTATCAAGATACCTGGGTATTGCAATACCCCGCTTTAACAGGGGAAACCTTACGTGCAATACTTTCTCAGCCAACTAGTAAAAGAGCATATTATATTGCCTTACTTGGTCGCTATATTGCCACCTTACATGCTCAAGGTATTTTTTTTCGTTCCCTACATTTAGGTAATATTTTATATCAAACGGATCAACAGTATGCACTCATTGATATTGCTGATATGCGTATTTACCCTTTGCGGTTATTTTTTTATCAACGATTAAGAAATTTTCGTCATTTATTTCGTTTACTTGAAGATTGTCAACTGCTTGCCCAGTATGTACCACAATTATTACAACATTATTTTGAATATAGTTATCTCACCCTTAGCCAAAGGCATACCTTATATCAATATATTAGGCAATTATTAGTTCAAAAACATCTATCCGTAACTTGGAAAAATCCTTACGACACAGTCTGTTATTATCCCTTACATGCTTTACCTTTATGTTGGCATGGTGAAAAAATCTATTACCATCCTCAATGGCAAACCCTATTACAAGCATTATTTACACAATATGATTGGAAAAGCTGGGAACGAGGGGTTGCAGTATCGCAATCGACTATTACTAACTGCTTTGCCCATACCCTGGCAAATGGAAAAACCGTTTATATTAAACGTTATGTGTATAGTAGACAACGCCCTTATCATTGGATGTCACGTAGCAAAGCGATGCAAGAAGCCAGTAGCTATCATTTTTTGCAACAACTAAATATTCCTACATTAAACGTTCTGGCAGTGGGGGAATTACGTTTTTTAGGCCACTTGCAAGCGGCTTTTATTGTTACTCAAGCACTTCCCCATACGGATACACTACAGGAAATAGCTGAACAAAGTGTGTTATCAAGTTGTACTCAAAAAGATCAAATTATCGCTGCTCTTAGCCAACAATTGAGCAAACAATTACGCAATGCGCATCATGCCTATTTTTTTCACCATGATATTAAATGGCGCAATCTACTATTACAAAGCTATCCTGATACACAGCTTCTCTATTGGATAGATTGTCCACGAGGAGGCTTTCATTCCATACGTCAACAACATGCTTGTATTGTAGATTTGTCTTGTTTGGCACGTCTTGGGGTACATTATTTAAGTAAAACACAACAATATCGGTTTATTTTGCAATATTTAGGTCTTAGCAAGCCAAATAAACAAAGCCGTATACTGTATAGACATACTGCACAACATTTACAAAAACGTCCATCCAGCATACCCAAAATTCTACTTTCTCTCTTTACATAACTGTTACTTAGGATAATAACCGTGGTGAATGTGATACGCATATTACAACTTTGTTATAGCTACAGTGAGAATATCACAGACTTAAGCCGGCAGATTATCTATACCTATGATAATCCCCAATACCAAATTATTACTGCCTATCTCACCGGTACACCGCCAAGTGAGCCGTTACCTTTTGAACAATATTTTTTTCAATTTAGTAAGCGGCAATTAAAAGGTTCTCGTAGAGAAGTAATAGAAGAAATATTAAAATTTTGCCATAGAAAAAAATTTCAAGTGGTTATTACTCACCGTTTTAAAGCCATGCATATTATGGCGTATGTATTACGTCAAATTCCTTTTCATAAAGCAATAGCAGTCATTCATAGAAAGGGCAGTTTTCAGCGTTGGCAACGGCAATTATTTGGCCAGTTTTTACTACGAAAAACCTGGCATATCGTAACCGTATCAGAGGCTGTTAAACAAGATTTATTAGCAACTCGTAGCGGTTTTACAGCACAGCAAATTACCGTGATCTATAATGCCATTGATATCAATCAGGTACAACAGCAACAATTAGGACAAAAATCTGCTCGCCAACATCTGGGTTTATCTGAAAATGATTATATTTTTGGCACTATTGGACGATTAGTTCCCAACAAAGGCTATAGTTATTTACTTCATGCCTTTAAAAAATTTCTTGGACATTGTAAATCACCACAACGACATCGTTTAGTTATTATAGGGAGTGGTAGAGAAGAAATGCACTTACGTAATATTACCCAACATTTACAAATTAATCAGCAAGTTACTTTTTTAGGGAATATTCCCCATGCCTGTTGTTATGTGCGCGCTTTTAATCTATTTTTATTACCTTCTATTAACGAAGCCTTTGCAATGGTTTTATTAGAGGCCATAGCAGGAAAACGCCCTATTATTGCAACCCATGTCGATGGTATTCCTGAAGTATTGGGTGATAATTTTGAATACGTTCCGCCTAAAGATGTCGATGCCTTGTTCCAACAAATGCAAAAAGTCTATTTACAATCTGCACCAGAACAACAATATCAAATAGACATCCTCTACCAACGTCTGATTGACAAATTTGATATCACTCGGTATCGTAAACAATTTAGGGAATTAATTGATAGTTCCTTTTCTAAATTGTAAAATAGAATAATAGTCCAAGAAATATTTTTTTAATATGGATACACAACCTGATCTTGCCTGTCCGGCTTGTGATATATTAGTTCATTACACTCCTTTAGAGTCGCATCAAAAAGCAGTTTGTCCCCGCTGTGGTACACATCTTTATAGCCATATATCTCACAGTATAGAAAAAACCTTTGCGATCTCTTGCACAGGACTTATCTTGTTAATTCCCACTAATATATATCCTGTGCTTTCTCTTTCTGCTTTAGGGCAAAAACAATCGAGTACCTTATTAAGTGGCAGTATTTCTTTATATCAAGAAGGTTTTTACTGGATTGCATTATTAGTTCTTTTATTTAGTATAATAATACCAACAATTAAATTATTACTTATGTGCATAGTAAGTGGTTCGTTGTACTTTAATACTCCTATCCGTTATCAAGCAAATTATTTTAAATGGTATTTACACCTGGATGAATGGGGGATGCTAGAAGTGTACTTGCTTAGTATTATCGTGGCTTTTGTGAAATTACAGGATATGGCTGACGTTATTATTGGTACAGGTTTATATTGCTTCATTGCACTGTTATTAATCAGTAGCTTATTATCTTCATTATCAGATAAATACCAATTTTGGGAAACTATCGCACAATGCCAACAAAAAAAAATGCTCTCCAATCATCAACCATGATATCTTCACCCATTACGGCACAACAAGCCGGTTTAATTCGTTGTCATGATTGTGGCGCACTAACCCCAGTAGCACAGATACCACCTTCTTGCCCTCGTTGTCAGTCATCCTTACATCAACGTAAACCAGATAGTATTAACAGAACCTGGGCGTTAGTCTTAACTAGCCTGATTATTTTTATTCCTGCGAATATGCTACCTGTTATGACAGTTACCCGTTTTGGTAATAGCGATCCCAGTACGATTATGGGTGGTATTATTTTATTATTACAGCATAATATGTATCCTATTGCCTTATTGGTTTTTGTTGCCAGTATCCTGGTACCATTATTTAAGTTAATTGGACTTATCATATTATTACTGAGTATCCAGTTTCAATGGTTAGTTAATCAACGTAAACATACCCTGATTTTCCGATTGATAGCTTTTATTGGTCGTTGGTCTATGTTGGATATTTTTATGGTATCTATATTGGTTGCTTTAGTTAATTTTGGGGGATTTTCTCGCATTGAAGCAGGAGCTGGAGCAAGTGCTTTTGCATGTGTAGTGATTACTACTATGCTGGCAGCAATTAGTTTTGATTCACGTTTATTATGGGATAGTAATGACCACACAACCTGAGATAAAAAAACGTAAAGGTATTTCTTTAGTTTGGCTACTCCCTTTAGTTGCTGCTTTTATCGCAACCTGGCTGATGTATAAAAGCATCTCCGAAGCCGGTGTACCTATCAGCATTACCTTCAATACCGCTAAAGGTATTGAGGCAGGGAAAACAAAAATTATTTATAAAGGTATTCAAATTGGCATAGTCAATCGAGTAGAAGTGGGGACAATACAAAAAATTATTATTCATGCTGAAATCACACCTGAAATGAAACCCTGGTTAAGTAAAAAAACCCAATTTTGGCTGGTAAAACCACAATTATCTCTTTCAGGTATCTCTGGATTAGAAACTCTGGTTTCAGGGCGTTATATTGCGATTGCTCCAGTAAAAGGAAAATTACATAAACATTTTGTTGCACTTTCTTTCCCTCCCCTAGATATACAAAAAAAAGGTTTGCGTTTACAGTTAGTAACTAAAAAATTAGGTTCTATTAGTCAAGGATCTAAAATTTATTACCAACAAATGGCAGTAGGAGAAGTACAACGTTATTATTTTAATACACAACATGAAGAAATTATTATTGATATTTTTATCGAAGAAAAATTTGCACATCTGGTTAAAAATGCCTCTCGTTTTTGGAATACCAGTGGTATAAAAATTAATGCTAACCTTACAGAAGGTGTACAAATATCAACCCAATCATTAAGCTCTATTATTATGGGAGGAATTAGTTTTTATACTCCCACAGGAACAGAAAATATTCCGGTAAAAACAAACCAACGTTTTATTTTATATTCTGATTTTGATGATGCCAGTGCAAAAGATGGCATTATTGTGAAAATTCATTTTGCAGATAGCAAAGGAATAGAAGCAGGTAAAACATTGATCAAAAAAGACAGTATTACCTTAGGGAAGGTATTGGAAGTTCATTATTTAGATGATAACTTTCAAGCGGCTGAAGTCATAGCACTTTTTAATTATAAAGCAAAAAAATTATTACAATCAGATACCCAATTTTGGCTGATAAAACCGAGTCTGAGTCTTTCTAAAATCTCTGCAATTAAAGCCATATTCAAAGGCTCTCATATTGCTATTTTACCAGGTAAACAACACAGTAAGCATGTTACTACTTCTTATACAGCATTAGCAATGCCTCCTTTATATTATGATACGCAAAAATATGTGTATTTACGTTTGCGTAATAAGCATACCATCTCTGTGCGTGATAGCGCACCTATTTATTATAAAAAAATAAAAATAGGAGAAGTATTAAGAAATTACTTTTCTAGTGATAAACAACAAGTTGTTACTGATATTATTATTGAAAAGAGCTATCAGGATATATTACACCATAATTCTCGTTTTTATTATAACGGTGGTATTCAAGTAAATGCGGATGCAAAAGGTATTCAACTACAAACAGAAACACTCCTTAGTGTTTTATCTGGAGGTATTCATTTACTTAATCCTAGTAATGAAAAAGGTATTATGTTAAAGCCCGATCAGATCAATCAACAAGATTTTATTCTTTACCCCGATCAAAAGAGTGCCAGTGATCAGGGACGGCTTTTATTCCAACCTTTAAAAGGGTTATATCTAAAACTCTATAGCAGTGAAAATACTTCCATCAGTAAGAATGCTCCAATATATTTTAAAAAAATGCCTGTTGGAAAAGTGCTAGATACCTACTTATTACCATCTGGAAAGAAAATTCTTATCCATACCTTAATTTACCCTCAATATATGCACTTAATCAATAGCTCTAGCCGTTTTTGGAATAGTAGCGGTATCCGTATTAGTAGTAAATTACCAAATATTACCATACAGTCAGAATCCTTACTCAGTTTACTTGCAGGGGGGATAAGTTTTAATACCCCTCGTACAGAGAAAGAAGTATTATCAGGTACATCTTTTACCCTTTTACCTGATTACCAAAGTATTAAAAAATTATTTCCTGCAATCAAAACTAAACATTATGACTTACGCTTACAAACAAAAAATTTAGGTTCTATAGATATAGGTAGTCAACTTTATTACCAAAAAATACCTATTGGACAGGTAGAAGATTATCAATTAGAAAAAGACGGAAATATACTTCTTTATCTTAGTATAAAAAAACCTTATCAGTATTTAATAAAAAAAGAATCTCGTTTTTATCATAGCAGTGGTATACGCTTTTTTGCCAATCTTCCTACTAAAATTCAAATTGAAATGGAATCAATTAATTCCCTTCTTGCAGGTGGTATTAACTTGGATAACCCCCCTAATAGCACTTATCATAATGCAGATAAATCACTATTATTTACTTTATTTGATACGCAAGAAGATGCAAATAAAGAGAATAATTTAATGATTAGCATTATCTTTGATTCGGGTAATGGTATTAATACAGGAACTGCCATTAAATATCAAGGTATTGAAATTGGACAAGTAGAACAGATTAGATTTACCCCTAATAATCAAGTGAAGGTATATATTAATATTGCCTCTTTTGCACGCCATTTAATCCGAGAAAATAGCATTTTTTGGCTCGTAGAACCTACACTAGGTTTAGCTAAAACAGAAAACCTTGATACCCTTGTTTCAGGAAAATACATTACCTTAAAACCAGGACAAGGAGAAGAAAAAACCTATTTCACTGGTTATTTAACTAAACCTTTATATTTACGCAAACAAGAAGGATTAAATATCAGCCTGCTAGCAAAAAATTTAGGCTCTATTAAGCGAGGTGATCCGATACTTTATAAACGTATTCCGGTGGGTACGGTAAGTGGTTATGAATTAAATAATACCGCAGATAAAATTCGCATTTACATCAATATTAAAGAAAAATACCGCAACCTGGTACGAGATAATAGTAAATTTTGGCATGCCAGTGGCATATCTATGAATTTTAGTATTTTTAGTGGTTTAAAAATTGATACGCAATCACTTGAAAGCATTGTTGCAGGGGGAATTGCTTTTGCGACGCCAGAAGAGCAAGAACAGGAGCCAGATGACAATAATAATGAGAGCAGTGATAATAATATAGAGGACGATGGCGGTATAACTGCTTATCCCTATCAGTATCTTGCTCCAGTAGCAAAAGAGGGTACATTATTTACCCTCTATACTGAACCACAAAAAGAGTGGTTACAATGGGCGCCTGAAATTCCTCTACAAACTACTCAAAACTCACAGTTAATACATAGTTTATAACATCCTCTCTGATTTAAAGGAAGACTTAAAAAAAGAAGAATAATATTATTTACGTTAGAAAATAGCGGATTCCCTGTTGTAACATCTATTATTAATTGACAGTATGCCTATCTTGAGATAACATATCTGGAAATTCAGATATGCGGAATTACATGATTATGCACGATTTTTACAAAGTATTATCCGATGAAACAAGATTAAGATGCCTTACTCTGATTTTTGAAATGAATAAGCTATGTGTTTGTGAACTAATACATGCTTTAGAATTACCACAATCAAAAATATCCCGACATCTATCTATAATACGGCTTAATGGCTTAATTTCCCAACAAAGAGAAGGACAATGGGTTATTTATTCAGTTAATCCTACGCTGTCTTATGTTAAAAAATCCATTATAGCTATGACCATAAATGAACTAAAAAATACCCCCTTATTTAAAAATGATAAAAAAAGGCTAAAAGACATGACAGACAGACCTACTATTAATCAGGATAAGCATGATGTTTAATTTATTCGCTAACTGGATTACATATACTCTATTTGATCTATCTAAAGGTAGCCAACTTGCAGTAAGCATACATTTTTTTGTTATGGATATTGGCAAAATATTTGTCATGCTCATTCTTATTGTTTATTTAATGGGGATATTTCGATCTTTTATTGCTCCCGAAAAAGTAAGAACTTATATCCAAGGAAAATCAAAATTATTGGCACGTATTTTAGCTATTTTATTAGGTGCTGTAACGCCTTTTTGTTCTTGTTCTTCTGTCCCATTATTTATTGGTTTTGTTGAAGCAGGTATTCCATTAGGGGTTACTTTTTCCTTTCTTATTGCAAGCCCCATGATTAATGAAATCGCTATTATTATGTTGTTAGGTATACTTGGTTGGAAAATCACCATCATCTATATTTTATCTGGATTAATCGTTGCTTTTATTGGCGGTATGATTATGGAAAAATTTAAACCAGAAAAATGGGTAGAAGAATATGTATGGAAAATACAAATGGGAGAAATGCCTGTTATGCAACAAGAAGATTCTTTAACAGCAAGACATCGTTATGCTGTTTCTGAAGTAAAAGAAATTGTTACACGCATTTGGAAATGGATCATTATAGGCATTGCTTTAGGCGCAACTTTTCATGGTTATTTTCCACAAGAATGGGCAACAAATTTAGGAGATAGCAATAATTTTCTTGCTGTACCCTTGGCAGTATTAATTGGAGTTCCCCTATATTCTAATGCTGTAGGTGTTATTCCATTAGCTAAAGCAATGCTAATAAAAGGCATTGCTATTGGTACTACTTTATCTTTTATGATGAGTATTGCTGCTATTTCATTACCTGAATTATTAATTTTAAGAAAAGTAATTAAATGGCAAGCCTTAGCGATTTTTAGTCTTATACTCGCTATTGCTATTATGTTGGTAGGTTGGTTTTTTAATATTATTATATGAGGAATAATTATGATAGAAGTAAAAGTATTAGGTACTGGTTGCCCTAATTGTAAAGCCACTCAAAAATTAATAGAAGATGTAAGCAGTGAAAATGGTATTCATATTCATTTGGAAAAGGTAGAAGATATGGCAGAAATAATGTCTTACGGTATTATGTCAACACCCGGCGTTATTGTGAATGGAAAAATTGCCCATGCAGGGGGTATTCCTGATAAAAAAACCATTTTATCCTGGTTTAGTTCTTCTTGTTGTCCAGCTGATGATAATTGTTGTTGATAACTTTTGATATAAAATTAAATACTTGGAAAGTATTTAAGACCCCTATATAGCTATATTTATAAGGCATTTGCACTTGGCTTTTGCTAGATAAAAAAAGAGTAGCAAACGTGTAGCAAATCGGCTTGTTTTACGGTGAAATTAAGCACTATTGCTTCACATAGACTACTCTTTTATTTTCAGAGCGTCTGAAACCCTTTCCTTTAAGTAATGGGTTTCAGAGGGTGTGGGCGATAGTTACATCATACCGCCCATGCCACCCATGCCACCCATACCACCCATACCACCCATATCAGGTGCGGCAGTGGCAGTATCATCTTGTGGTAATTCACTGACCATTGCTTCAGTAGTAATCATTAAACCCGCAACGGATGCGGCATTTTGTAGTGCTGAGCGTGTTACTTTAGTCGGATCAATAATACCCATATCTATCATATTGCCGTATTCACCTGATGCCGCATTAAAGCCAAAGTTTCCTTCTCCTTTTTTCACTTCATTAACAACAACTGAAGGTTCATCCCCTGCATTAGATACGATTTGACGTAAAGGTTCTTCCATTGCACGACGTGCAATATCTACCCCTACCGATTGATCATGATTAATGGTTTCTACTTCACCCATTGCTTGTACTGCACGGATTAAAGCAACGCCTCCTCCAGCAACTACACCTTCTTCCACTGCTGCACGGGTTGCATGTAATGCATCTTCTACACGGGCTTTTTTCTCTTTCATTTCAACTTCTGTTGCTGCACCCACTTTAATAACCGCTACACCACCTGCTAATTTAGCGACCCGTTCTTGTAATTTTTCTTTGTCGTAATCTGAAGTTGCTTCTTCAATTTGAGTACGAATTTGTTGTACTCTAGCAGTAATTTCTGCTGCTTGTCCTTCACCGTCAATGATAGTGGTATTTTCTTTGCTTACATGCACACGTTTAGCACCACCTAGATCATCTAATGCAACACTTTCCAGGCTCATGCCCACTTCTTCAGATATAACTTGTCCACCACTTAAAATCGCAATATCTTGTAACATGGCTTTACGGCGATCACCAAAACCAGGTGCTTTTACTGCTACTACTTTAACGATACCACGAATATTATTGACCACTAATGTTGCTAACGCTTCACCTTCTACATCTTCAGCAATAATTAATAATGGACGACCTGCTTTTGCTACTCCTTCCAATGTAGGTAATAATTCACGAATATTAGAAATTTTCTTATCACATAATAGAATGTAAGGATTTTCTAATTCTGCATTCATACTTTCTTGATTAGTAACAAAATAAGGAGATAGGTAACCTCTATCAAACTCCATACCTTCTACAACTGATAAATCATTTTCTAAGGCATTACCTTCTTCTACTGTAATAACCCCTTCTTTACCGACTTTATCCATAGCTTCTGCAATAATATTACCAATTCCTTCATCAGAGTTAGCAGAAATACTTCCTACTTGTGAAATGGCTTTATTATCCGTACATGGTGTAGACATCTCTTTTAAAGATTCTACCGCTACGAGTACCGCTTTATCTATACCCCGTTTTAAATCCATAGGGTTCATACCTGCTGCTACGGCTTTTAAGCCTTCGCCAACAATAGATTGTGCTAAAACTGTTGCAGTCGTCGTTCCGTCACCGGCAATATCAGAAGTTTGTGAAGAAACTTCTTTTACCATCTGAGCGCCCATATTTTCAAATTTATCATCTAGTTCAATTTCTTTTGCAACCGATACACCATCTTTAGTAATGGTTGGCGCACCAAATGATTTATCTAATACTACATTACGTCCTTTTGGACCCAAAGTGACTTTTACAGCATTAGCTAATACATTAACACCAGCAAGCATACGATGACGTGCGTCATCACCAAATTTTACATCTTTAGCAGCCATTTTCTATTAAAACCTCATTTATCTTATTTATTTGCTAAGTTACTTCTTTAGAGACTCATATTGTAAAGTCAGGGTTTATTCAATAACCCCTAAAATATCTTCTTCACGCATAATGAGTAAGTCTTCACCTTCCACTTTCACTTCTGTACCCGAATATTTACCAAATAAAATTTTATCGCCTACTTTCACATCTAAAGCACGTACATCACCACTGTCTGTAATCTTCCCATTTCCTGCAGCAACCACTTCACCTTGTGATGGTTTTTCCGTAGCAGAATCGGGAATAACAATACCCCCAGCACTTTTACGTTCTTCTTCCACTCTACGAACTACAACACGATCATGTAAAGGTCTAATTGCCATTTACTTTAACTCCTCTTACTTATTAACATTATCATTATCAGTTATCACTGATATATTTAACAAAATTATTAGCACTCAGGCTAATTGAGTGCTAATAATAACTCCAAAAAAAAACTCGTCAAGAGCTGATTACCATTTAATAGACTTTTATCATCTATCTTTGCTATGACTGTTATTTATCCGTTTTGCTATTTTTACTATCTTCTATGATTTCTCCCTCAATAATATAAGATGTTTTTCTTGAAGGCTTAAAATCAGGTGTTTCTTGTCTTGCTTGATATTCTTCTTGTACTGTATTGATATTTCTTGCATCCAGACCAGAATAACTTAATAATCCAGCATGAATAATCGCTTTTCTTACTACCGGTATCAAACATAAAAAACCCAGTATATCGGTAATAAATCCAGGGGTTAATAATAATACTCCAGCTACTAAGAGAAAGAGTCCTTCCAATAAAGCGATTGCCGGCATTCCACCCTGTGCCATCGTTTCTTGTACTCGTTGCAAGGTCAATACCCCTTGATAGCGTAATAAAAAAGCACCGAGGAAAGCAGTAAAGATAACAATTAATACGGTAGTTAATGCCCCAATAACTTCCCCGACTGAAATTAATATATACAATTCCAATAAAGGCGTTACAATAAAAAGAATTAATAATAGTGGAAACAATCTCATAAAATCACAAATTTATTACTATAAAATATCATTTCCCAGTATGTGGGGATACAATATAAACAATACAAGTCATGTGTGTATTTATTTTTAAATTTTTTTTTACTTATGCCAAATAGTCAGGTTTACTATGGATAAAAAATACTTTTCTTGGTTTTATATCTGTTTATCATTCTTGACCTCCACACTGTTCGCGTGGGAACAAGATGAAGATGAATTTTTACCTCCTGATCAAGCATTTCCTATTCAAGCAACTGTCAAAGATAACACTATACAAGTTACCTGGAAGGTAGTAGAGGGCTATTATCTTTATAAAAATAAAATACACTTTAACGCTACAGCGATTACTCTTAAAACTCCGCAATTTCCACCAGGAAAAATTAAAGAGGATGAATTTTTTGGTAAAATTGAGGTCTATGAATATCCTGTAACGGTTACTATTCCTTATCAAGCGAAAACGAGCCAAAAAGTAACGGTAACTGCTTTTTCTCAAGGATGTGCTGTTATTGGAATTTGTTATCCTCCCCATAAACAGTCTGTTACCTTGACAATACCTGCTTCTGCTCTGCCAGTTGCTGATCAGATACCGTCTACTAATAATACGCATAAGACTGAAAAGCTAAATAGTAAGCAATTACCAAATTTAAGCACCTTACTTGGATTAGATAATACCACCTCAGATGAAGTATTACCGGCAGATCAGGCCTTTGTTTTTAGTCATTCTATCTATCAAGAACAACAACAAGATTATCTCTTATTGCACTGGGATGTAACGCCTGATTATTATATTTATAAAAATAAAATACATCTGCAAATTCTTACCCCTGATAGCACTATAACGATAGGTGAAATGTTATACCCTCTTGCACAAACAGAGCAAGACGAGTTTTTTGGTGATATTGATATTTATCCTGAACCATTTGATATTCGTGTACCTATTGCTCACTTTACTCCTGATACTCAAATAGAAGTCAGTTATCAAGGCTGTGCGAAACTGATTGGTATTTGTTATCCTCCTGTTTATAAACGTTTTACTCTCGATACGGTCGTATCAAAGCAACAAACACACTCGTCTAAAATAGCACAAACAATACCACAAAACGATCCTCTCGATACCACAGCAGCGCAATCAAGCAAAGCATCGGTATCTACGGATACTTTAGCAACACCACTGGTATCAGAACAAGATGCGCTTGCCAAATCATTATTATCCGGTAATCTTTGGATAGCAGTACAGATTTTTTTCTTGGCAGGATTGTTACTCTCTTTTACTCCTTGTGTTTTTCCCATGATCCCTATTTTATCAGGAATAATTGCCGGACAGGGAGATAAAATAACGCCTAAAAAAGCCTTTATGATGTCGTTAATCTATGTATTAGCTATGGCATGTACTTATACCATCATAGGGGTATTAGCCGGTTTATCAGGAGAAAATATTCAAGCCTGGTTCCAAACTCCCTGGATATTAATAGTATTTAGTAGTATTTTTGTTATCTTGGCTTTTTCCATGTTTGGCTTTTTCCATATCCAGTTACCCCATTTTTTACAAAATAAATTAACACAATGGAGTAATCAACAACAAGGAGGCACTTTTCTTGGGGTTGTAATAATGGGCTTTTTATCTGCTTTGATTGTTGGCCCTTGTGTTGCCCCACCATTAGTTGCCGCATTAATAGTAATAGGACAACACGGTGATCCCGTTTTAGGGGGGATTGCTTTATTTGCTCTAAGTATAGGTATGGGATTGCCGCTTATTATCATTGGGACTTCAGCCGGTAAACTCTTGCCTAAAGCCGGTAAATGGATGGAAAAAATAAAAGCCATTTTTGGGGTATTATTACTTGCTGTGGCAATTTGGATGTTAGAGCGCATTATTCCAGTAATAGCGACATTATGGTTATGGGCATTACTGCTTATTGCCTCAGGGACGTATATGGGAGCATTAGAACCTATCACCGCACAGAGCAGTAAATGGTACTATTTATGGAAAGCACTAGGCTTTAGCTTATTATTTTATGGCCTGCTATTAATTATTGCTGCAAGCAGTGGTGGTAAAGATCCATTACAACCTTTAGGGCATTTTCGTAGTGCAATGGTCGATAGTTATTCTCATTCCACAACATCAAGCGTTCCCAATGTACATCCCCAATTTACTCGTATTAAAAATATTGCAGAATTAAAACAACAGCTTGCTCAAGCAGCACAACAACAACGTCCGGTATTATTAGATTTTTATGCAGATTGGTGCATATCTTGTAAGGAAATGGAAAAATATACCTTTAATGATCCCAATGTTGCACGTATTATGCAGCAATTTACTTTATTACAAGCGGATGTCAGCGCAAACGATGCTGAAGATAAAGCATTATTAAAATATTTTCATATCATAGGCCCGCCAGCGATACTGTTTTTTTCCAATAATAAAGAATACCCCGCTTATCGGGTAGTTGGTTACCAAGCTGCGGCAGATTTTCAACATCACCTTAATCAATTAATAGTCACTCTAAAGACGAGGATATAAGTATTAATGCAAAAAAAAATTGCTATTATTGGTATACCTGGAAAATGGTCTACTGAAATTTTGGCTGATGCAATAGAAAAACGCACGGGCTTTCGTCTTGTTATTGATATGGCACAGGTCAAACTAGATTTGTCTTGCACTCGCTTATTTTATCAGGGGGTAGATCTAAGTAGCCTGGATGCACTGATTATAAAAAAAATCAGTGCTGAATATAATCCTAACACCTTAGATCGTTTGGAATTATTACGCATACTCAGCGCACAAGGTATCCCTGTTTTTAGTGATCCAGAAAAAATATTACGTTTAATTGATCGCTTGAGTTGTACGATAAGTTTACGTAATGCCAATATTCCTATGCCTGCAACCACTATTACCGAAGATATAACTTTGGCAGCAGATACTATCAAAACATATCAACATGCTGTATTAAAACCATTATATTCGACTAAAGCCAGAGGAATGATGTTACTAGACGGTGATGATCCGCAATTATTGGATAAAATTCAATCCTATCAGCAACAACATCCTATGCTATATATTCAACAACAAGTGACCTTACCAGGCTATGATTTAGGGCTGGTTTTTCTTGCTGGAAAATATTTAGGTGCGTATGCACGGGTAAATCAATCTAACACATGGAATACCACTATTAATAGCGGGGGTAAATATGCTGCACATAGCCCTAATCAGGCAATCATACAGATGGCACAAAAAGCGCAGGATATTTTTACACTCGATTTTACCACTGTAGACGTTGCTGAAACAGAACACGGTGCAATCGTTTTTGAAGTATCTGCTTTTGGGGGCTTTAAAGGAGCTTTAGAAGGTATTAATATTGATGCAGCAAGTCTTTATAGTGATTATGTACTACAGCAATTATAAGGAATTGCCTTGATTATTATAGCTCTTATCCGTCATGGTGATTATTTACAACGTGCTAATACACCAAGTGCATGGCAGCCTTATCCTCTCAATGAGCAAGGTAAAATACAAGCACAACAGGCAGCACAAGCGTTACATGATTTCATTCAAGAACAGGCATTGCATCTGCATCCTTGCATTGATACTTCCAGTATGCTTAGAAGCTGGCAAACAGCATCTATTATTCTTGAAACATTACACACTCGCTATCCTTATTTAACTTTACATAGTGATAATGCACTCGGTGAACGCTGTGTTGGTAGTGCTGCAAATTTAACCGTAACAGAAATAGAAGATATTTTACAAGCAGATCCCCGTTATCCAGCTCCTCCCAAAAATTGGAAATCAGATAGTTTTTATCAACTTCCTATAGCGGGAGCAGAATCACTTATGCAGGCAGGTCAACGTGTAGCAGCACACATACAACGTTGTGTCCAAGATTTAGAAAGTCAAAATACGTCTACGCCTTTACTTAAGATATTTGTTGGGCATGGTGCAGCATTTCGCCATGCTGCATATCATTTAGGAATAATCCCTTTACATAAACTGCTAACATTAAGCATGTATCATGCAAAACCTGTATATATACAATATCAACATAACAAGTATCAACATTATGCAGGGGAATGGAAAATACGCAATGGACAAGCACAAACCACCTTTACAGATTAAAGTAATGAATAGGGAAGATATCATGGATCAGAAAAAACATATTAATGATTACAAAAAATATCTTAATCGTTATTATGGTCTACAATGGATACAACCCCCATTACCCAAAAAACCACAATTATGGTTATTAGGGCCTCCAAAACAAGCAATAGACAGAGATGATAATCTCCATCAATCTATTCCTTGTAGTATTCGGGATCACTTAGAAGAAGATTCTTGGTTATGGCCAAAACAAGTGATTTATTTTTTTTCTGATTTGCATGCTGATACGG
Organism: Gammaproteobacteria bacterium; assembly: GCA_026994225.1. GTDB lineage: Bacteria > Pseudomonadota > Gammaproteobacteria > GRL18 > GRL18 > JALWRI01. The sequence goes on along the minus strand of JALWRI010000097.1, from coordinate 59,505 downwards.
ATGCGTTTATTGCATCCTTAGTCGCTTCAGGCGGAATAAAAAAAACGGGGAAAAAAGATAAGCATTTTCGACTGACCCGTGAAGGAAAAAAAGCAAAATTTATTTTAGGGGGCGATTGTTTTGATAAAGGTCCGAGTACATTACGTTTATTACGTATGATAAAGCGGCTGATTGATGCTAAAGCAAATATTATCTTATTAGCAGGTAATCATGATATGCGTACCTGGATTGGTATGATATCCCTTTTTCATAAAACGACACCCAGCAGCCAACATTTTTTTGTCCGTATGGGTAAAAAGCCTTTACCCTTATTAAAAGAAATTTATAGCGAATATTTAGAAACGAAAAAATATAAGCAGGATAAAATAAAAAAATGCAAGCAATATTTGTATCCTTCTTCACAATGGGAAAGTGCGTTTACTGTTTGGGCTAAAAAATATATGAATGAAAAAGCCATTAATAAAGAAATTAAACGTACTAAAGAGAAAATTGCTGATTTTGAAAAATGGAGCAAAGAAGCTGATTTAACTATCCCCAAAGTGTATGCCGCAAGTAAACAATGGTATAAATTATTTCTCCATCCAAAAGGAGAATTTTTTTGGTTTTTTAAACGTTTACAACTTGTCCATCAAGAAGGGTCATTTCTTTTCGTACATGCCGGTGTCGATGATAGCAGTGCAAAATATATCCGTAATCATGGCAGTAAATGGATCAATAAATGCTTTAAAAAATTGAGGACATCACAATTATCAGAATTTTATTATGGCTCATTAGGTAATATGATCCGTACTAAATATCGGGATACCGATAAAAATTTTAGTAAAAAAGGTACGTTAATGTTACGTAATGCGGGTATTAATGTTATTGTACATGGGCATCAAAATCGTTATTATGGACAACGTATGATGCTGCGAAAAGGGATGATTAATTTTGAATGCGATACATCACTGGATAAACATACTCGTAAAGCGGAAGGATTATCTGGTTTTGGTGCTGCAGTTACGATTATCCGTCCGCAAAAATTAATTCTTGGTATCAGTAGTGATTACCCTTACATTAAAATATTTCAACCCACCTTATCCTTTGCCTTATGTCAATAAATACCTCTACCCCTATAACCTCCCCTCCTCGTATTGCTGTGCGTGCCATTATTGTGCGAGATGAACATATTTTAGTACAAAAAAAAGTGGATGCCAGTTATACCTTGCCAGGGGGAGCACCCAATCCAGGAGAAACATTAGAAGAAGGTTTACAACGTGAATGTCAAGAAGAAATAGGGACGTATGTTACTATTAAGCAATTACGTTATGTTGCTGATTATTTTAAGCCTCGATTAACCACCCCCCCAAGTATTCGACAACAAACAGAAATATTGTTTACCTGCCTGGTTGATAAAAATTATATAGCACATAATGGTACTGCACCAGATAAACGTCAAGTGGATGTATTATGGCTACCATTAGCACAACTATCTACATATCCGTTACGCCCTAAAACACTTGTTCCTTATTTACAAAATATAGATGGGGATGATCCAGTCTATATAGGCTGTTTAGAAACAGTTTGACTAATTTGATGAAAATTCCTAATAATATCAGTGAAAATTTACGTTTTTTAGTATCAGAACTCAATTTACAACTGAGTCATTTACAAACCTATCTGGAAACGGCTGCACTTCATGTTGCCAAACATATTCTAGATCGCAGTGGTTACACCTATAATCTACGTATTCGTATACAAAATGCCTGTATTGAAACACTACAAAATAAAAAACAAGCCTTTTTTCTCACTCATAAACTCAAAGCATTAGAAACCATAGCACTGGATTTAGAGCATTTATCTGAACTTTGTCGCTATTGTGTCAGTGATGTGCAATCTACAAAATATAGACCTAAACAATATAAATGTTATAGTAAAATGCTTACCTTGATTATTGAAAATATCAGTAAAATAGAAATTAGTATTAAAGAAAATAATACTAGCCTGGCATTAGAAATAGGTAATACGCATAAAAAATTCAGGAAAAAAAATAAAAAATTACAAAAAACTTTTATTCGTACCTTTCAAAAAAAACATTCAGCTAAAGATTTACTGTTATGGATAAGTGTATTAAATAATCTTAATGCAATGGGTAAGACCCTTAAACATATTAGTGAATCCGTTATCTCTGCTAATTTAGGGCAAAATATTAATACTGAACGCTATTACACAATGAAAACATCACTAGAGCAATGGTCTGGTATGTCAGTTGATAAAATAAAAGTAGAACAGGTTGCACAAACCCGTTCAGGGAGTAATATTTCTGGAGTAAGTACATTAATGAACCAATCTGGTTATGATGCGATTTTCAAAGAAGGTAAACCTAAAAAATTACAAGAAGAAAAGCAATCAGTAGAAAGTTGGCATCAAATTTATCCTGGGCTTGCACCTAAAATTATTGATTATCATCATAAAGGAAAGTCTGCGAGTATATTAATTGAACATTTATCCGGACAAACATATGAAAAAATTTTATTACATGGTTCAGATAAACATTTAAATCAAACGTGTAATAGCCTATATAAATTGCTTAAAAAAGTATGGAATACCACCTATGATAAACAAGGTATTTTTGCCGCACATATTGCACAATTAGAAAAACGTTCACAACAGGTTTTCTCCGTACATCCTGAATTTATACAACAAAAAAGCACTATTTGTAATTATCCTGTTGCTTCCTTTCAAACGCTATTACTACAAGCAAAACAATTTGAAGAACAGTATGCACAACCTTCATTTTCTGTGTATATACACGGTGATTTTAATTTAGATAATATTATTTATGATCCCGTACAAAAAAAAATCAACTTTATTGATTTACATCGTTCACAATATATGGATTATATTCAAGATGTTGCAGTATTTATGGTGTCACATTATCGTCTTAATATTATCGATACAAAACAGCGACAACGTATCATACAACGGGCATTAGCGTTTTTTTACTTTGTAGAACAATATAGCTTATCTCATAAGGATGATACATTTCATATTCGTTTGGCACTTGCCCTGGCTCGTTCTTTTTTTACCTCTACCCGTTTTATTCTCGATAAAAGCCTGGCAAAAGCGATGTTTATACGTTGTCGTTATTTACTTGAAAGCCTGTTACATACTCCGGTTGCACAATTAGCTGTGTATACCGTTCCGATTGAACATTTATTTTCTGATTGATAAAAAAACTATGACCAAAACACTCTCTTCATTACACCATGCAAAAACCTTTATGCTTGCCCACAGCACAACCTTAATTACTAATACCTTAGCACTCTCAATCAATAATTATCATATTCATATACGCTCAAATACTCAAAAGTTATTAGATACCTTACAACATTATTTTCATTCTTGTCAGGTAGTTGATACCAGTAAAGTAGATATAACTCCTGATTGCACTCTTGTTGCGATAGACCAGGCACCTTTAACTTTGAGTGATATTTCTTTTACTAATTGGCCACGAGAAGAGGGTAAAACAGGACGTAAAGATGAATATTATGATCTAGCTGATGGACGATTAATCCGTAAAGTACGTACTGGTATGCTCTTTTTACAAAGTACACAATACCAGTTAGCTATTGGTCCTTGCTTACAATATCCTAATCAAATTATTAATTTTATTAATTCACAATATATGAATTATCTGCAACAGAAAAAATGGTTAATCTGTCATGCAGCAGGTCTAAGTTATCAGCGTAAAGGTTTAGCTATAGCAGGTTTTTCAGGTGGTGGTAAATCTACTTTAATGTTGGAATTAATGAATAATCCTGAGGTCAATTATATTACTAATGATCGCTTGTTTATTCATAAACAACAAATTTGTGGCATTCCTAAATTACCTCGTATTAATCCTGGTACGATTGTTGCAAATCCTCGTTTACAGCATTTATTATCTTCTCAACAGTTAAAAATGTATCAAGATATGGAGCTAGCGACATTATGGGAGATAGAAAAAAAATATGATGTTTATATCCGTGATATTTACGGTACTCAACGAATTAGTTTTCATGCTCCTTTATATGGAGTTGTTTTACTTAATTGGCAACATAATAGCTCTGAGGAAACAACCATCAGATCTATTGATCTCTCACATCGCCTAGAATTATTGCAGTTATTAATGAAATCGTCCGGGCCATTTTATCAAGATGCTCAAGGACAATTTTTACATGATATTAATGACCTTAATACTGAAAATTATCTCAATAATTTAGCTTCTACCCCTATTTATGAAGTAACAGGAAAGATTGATTTTCTTTTATTAGCTAAAAAATGTATTAAACTATTACATTAATCAACAGCGTTTATTAAATTATTTCTTTGGATACTGATTTTATGCCAGAATTACTATTATTACGTCATGGAAAATCTGATTGGAGCACTCAAACCGATGATTTTCATCGACCCATTACCGATAAAGGTAAGCGTATGTCCCAACGTATAGGGGTATATTTAGCACAACAGCATTTAGAACCTGATAGAGTGATTAGTTCTCCTGCAATACGAGCAAAAACAACAGCAGAAAAAACCATTAAAGCAATGGGAAGTAGTAGTGCTTTAATTACTTATGATGAAAAACTATATGATGCTATTTTAGAAGATTTTTTAGTGATTTTACAAACTATCCCTAAAAATACACAACGTGTTATGTTAGTTGGACATAATCCAGGACTAGAATTATTAATACTCTATCTTAGTAAACAAAAAATAAAAATTCCCAGTAATAATAAACTAATGCTGACTGCATCACTAGCTCATTTACAATTTGAAGGAGAATGGAAATCATTAACAGCGCAGTCTGCACAATTAGTCAAAATACAGTATGCTAAAAATTTACCCAAACGCTTTCCTTATCCTATGCCAGATGGCAAAGAAAAGCGTATACGTCCTGCTTATTATTATACGCAATCTTCTGTTATTCCTTATCGAATAAAGAAAAACACTTTACAAATATTATTAATTTTATCTAGCCAGAAAAAACATTATGTTATTCCTAAAGGTATTAAAGAACCTGGACTAAGTGCTAGAAAATCTGCGGCAAAAGAAGCCTTTGAAGAAGCCGGTATTGAAGGAAAAGTCGCACATAAAGCAATTGGTAGCTACCGCTATGAAAAATGGCAAGCTGAATGTAAAGTCATTGTTTATCCTATGCAGGTAAAGAAAATGCTAGATGAAGAACAATGGCAAGAACAATACCGTAGTAGAAAATGGTATAAGCTTGATCAAGCAATAACGCTGATATATCAAGATGAAATTAAAAAACTTCTCGCTCAATTACCTGAATTTTTACAACTTTAATCCCATCGGTGTAACATGCAAAAAGAAAAAAAAACCTTTAACCATTTTTCCTTACAAGACAAAGATTCTATTGCCCCCCTTCTACATGCACTCAGTACAGGATTGCAACAGGGAAAAATGGTATTTAGTGATGAAGAAGATGAAATCACCTTACATCCATCTGGCTTACTTAATTTAAAAGTATCCGCTTCTGAATCCTCAAACAAACACCAAATAGAAATTAAAATAAGTTGGAATATAACTGATAAAAAAAATAAAAAAAATATTTTAACTATTCAAGCTCGTTAATTTTTTTATGAAATCCGTTCACCTTTTTGCAGAACTTATTATTATAGGAAGTTTATGTGTACTGAGTGCAGATTATTTATTTTCTCCACCTAACCTTCCTTCCCAATGGTTTCAAAGTAATATCATGCCAATTTTTATCTTTTTGGTTATTGCATGGTGTGTTGGCTTTCTTATTAATATTTTTTCGGAGCTATTCTTTACCCCTGTTAATCATTATTTTGAAACCCGTTGGATGCTAGCCAATGGTAGCCCAGGATTACTCTTAGAGCGTCTACGCTATGATTTGTATCTTTCTCCTAACAGTCAAGAAATTATCCAACGTATTGAATACCATCGTTCTCTTATCCGCATTGCACGGTGTTTAATGCTTGTTGCAAGCCTATTTTTACTCGCTACGCTTTATTCTACATTGCTTTACCATACATTTTTTTTGTGCTTTATTATTCTTTCTATGTCTATTGCCTATTATCGAAGTTTAATCTGGTCATGTAAATCCACGTATTTTGCCTGGTTATCTTTACAAAATAGCCATGTTAAAACGCCTCTATCAGCTAAAAATAAAATCCTTGTTGAGGATAAGAGCCAATCATTACATATTGTTACTTTTACTGGTGGTAGTGGTTTTCGGGATATTAATATGGCATTATCCAAAAATACATACAATATTACCCGTATAGTCCCTATTTGGGATAATGGCGGCAGTTCGAAAGCCTTACGAGAACATTTTAATATGTTGCCGGTAGGAGATATACGCCATGCTTTGATGACAGAAGCCCATGCAGAAGGAAAAGCAGGACACGTAGTAAAACTCTTTAATTGGCGATTGTCTGACACCGGTACACAAGCGCAACTTGAACAAGAATTACAACGTTTTATTGATATTGAACATCCGTTAATTGAAGCAGTAGAACAAAGTTTACGAGATGTTATCACCACCTATTTAAAAGCCTTTTATGGACACCTAGCTACAGCTACCAGCATGGATTTACGCAATGGCAGTATTGGTAATTTTATTCTGGTAGGTGCTTATTTAGCCCATGATTGTAATATTAATACCGCTATTTACGTTTTTAGGCAACTGTGTTCTATTCATGGTAATGTGTGGCCCGTATCGCTAATTAATTGTTTACATATTAATGCTGTCTTATCAGATAACAGGGTCATATATGGTCAATCTGCAACCACCTTGTTAAATCGTAAAGAAAATAAACAAAAAATAGAGTGTATTTTTTTTAGTGATACTCTGGTAGCAACAAAAAATGCCACAGATCATACCCATATTGATGCGCGTATTAATCCTGTTTTACCTAATATTATCACCCAGGCTGATGTAATATCCTATGGACCGGGCAGTTTTTTTACCAGTGTATTACCGCATATTATGGTTGAAGGTGTAAGTGATACTATCGCTAAAATAAATAAACCTAAATTATTTATATGTAATTTACTCGAAGATAACGAAAGCTATCAATATAATTTAGAAGAGTTAATTGAAATATTTGTTACTGCTGCTAACCATTATGCGAAGATAAAACGCCCTATTAATAAATATATTACCCATATTTTAGTACATAAAATCTCCACCTTTAGTAACCATACTATTAATGGAAAACCTTATCTGGCTATGGGTAATTTACAGCGTTTTAATAAACAAGGGATACGTTTAATTATTGATGATTTTGAAAATCCATGGAAAAGAGGTTATCACGATCCTTATATTGTAAGTAACTATTTACTAGCGGGGGAACAACTGATAGACAAGGTAAAAGATATTATTTGAGCTTATCATGGCTGTTAACAAGTATTGTAGCTAAAAGTAGCGTTAGAAAGAACCCAACCAGCCTCCTTTTTGTCTTTTATTTAAGGCTTTTAACTCTATTGCTGCTCGTTCATGGCTAATACGTTGTGTTACTAAATCTTTATAGATACGATCTGCTTTTTTTCTGCGCTTTACCGCATCATTTGCATCAAATAATTGCTCAATCACTGCCATTATCCACGTTTTTATAGAGGAGCTTTCTTTTTCTACTCCTATACTCGTTTCTATTGCCTGTAAGGCATGTTTAAAATTTCCTTCTAAAATAGCAATTTCTGCTTGTATTGCTTCTCGTTGTGCCCATTGTTTATGACGTATTACTTGTAGTAATTTTTCTACTTCATACACACACAATATGTTATATTCTTGAAAAGCAATTAATTCAACTAAACCTTGTTCTGCAATAATGGCTTTTTCATTGTATATTTTTACTATGGCACGATGACAAGTATCCCAGGATAACCATTTATAAACATAATCGAGTCCTGTGCCTTTTATATTTTGTAACCCCATAATACGATTTAATAATCCAGGAGGAGTTTGTTTAACTATATGATCAATAACCGTATTACCATTTGCATGTTCATCATCTATTACTACGATTTTTTCTTCATACCATTGCCATAGTAATTGTTGTAATTGCTGATCTAAAAGCTCTTTATCTTCTTGCTCTATGCTTATACTTTGAATATGTTGTTTAAATTTCTGATAGCTATCATATAATTTTTTCTCTCTTGTAAAGGATTGAAAAAGGCTATCAACTAATTCATTATCTTCACAACTTTCATGCTGTAAATAAGTTTCTATAGGTAGTGTAGATTGAAATAAATCAGGATCATGGAGTAGTGTATGTAATGCTTGTTTATTTATCTCTTGTTGCAAAAATTCAACCGCTACCCCTGTTAACATAGCTACTATTCTATTATTTAGTTGTTGTTCATCGGTAGGAATACGATAACGCTCTGCAATAGCTAAAAAGGTCTCTAATGGTGAACGATTATCTGTATCCCATAAACTGATTTTTTCTTTTTCCTTTTGCCATGCATCATGAATATAACCCATAAAACCTTTTAAATTAGTCCCTATTAACACTAATTTATCCAATACAATATCACTGACTACAAATTCAGAAAATACCCGTGAACGGGGAATGCGATCTGCTCTATTGTTAACTAAAGCAGTTATCCATATATGCGGATCGGTATTGAGATGATGATGATCAAAACCAGTACGTGTCCAATTTCCTCTTGCTCCATAGCGTTCATTTGCAGACATACCCATCACAAAACTTAATAAACGGTATTTCACTTTTGCAGTAGGATAGGTTTTTAATACGCCTAAATCCGGTACTACATTATCGGCCATTTCTTTTAATGCATAATTGGAAGTAATACCTAGTTGTTCTGACATCGCTAACACTAATGCGATATTATACGGATGTTCATCATAAGGAAAACGTTGTAACACATCATCGGTTAATAAACCTGCTTGTTTCCAGCCAACACTAATAAATTTTGTATTTTGCTGCGAACTTGCTAATTTTAATATTGGCTGCATTTGTTCTTCTGAACTGATTAAAATGGCATTACGAGGAATAAAACGGGTCATCACTTCAGGTATATTATAACCAGCAGGACCTTGTAAATCTTCATGATCAGGATAGGTATTCGTAATGGTCGAAAGATCATCACACATCCATTGTCGTTGTAATATTTCTACATAAGCGGGCGTTAATCCCATACATTCCCATAAAAATACATCGGTGTGTAAACGGCTAGAAAGTTGTACGACTAAACGTTGTTCCCAAATAGTTGCTTTATCATAAGGACGAAATAAAAACATTTCACGCAAAGGCGCATAAGCAAAAGAATGTAAAAACATGGCTTCACAGCCAGTTGTTTTGGATACGACACTTAATCCTAAAGCATTAAATAACGCTGCCTTAAGACGTTCTGTACCCGATTTCCCTCTTGTTCCCCATCCTCCAATCACTAATGGTAATGTTTTTCTGGCTTTTTTAATACCTTTATTTAAGTAGATATGTCGCCCAAAAAACAGGCTACTAGCAAAGGCTAAAAAAACCAGTAATTCTGTGATAGTATTTTCATATAAGGAATAAAAATAATTTCGAAATTCTCTAAACCATTCAAGCAATAAAGGGATAGGAATTAAGGTAGAAAAAAAACGCTGAATATGAGGGGTATTATGTTGCCATTGCTTTTTTTCATAGCGATGAGGCTTAAATTGACAATCAATACCTAATTTTTTCAATGCGTTAATATAACTATCAGGAGATAATTGACTATCTGCTTCCCAGTTACGTAAATGAGCAAAATAAGAAAATCGGGTAATTAATACAAATAATGCTGCGATACGTTTTATATTATTTTTTGGTGGAGTCAGTGTAGTGATCCCTTCTGCGCTAAATATATGAACAGGTGGCGCATTGAATAATGGATCAAGCAATGAAATAACATCATCTACTAAAGGCAAGTAATTACGCCAACCATCTTCTTGTGCAATATAAAGGGGTTCGCCAGGCACTTTAGTTTCAGATAATTCAGATAATACCTGAGAAGGAATAATCGTTTGACCTCGTGTAAGCCGTCCAATAGTATGTGAATGGGCTTGCCTTTTATCTGTTGACGGATGGCGTAATTCATATAAAAAACGCCATAACCGGAAAACAAAAAAAGGTTTTTTATATAATCGAATAGATCTTTTTTTAGTTGCAAGAGGGGTATTAATATCACAACCAAACTGATCTTGAACTAATAGAGCGATAATACGGGCTACTTCTTCGTCAAAGGCTTTATCTAAAGATATAGAAATATGCTCTTTATCTTCTAATAAAGGAATATGTTTTTGTAAATCCATAAATAAGGTATGTCTGTCAATATGGTAATGACACCAGATCCATTCTTTTGTTTTTGCTATCCAGCTTTTTACTGCTATATTATCACTATTTTGATATAAGCTGGTCAGTTTTGGCATTATCTTATATGCCCATGTTTGTTGTAACAATATAGCTTTTTTTTCAGTAAAAAATTGAAAATAGTTTTCAATTTCTTCTAATAAAACATGTAATACAAAACTATCTTTTTCTATAGTCAAAAGTTGTAAAATAATTTCTAAAATATGCGGATCGACCGATTTAATAATAAAAGTCGGTTGAATTGCTAATACGATAGCCGCTCTTACTTTCGGTTCGGTATCATTAAATAATAATTGTTTAGTCATATCTAAAGCAATCTTTATAGGTAATGCAGGTAAAATAGTTGCAATAGCTTGTCTGACATAAGCACTCGGATCATGGTATAGTTTTTCTATTATAGATAATTGTTGTGGATATTGCGGTAACACCGTAGCTAATAATAATACCCCTTGATAACGTACAAATATATCCCCTTCATCTCCTATATTATCTAAACGTTGTACAAAAACATGTAAAAAATCAGTGGGAGATAAACGGCTTAGTAACTCTATTGCAGCGATTTGTATTTCAATCTCTTGCCGATGATCTAAACTTGAACGATAAATATATTGTAAAGTATCTTCATTGACTAATTGTGTTAAAGAGGATTTTTTCATACTACTAATAGCTAAAGTTAAACACTTAAATGCATGACTGCAAACCCGTTTATCTCCTTGATAAATAAAAAGAGGAATAATATATTTTTCTAAATTAATTTTTTCCCATAGTTTTATATCAAAACTATTAGAGGATAAATAATCATTTACCAAATGACCTATACGCTTTAAAATCAAGGTTAATTTCTTTTCTAATTGAGAAATTTTATAACGATATCTATCTGTAATGGCATCATGCCCAAACCACCTTGAAAAGGCTTTCATATCTTGATGTAGATGTCTTTTTTTTGCACCCATTTTTTTTGCAAATTCTAAAATATGCTTTTGCCTATCTAATTGAGAAGAGGCTTTCATATAACGTTTAGTATAATTTTTATATTCTATATTGAGGGTATTAATATTAGTATGAATATCTTGGAGGGTATTGATTAAATAGCTAATTAATTTATATCTAATATATTGTTCATCTTTATCTTGTATATGATAACTATATTCACTTAATAAAAAATCATTTTTTAATTGTTGTAATAGTGTATTATCTAATCTTATCCATATTTCTGATAATTCTTTTGTTAATAATACCCACACTATAGAGGTTATTTTTTGTTTTTTTTTGAACATAACATATTGACCTGCGGTAATATTAAGGGGTAGGCTCTATGGTATAGCGTCCTCTTTCTCTGATGTGTTTAAAAGATATACTTTGGGGACGAAAATCGGTATAACCTCTGGCATGATCTATCAACCATTTTACGCCTAATTCTGCATTCCATTCATTATTTTCTATTGTATAACGCATATCAAAATAACCGAATAAGCGGCCATATTTTGTTTTCCTTTTAGATAGACGCTGAGTACCGATAGATGTCCACTGTTGCCATTCTATTTTTGCCCGAATAGAGGTTCTATCAAAAGCATTTATTCTATTCCAATAATTATCTCTTTGAGGAAAATAATAACGCCATTGATATTGTAAATGCGCTAATATATGAGGAGTAAATAATTGTTTCCAACCTGCTTTAAAGGTAAGATGCTCTGGTTTTATTAAATTAAAATCTTCATCTGAATATAACCTTAATCCGCTATACCATTGTGTATCTATCCAGGGATTATAATAGATATTTTCTGATAATATCATGCCTTTGTAATGTATGTCGGAATAGTTATTCCATACATCAGGATCAACATTAAAATGAATGCTATTAGCTATGTTATCATCATTAAAATCAAAGTGTTTATGAAAAAAAGTGAGCATCCTTAAATATCGGGTTTTAGCATTGATTTGCCATGATTTATTGATTGCAAAACGTATATCAGAAGACCATAACCACTGTTTGGATGTATTAAATAGTTGTTGTTGGGCATACATTCGTCCATCAAAACGTAATCCTATACCCCACCAATCAGGTTGTATATATAATACTTCTTTAATACCTATAACTGGATTGGCAGTGTCTCTTAAACGCAGTAACAGCATAGAATCCAACCAGTTTTTTAATGTCTGCTTTCCCCAATAAGGTTGATAACCAAGATGCTGTACGCCAAATTGTAGATATTGATTGGTATTCTTTTGAATGCTATCTTCAGATATTCTGATTTCATCATCTACACCTTGTTTCCACTGTAAAGAGAGGGCAAAAGTGCTTGCTAAAAAACAAACCGGTTTAATCTGTTTCTTTTTCTTGTGTGCATATATTTTCTGTTGGCATGGATAATCAAACCACTTGACAGGTAATAGCGGTGTGGTATTTTTTTTTGCAAGATGACTCAATGGAATTGTGGCAATATTTTTTCTTTTTCTTACTCCCTGTAAGGGTGGATTTTTAGTTGTTGAAATAGTACGTTGATAAATGCGTAATAATGCTTCTTTTTTTCCCTTTGGTGGGGTAATAATGATCTGTTTTTCATTATCAAAGAGACTAAAAGAGAAGGAATGAACGGTATCATTATCTAGTAAATCAAAACGTATATGCACAGGAGCTTGAACACCTAATATTATCGGTTCTTGTTGTGTAGCAATATGATAATACGTTTTTTTTGTATTATTAACAAGCAGTGATTGATCCCCTTTTTTTAACTCTATATTAACTCCAACAGATTCTCCTGCTATGGGATTAAGCCATTGTATTTTAATATTATGTAAGCCTTTTAACAGCGATACCTGGTAATTATTTGTTTTCTTTTGTTCTGATAAGCTGATCCATTTTTTTTCTTGATTATCTATTTCTATACTAATAGATGCTGGATAAATATTTTGATAAGGTAAGGTATTTTTATCAAAATATAGATATAAGCTAGTGGTATCTTTGATATAAAATGATGCGCCAAAGATATTGGAATTTTTTAAAACACTTTTATAGCCCCTTTGTTCCTGTATAGAAAGATTATTATTAGTGATTAATGCTCTTTTTTTAAGAGGAGGTAATAATGTCTTATCAGGGGTTTCAATGCTACGCAAACCAGCACTTTGTATAACTGATTTTTGTAATACCCAAGACGTTTTACTTGTAATACTTTGTATTAGCTGCTTTAATTGTCCAGATTGATGGGGATATGCAGACATTTTTTCTACCAACGCTAATAAAAAAGATCGTTCCTGTGGATAATGCTGATAACGCCATACTATGCTCTGCAATAATTTCTGTGTAGGATAAATAGGACAATTATTTAAGATAGCGATAGCTGCTTTGGGTTTATATATATCCATATTTTTTATCGTTATTATATCAGGGAATGGTTCAGTGATAGCGTTTATACGACATGCTTGTATTAATGTTTCTTTAAAGTCTGAAAAGGGCATATCAGGAATAAAGATAAATTGATTATTTTCTTTTGCTAAAGCAGGGGTTGTCTTATCTACTAGAGAGGAAACATGCTTAGTCGGTATTATTTTTTTTACTCGTGGTAAAAATATCGCTGTATTTTCTTTATTATAACGTATACATCCTGTTTTCCAACACTGCCAATAAAATGCTATATTCTTGTCTTCTAATAACGGTTTATAGAACAGATGATGATCTGTTATCTGTCTATCTGGAAATATCACATCTTGTATGGGTTGCTTTTGTTGTAGAGAAAGTAATAATGCTTCTTTTTCCGCATAGACGCTTATATGATGCGTTCCTGCTGTAACCTGATAGGTAAAAGATTGTAATGTTCCAGGTTGTTTTGTACCCCCTTCCTGGTTCTTGTTTTCTATAAGGGTTAATCCTTGTGTAGGGAAACTGGCTAAATAGGGAGTCGTTAATAAATGATTATTATCAACAATCGTCAACCAATCTGTTTTTTTATTTTGCTCGGCCTGTTTTGTTGCATCCATGTTTTGTTGTGTATGTACTAAACGGGTATTTAAACGTAAAGTAGCAGGCCCTGTGATGGTAAATTGTATCGGTTTTGCCTTATTTCCCAAAAAAACTGTTTGATATAAATCCCGTGTCGGATTGTATAATAATAGCGCACTCTTATAATTATAAATAAGTGTGTTGATTTTTTTCCAGCTATTTGCTCCTTTATAATCTTGTTTCCACTGTTGCCATGCGTGATCATTTTGCTTTTTATCTTTTCCTCCTGATTGCCATAGGGATAAGCCTTTATCCAGACGCTTAATAGTTGCCAAACCCTTTTTTCCTGCTTGTTTCCAATGCTCACGAGCCACTTCTAACAAGCCCCTGTATTGTGCTTCATATCCACACCAATAATGTATTTTTTCTACCTCTTTATAGCCTGCTAGTAGCGTGAAAAAAATGTTCCATTGACGATTTACATAAGCAGCTTGTACTAATTCATCACGTAACGATTGATCGCTATCTAATAATAATAAACCCAGTGTTAAAGCTAACTGATAATAACCTTGCTGAATAAGCGTAGACACTAATTGACGATAGACACTACTTTTTTGAGTGAGAAATGCTTGTATAATATAGAGTCGTAAAATATTTATATTTGAATGTTGTTCTTGATAGTATTGCAGTAATTTTTTTATTATTTGCTCTCTGTATTGCCCATCGAGTAACAGTCCTTTTAAGATGCGTTTTTGAAAATAGGATAATAAATGCGTTGTCATTAATGTATTTAATTGTGCATTATCTATCGTTACATTCTGTTTATCTTTTTTATAATCAGGAAAAAATTGTTTTTTATGTGACCATAAGAAACGTTTTATTTCTAACCAGTGTTGTTTTAAATAAGTGATATGTGATGTATTGATATGTAATGTGATTGGTTGATTTAATAAATAGGGAATAAAACCTTGAGTCATTAATTTTATTCCTTGTTCTTTTATTAACTGCAAGTATAAATCATTATCTATCTTGATTTTTTTGCTACTACGGTATTGTAAGGATATATATAATTTTTGTTGCGTAGTATTGGTATTCCATAACTTTATTTGCTTTACCTTTGCAGGTAGATCAATTTCCAAATAGGCATTATCAATAAGTGGATAACTTACCATTGGTAATGTTTTTTCTATATTACCATTTTGATGAGCCTGGCTAATACAGGCCTCATTACGAGTAGCTAAATAAGCTTGTATGGGTAATTCCCGATCAGGATATACAGTTAATAATATAGGCAGATCATTATCATATTGCAGATAAAAGCTCAAGGGGTGAGTTAATAGTGTCTGATTAACATTAATTTTTAAACGACTTTTTGCATAGCGAGGAGGTAATAAATAACGTTTAGCTTCAGTGATACGATTAGGAATTAAATTAAATCGGGCAGCATTGATTTGTCTACAATATTTATCTACAAAAGAACTAATAAGTTCTAGGTGTTTTCCCTGTTGTCGCACTGTTTTTAACGCATAATGAAGAAAATGATACATTCTATCCCCTTCTTCAGAAATAGAAAGCATATTATTGGGTAATAATTGACGATAATAACTATTTTTTTTAAAAAATAATTCTGCTTTAAGGGATTTTTGAGGGTTAAAAGTAGATAATTTATTTTGATAAAGTTGTGCTAAATCAAGGGCTATTTCTTTATGCTTTATATCATATAAATAATGTTGACTAAAATGCTCTAATTGTGAAAGCTGTGTTAAATTTTGAGGATTATTTTCAGCTTGTATCGCTTTTTTATTCAGGGATTTAAGTAGCACCTTACTTTCAGAAAATAAACGAATAAACAGAGCTTGTGGTGATTTTAAAGTTAAGGTATGTTTTCCTTCTGGTATATCAATAAAACTTTGTTCCTTAGCGCCAAGTGCTAACCATTGTCTTGCAATCACTGATCTCCCTTTTGGCTCTAAATCCATAGAATCTGAATCTGGGGTCTGTTTTTCTATCATAGTGTGTTGTTTTTGATCATTTTTTACAGTATTAATAAAAAATCGCTGATCAGTTACTAAAAAGGTATCAAATCGTCTATCTATCCATGCTTCTTTATCAATACGGCTTTGTAGATGGTAAATACCTTCATCATATTTATTATATATCTTATAGTTTAAACGGGTTTCTACTTTTACTCTTATTGGCCCTGTTAATGTTAGCTTTACCGCTTGCTGGTATAATTGGCTGAAAGTTTCAGTTTTTCCAGTAGTATCATTTTTTATATCTACCGTATCTAATGGTAGTGCAATAGGATTTTGATAGGGTACATTGCGGTTAATATCGTGGTATTGAGAATAAAAAACAGCTATTTTAATAGCATGAGAAGGTGCATTATTTGTAATATTAATTATCCTCTCGGAAATAGCAGATGGAATAATAAAAATACTTTTATGTTGTTGATCTTGATGTGTAACAAGGGGGATATAAAGTCCTGTTCCATTAGAGTAAGTGATGCTTAACTGATCACCGTAAGCATAATCTTGTTGAGTGGGAAAAGTGATTTTTAAATAATGGTTACGATGTAAACGAATTTTAGTATGGGCATAAGGTTTTAAGGTCATATTCTTATTAGCATTGACTTTTACTCCACTTACCCATTGTGTTGCAGGATGTATAGCTTGCCAAGTGATAATACCTTTATAAG
This sequence comes from Gammaproteobacteria bacterium, assembly GCA_026994225.1. Classification (GTDB taxonomy): domain Bacteria; phylum Pseudomonadota; class Gammaproteobacteria; order GRL18; family GRL18; genus JALWRI01. Next base: position 42,503 of record JALWRI010000097.1, on the reverse strand, counting down.
AGCTATAACGTAGTTCACTGAGCGGATCAGTATAAGCATTTAAAAGTGATGCGTAGAGTATGGTTATTATTAAAATAAACAAAGAAGTATTAGACATTGCTTACACCATGTAAACATTTTGTAAAATGCTGCATAAAAATATTATTTCTGACTAATTTTTTTCTTAATTCCACACTTAATTCTACATGAAAAAAATGCGTCATACCAAATTTATAAAGGGCTTTTGCAATACTATTTTTTGTTGCTCCTAATTCATTAATATCTTGAGGATAAAGATACACCTTATGATGGATAAAAGCATGACTTAAACACTGTTTTAATTGATAGATAGCAGGACTGATTATCCTGTTACCATGGCTGAGTATAATATCTGCTTGAGCTGCTTTATAAGACTGACGTTTCTTTTTTGAAAAACCATGTATTTGTACTATTACTCCTTTTGGAAAGGTTGATAAAAATGCTTCTGACATAGCCATTAAATAACTATTTGCCAGTTTTGATAAATCTGCATTACTTGTACCAATACGCCTTTTTTCATAACGCTGTATAGAATTCCATGCAGCAGCTTTAAAGCGTCCACTCAAAAATAAACGAGAAACTATTTTTCCTGTATAACTATCAAAATAACTATGTGGAGCTTCTAATAAAATCGGTTCTGTTGGATGTAACTTAATAGCATAATTTCCTTTACCATCACAGTGTGTTTTATTTTCTTTTAAGGAAAGCACTTGATGGCCTGATAAGGTAAATTTTTTTATATACCATTGATGTTGCTGTATTATTTTTTTTATCTTATCATTTAAAACAAAATGCTCTGCTTGTAATAATAGTGGAAATAGTGTTTTTTTTGCTGTAGTCAATATTGCTAAATCAGGAGTATGATAAGCATTATGACAACGTAATTGAAGCTGCGGTGATTGGGCAATTGCAATATTACCAAGCAACAATAATAACATTGGCAACAGATAGTTTATATTTTTTTGCTCTAATGCTCTCATCAACGGTAATCCTTTATAGTAAAAAAGCGTATAAACTCTTCTTGTCCCACAGAAAAGCGATATAAAGAGATATACCCTTTTGATCCAGATAATAATTTTATCTTTATTTTATATGTTTTTGCTACTAAATCTTTACCTAAAGGAAGATAGAATCGTTCACCTTTTCCTACAAATTGTTGCTGTGTATTAAGTACCTTAATCTTGCTATCATTATTAGCACGTATAACAAAAATTCTTTTTTTAAGAGTATAATCAGTATTGCTTTTTTTCCTTTTTATAGGGCTAATCGTTACTTCTAAACGGCTTTTGGATGTACTTCCATAGGGCATTTGAAATAATCCCGTCAATACGCTTTGAGGGGTGTTTTTGGTATAATGAAAAACAATGCTGTTGCCTTTTTCTATACGATAACTTAAACGTTTAATGTACAAAGGGGTATTACTATCTGGACGAGTATAATTAATATAGCAATGTATATCTTTATCTCCTTGTACACGAACACGATGTTTCCCTGTGGAGATAGTAGGTACATCTAATTGTATCGTATTTCCGATGAAAGTTTTTTCTAATACTTTTTTATTCTCTATCAATAACGCTATTTTCGATGCTGTAAGCGGTTTTTTAAAACATATTAAAGTAGGGGAAATTATTGATTGTCCTGGTAATGAAGCAAAATACAAAAAACTATCCTGATTGATATTAACAGACTGAAAAATGCCACCTAATGATATATCTTTCACTGGAATATCTGCATTTTTTGGATTAAATAAATAACGAGAATAACTTGGTGTAATGGGTTGATAATCTTGCCAGGTATAACTATTTTTATTAATATTAAAACGCTTATCTACAGGTTTAGGTTGTGTAAAGAATAATTGATATGCTTTTTTAGTACGTAAGGCAAGATAATGATCAGGTTTTATTGCAAACCATATTGGTACACTATCTTGTCTTTGTTGTGCTAAATGGTAATCTTCAGGTACTTTTATGGTATAAGGAAAATCAAGCGGTCTATTATAGCTATTAACTAATAATTTATCTTCTGATGTGAGTAATAACGTTTCTACTTGCTTGGGTAATAGGAAATAATGTCGGTAAACCTGGCTAAGATATGTTTTTTCTTTACTACTATTATTTGTTGCTGTTGCATATAGACGGTCATATTCAGATAACGATGAGTAAAATGGAATAATGCCTTGATCGATGATTTTATTTTCTTTATTTAAAAAATAAAAATGTACTTTTTTTTGTTCAGTTTGATAGATATTATCCATACTGATAAGATAACGAAAATCAACCCGCATAGGGGTTGCATAATGACGATAATGGGTAATATGATAGCGTAAAGGTTGATCGGTATTGAGCCAATATGCACGTAATAAGGTCTGTTGTTGTGGTAAGGATAATAAGGTTTTATTAATATTAATAGATACTTGTATTTTAGTTGCTTTATTTACAATTATTTCTAATAATCCCCCTTCCAGGTATTGTTCCCAATGTTTTGCTTGTAATGTATTTATTTTAAATTGTTGATATTTATCTATCCCTTTTCCATACCAATTAATAATGACTTCTAACCTTTCTTTATCATTCCTGTCTAGTTCCAGCTCCTCAATATGTAGCGTTATTTTCCCTCCAGAATGAGGTATCGCATAGATAGCATGATGATGCAAATCAGCTTGTATCTGATAGCTAACAAGGTCATCCTCTGTTTTATCAATATTATCCCCTTCTATCAGATATATCTTATCAGATAAATAGGATATCCCCTCAATACCATTTGCACCAATTGGTTTCCATTTATATTTTAATAATTGATATTTTTCATTCTCTGTTAATAAAACCGGAGCATAAATATTTGATTTAGCTTTCTCCTTTTTTTCTTCATCGCTAAGACTATTCCATGCATACGTGATATGCTTATCAGCAATAATATTTTTAGTATAAAATCTAAATCCCACTTGTTGTATGTCTTTATCCTTAGAACTAATAGTTACCCTTACGGTATGTGTTTTATAAGGAGGTGTATTATAGATAATGATTTCATTGCTGGAGGTAGGAAGGTAATCCTTATCCATTAAAAAATAACGATTAACCGTTTTCCCTGTAGCATATTCTTTTGTCAAAAGTATTTTACTACGATGATAATACTCTTGTTGCTTAATAATGTTTCCCTCTTTATCTACTAATTGATATTTTACTGTATAATGCCAAAAACTATCAGTATTTGCATCTTTTTTATTTATCATGGCATTACTCAATATACGTATAGCAAGTGGTTGTTCTGCTAAAGAAAAGGTTAACCCATATTTTTCTTTTTGAAAAAAAATAAGACTACTTTCAGTTTGTTGAAAGATAGTGTTTATTTTTATATTTTTATTATAATCATTGATCTGTTGTAACAGATAATCGAATAGTTTATTTGCTACAAATATACAACATAGCAAGAAAATAATTTTACCTAACTTTCTCATTATAGTTCTTTAAATCAATATATGGAGATAAATAAAAATGTAACCAGGCATATCTGGAATAAATAAATTTGGATATTTTTTCTTGACTATCTTTTTTATTAGTTATCATTGTCTGCGTATTTATATTACGGGGTGATAAATTTACTAGCAATACAGCATTACCTTTTTTATCACTAATAAATAAAAAAGATTGACGACTATCTCTATCAATAATACGTTGATACGTGTAATGTTTATTTTTTAACTGTAATAACAGTAAAATATTTGGATTATGTATATAATGTTGGATAATTTTTATTGTTGTTTCTAATATCTTCTTATCTACCACTTTTTTATTAAAATTTTTCGTAGTGATATATTGCTTCCATAAATATAATGTTAAATCCACTTCTTTAGTATCAATACCTACTGCTTTAAACTGCTTATCTTCTTGTTTATTACTATCTTTTTGATAATAGGCTTGACGTAGATATGGAGATAACCACAATATTCCAAATAATTTGTTAGGGGAGACTCTTGCATACAAAGATTGTGGCAAACTGCCTACTTCATAGCCAGCTGTTTCAGGATCACCTTGCACTAACTGATAATTAATCTGGTTCTGTTGTAGTAACTGTAATAATTCTTTTGCTCCATCAGGTTGATAGATGCTATGGGCATAGCGTAGTGAGATAATCATATCTTGTTTAGGAAAGGGCATATCTTCACGGTATCCAAACGCCCGTATACTGAAGATATTTAAGCTATTTTCTGCATATTCACGCATAATTACCTGATTGACTAAAGTAAAAATACTTTGCCTGTTTTGCAATTTTACTAAATCAGCACTACCATCTATATTTGCATGAGGATGTGCGCCTGCAATACATAAATAGGCTGCATTTAATTGCTCAAATAAAGAGACCCCGTATTCAAAACTATTGACCTCATATAAAGGCCTTGGTATTTCTAACATATAAGGAGCAGCTTCTCCTAATCGGAAGATATAAGTCCCCCAATAATGTTTTTTTTTATTATCAGTTTGTTCTTGTAAAAGAATATATTGTTGTCCACTTTGTTGGTGTTGATATAATACTAAAGTATAATCAAAAATATCAGCATAACCGGATATAATATTTAATTTTTCCTTTAATGAACTAGACCATAAATTATCTTGTTTATATTCTTTTATCAATGTTAATAATGGCGTAATAATTTCTTCATCAAAAAACAATAATTCTTCTTGTTTAGGTATTTGATACTTATTACTCCCACTTTTAGCTATAATATCTTCTTTACTAAATAACCATTCTTGTAAATAGCCATCAATACGTTTATATTGTATCTGAAAATCCAGTGATTTGGTGCTATAAAACTGGCTGGAAATAAAACGACGTAATATCTTTTGCTGTAATTCCAAGATAGCAATCCCTTCTTTACTATCTTGATAAATATAATTATTTTCATGCAAGTTTCCCCATTCTAATTGATAGCTTTTTGTTAATTTTTTTAATAAGGGCAGATCTAAACTAGCCGGAATAGATTTTTTTATATGCAAGATATTATCTTTTTGGGGCTGTTTTTTTGCTCTTACTTGCAAAGTATCTTGCTGGAACATAATTTTATGAAAGGTATAAAAAGCGGTATGTCGGTTTGTTAATACATTAGCACTGCCATTTCTATTTACATTTTTACTAACACTAGCACTTGCTAGTGCTAATGCATGCATACGTTGCATTAACGTAACCCCTGCTTCTAATGTACCTTTTTCTTCAATTGGAAAGGGGATTTCTATTAATAAAGATTGTATAGTATTTAAATCAATAATATATATACCCCAACCTCGTGTTGGTTCAGTATCACTGATATACAGATAACGTTGTTCAAGTAATAATATACTAAATCCTGCCTTACTTAAATGTAATACCCCCTGTTGTAATCGTTGCTTATCTCGTGTACGTAAATAATGTTTTATTTCTTTAAATCCTAAAGTAATTATTTCTAATTCTTTTACGGATGGTAAATTAATATGTGTGATACTGCGTGCTTGATAAAAATCTATTTTATCTTGTCTAAGTTGTTCAATAAGGCTTTTATTTCCTATTTGATAAGCATTTACATTTTGTGCTATAAAATCTTTTACTCCAAAAAAACTATTATATATTCTATCACTGATAGAAAGAAAAAATCCGATTAAACTAGCTAGTCCTACTGCTATTAAGGATGTATATAGCGTACTCCAGGTAAAACGTAAGGCAATCCCCTTATCATGCATTTTTATTGCCATTAAGGTAGATAATAAATAACCAAAACCATAGGCATCTGATACTTTAAATTCAGGATATTGCCAAAGTAAAAAATGCCCTAGTAATATTTTATAGAAAAAACCGACATTAAAAAATAATAATAGTTTTCTTGCACCTTCTATATTAACATTAGCAAATATCGGTAATTTTAATAATAATTGTGCCACCCATAAAATAATAAAAGCCTCCAAAAAAGAACTAAATATTTTAATAGGTTGATACCACTGCAAAGCAAGTAATGCTGGAATGAGAATACCATTAAAATCCCAGCCGTAGCGTAAATTCATACGGGATGCAATAAATGCAGCAGATAATAAAATAATATAGGCTTTAGGGGTTGCTAAAATAGAAGAGGCAATATCCTCATAAATATAACTTAGGTTACTTAAGGTAAAATTTGTATATGCCATTAAGCCATAACGCACTAATAGATAACTGACCAATAATATAACAGATAAAGGTAATAATCCTCTTATAACACCTGTTTTCCAAAACTGATTAGCAATTAATGAAACAATAATCAAACCAAAACTATGAAGGTTATTACTGTAATCAAAATTCCATGCATAGTAGTCATTGAGAAATAGCCCTAATGGCGGTAGCACATATATATCTAATGTAATGCGAACCAATACACTGGTTAAAACTAATGCAAAAAATCGATCTCGCCCAAATAAACTACTCCAATAACCTAGATGGGAAAGTTTTTCTGAATAAAACCACACAATCAAATAGGTGATAATACCTTCTAGCAAGGTAATAGCCGCTGACCAGGGCTTAACTAATAATAAGGGAATTAAATATCCGGGTATGATGAGTCCTGATAATACCCAGCCAAAACGTAAATTAAAAATACAAACAACAAAAATACCGACCCATGTTGTTGTAATAACGGAACTTGATAATGCACCTTGAGGAAAGAGATCTAATGGCAACAAGGAGAAACTCCATTCCAAATTTAATTTAAAAAATCAACAATATTGCTTACCGTATCAGATAATACCTCATGGTTAATAGGCTTAAAAAGCACTGTGCTAGCTCCTGCATTAAGTAAATCTGCTTCGGAATTTTGTGTTTCCATTGCAGTCAATGAAATAACCGGAATCATAGAGTGTAAGGTATGACGTAATTGATGTAAAAACTGAAAGCCATCCATCACTGGCATCATGGTATCTAGTATTATAATATCAATAGATACTTTTTGTATTTGTTCCAGAGCTTGTTGCCCATTTTCTGCTGTAAACACGTTATAACCCGCATGAGTAAAATATTTTTTTAAAAATTTTACTATAAAAAGATCATCATCTACTATTAACATAGATATTGTTTTATTTGTTTTTATATGCTTCACATAAACACCTTTTTTAATCTAATTTTACAATCTATTCCTTCTCCAATATCACTCCTTATATCTACTTCTGCTTCCCAGTTTTTCATCCATTGTAAGCGTTCTTTTAATTGTATAAAATCTTGTGATACATTCTCACTCTCTCCTGATAATGCTTGTTGAAATTGTTTATTAGGCATACCAAAACCTGTATTATACAGATAAATTTCTAAAAATTCTTTTTGTTCATAATATGTTATGACTATTTTACTTCCCTCTATTGCATCTTTTATCAATAAATTCAAGATAGTTGTGAAGGTGTCTTGAAATATTTTTGGTTCTGCATACACTAAAGTTTCTAGTTTTGAATTGTCTAAATCAATAGTGATATCTTTTTGAGTAAATTTATCAGAATGGATAATTTGATAAATAATATGTGTAGGTTCTATTGGATATTTGCTAATAGACAGCACCTTATTATCCTGATAAAAATATTGATGCATTGTTTTTATCATATTGCTGCTTTGATGCACTTTTTCCAACAACATCTGTATGATTTCTTTTTTCTCTTCACTAGACATCAGTTCCTCATCTAACATTCCAATACCCATTAATAACGATTCCATATCATTTCTTATTTGAAAGAAGAAATGTTCATTCATCTTCTCTTTAATGGATAAATCTTGCTTTATTTCTGTCATATCACTGATTTCTAACAAAATACCCAAAATTTGAAAGGGGGTTATTTCCTCATGTTTAGTATTTATATTATCCATATTCAGATCGGTTTTTATGGAAGATTGTAAGGGCTTAATACTTAAGATAAAGAAATGTTGATGATCCTCTTTGATATTTAAAGGAATATTAAAGAGTTTTTGTTCTGTAATAATATGTTGCATAATGAGCCGTACATTTTGCAACTCTATACCCGTTATTGTAGCAATAAAATCTAATGCCGTCATATCATACGCAGATAAATGTCTTTGTTGCGTAAATGCTTCCATATTATGATTCATTTGCACAACTCGCCCAAATAAATCATAAAGAATAGCGGCTGTTTTCATACCATGAAAAATAGATTCTACGCTATCTAAACGTTTATTGAGTAATTCAATACTTTGTTTTAATAGACGTTGTGAACTAATTTCACTTTTTAGACCAATATAACGTAATAGAGAATAAGTTTTAGTTGATATATGCTGAAAACGTTGTCTAAAATAGAGTAGTTCAGAGATTTGTAGTGCGTAATCTTTTACTAATGTTAAAAATAGTGGATTATTTTCTATATATTCTGGTTCGACTCCAAAAGCCCAAAATCCTAATACTTCCTCTGCAAAGATCAATGCTACTAAAAATTGTTCTTCTGTTTCATTGGTGGAAGTTAAATAGGCTCTTTTCTTGGTATTGATCTGTATCGGGGCATTTTCTTCTATTGCCGTACTATAAGGAGTACGTTGATAATCACGACGCATTTCATAAATATCATCAATAGAACAATTTAGGGCTTTTACTTCCCTTAAGCGATGATCACCTTCAATACGTTCGAGGAAAATCAAACGATTAAGATTTAATGTTTGGTTAACAAGGGTAATAACTTGACTCCAGGGTTCTTCAGATTGGTAAAAACTAGCAGGAATAACACGTTCTTGAGTACGAGCCGTTACATCTAATAAGGCTTGTTGTAATATTGCTTCTTCTGTAAACAATCGATACTGGAATACCACATAATATAAAAGTAATTGTAATAATAACATTTCTACTACAGGTAACCAGAGTAGAAAAAAATGTAATGCTATCCAGGCACTGAGTAATATACTCAAAGTAATAGCAAAGGTAACGGTAAAGTGAATATTTCGGTATCCCCATTGATAAATATATAAACTCCATACACACTGGATGAGTAATAATAGTAATATTCCCGTTTGAGAAACCTCATGGATGACACTATTATTTAGCACTGTAGCAAGACTGTAACCTTGAAAATCGAGCAAAGAAAAAGTAGTTTTTGTTGATATAGGCACGTCCATAGTATAGACATGAACTTGTATATCATTACCCAATAATACAATTTTATCTTGCACTAACTCAAAAATAAGTTGATTAGAAAATGCCCTTTGTGCTTTTATAACAGGTAAATAATTACTACCTGGTAAATAATTGATTAAATATTGATTATTATCAAAAATATCATTATCCATAAGATATTGAAATTGAAGAGGGTTTATTTTTTCTAAAACCCGAAATTCAAAAGATAAATCATCATAAACATTGATATTACCCGATAAAAATCTCTTGTTACGTCGATAAATACCATATTCAGATTGTGGATACTGGGCATACCATGTAGGCAACAATGGTGAGACGCTAGAAGTATTTTCTACTGCATTATTATCTGTTATATAATGTAATAAAAAAATATTCTTATTGTTTAGTAATTGTTGTTGCAATATATCAGGGATATGTGGTGTTGTTAAATCATTAATAATTAACAGTTTAGGCTGATAAGATAAGAGGTTATTAATAACTTGATGCCAATACTCTGGTGTTTTTTCAATCTGCGGATCAAATTTTACTAATAGAATATTGGCATGACTGTTTTTATTATCGTTTTTATCTTTCCATGTATACGGATCTAATTTTACGTAGATATCATAAAGATGCCCATTTAATAGTACCAATCCCTTAAAATAACTAATAGTAGATATAATACCTACTAGCATAACAATAACAGTAAGTAGTTTTATTTTATCCATTTAGATAACCAATTGATTTCTACCTTTATGCTTTGCCTTATATAGCTTTCTATCTGCTGCTTTTATTAGTTGTAATACATTGTCTGTTTCATTGGGAATAATACTTGCTAACCCAGCACTAACGGTTACCCATGGCGAAACACTATCATTACCTGCTGGAATATGCTCTTCTCTCACCGAAGTAACTAAACCTTCAGCAATACGTTGTGCATCATTTTGTGTGGTATGCGGTAAGACGACAATAAATTCCTCACCACCATAACGTGCAACAAAGTCTGATGCCCGTTTTAGATTATCATCAAGGATTTGTGCAATACTGATTAAACACTGATCCCCTGCTTGGTGTCCAAATTTATCATTAAAATCCTTAAAGTAATCAATATCAACTAATAATACTGACAGCGGAGATTGTTGTCGCATACAGCGATACCATTCTACATTTAAAATATCATCCATATAACGCCGATTAGGAATTTGCGTTAACTCATCAACAACCGTCATTTTTTCTAATTGGTAATACCGTAAAGATAAGCCCCGAGCAAAAAAGACACCTAATAATAAAATAACACTAAAGCCAATAAAGGCGGTTATCCATAAATTATTTTGCATATTTGCATACGATAATGATGATTCACGTGTTACTCGCCGTTGTAAAGAGATTAAGGTATCGAGTTGTTTAAATATTTGTGTATGCAACTGTTGCATTTTATGTAATGCTTTTTGTCGTTTAGGAGTTATGGTAATGTTATCTCGTAAGCTATACACTAACTCATCAGAAAGTGGTTGAAATTCTCTTACTATTTGATCCAAAAGAGCAATATTTTGTAATACTTCTTTATTTTTGGTCAAATGCAAGATTTTGGTTCTTGCATCAATATAATGTACAGAGTGTTCCATATATTGCATAAAATATTGATCTCGTAAAAAAATATCATCTGTTAACAACATGTGATAAATAATAAATGCTCGGGAACTTACGCTACTATCCATAATATAGACTAACTCTAGCTGGTAATTGCTGTCCTCTACCAATTTATGCATAGCAATAGACCAACGATTTATTTGCCAGATTAATGCAATAGCAAAGATACTTAGTGAAATAACAAGTAAAATAAAAGGCAGGACGATATTATTCTTACTTCTTGCGTGCATTATAAATGATGACTTATCAATAAGGGTAACTGAAATATTAACCTCAAAGGGTAACATATTATAGAAATATTTTCTACGAACAGGACAGGGCATTATAGAGACTTTTGAGCAAGGAAATAAGCACCCCCTATTTAGGCAAATAATCCTTGCCCCAACCGGAAATTGTACAATGGATAACTATGCCCTCTAAAATAAGAAATTATGGAAGGTAAATTTTGCAAGGTTTATAAAAACCTGCTATATGCCAAATCAGGTAAATGCCCTTCAAATCCCATAGCATATTGAATTAATATTTTTTTTATTAATGTTTGTTTATTGAACCATGACATACCGTAATTTCTTACTTGCTGTAGTAATAGGGGTTGTGGACTAAAGAGCCGTTGAAATCCATCCATTGCGGTGAGCATCACTAAGTTTTCAGCTTTACGCCAACGCTGATAAGCATTTAAGTTGTATTGTAATCCAATATCTCGTTTTTTTTGCTGTTGTTGTTGTATCACATTAGCTAAACTTGCAGCATCTAGTAATCCCATATTTAATCCTTGTCCAGCAAGGGGATGTACGCTGTGTGCTGCATCTCCTATTAATGCTAAACGTTCTTGAACATAATATTGTGCCTTATGCGTACCGAGTGGAAATGCTGCCCGTTTTTCTTTGATAGTTATCTTACCTAAATGTGGAAATGCCTGTTCAAGCTGCTGTTCAAAATCACTCGTTGATATGTTACATAATGTTTTAGCACGATTAGGTGATACTGACCATACTATCGCACTGATATTTTTTGTATATAAAGGTAAAAAAGCTAAAGGTCCTTCTGGAAAAAAAGATTGCCAGGCAGTGTTTTGGTGATCTTGTGCCGTTTCGACTACTGTTACCAGCGCATGTTGAGAGTAAGATTTAGCCGTGATACCAATATTGGCATTTTCTCTGACCCATGAACGCTTACCGTCTGCACCCACTAGCAATGATGCAAAGCGTTTTTGTTCATTCTCTAAAGTGAGAATAGCCTGGTTTTTTTCAATGTGTAAAGTGTTAATTGTGGCGCTTGTATCAATCTGTATATTATCATGCATCGTTAAGGCATTAAATAATGCCCGTTGAATAACTCGATTTTCAACAATAAACCCAAGATTAGGTTCACCTATATCCAAACAAGAAAAAGCAATTTCTCCTTTTCCACTAGCATCCCATACCTGCATATTTTCGTATACACAAGCATATTCTTTGATAGCATCCCAAACGTTTAAATTTTCAAAAATATATTGCGATGCACGGGTAATAGCACTGACTCGAATATCATATTTTTCTTGCCAATTATCTTTAAATGCAAATTTATCCAGTAATAATATCTGTAACCCTTGTTTTGCCAAAGCAAGAGCAAGTGTACTACCTACCATTCCTGCACCGACAATGATGACGTCAAAACTATTTTCTTCTATATGTTGTTGCATATATTGAACCTATTAAGGTGCTAAACCACTGGCTAGACGTGAAATTTTCCCATTATAGCCCATACCATGCCGGGCAATAAAATGCTTTATAGGGGGAAATATTTCCATAGCAAGTAATCCCCCAGTACGAAGTGTTTTGAATAAGGGGTTGTGATGTGTAAATAATCGAATTAATTGATCACTCCATTGTAACGTGATTTGTATATCTTGCAAACGTTGTTGTTCATATTTATGTAACTTATTGATATTTATATTATTATCTTCATCTTTAATGGTTTCTAAAAATAATGCAACATCTCGTAACCCTAAATTAAAGCCTTGTCCCGCTATGGGATGCAAAGTATGTGCTGCATTACCCATTACCACACAGCGATGTTGATACAATTGATTTAATGACATACATTGCAATGGGTAACGTTGACGTTTTCCAAGCTGCTTTAATTCCCCTAATCGCCAGGAAAATTGTGATTGTAAAGTGGTTAAAAAAGCATGATCATCGAGTGCCATTATTTCTGCTAATTGATGTTCTTGTATACTCCAAACTACCGCACAGCGATTATCACGCAAAGGTAAAAAAGCGACACTGCCATTATCAGTAAAACGCTCATAGGCAATATTATTGTGTGGATATTCAGTTATTACGTTAGTAATTAAGGCATACTGACCATAGCTACGTATTTGACGTTGTAAACCCAAAATATCCACTGTGCGAGATACTGCTCCATCTGAAGCAACTAATAATTCTCCTGTTAAGGTATATTCTTGTTCTAATTGTGTGATGGTGATTGTTACTTGATGAGGATATTGTTGCAAACGAAACAATTTTGCAGGGGTAAATAAGGTAATATTTTCATACCTTGCAATCATCGCTTGTAAGGTGCTACCAAAATGCCGGTTTTCTACTACATATCCTAATGCAGGTACTTTTTCTTGTTTGGCACTAAGCCATTGATGGGGATAGCTATTTTTCTCAGAAATATGAATTTTTTTGATAGCTGTTACTTTTTCTTGTAACGCTTCCCAAATATTTAACCCCTGTAATATTTTTTTAGAGGTATAAGATAGGGCTATTGATCGATCATCAAAACTGGGTTGTTCTTCATTATTCCAAGGACTTGCTTCAATGATAGCGACCCGTAAATTGAGTTGTGCCAAACCACAAGCCAAACTACAACCTACCATCCCACCACCAATAATCAAAATATCAAATTGTTGTTGCATATTTGCTCACTTTGTTGCTTAATTTTGCATAAGTGCTTCAATCTCATCAATTTCTTTGGGTACGCCTGCACTCAGTATTTCATATCCTGTTTCTGTTACTAATACATCATCTTCAATACGAATACCAATATTCCACCATTTAGGATCTACCTTTTCATTTCCTCCAGCGATATAAATACCTGGCTCAATGGTTAAGCACATGCCAGGTTCTAATACTCGCCAGGCATCTCCAAGTTTATATTCGCCCACATCATGCACATCCATTCCTAGCCAATGTCCAGTACGGTGCATATAAAAGGGCTTATAGGCTTGTTGTTCTAATAATACTTCTAATGTGCCTTGTAAAATACCGATTTCCCGTAATCCTTCAGTAATAACCCGTATCGCAGCTAAATGTGGATGATTCCAATGCTTATCTGGTTGAACTTCTGCAAGAGCCGCTTTTTGTGCCTTTAAAACAATATTATAAATACTTTTTTGTTCCTGAGTAAAACGACCATTAACCGGAAAAGTACGAGTAATATCTGCGGCATAGCATTGATATTCTGCACCTGCATCAACCAATACTAATGTGTTATCCTGTAATAGGGCGCTATTTTCAGTGTAATGCAAAATACAGGCATTTTCCCCCCCTCCAACAATAGATGGATAGGCAGAATAACGACTTCCTGCTTGCATAAAGGTATGTAATAATTCTGCTTCTAATTGATATTCATAGTGTCCAACCTGGCAATATTGCATAATGCGTTTGTGGGCAGCAACACTAATTTGCGCTGCTTTTTTCATTAAATCTATTTCATAATCACTCTTAAATAAACGCATTTCATGGACTAATTCATCGAGTGCAATAAATTCTGTTGGCGCATGAACTCCAGCACGGGCTTTTTGGCGTAATTGGTTTAACCATTTAAAGAGCTGTTGATCAAAATTAGCTTGGACTCCAATGGTATAATATACTCGTGATTTATTTTCCAATAAACCTGGTAAAATTTCATCTATATCTGTAATCGGGAAGGCATCATCTGCTTTAAATATAGAACAAGCTCCTTCTATTCCATAACGTCGTCCGTGCCAGGTTTCCATCGTTTCATCTCGTTCTCGACAAAATAAGATATACTCACCATGTTCTCGTTCAGGAATAAGAACCAATACTGCTTCTGGCTCAGGAAATCCAGTTAAATAATAAAAATTACTGTCAGGTCTATATTGATATTCTACATCCCGGTTACGAGTTACTTCAGATGCCGTTGGTAAAATCACAATAGAGTTATCCTCGAAATAATCTAATAATCGTCTTCTACGAAAAGCAAATTCTTCCATCATGCGCTTATTTTCTCATTTTAGGCTTAAGGTGCTGAAATATAAGTAATACACCCGTTTTTATAAATTCAGATAATTCCATCAATGCACGTTCATGTTCTTCATTTTCTTCCAAATGTAGATAATCGGTTTGTGAAATGGCTAAAAGATCATCTAAAATTTCTTGTACTTCCACAATATCTTGCTCATTATTATTACTTTTATTCCAGGCAATAATAAATCCCTGACACCATAAAGCTAAGGCTTCTGCACGTTCTTCCAATGCACTGTCATCATCCGGTAATAATAACTTAAAATCAAAATCTTCATTATTTAAATCCGACCAGGTTTGCTGTTGTAACTGTTGTAATATATGCGTTGCTTCTTTAGCTAATAAATCATGTGGATCATAATCAGTAATAAAAAACGTTAACCAATGACTAAATAAGGTATCATTGTCTAAGCACAGTAAGGCACATAACATACCTTGTATCTCAGCAGGATTGGCTAAAGTGTGCAAATGCTCTAATGCTGTTGTCGTTTCATAATAATCTTGCATCGTATTTTCAACTAACTATATATAATTATAAAAACCCATAAGTATAAAGTGCAATACATAGATTAAACAGTATTTTTTTGGAAATGTATGCTGCTATGCGTATAATAGATCATACTAATAAGACATTCTACACGATAACTCCTTAAGGGACAGTGAGTAATGGCGGATACTACAAATAAAAAAAAGCATTCCAATAAATTAAATAATAAACAAGCAGTTATATTACTAGGACAACAAATAGAACAATTATTGACAGAAGTAACCCAGCTACGGATAGAAAAACAGCAACTCCATCAACAAAATGAAGCATTATTACACGAACGTAGTACATTAATTAAAAAAAATGAATTAGCCCGAAATCGTGTAGAAACAATGATCCACCGTTTACAAGCATTGGAGTCTGAAGTATGAGTAAGAAAGTGGCAACACCAGTACATATTCAGATCATGAATAGAAATTATCACATTAATTGTGCAGAAAGTGATAAAAAAACCCTTAAACAATCAGCACAATTACTCAATGATAAAATGTGTGAATTACGAGATGAAGGGAATTTAAATGGTACTGAACGGATTGCTATCATGGCAGCATTAGAAATTGCACATGATTTTATTCACTTACAAACCAGAACCAATGACTATCAATATATTTGTGATGAAATTGCTAATTATAATGATAAATTAGCCAAAATACTGACCAATGATACCATTCTATCATCTAATCTGCTAGAAGATAAAAGGCAGGAATAGCAAAAACTGGCATTTTTAAATAAATCCGCTATTATTACTATAGTAAATATTGCTTGTTATGGGACATTCTGCAATACAGGTGAATAATCGGGGTATTTCTTGAGCCTTAAATTATATCCTGGGAGATTAGCGTTGGAATCTTTGTGCAAGTCCACCTTGAAGTGGAAAGCCTGCCGTTTCCTTAGCCCTCCACCTTGAACTCATTGGTTCAAGAACGAAGATTAGCACGGTATTTGTGGTTGTCCCGCCATTAAAGTACATCCGAAAAAGCATGACGAGTCCGCATAAAAAACCAACCACCAAAGCAGGATAACAGCGTAAAAAAACAGGCTAAGAAAAGAATTTCAGGGGTAATATGCTGTGCTAACAGGACTTCTCTATATAATTCGATAAAAGCATATAAGGGATTGATATAAAAGTATTTTTGATAAGTAATAGGAATTAAACCAAGAGGGTAAATAATCGGTGTTAAATATAACCAACTATGCAATACTAACCCCATAACTTGTTGTGTATCCCTAATAAAAACACTTAATGCAGATAAAAAAGCGACTAATCCAAGGGTAAAGAAAAAATGCAATAACACAACTAGAGGCAAATAGCACCAAAAAATCGAAGCATAACCTTGTAAAACAAGATAAGCAAGAAATAATCCATAAGCAATCCCATTTAAGAGAAATGATACACTTGTACCCACTGCAGGTAATACTTCAACAGGGAAAGATACTTTAGTAATTAATCCTGATTTATCTAATAATAAACTATTAGCACGACTTAGGGCTTCAGAAAAGGCTAACCAGGGTAACAAACCACTTAATAGATAAATCACAAAACTGTCTGTACCAGTATCTGTAATTGCTACTCGTACTTTCATAATAAAAGAAAATACAAAAATATAGATAAAGATATTTGCCAGGGGTGTTAGTATGCTCCAAAATAATCCCCCTATAGAACCGGCAAAACGTCCTTGTATATCTTGTCGAATAAAGCCAATAAATAATGTTTTATGATATAAAGGGGATAACAACCATTGTTTGAGCAAACTTAACATATCCTGATTATTTTCTCTATTTAAAAGATATAGGCAAGATATTTTATCATTGCAGGGTCATTTTCACTAGCTGAAATATAAAACAGCTCAAACAAATATTATTACTTGCCTTCTTCACCCCTTGACATATTGTTGATTTTCAACTAACTTAAAAAATAAACCTATATGGAGGTATATAACGATGCAAACGGCTATTATTTCTTCTTTACTTGATACCGATCTTTATAAATTTACTATGATGCAAGCCGTTTTACATCAATTTCCTTCTGCATACACAAAATTCCAGTTTAAATGTCGTAATAATATTGATTTAACACCGTATATAGATGAAATTAATGAAGAATTAGACGCTTTATGCGAATTACGCTTTACTCCTGATGAGCTTAATTTTTTATCTCAGTTAGATTATATTACATCAGATTTTATTGCATTTTTACGTTTATTTCAGCTTCATCGTCCTGCTGTTCAGGTTACTATCATAGAAAAACAATTAAGCATTACTATCAAAGGAACATGGTTACATACTATTTTATTTGAAGTCCCTGTATTAGCAATTGTTAATGAAGTTTATTTTAGAAATACTTGCCCTACCCCTGATATAAAAACGGGTGTACAACGCTTACAAGATAAAATTGCGCTTATTCAATCATTACATGATAAGCGATTTATTTTTTCTGATTTTGGTACTCGCAGGCGTTTTTCTCATCACTGGCAAGAACAAGTAATAGACACCCTTAAAACACAATTACCTCAAAATTTCTCTGGCACTAGTAATGTTTATTTTGCTAAAAAATTTCACCTGACGCCTATTGGTACTATGGCACATGAATTTTTACAAGCAGCACAAGCATTAGGTGTTCGATTGCGTGATAGCCAACAATTTGCATTACAAAGTTGGGTCAATGAATACCGAGGAAAATTAGGCATTGCACTGACTGATGTCATTAGTATGGATGCTTTTTTGAAAGATTTTGATTTATATTTTGCTAAATTATTCGATGGTTTGCGGCATGATTCAGGTGATCCATTTACTTGGGGTGAAAAAGCCATCGCACATTATCAAAAATTACAGCTCGATCCTCAAACAAAAACCTTAGTTTTTAGTGATGGTTTAAGTACCCAAAAAGCGATTGATATTTTTCATACTTTTAAAGATCGTACACATCCTGTATTTGGTATTGGCACACATTTAACCAATGATTTAGGTTATGAACCATTACAAATTGTAATAAAAATGACAACATGTAATAACCAGACCGTTGCTAAAATATCAGATAGCAAGGGAAAATCAATGTGTCAGGACAGTATCTATATCAACTATTTGAAAAAAGTATTTGATGTGTGAAAAAACTCACAATAGTGGCTTTAATACTAACCAAACATTATCTAATAATCGCTTTTGTGCTTTAGTATTAGGGTGAATACCATCCTTTTGCATTAAATCAGGATAGCTAGCAACCCCTTGCAATAAAAACGGTACAAAGGGTAGGTTATATTTACTCGCTAAGGTAGTGTAAATGGCAAAAAACCTATCTGTATAACGTTTACCATAGTTCGGGGGTAAACGTATCCCTAATAATAAAACTTGTGCTGAATGCGCTAAACTGAGGGTAATCATCTCTTCAAGGTTATGTTTAATCTTATCTAAAGGATAAGCACGCAAACCATCATTACCACCTAATTCTATTATCACTATGTCTGGATGATATTTTTTTAATAATGCTGCCAAACGTAAGTGTGCATTTACTGTGGTTTCACCACTGATACTTGCATTAATTAACTGATAGTTATTAGATTTTAAACGCTGTTGTAATAACTGTGGCCATGCATTCTTTTGTTCTATGCCATATCCGGCACTTAAACTATCCCCCATTAACAAAATAATATTGTCAGTATAAGCCATTGATGGCACAATACAAAAGTATACATACAATAAATAATAGCCATATTTCATGATAATTGCCCAGCGTGTAAGTAAAATAGTTAAAACCCCCGATCATACCTTAACTATTTTACAAAATCTTAGTTTTTCTATTCAAAAATCAGAATCTGTTGCTATTATTGGTGCATCAGGTTCAGGTAAATCGACCTTATTAGGATTACTTGCAGGTTTAGATAGTGTCTCTCAAGGTAAAATCATTATTGCTGATCAAGCTATACATCTATTAGATGAAGATCAACGAGCTCAATTACGTGCTGAAAAGATAGGCTTTATTTTTCAGTCCTTTCAGCTCTTATCAACCTTAACAGCTTTAGAAAATGTGATGCTCCCTTTGGAACTTTTTGCCAAAGAGAATGCAAAAGAAAAAGCGATAGCATTACTAGATAGTGTAGGTTTATTTCACCGCCTGGGGCATTACCCTAAACAATTATCCGGTGGGGAACAACAACGGGTTGCGATTGCCCGGGCATTTGCTAATGATCCCAAAATACTCTTTGCAGATGAACCAACAGGAAATCTGGATAATGCGACAGGAGAAAAAATCATTCAATTATTATTTACACTCAATACACAACACCATACCACTCTCGTATTAGTCACACATGATAATAACCTTGCCAAACGCTGCCAACGTTGCTTATTACTGCATAATGGACAGATACAAGAACTAGATCAAACTAATCAGAGATGTTAAAAGGATCTTGCTATGAATTACTTAGTCTTACTTATCAATATAACATTCCTATTTATCTCTATTATATTTTCTCCGCTCTTTGCACAAGAAATGGATTGTTTATTACTGCTAAAGCAGAAAAATTATTATGCTGCAGCAGAGCAATGTGAAATAAGTGCTGAAAAAGGAGATAAAAAAGCACAATATGGATTAGCTACTTTATATTATAAAGGTTTAGGAGTATTAAAAGATACCCAACAGGCTTTTTTTTGGTTTAATAAAGCTGCCAAACAAGGATTACGGGATGCACAATATAACTTAGCCATTATGTATGCAAATGGTATCGGACATAGCGCCGATTTTAGTTTAGCATTTATTTGGCTGACCTTAGCAAGTCAACAACAATATCCTGAGGCAAAAAGCACCTTACAAGCAATACAACAGGATATGACAGAAAAAGAAATAACCCTGGCAACATCACGTTTGGCAGAATATCAAAAAAAATATTTACCATAATGTTTATTCCCAGATATGACTATCGCTCACTCGTATTGGTTAACGATGGGTAGTTTACTAAATTTTAGACCAAATAGACTTAAAATCAGTATTATCTTCGGTATCCAAGCGATCTTTTTCAGGAGTATTTTTGTCTTTTGGTCTTTCTTTTTTTTCCTCTTTATAACTATAGCAATAGTGTACGAAAAATTCACTACAGCGTAACTGTTCCTCTAAAATTACTTTACGATTTTCCCCTTCCATATTCATTTCCAATAACATGCCATCATTTGCATAACGCGCATCCAATAATAACGTATATGGCGAACCACTACGTAAATCACCCAATAGGATAAGCCCTTTAATATCATTATCTTGGCTATTAATACGTAATGTTAATGCGGTAAAGCAGGTTGCTAACCATTCAATACCTACTTCTAAGGTATTATTAATTTGACGAATCCAACAAATATGTCCAATTAAAACAGATGAATTAGACGGATCATCTTCTTTACTAATACCGACTAAACGCCCGACTAACACATTGGCTGAATCTGCACTTCCCCAATTTAATCGACAACCTTTATGATGTTCATCGACAATAATAGAAGATTGATTAGGAGGAGCTTTAGGTACCTTGTCTGTTACCCAAATAGGAATACTACCCATTAACTCTACCGCATCATCGGATTGCTCATCTTCTTGAGGGGCTATGGCAAGGCTTATATCCGGTAACTCAGTAGTGGGTTTATCAATATGTGCTGATCCAGATTCTACAAAAAATTCCCATTTATGGCTGGAGGGTTTTTCTAATTCTTCATCAATCATTGCACTCATTTCTTCCGTTATACCTTCAGGTGACTCCGAAGAATTATCTATTTTTAGCGGGGTTTTAATCCATTCCTGGTTTTTCTGATTATCAACATAAAAGAAAATATCATACAAACCTAATATGACCTTTACTTTACGATTTTTTATAATACGTTCTGTAGTCCGATTATCTGCACCGGGATTTTTTTCCCATTGAAAAAGTAAACGTTGTAAAGTATCTGGTAATAATGCTAATTGTTTATCTGTATTTTTCTTGGTAATAAATGTTTTTAATGTTTTACTAATATTTTCTGTACTAATAACTCTACATTTTTTAATATCTGAATTACTAATATTTAAATGTGGTACAGCAAGATGACTATTTAAATCAATAATAAAGGTATACTCAGGAAATTTTTCTAAACGTCGCTGTAAGGGTTCTATAGAAACTAAATTTGACCATCTGGATAGTTTTTCTGATAATGTAAACAATTCTTTTTGTGTTAAACGATAGGGATTAGAAAAAGAGAGCATGACTATTGTTATAAATAACTGCTCGATAGTGTTAAATTTTTCTTCATTATTGACCGCTTTTATTTTTTTATGCTGAAGTTTTAATTCCTCAGCAAGTGCATATAACTGATAAATATCTTTCCAAAGACTACTATCAATTTGAGAATAAATAGAATAATGTACCAAACATTGCTGATGTAAATAATATAACGCATAATAAATAGCATGATAAAACATTTTATTATTACGTGTTAAAATACCTTTTTTTATTTGCTCTCTAACAATAATCTTGTACCCGACTGCTATCTCTGCATATAAAGTATAAACAAATTTAGCAACTTTTTGCCCTTTCTCTGCCAAAGGAAAACCAACATTAATATAATGTGTTTTCTTATTGTCGGTAATATATTCAACTGTCTCTTTAACAAAGCCTAGAAAAGTGTAACGATTTTTTTCTTTTTCTTTACTGCGATTGAGATCATGCAGGGTATTGAAAATGCGTCCTGATACTTGTCCAATATTAGTTAAAGGCAGGGCATCAAACCATGTCTTAATTTTATCATCAGAACTAATATCTAAAATACCTAAGATATTTTCATATTTAGGTATAGAAATATTTATTTGTTTCATATTTATATGATGTTCTCATTATAATGGTTGATATAGTTGATTATATATTATGGACAATTAATAAAATAGGTATTGATATCTATTTATTTAAGTTCCTGTTTCGTCAAATGTAAGGGTAAAATAATTGTCATTGTTGTCCCTACTTCTTTTTCTGAATCAACTATAATTTTTCCCTGATGTTTTTGTATAACACTAAAAGATACAGATAAACCTAGTCCTGTTCCTAACCCCACTGGTTTAGTAGTAAAAAAAGGCTCAAAAATATTTTCTTTTACTTCATTATCTATCCCTTCACCAGTATCTACAAAGATAATGTATAACTCATTGCCTTTTTGTTGTGTTGTAATAGTTAATGTACCTGGGGTTCCATCATTATTTTTTTTCTGCTTTGCAACGATTGCCTGACAAGCATTGATCATAATATTCATAAACACTTGATTTAACTGTGCAGGCCAACATTCCAGTACCGGATCATCATTAAAATGGGTAATAAATTGTACTTCTTGTTTATAATTAGGTTTAACTAATTTTAATGTTGATATTATTCCCTCTACTAAGGCTGCCTGTTTTTGTTCTGCCTCATCTAAACGTGAAAAAGTACGTAAGTTAGTAACTATTCCTCGAATACGCTGAGAACCTTCTGAAATAGCATCTAATTCAGAAAATAAATCATCAAAACGTTGTGTAAAAGCCTGTTTTATTTCCTCTTCAGCATCTTCTCCAGCGAGTTCGAAAAGAAATTCCTGGAATTGTTTTAATTTACGTAATAAATTTTGTGCGCCTACATACGTAAAGTTAGTAGGATTATTAATTTCATGTGCTACCCCTGCTACTAGCGTTCCCAGACCTGCCATTTTTCCAGCATGTACTAATTGTGTTTGCATTTTCTTCAATTCGTCGTTTTGTTTGCTTAATTCATTACGACTTTCTTCTAAGGCATCTTGATATCCTAAAATACGCATTCCTACCGATAATCTACTACGCAACTCATCAGGTTGTACTGGCTTAGACAAGAAATCATCTGCTCCAGCATCTAATCCGGTAATAATATCTTCTTTATCTCTTTTGCTGGTTACTAAAATAATATAGGTAAATTGAGATTCTACTTCTTTTAATCTCTGGCATACTTCTACACCATCCAAGACTGGCATCATCCAATCTATTAATGCAATCCGAGGTCCATCTTCTTGTTGTAAAATATTCCACGCTTCTTCACCATCTCCTGCTAACACAGGTTCATATCCCCATTCTGATACTAAATTTTCTAATAGAAAACGTGTTGATATTGAATCATCTGCTATTAATATTTTCATTTATAAACCAACCCTATTCACCAAGTAGATCCTGTATTATGTCCAATTTCAATAAAACCTCTAATTCCACAGAAAATACTTGCAACATATTTTCTAATTTATCATATTCCCCTTGCTTGACTTTTTGCTCAATATCTTGGGCAATCTGTCCTAATCTCATAGCTCCAATATGACGACAATCTCCTTTTACTGTATGGGCTATACGTAATACTTCCTCCCATTGTTGCGCCGCATAATCCTCTTGTAAGCGTTGCTGGTATTCAGGGAGTCCTTTTAATACCATACTGATCATTTTATCTAACCAGGCTTTATTACCGCCAGTCGTTTTTAACCCCTCTTCCCAATCAAAGATAGGCACTTCCATGTCTTTTGTACTATTACTCTTCTCTGTTTCTGTTGATACTGCCATGACTTCATGGTCTTTGACATTATTTTCCAGTTCCAGGATATTATGTTGCTTTTCCTGTTTTGCCATCACCTTTGCGTCTGTTTTAGAAGTTAACGTAACATCTTGATGATTTTCTTTAACTTTAGAGGATTTATTACAATACAATAAGGTCATTTCATGTACTAATTCAGGGCGCAAGGGTTTAGATAAATAATTATTCATACCAGCTTGTAAACAACGTTCTTTATCTCCTAGCATAGAATTAGCCGTCATAGAAACAATGGGTGTAAATTGATTAATCCCCGCTTCTTTACGAATTATTTTTGTTGTTTCAATACCATCCATCCCTGGCATTTCAATATCCATAAAAATTAAGTCATATTGGGTATTTTTTAACTTTTCCAGCGCTTCAAAACCATTATTTGCTATATCAATTTTATCCACCAACTCATCTAAATACCCCAATGCGACTAGATGATTGATTTCATTATCTTCCACTAATAATATTCGACTACAAGATAAGGTCTCCATATTTATATCAGAGGCACTTTCTTCTTGTAAAAATACATTATCCTGATCATCAGATAAGATAAGATCACTATTGTCTTGTTCCTCTTGTGGTGTTGTAGAAAGTGTTAATGGTAAATAAAAACAAAAATTAGTACCAACATTCACTTCACTTGACACATACAAATGCCCCCCCATTAATTCAATCAACGAATAACTAATTGCTAAACCTAATCCTGTTCCTCCATAACTACGGGTCGTTGATACATCTCCTTGCGTGTATTTATCAAAAATAACCGTTAAATATTCATTCGATATACCAATTCCGGTATCTTTAATACAAATGCGTATATTAGCAATATCCTCTTTTTGATCTAACTTATCAACATAAATAGAAACAGTTCCTACATCAGTAAATTTTACTGCATTAGCGACTAAGTTAGTGATAATTTGTCGAAATCGTACTGGATCGAAAATAACTAAATCGGGCAAATCTGGACTATATTTAATTTTTAACTCAATCCCTTTATCTCTTGCTGTAAAAAATAATAATCGGGTTGCCGCATTAATTTCCCGCTTTAAATCACAACTAATATTTTCTAATATAATTTTATTGGATTCTATTTTAGAAAAATCTAATATATCATTAATAATGGTTAATAAAGTATCAGCAGAAGAACGGATAGCCCCTGCATATTTTAGTTGTTGCTCATTTAAACTCGTCCATAACAACAATTCTGTCATACCGACAATACCATTCATTGGTGTACGAATTTCATGACTCATATAAGCTAAAAATTCACTTTTTGCCTGATTAGCTAATTCTGCTTTTTCTTTTTCACGATATAATTCTTTAGAACTTTCCTCCAATTTTTTATTCGAGGCATTAAATTTCTCTAAGATAGTGATGGTTTCATGG
>JALWRI010000097.1:0-16984 GCA_026994225.1 Gammaproteobacteria bacterium | reverse complement strand
ATGGAGTTGAGAAAGTAGTTGCTGTTTAATTATAAAAGCAATGATTAATATTACTAATATGATAATAATACTAGCTTTACCCATCAATTGATAATTTTCATAATAACTGATTTTTGCATGCAGCGCTGTTTCTCTGGCACTATAATATTCAGCGGTTAAAAAAGCACTCAGTGCTTCGACTACCTTTTCATTTGCTTCAAACGTATTTAATAATGGTTGTTGATATGACCAATCTAAACTTTCTTTTAACTTTTCTGATAAATGCGTCACCTTTTTTTGTGATTCAATCAATGATGCCTGTAAAGTATCTAAATACATCTTTTCTTGTTGATTTAATGACAACGATCGGAGTTCATGATAAATTTTAATAAACCTTTCAGCATATTTCCTAAATTTTAAAAACTCATCATCTCGTAAAAAGGGATCATCCATAAGTGTCATCTTATTAAGATTTTGCATTCTTTCACGCACTAAATCACGCATCTGGGTAATAAGATATACTTTGCGATTATGTTCCTCAATAATCAAGTTTAGTTTTCTATCAGTACGATCCATATGATTGATAGCCCCCATCCCCAGTACAATCATAAAAATCACCTGTAATGAAAAACCAAAAACCAGATAACGAATAATTTTCTGTATTTTTTGTTTATGATACTGTAATTCTTGCAATATTCGCTCCATGATACTGCTTAATTTGTATTTAGTGGTGTATAATTTTTAAATTCCTCTATATAAGATAATAGCACTGGAACAATAATTAATACCAGTACTGTTGCTAAGGCTAAACCAAATGATATAGAAACTGCCATAGGAATTAAAAATTGTGCTTGTAATGATGTTTCGAATAACAAGGGTACTAGCCCCGCTATAGTTGTTAAAGAAGTTAATAGCACAGCTCTTAATCGTAAACACGATGCTTCAATAATCGCTTTCTCATAGGACATACCCTGTGATCGTAGCTGCTGATAAAAAGTAATTAAGATAATAGCATCATTAATCACTATACCCGCTAAGGCAAAAAGCCCAAACAAGGATAAAATAGTTAAATCTATGCCCATAAAAACATGTCCAAAAATAGCACCCGCTAAACTAAAAGGAATAGTTAACATAATAGCAAAAGGCCAACTATAAGACGAAAAAACCCAAGCTAATATAAAATAAATCATTAATAAGGCAAGTAATGCGCCGATTAACATATCGCTCGATGTTTCTTTTTGATCTTCAGCACGTCCTTTAAATTGATATTGTACATGGTATTGATGGATTAAATCTGGTAGATAGTTATCTTCTATATTGGCTAATACTCGATTAGCATTATTTATGCTACTGTCAATATCAGCCGTAATATGCACTCCTAACTGACTATCGCTGTGACGCAATACCGCAACCCCTGCTTGTAAATGTAAGGTCGCAATATCTTCTATTACAAACTGTTCACCTTGAGGGTTAAAGATAGGAAAATGCTGCAATGATGATAAATGTGCTTGTTGTTGCCGTGGTAACATCACTCTCACCTCAATTTCATTGTTTTCCTCATAGATAATCTGTACTATCTGTCCATCAAAAGCGGTTCTTAATTGCGTTCCGAGTGATTGCACAGTAATCCCTTGTGCAATACCTTTAGCGGTTAAACGATAAATCCATTGTTCCCGTCCAAAAGGTAAATCATCCTGTACATTACTGACTCCAGCAAAAGTTTCTAATTGTTGTATTAGTCTTTTTGATGCTTGTTTTAAATTATCTAAATGTCCCCCTGACAAGAATATATCAATATCTTCACCCGGAGGACCTCCTCGTGGGCTGCTAATGACAAACTGTTCTATTCCTGCTACTGGAGGGATGCGTTTTCGCCATTCTTGTATAAAGCGTTGATTACTTACATCTCTTGCATCAATAGCGGTTAATTCAACTTGTATTGCTGTGTATTGCTCTCCTTCCTGAAAATTTGCCCCACCATTAAAACTTGCACTATTATAACGTTTTACTGCCATTTTTATAATACTTTCTTGCTCAGTAGATTGTTGTTGAAAATACCTATCTGCTTGCCATAATGCAGTTTCCATCTGATCGGCAAAATGTTGCACTTGTACAGCCGATACAGAAGGGGAAAATTTTACACTGGCAATTAAGGAAGGAGAAGTAGGAGTAGGAAAAAAAGTAAACGCTAAACGCCCTCCTAATAATAACCCTATGGCAAAGATAAAAATAGCAATAGCAAGAGTTAATGCAATAATCCTATGAGCCATAATTATCCCCAATGCAGGACGAAAATAGCCTTCTTGAAACTGAATAAACCACCTATCCAACTTTTCCCGTAGAGGATATTTTTTTCTATCACCTGCTTTTTCTCTATTATGAAAATAATGGAAGGTCCAACGTAAATGACCAGGTAATATTAAAAAACTTTCCACTAATGATGCAATAATAACACTTACAATCACAAGAGGAATGGCAAAAAGAATATTACCAATATGACCACCAATTAACATTAGAGGTAAAAAGGCCGCAATCGTCGTTAATGAAGACGATAATACCGGCACTAACATACGTCTTGCTCCACCTTCTGCAGCTTGTAATGATTTTTCCCCCTTTTGATAATGCGTTAACGCATCTTCCCCCACTACAATGGCATCATCTACAATAATCCCTAATGCCATAATCAGTGCAAACAAACTGATCATATTAATACTGCCACCAAAAACATATAAAATAGCTAATGTTCCAGCAAAAGAAACAGGAATACCTATAGCAACCCAAAAAGCAACCCGTCCATTAAGAAATAAAAATAAAATACCTACCACCAGTAATAATCCACCAGAACCATTTTTAAGCAATAGATGAATACGATCTGCTAATAATTCCCATACTTCATTAAAGACTATTAATTCTACGCCCTTTGGTTGAGCGTTACGGGTTTTTTGTAGCCACTTATCTAATACATTTACGGATGCTAAGGTATCTGCGCTTTCATCACGTAATAATTTAATCATAATCGCAGGTTGATTTTTATAAAATAATAAGGTTTTTTCGTCTTTATAACGCTGTTCAATGGTAGCAATATCCCCTAACTTAACCATTCCATTTACTTTATTAGGAATAACTAATTGTTGAAAATCACTGACAGTAATTTTTTTATTTAACCCCCTTAATTCACGAGTAAACTCTTCATTACCTATACTTCCTGCAGGAATATCCTGACTATTTTCCCGAATAGATTGAGATAAACTATTAAAATTCTCTCCTAGTAATTGTAATGTTTCTTGTTTAATTTGAATTGCTATCTCTTCTTCGGGTATCCCTTCTAGCACTATTTTTGCTATTCCTTGAGATAATAACTGTTGTTCATATTGTTTAGCCAGATAGTGTAATTCTTGCAAAGTTTGTTGCTTACCTGTCAATATAAGGGATGCAACCGGTTCATAATGAATAATATGGCTAATTTCAGGTGTTTTACTCTCTTCAGGTAAAGAACGCACCGTATCAATGCGGCTTTTAAGTTGTTCTAAAGCCTGATTCATATCAGTATGTTCCTCATATTCAAAAATAATACTACTTATCCCCCGAGCAGACGTTGAACGCATTTCCTTAATAAAATCTAAATCTGATAATGCTTGTTCTAAGGGAATAGTAATAGACTGTTCTACATCTTGCGCACTGGCAGCCGGCCAAATTACCCGTAACATCACACTTTCCAAGTTAAAAGTAGGTAAAAATTGGGTATTTAAGTGCCGTAATGCTAATCCCCCTAATAACAGTAAAAGGAACATAAATAAATTAGCCGCTACTTTATGCTGTGCAAAACGTCCGATTATATCTTGCTTATGTTGCATTAGTCTGCTCTTTAATCATTACACGTAATCCAGATGCGGCATCAGGTAAATAGGTATTTAATATATAATCCCCCACTTGTAGCCCCTTTGCACTGATAAGTGCTTTACTCCTGTTATTATCACTTTGCTGTTGTCCATGATACGTTACTGCAATACGCTGTAATACTGCCTGTTGGTTCTTGTTTACTTGTACCTTATAGACATATTGTTGTTGATATAAGGCACTAAGAGGAATGGCTATCAGATCTTTTTGTGCTGGTAAAAAAAGCTGAATAGTAAATTGTTGTCCAGGAATAATGAGCTGATTATTCCCTTGTATAAGGCTAAAATAGAGTTTACGACCTAATTCCTTTACTTGCCTTTTTGCTGCAATACGTACTGCATGTAATAATATCTGTTCTGCACCTTGTACTATTTTAGCTTTAACCACTTCTCCTTTTTGCATTGCCTGCATAATTGTTTTTAGATATTGTTGTGGCACAATCGCACTTAATTCAATATTCTTTTTAGCATAAACGCCTAATAAAGGGTTACCATCATGCACTCTTTCCCCTGGTGCAACCATTATATCAGTGACATACCCTGAATAAGGGGCAACAATTTCTGTTTCCTGTAAATCTTTCAGACTGTTTTGATAAATTGCTTGTGCTTTCAGTAATTCAGCTTGTAATTGTTGTAAACGTAAAGGATATTCTTTTACACGTTGTTGTTGTTGATATAATTGAATAGTACTTTGATGAAAGGTTATTTGTATTTGCTCTAATTTTTCTTCTGATAATACCTTACTTTTTTGTAACCGCACTACCCGTTGTAATGATAGATTATTCAAGTTTTGTAAGATTTTTTGTTCTTCTAGTATTTCTTTTGCAAACTTAAATTGTATCTTATCAAGACGAATTTTTGCCTTGATATTCTCTACACTTGCCTTGTATTGTTGTACTTGCAACTGAATGCGAGATTTATCTAAACTTATTAAAGTTTGTCCTTTTTTTACTTCTGTTCCTGGATATACCCATATTTTCTTAACCGTTGCATTCACCGTAGCTTTTAATTGACTCTCATAACGTGCCTCTGTTAGTGCTAACAAAGTTAACTCTACTTGATATAAATCTTTAATAACAGGCAATATATCTACATATTTTGAGTAATTTAGAGCTTTCGTCTGTAGCGGTTTAATACGGGTATTTTTAAAATATACCAGTGATCCCATTGCACAACATAAAATAACAAGGGCAATCCACCTATTTTTAATGTTCTTTTTCATCGAAAATTTTCCAACATGAAATATCCTAAGAAATTGCATAGCAAGGATACTCCTTCCATGCAGATACCAATGGTTCAGCAAATATCCTTAGAAAATTTGCAAGTAAGCAGAACCTCAAGTTAAATCTTGAGCAACTGTATAGAGGCTTCGTAAACAAGCCAGTTAGAGTAAAGTTTGACACGCTGTTAAATTCCTCTGCAAAAGCCCCATCTATAACCGCTCTAGCGGTTTAGATGGGGTGGGGTTGTTTATAATCTTCCTAATCGTATACTGACTATAAATAAAAATACAGCAAAAATACGCTTTAATAGCTTTGCAGGTAAAAAATGAGCTAACGCCACACCCAATGGTGCAAATAAAACAGAAGTCAATGTAATCCCTATTACAGCAGGCCAAAAAATATATCCGCTACTCCAAGCTGGTAATTGCGGTATTGGCGGAGTATTTAATAAAAACACACTCATCCCTACTAGAGCAATAGGGATACCCACTGCGCTCGATGTTGCAATCGCATTTAGCATATTCACTTTGCAAGCATGTAAAAAGGGAACTGTCATAGTTCCCCCACCAATCCCTACTAATGCTGATAAACTTCCTATTGCCGTTGCAATAACGAATAATCCTTGCTTAGTAGGTAAATTACGTTGTTCTCCTGTTAATGGTAAATCGAATAACATTTTTATTGCAACTATTAATAAAAATAGTGAAAAAATAAACCTTAATACTTGACTTTCCAGATAAAGAGCTAAATAACTTCCTATCAAAGTACCTCCTATGATACCAGGCAATAACTGAATAAAAACAGCCCCTAATACTGCCTTTTTTTTATATTGTGCATACGTAGATACTATAGATGTTGCTATAATAGTCGTTAAGGATGTAGCTACTGCCATTTGCATCTGTATGCTATCTGGAATTTTAAGGATGGGAAAAATAAATAAAAGTATAGGAACTATTACAATGCCTCCTCCTATACCAAATAAACCGGCAAGCATTCCGCTTATACACCCTATCAATAAAAATAATATTATCAAAATATCTAATGTCATATTAGTTCATTTATTAATTATGTGAGAATATATGCTACCATTATAAGGATAAAATATCATATTCAAGGATTTAATTTTATGGAACGCCGTTTACACACACGCAGTCCCTTTCATCTTGATATAAAAGTTACCGATATCATATCGAATGAATGGCATTGTATTGCTAAAGATTTTAGTGTTTCAGGACTTTATTTGTCATGGGAAGAGGCAAAAATCGTACCTACATTAGATACCTTTTCTATCGGCGATATTATTACCCTGGAGTTTTGTATAGATAATAAAGAAGCCTTTACGCTCTCTGCAAAGGTTGTTCGGGTTGTCTTTAATGGTATGGGTGTTGCCTTTTATATACCTGCTATTGCTGCATTAGAGGCTTATCAATATACAACACAACAACGCAAAAGAAGCAATATTCCTTTATCTACCCATGCTCAAAATATATTAAAAACAATTAAATCTCTCGTGCTACAAAACATGAATGAATTATTAAATAATTTTGTTAATTCAGTACAAGAGAATCTCTTTGAGATGGCTAATAATGCTCCTAGTGATACAGATTTACGAGCATATTTTGATACTATCTCTATTCTCAATGAGAAAGAAGAAAAATTTAAAAAAATATTTATAGAAAATATTAAACGCACTCTACGTTCACTTACTGAAGATATTTCTGTCACTGAAGATAAACATATTAATGAGTTAAACCAATTAAGTTTAATTGATAAACAAGAGTTTGAAAATTGGCTTGCTGAAAGTAATATTGTGCATAATACTAATCAATATTATCGTGAAGTATTACCCGCACTAGAAGCACGATTTAGCTATTTATTAAATTTAGAGTACATTGAAGATAAAAATAACCCTGTTTCTCCTGAACAAATTTGTACTACTTTAAATTATGCCTTAATACCTCTAAAATTAAATCATCCATCTATATTACTTATTTATCATATTTTTGAAAGTATATTAAAAGAACAATTACATATTTTATATGAGCAATTAAATGAACTTTTTATTACTCATAAGATAGTTCCTGATTTTGATTTACAAGCATATTTAAAAATCAAAGAAAAAGAAAGTAAAAACACCTCTTCTTCTATTAAAAAGGAAGAACAAAAAGAAAATAGCATAGAAACAGAAACAGATAAAAATACCCCCCCTCTTACTAGCTCTCCCACCATTATGTCTGCTGCTACTGAGCATGAACAGCAAATATCAACAAAGCCTGTACCCATTCAGGAAAAGACAAACACTTCATTAACAACGCAATTAATTACAACTAATAGTAATACATCAGAAACTAATAATACCCAAAATTTATTTTCACCTTATCAAACCATACAAGCATTACGTGGACAACAGCAATATAATATCAATAATATAGAAAATATATTAAAAGAAGAGAATTTTGATATTGCTATTTTTTATACACTCATTGATCATCTAACACAATTACAACAAAAAGAATTAAATTCTAATGAAAATTTTGAAGATAAAATTACTCAACTTTTATCTTCAGAAAATTTACCTCAAGAATTAATTGATGAAATACATAATGCAGTACAGTTACTTGAAGATTTATTCGCAACATTTATGAATGATAAAAATATAGATACAGAGGTATTACCATTACTTGAAAAATTAAAAATCCCTGTATTAAAATTAATTTTACTCGATTATGATTTTTTCCAATCAAGACTTAATCCAGGAAGACAAGTTGTCAATAAAATAACACAATTAAAAATAAAAAATGACAAAAACACAAAAAATCAATTACAATTTCTTATTGATCACATATTACAAAACTTTCATAAAAAGACATCCGTATTCACTGTTATCTTGCAACAAATTAATACCTTAATTGACAAACAAGAAGAAAACATTAAAAATAAATTAGAAAATAAAATATCTGAAATTGAAGCAAAACAATATGTATCACAACAACTTGCATCTCGTTTATCTAATAAGCCAATAGAAAAAATTATTCTACAATTTATTGATAAATGTTGGAAAGATATTTTATTACAAATCTATTTAAGAGAAGGAACTCAAACATTAGTTTGGAATCAATATATTCAAGTTATTGAACTACTTGCTATAAATAAAGATCAAGAAAATTATGAAGAGGTAGTCGACTTTGATATATTATTACATGTTATAAATAAAGCATTAACCCCTACAACAAAAAATTTATCTATCATTGCTGAATTACAAAATTTCTTACATGGATACACTCATAACCAGACACTCATTACATTAAGTGATTATCAAATTATTGCAGCCATCAGCCGTAATACACCTTTAATAGATGCCGAAAATATTGAAAAAGAGAATGATCCTGATAACAAAAAATTATCTCTATGGATAAAACGTGCTAAACAATTACAAATTAATCAATGGATAAATTTTTATCAAGGTGATAGCGTATTATATTTAAAATTAGTTTGGCTAGGTAGTATTAATCAATATTATTTATTTGTAAATGAATCATTAGAATATAGTTTAGAACTTGATTATCAAAGTCTAGCAAGAAGAATGCAGCAAGGACAAATTGTTCTTGCTAATGAAAATAAATTACCACTAATAGAACGTAGCTTTTACAATATGCTTAGCAATATACATGATAATATACGTGAACAAGTTACCCATGATTCACTCACACAATTATTAACACGTAAAGAATTTGAACGATTATTTAAAGAACAATTAGAATATCTAAGCAATAATACCCAACATATTTTTGCCTGGTGTAATTTAGATAATTTTAATATGATTAATAATATATGTAGTTATAGCGCAGGCGATGAGTATTTACAAAATTTAGTAAAAATTATACAAAGCATATTTTCAGATAATAGCGTATTAATTTCTCGTCTTGGTAATGATGAATTTGGTATCCTCTTTACTAATGCAACCACCAGTAATAGTATGAAATTACTAGAAATATTACGTAAAAAAGTTAATGATTACCAATTTTCTTGTAATAAAAAACATTTTACTATAACGCTTAGTATTGGTGTTATTGCTGTGACATTAGAAGATGAAGTAAATACTTTATTCCAAATGGCAAATGGTGCATGTAATACTGCTAAAGAATTAGGAGGAAATGCTATACATTTCTCAGATGATAATGATTTATCACGACTACATAAACTTGAAATTATTGAATGGGCAAGTCGTATTGATGATATGTTAAATAATAAACAGCTAGACTTACGTTGTCAGCGTATCCATCCATTATATGAAGGAGCATTATCTCATTATGAAATATTATTAGTCGTTAAAGATAGTGAAGGTAATCCTGTATCCCCTGTTAATTTCATTGAAGCAGCGGAACTGTATCAACGAATGTCGGATATTGATAAATGGGTAGTACAAACCTGTTTTCAGTGGATAAAGAAAAATCCTCAGTTATTAAAACAAATGGGAGGTGTATCTATTAATCTTTCGGCACATTCTGTAAGTCGTAGCAGCTTTTTAAACTTTTTATTAGAGCAACTTTCTACACTGACTGTTGACCCTCATTATATTTGTTTTGAAATTACTGAAACAGCTGCTATTGCTCATTTATCTAATGCTATCTTTTTTATTCAAGAAATAAAACAATTTGGCTGTATGTTTTCACTTGATGATTTTGGTACAGGTTTATCTTCCTACTCCTATTTAAAAAATTTACCTGTTGATTTTCTTAAAATAGATGGATGCTTTATTAAAGATATTGCAGATAATTTATCTGATCAGGCAATGGTAAAATCTATCCATGAAATAGGTAATTTCATGGGTAAAAAATCTATTGCAGAATATGTAGAAAACAATCAAATATTAGAATTTTTACAAACAGTAGGGATTGATTATGTACAAGGATTTGGAATAGATAAGCCAAAATTACTCAATGAAATGACTCAATTAGATTTATATAGATGGCAAAAACTCAATCAACAAAATAACATAGCTATCGTTGATTGAGTAAAAAAATATCCTATATCTAAATGTCTAGTCTAATTATATATCCAGGTTACTTACAGATAGTGCATTATTTTCAATAAATAGTCTTCTTGGTTCTACTTGATCTCCCATCAAAGTAGTAAAAATATCATCTGCTGCAATAGCATCTTCTATTCTTACTTTTAATAAACGTCTATTTTCTGCATCCAATGTAGTCTCCCATAATTGATCGGGATTCATTTCACCTAGACCTTTATAACGCTGAATATGTTGTCCTCTTTTTACTTCTTTCATTAACCAATCTAAAGCATCTGAAAATTGGCTAATCTCTTTTTCTTTCTCCCCTTTGATGACCTTTGCATTATCACCTAATAAACCCAAAAGTTTCTCTGATAATTGAAATAATGTTTTATATTCTACGGAAGTAAAAAATTCATATTTAATAGTATAGCTGTATCCTACACCATGCCGTATTTCAGTTAAGTCAATACATTTATTATTTATATCCAGTTTTAATATATACTCTAAGCTCTGATTACTTAATTCTTTGTTATTTAGATAGCTTTCTACTGTTTCAATAAAAGTCGTTAGATTCTTTTCTGTATAATCATTAATACTTAATGCAGGTAATAATAAATGATCAATATTTAATAATGCCTCCAAAAATGTATAATTATAAACAGGAGCTAATCTATAAATAATAGTATTAGCAGCAATATAATCTTTTGCTAATGATTCTAATGCTATACCTGTGATAACAGGCACATTATCATCGGGAAGTAATTGAGCATTATCCAATGCTAATTGTAATAAATAATCATTTAGCTCTATATCGTCTTTTACATATTTTTGTTGCTTTCCCTTTTTAATTTTATAAAGAGGGGGTTGTGCAATATAGATATATCCCTGTTCAATTAATTCTGGCATTTGCCTATAAAAAAAGGTCAATAATAATGTCCTAATATGCGAACCATCTACATCCGCATCAGTCATAATAATAATACGATGGTAACGTAACTTTTCTATATTAAATTCATCTTTCCCAATACCACATCCTAATGCTGTAATTAAGGTACCAACTTCAACAGAAGAAAGCATCTTATCAAACCGAGATTTTTCAACATTCAAGATTTTCCCTTTTAATGGTAAAATAGCTTGCGTTTTTCTATCTCTACCTTGTTTAGCTGATCCTCCTGCCGAATCCCCCTCTACCAAAAAAAGTTCAGACAAAGCGGGATCTTTTTCTTGACAGTCTGCTAATTTTCCTGGCAGACCTGCAATATCTAATGCCCCTTTTCTACGTGTCATTTCACGTGCTTTTCTTGCTGCATCCCGTGCTCTTGCAGCATCAATAATTTTTAATGCAATATTTTTTGCTTCAGTAGGATTTTCAATAAGAAACTCTTGTACTTTTTCATTGATTGCATTTTCAACTATTGCTTTCACTTCAGAAGAAACTAACTTATCTTTAGTTTGAGAAGAAAATTTTGGATCAGGTACTTTAACTGAAATAATGGCTGTCAAACCCTCTCTACAATCATCTCCTGTTAAAGATGATTTTTCTTTTTTAGTTAAATTTTCCTTGTCTATATATTGATTCATGGTACGTGTTAATGCGGATTTAAATCCAGACAAATGTGTACCCCCATCTTTTTGAGGTATATTATTGGTATAACAAAAAATATTTTCCTGATATGAATCATTCCACTGCAAAGAGGCCTCAACTAAAATATTTTCTTTTTCTTGCGTAAAATAGATAACTTTTTTATGTAATGCATTTTTATTTCTATTTAGATGTTCTACAAAGGCTTGTATCCCACCAATATATTCGAATACATCTGTTTTTCCATCTCGTTTATCTTCTAACTCAATGCGAATACCTGAATTTAAAAAACTTAGCTCCCGTAATCTTTTTGCTAAAATATCATAATGATAGACTGTATCAGTAAATATACTTTTACTCGGTTTAAAATAAATTTGTGTACCCTGTTTATCTGTTTCACCTATAATTTCTATTGGCGCTACGGGTGTCCCTAATAAATATTTTTGTTCGTATATTTTGGAATTTTTATATACGGTTAAAACTAATTCTTCAGAAAGAGCATTTACCACAGAAACCCCTACCCCATGTAATCCACCTGAAACTTTATATGAATTATCATCAAACTTTGCACCTGCATGTAAAACAGTCATAATTACTTCTGCCGCTGACTGACCTTCTTCATGCATATCAACAGGAATACCTCGACCATTATCTATCACTAAAACACTATTATCTTCATAGAGGGTAACTTTAATCTTATTACAATATCCAGCTAATGCCTCATCAATAGAATTATCGACTACTTCGAAAACCATATGATGTAAGCCTGTTCCATCATCTGTATCTCCAATATACATCCCAGGTCTTTTTCTAACAGCATCTAATCCTTTTAATACCTTTATATTTGATGAATCATATTGATTTGTCATTATAATCTAGACTCCATTACATTTTTTTACGGCAACGTTATATTATAACATTTTTTCTGTTATTATTGACAATTACCTTTTTGCATCTTTTGTTCAAAAAGATAACTCATCTAAATTAATAGATTAAAAAGATAAGTTATTTAATATATAATTATTTTCCTCTATATTTAATAATGTAAAAATACTTGTAATGATGTTATTTTTTTATCATCTCATTGATACATTTTATTTGACTGCTTTTATCTAATTCTAACAATACATCATAAAGTAATAAAGTAATAGTATTATTATTTAATGATGCGTATTTTAACTGTGAAAACATTAGAGATAAAATAAATAGCTTTTTTTGTCCTCTTGATAAATACTCCCTCCCTTGCATTAAATACCTTACCTTTATTTATATCGTTATTAATATTTTCATCTAATAGATCAGCTAACGATTTATCTGTATTCCATCCTGCTTTATATTCTATAACAATCTTCCCAATATTTTTATATTCCTTATTGAAAATATGGTTAATAGCATCAATATATTTTTTCTTATAGCGTGTATTTGTTCTCCATAAAACACTAAATCTTTATTCCATATTTTAATATCCTGTTTATTCCATTTTAATTTTAAAGCACTATTTATTTGTGTTAAAGCACTTTTATATTTTTTTCCAAAAGTCAATATTTAATTCACGTGAAACACACCCCAATCTAATAATTTTCTACGAAAAATAGAGGGGTAGGAATCTATTAACTTATAGCTTTCTGGTGTAATTAACATAACGGAGAAATACATACTTAATTCAGATGTAACCTGTATATTTTTACTATTCATTCTTACAATAGCTTTAGCATTTAATTTTCTTTTTATACCAATTATTTTATCCATATATTCTTTTATTTCTATATTATTACAAACTAATTCTTTTTCGGTGGTGAACTTCCCTATAATTTGAAAAGAATATACTGTATCTATATACTTTTTTTATGCGTGATGAGTGATGTAATATGTGATGTACGAAAAGATTTTGCTCGTGACAGAGAAAATAAATAGCTTCTAAAAATGTCGTCTTTCCTGAGCCATTATTACCTGAAATAATGACAATAGGAGAGGTAAAAGAAATCGAGAAAGTTAAAATATTTCTTAGATTTTTTATACTAATATGATGAATAATTGCCATTAATATTATTACCTAATAATACAGTTATATTACAATTTTATACTGTATCTATAGTAAAATATAATATTAAATTCTCATAGGCATAATAACATATTTGCATTCATAAGGTTTACCATCATCAATACATAACCTTTCGCCCTGTTCTACATAATTAACTAATAAACAACTTGAGTCAGGGGTAGATAATAATAGCATTACATTATCAGTAGATAATGCTGATAATGCATCTAAAATATATGCTATATTAAACCCTATTTCAATATTTGCTCCAGAATACACTACATCTAATTCTTCTGTTGCTTCTTCTTGTTCTGGATTGTGTACTATAATTTTTAATTTATTTAATGATAATTCGAAACGAGCCGATCTAAATTTATCATGTGATAAAATAGACGCTCTTAATAAACTTTGCCGTAAAATATCTCGACAAATGATGACTTCTTTATCTGTCTCATAAGGAATTACCCTATTATAATTAGGGTATTTTCCATCGATGATATTAGACGTAAAAACAATATTAGAAAATTTGAATTGTACTTGCCTATCTGAAATATAAATTTTTAATTGATTATCATTATCATTTAATAAACGCAACAACTCCAAAATAGCCTTCCTCGGTATTATAGCAGATGATGTTGTAAAAGGCAAATTAGTTTCTCTATTATTTTGATCTTCTTTTTCTATAAAAGTGTCTTCTAATTCTAGTTCTGCAAAAGCTAATCTATGTCCATCACTAGATATTGCCAGTAATTTATCTTTATGAAATTCTACAAATAAACCATTTAAATAATAACGAACGTCTTGAGCAGACATAGCGAAATAAGTTTTATTAAGTAGAAATTGTAAATACTTTTGCATCAATATTATTGATACACTTTTTGATAAAAAATTATCTACATTTGGGTAATCTTCATGTGGTAATGTTGCCAAAGTAAAACGACTTTTTCCTGAACTTAAAAGCAATTTATTTTTATCATTATTTAAACTAATATTTAAATATGTATTGTCTGGAAATCCACGACAAATATCCAATAATTTTTGTCCTGAAACAGTAAATATTCCTTTAAAATTAGAAGGATAAGGTACTGAAACAGTTATACTAATTTCCTTATCTGTCGCTGAAAAAGAAATAGTTTCACCATCTAATTTTACTAAAATATGTGATAAAATTTGTTGAGTAAATTTTTTATCAATAATACCATTTACTGATTGTAAAGGTTGTAAAATTAAATCTTTATTAATAGAAAATTTCATCACAATAAAAACCAAAAATAAATCATATCTAATGCACTAAAATATATACATTTAATTAAAAATTAATTAAGCTCTTAAACGTCCAGAAACAAGAACTTTTTTCAAATATTTATAATCTTCCAAAATTTGATCATTGGTAATTTTTAACTCCTCTATTTTTTTACAAGCATGTAAAACAGTTGTATGATCTCGCCCAGAAAATTCTTTACCAATAATAGGTAAACTTTCATTTGTTAATTCTTTAGCTAAAAACATCGCCATCTGACGGGGACGACTAATAGCCCTTTGTCTTTTTTTAGATAATAATTCTGATAATTTAATATTATAATAATCCGCTACTATTTTTTGAATATTAACAATAGAAACTGAACGACCTTGTAATGTTACTAAATCTTGTAAGACTGTTTTAACAAAATCTACTGAAATATCTGTTTTAGTAAATCGACTATGCGCAATAACTTTACGCAATGCACCTTCTAAATCTCGAATACTTGTTGTAATTAATTTTGCAATAAATAAGGCCACTTCTTGAGATAAATCCATATTTACTTCTTTTGCTTTTGTCATTAAAATCATAACTCTAGTATCTAAATCTGGTACTTTCACAGCAACATCTAACCCCCAACTAAAACGAGATAATAACCGTTCTTCAATGCCATTAATTTCTTTAGGATAACGATCACAAGTCATAACAATTTGCTGTTGTTCTTCCAACAGGGTATTAAATGTATGGAAAAATTCCTCTTGTGAACGGGGTTTTCCCGCAAAAAATTGTATATCATCAATTAATAATAAATTTGCCGAACGATAATATTTTTTAAATTTATCAATTGACTTATCTTGAAAAGCACTAATCATCTCCTGAACAAAACGTTCTGAAGTTAAATATAAAATTCTAGCCTCTGGGTTGTTTTTTAAAATTTTATTTCCAATAGCATGCATCAAGTGTGTTTTTCCTGTGCTGCTATCACCATAAATTAAAAAAGGATTATACGAACCTCCGATATTATTTACAACTTGTAGCGATGCATCTCTTGCTAAAATATTACATTTTCCTTCTACAAAATTATCAAAAGTTAATTTTTTATCTAGCGTTTCATTAAAATTAAATGCTCCTTTAGGGACAGCCGGAGGGGGGGTATTATTTGTAATCTGTGGTACATTGACCTTTAATTTTGATAATTTTTTCTCCTCTAATTGCCGCTTTACTTCTTCCAAATTTCCTACTTGCAAAGAAACTACTATCGTTTTTTTTCTGGATTTTGCCAACATTTTTATCTTTTTAAAGAAATTAGATCGTACCCAATCATCAATAAATCGGTTTGGCGATAGTAACATAATTCTCCGCTTTTCTTCGATAAATTGCAACGGTTTTATCCAGGTATTAAATTGTTGTTCTGGTAATTCTTGTTCTAGAACATCTAAACAAAATTGCCAAATACTTTCTTCTGACATAGTTTAATCACTTCACTATAGAAACAAAACCATTAATAACTAAATAACTAATTGATTTTTAATAATATTAAATTTTTTCTAAAAAAATAATTGTTATTTTTAAGAGAAAAATATATAATATACACTTAAATATTAGACAGAGAAACTAGCGTAGACATTATAAATGTAAAACAGAAGAAAGTAAACAAAAATCGTACAAAATAGGCCTCCTAGCCTGTGGATAAACCTGTGGATAACCTATGTATAACTCTGTGGATAAAAAAAAATGCAAAGTTATCCACATTTTATCCACAGGTTTATCCACAGGCTAAGTTATTGATTTTAAAGAGAAAAAAGCACTTATCCACAGAAAATCGCCCCTATAATAATAAAATAATATATAAATATATTATTATTATGCAGCCCAAATTTTCGATTTTTTTTTTAAATTTAGGCCAAAAACCCTCCCCCGATGAGCTCGAGGGGTTTTAAGTCGAAATGGGGGTGAAATTTGTATTTTCCTTGACAAGCTAAATTTTATTGTTTGTCTTGGGCGCCTTT
>JALWRI010000096.1:1871-52026 GCA_026994225.1 Gammaproteobacteria bacterium | reverse complement strand
TTTTGTGAAGAAGATACTCTACAATAAATAGCAACACTATCCGGTTTTTCTTCTTTAATTTCTTTTATATAGATATTGCCAAATTCATCTTTAAAAGCATTAGGGATTTTACCAGCTTTATAACGATTCCAGGCAGCTCTATATTTAATCCCATGCCGTTTTGCATAATCTTTAAGATTCATAAAATATAGTATATTATACTATTAAACTACTATCAAAAGAATAATTGTATTGAATACTTAATATTCAAAGAAAAAGTGTTGTGCATTAAATGCAGGTTTTAAATCATCTAACCATGCTGCTTGTTCATCGTAGTGAGCAAAAAAGGGACGTAACACCCAATCGGATTGACGACCTTGTAAAAATTGTAATACAAAAACTTTTTCTCCTTGCACTTCTTGCACACCTAGCACTTGTACTTTACCAGGGCTTGCAGACATACTAGGGCCTCTAACAGTGCGGGCAATACCGCCTACTTGTTGATAAGCACCTTGAAATATTTCCCAGGCTTTGGCAAGATTAACGCCAAAATAATGTTGTGCGCCGGTATCTCTGACAAGGAAAAAATAATAAGGAATACAACCTAAATTCACTTGTTTTTTCCACATTTTAGCCCAAATATCTGCATCGTCATTAATATGACTTAATACTGGAGATTGAGTACGAATTTGTGCGCCAGTACGTAGGACTTGTTGAATAGCCTGTTGTACTGCTTTAGTTTCTAATTCTATTGGATGATTAAAATGCGCCATAAAAGCAAGATGTTTTCCTGCTTGATTAACACGTTTAAATAGCTGTAATAACTCTTTGGCATCGTTATCTGTGAGAAAACGATAAGGCCAATAAGCAAGTGCTTTTGTTCCAATACGGATATTTTGTAAATGCGGTAAATCAGCATCTAATAAGGCATCAATATAAGCGGCTAAACTTGCTGTTTTCATAATTAAAGGATCACCACCGGTAAAGATAACATCGGTAATTTGTGGATTCTTTTGTAAATATTTTATTAATAAATCCACTTCCTTCATAGCAATTTTAAGTTCATTCATACCTACAAATTGTGGCCAGCGAAAACAAAAGGAACAATAGGCATGACAGGTTTGTCCTTGACTAGGAAAAAATAATACGGTTTGTTCATACTTGTGTTGCATACCCGAGAGGGGTTTACCCTCAATTTGAGGTAAATTATGTTCCATTTGCCCAGCAGGATGGGGATTAAGTTGCGTACGAATAGCATTCGCAGTCATTTTAATATGTGTCTTATCTTGAGTACGTATAGCCTCTGCCATTTGTTTGAAATGGCTAGGGGTTAACATGTCTTTTTGAGGAAAAGTAAGAATAAAAATAGGATCATCAGGGACGTTGTCCCAATTAATTAGTTCTTCAATAACATAGTTATTTGTACGAAAAGGCAGTACGTGTGCAACCACTTCCATTGCAAATAGTTGCTCTTCAGTAAAATCTTTTAATTGAGGAATTTTACGTAGCTGTTTTAATGTGTATGCTTGATATTTAGGATGAGAAGTAGGAGTGACAGCTTCACTGAAATGGATTAAATAGTTCATTGTTCAGATAATTCCCTTAGATAGCATATTTGCCTGTTGCCTAATGTTAATTAATAGATTACAAGCCTCCCATTATATAATATTGCTCTTTAATCAACAAAATTGTTTAATGAATATGGCTATAACCTTATATTTAGTAAGAGGATTTGAGCACGTTTATTGATGAGTCATCGATAAAAATTCACGACGCTGTTGTACCATAGAGCCTGGAAATTCACAGCTAAATGTACTACCACGCCCTATCTGACTACTAATATGTAACTGAGCCTGATATTGTAATAAGATATGTTTGACAATAGCTAATCCTAAACCAGTACCGCCTTTATCCCGAGAACGGGAATTTTCAACACGATAAAAACGCTCAGTAAGGCGAGAAATATGGCAGGCAGCAATACCTTCACCTG
Source organism: Gammaproteobacteria bacterium (assembly GCA_026994225.1). Classification (GTDB taxonomy): domain Bacteria; phylum Pseudomonadota; class Gammaproteobacteria; order GRL18; family GRL18; genus JALWRI01. The sequence goes on along the minus strand of JALWRI010000096.1, from coordinate 50,057 downwards.
TATCTTTTACATCTAAATAAGCCTGTCCATTTTTATAATACCAATGAATATAAATATCACATCCAGGTAAAGTATGTTTAATAGCATTGTAGAGTAAATTAAGAATTAAATATCGCAATGCTTTTTTTTCTGCTTGTAGGTATAAATTGTTATCAATGCTCGTATGTATAGGGTGTTGTTTAGTATCAGCAAGTAGTTGTGCTTCTGCAATACATGCTTGCAATAATTGTGGCATATCTAATAAGTGCGGTGGAGAAATCTGTGTTGCTTCTAAGCTGGAAAGTAGCAAAAGATCGTGTACGATGTCATTCATCCGTTGTGTTTGTTGATACATTAACGTAATGGTATCTAGCCAATGAGGGGGGATTTCATCGACTGCCTGTTGCATAGGTTCAAGAAAGCCATGTAATACGGTTAAGGGGGTTTTTAACTCATGGCTAACATTAGCAATAAAGTCTTTACGGGTTTGATCTAAACGATAAGTGGACGTAATATCACGGATAATAAGTAATAAATGCAAGCTATTGTTAAAAAAAGGACTAAATTGCAAAGATAAAATATGACTATGATCGGTTGGTGATTCTAATATTAATGGCGTTTCAAAATGGTGTTTATCTATATATTCTTTCAATACAGGGTGAGGGATTAGATCAGGGAGATATTTATCCTTATTATTCCAGTGTAATCCTAATAATTTTTCCAAAGCAGGATTGTGCCAGATAATATGCCAATGTTCATCAATAATGAGTAAGGCATCGGGAAATATACGCATGGTTTGTTGAAAACAAGTATAAATACGGCGTTTTGATTTACGATATTGCTGCCAACGTTGTTGTAGGTGATCTAAACGTTGTAAAAGTATCGCCCAGATACCCCAAGTAGGTGGTTTAATTTTTTTTCCTGATAAAATCATAGCACTCAATAAATACAGTTGGTAGTAATGCCAAATAATAAAAATACCTAATCCCAGACTAAGAAAAGGAAAAAAAGCGTTAAAAAAATACAGACCAAAAAGAGCAAAACAGATAATGCCAAGGAAGAGGTATCGTTCTGTTTTCCATATTTTATTTTTTTCTAAGGTGTAGCTCATAATAGTCAATATCGATGATGTAGAAGAACTCAATGTGCTTGGGATTTTGTTATGATACATTTTGTTATACAATAATACCTTATTTTTACTTGCTGATAGTAAATGATCGAAATAAATGGCAAATAATATGACTCAACATTATGATTTAATTGCGATAGGTGCGGGAAGTGGTGGTTTATCTGTTGCAGAACGTGCAGCGATGTATGGTAAAAAATGTGCTGTAATTGAAAGTGGAAAATTAGGGGGAACTTGCGTTAATGTAGGGTGTGTACCGAAAAAAATCATGTGGAATGCTGCAACATTGTATCATGCTGTGCAGGATGCGAAAGATTATGGCTTTGATGTGGAATATAAAGGTTTTGATTGGCATACATTGGTAACTAAACGGGAAAATTATATTACCGGCATTAATAATTGGTATGAAACGTATCTGAGTGATTCAAATATTGATTTTATTGCAGGACATGCAGCGTTCCATGATGCAAAAACCCTTAATGTAGAGGGAAAATTATATACCTCTGATCATATTGTTATTACTCCAGGAGGATACCCTGATATTCCCGATATCACAGGGGCAGAATTAGGTATTACATCTGATGGTTTTTTTGCTTTGGCACAACAACCTATGCGTGTTGCTGTGGTAGGATCAGGATATATTGCAGTAGAACTAGCAGGTTTACTTAATTGTCTGGGTAGTGATGTAACGATGTTGTTGCGTAAAGAGCATTTTTTAGGCAATTTTGATGCTATGCTACGAGAAAGTTTAATGGAATCGATGTTAGAAGATGGGGTGAATATCCTGTCACGAACGGAAATTGCCAGTATTTCTAAAGAAGATAATGATACGCTAACGTTACATACTCAAAATGGACATTGTATTGAGGATGTAGATTGTTTAATTTGGGCGATTGGGCGTAAACCCAATATAGAACATTTAGCATTAGATAAAGCTGGTATTGCCCTTAATCCAGATAATACTATTAAAGTGGATAAATATGAAAATACCAATGTATCGAATATTTATGCCTTAGGAGATGTTACCGGAAAGGTGGCATTAACACCGGTAGCGATTGCATCTGCTCGGCGTTTAGCTGATCGATTATTTAATCATCAATCACAATGTCATCTTCAGTATAGTAATATCCCCAGTGTGGTATTTAGTCATCCACCTATTGCAACAGTGGGTTTGAGTGAGCATGAAGCAAGAGAAAAACATGGTAGTGGTGTTAAAATTTATCAATCTCGTTTTACTCCAATGAGTCATGCTTTTACTCAACATAAAGTGATGACAGCAATGAAATTAATTGTTGTGGGGGCACAAGAAAAAGTAGTCGGTTGTCATATTATCGGCCCAGGTGCCGATGAAATGTTACAGGGTTTTGCTGTAGCGATAAAAATGGGGGCAACTAAAAAAGATTTTGATAAAACGGTTGCCATTCATCCAAGCAGTGCGGAAGAATTAGTAACGATGCGCTAAGTAAGGGAGTTTTTATGACTACACGTGGATATTTAGGGACAACCCCTACTCTGGCAAAAGGCGTTTATATTGATCCTTCTGCACAGCTTATTGGTAAGGTAAGCTGTGCAGAGGATGTATCAGTATGGCCTATGGCGGTAATACGAGGTGATGTCAATATGATTCATATCGGGCAACAAAGTAATATTCAAGACGGTTCTGTTTTACATGTTACTCATGCCTATAGTGAACATCCAGAAGGTTTTGCTTTAACTATAGGGGAACAAGTAACGGTTGGACATAATGTCGTATTACATGGCTGTTGTATAGGTAATCAATGCTTAATTGGAATGTCTTCTACTATTTTAGATGGGGCAGTATTAGCTGATCAAGTATTATTAGGTGCAGGGAGCCTAGTATCGCCGGGCAAACAACTAGAAGGGGGATATTTATGGTTAGGTAATCCCGCTAAAAAAGTACGTAGACTCAATGCGAAAGAATTAGCCTGGTTTGCCTATTCGGCACAACATTATGTTAACTTAAAAAATGAGTATCTTGGATGAAAACCATTGTATTGTATTCTTTGCAAACTATAAAACAGATTATTGTTAATATTTTTAGTCTGATTGTTGCCTTCTTTTTAATCCTGTTATTGTTTGGAGTGATATTAGGAGGATTAGTAGAAAGTTTACAAAATGAAGGGAAATTTCAGCAAGTGATTGAAAAAGACAAGCTGGATTTTCAGTTTGTTTCAGGAGATAAACACAGTGATAAGAAATTATTACTTTTACCTATAGAAGGCATAATTTTAGGCAGTACAAACGAAAGTGAGTTAGCGTTACATTTTTTGCAAAGTGGAATAACTTATGGTTATGCCATTAAAGATATTTTAAAAAAAGTCGCTAAAAATAAAGCCATTAAAGGTGTTTTATTACAATTTCAAACACCAGGGGGGACGATCTTTGGTTCTATGGCGATTTATGAGGGTATAAAGTATTACCAAAAACAAACCCAACAACCTGTCTATGCGTATGTGGAAGGCTTATCTGCGTCAGGTGGTATGATGGCAATGGCAGGAGCAGATAAAATTTATGCTGATTATGGCAGTATGATAGGTAGTATTGGTGTGTTAGGACCTATGATTAAATATTACAAACATCCTACTGCCTTGAATGAAGGGATTTTTACAGGAGGTGTTACTACAACAGAAGGTATTGAACAATATAGTATTACTGCTGGATTTGGTAAAGATTTGGGGAACCCTTTTCGTCAACCGAGTGAAAGAGAACTAAATAATTTGCAACAAGGTATCGATCAAGAATATCAAAATTTTGTTAATCATATTGCAAAAAATAGAGGAATTAATCAGGATTTGATTATTAATACATTAGGGGCGCAAATATTTTCTAATCAGCAAGCACAAGATTATGGTTTAATTGATGGTACGTTTAATCGTGAACAAAGTATTGCTGCCTTAGTAAAAGCGGCAAAACTTGACGATGATTATCAGTTAGTACGGGTTGCTACAAAAGATAGTGATCTACTTATGGAATTTTTTAGTAGTTGGTATCTATCGAGTAATAATACGACAACGCAGCAACAGACATTCCAACAAGTGTGTCAACAGTTACATTTTCCTCTTGTTTATTATGGTAATATCCATACCGTATGTAAATAACCGCTTATATTTGCTAGAACCAGAGGTTTTAGCAGTATTTTGGTCTATGATATATTGTTTTTTTATTTCTTTATAGTGTATAATGATAATCGTTATCATTTAGTTTATTGTTATGTTTGTATTTTTAAAAAGGTTATCTTAGCATGTATAAAAAGTCAATGTGTTTTGTATTACTTCTATCATCATCTTTTGCTATGGCAGGGGATGAGGCAATGCCATCAGTACAAGAAATGTGGAAAATTATCCAACAGCAACAAGCGGAAATTCAGGCATTAAAAGCAAAAGCAAAGGTTAATGAAGAAAAAATTGAAGCGACAGGTGAGATGGTAGAAGCGAATATAAAAGAAGAAGGAAGCACACATCAAGGCAGTGGTAAATCGCATTTTGGTGGTTATGGTGAATTACATTATAATAATTTAGATAATAAAACAGCAGGAGGTAGCGATAAAGATGAAATAGATTTTCATCGTTTTGTTTTATTCTTTTCACATGATTTTACTGAAAGTATTCGTTTTGTTTCTGAGTTGGAAGTAGAGCATGTTATCTCGGCAGGAGATGAAGCTGGAGGGGTGGAATTAGAACAGGCTTATATTGATTTTGATATTAGCGATGGTTTAACGGCACAAGGTGGATTGTTTCTTGTTCCTGTCGGTATTATTAATGAAACCCATGAGCCACCTAGCTTTTATGGTGTAGAACGTAATCCGGTGGAAAAAAATATTCTTCCTTCAACATGGTGGGAAGCTGGAGCAGGGATACATGGTAATACTGATATAGGGTTAAGTTATGCTATGTATGCGCATTCAGGGTTAAAGGTCTCTGCGGCAAAAAACTATGCTATTCGTAAAGGTCGTCAAAAGGTAAGTGAAGCCGATGCCAGTGATTTGGCCTATACAGGACGTATTAAATGGACAGGTGTTCCTGGTTTGGAATTAGCTATTACAGGCCAATATCAAACAGACATTACTCAAAGTATTGCCAGTGAAAATGGTGGTTCTGCCTGGTTATGGGAAGCGCATGTTGATCTTCAAAAAGGTCCTTTTGCTTTAAAAGCCCTTTATGCTCATTGGAATTTAGATGGATCAGGACCTGAATCGGTGGGTGCAGATGTACAAAAAGGGTTTTATATTGAGCCGGCTGTAAAAATTGCTTCACAATGGGGTGTCTTTATACGTTATAATCAGTGGGATAATCAGGCGGGTAATTCTTTGGATAGTGAATATCAACAATATAATTATGGTGTGAACTATTGGCCGCATGAAGATGTAGTGGTTAAAATGGACTGGCAAGATCAGTCAACGCCTGATGGGAAAAGTGAATTGGACGGCTTTAATTTAGGGATTGGTTATCAATTTTAGTTTTATGCGTGTAGTATTATTACTGTTATCTTTACTTTACACTGATCTGGTTTTTTCCAGTTCAGTGTACCTGTCGAATGAGGATTTTTTAAAACAAACTTTTTCCTCTCATATTCCTAAAGCGAAGGTATTATGGCAAACAAAAAGCCTAAAACCTTCGATCAAGAAAATTCTGGGGCATCTTTACGAAAGTTTACGTATTCGTTATTGGGATGATGGTAAAAAAACAGCATGGATATTAGAAGAAATTGGCAAAGAAAAAATGATCACGGTAGGGATAGTGGTAAAAAATAGCCAAATAGATAAGATAACAATATTAGTCTTTAGAGAGTCCAGGGGGTGGGAAATTCGTCATCGCTTCTTTACTCAGCAATTTTATCAAGCACAATTACAACCTGACTTACAATTAAGTAAGCCTATTGATGGTATATCCGGTGCAACATTGTCGGTACGGGCAGTAACTAAATTAGCTAAATTAGCATTGTTTTTGGATCAACAGCTTAGAGAGCATGAATGACTCGACATCACCGTAAACATAAAAAAAGAAAAGGGCATCTTTTTATATTATTTCAGTGGCATAGGCGTTTGGGCTTGTCTGTTGCTGTAATAGTGGTCTTTTTAACTATTACAGGTTTATTACTTAATCATACCAAAAACTTTCAACTCGATACGACATTCGTTAAAAATTCACTGTTATATTCTTGGTATGGTATACGATTACCTGAAAAACAGCACTATTTTAAAGTACGAAATCATTATATTAGCCAAGTGGGGGAAGCTGTTTTTTTAGATGCTCAACGCTTTCCTGTTAGTGTTACAGAAATAAAGGGGGTGGCATGGTATCAGGATATGTGGTTAATTGTAGAAAAAGATCAGCTCTATTTGCTGGATAAGGAAGGAAACTTAATAGAAAAGTTGTCCAAAAATAGTGGCTTACCTGCTAATATAATCGGTATTACAATACGGGATTATCCGATATTAGTAACACAAAATAGTCAATTTATTAGTAAAGATGATTTTATCAGTTGGGAAAGACAAGCCCCCATAGCAACGCTTAGCAATACAGCGACTATTACCTTACCTACATCCCTACAACATCAAATTAGGCAACAATTTTTTGCTCAAGAGCTGTCTTGGGAACGGGTATTACTGGATCTACATACAGGACGCTTCTGGGGAACTGCTGGAGTATGGATTATTGATATTAGTGCAGGTATTTTTTTACTGCTTGCAGGAAGCGGATTTATGATTTGGTGGCGCAAAAAAAGACAGCGTTATCATGGCAAAAAAAAATAGCACAGTACGGACGGAATATATTCCGCCCGAGCTTACTATTATTTGCTATATACTGTATCTACACCGTCAGGTTTACCCACTAACAATACATCTGCAGGACGCATAGCAAATAAACCGTTGGTTACCACTCCAGTAATATGGTTTAATTGTTTCTCAAGTTTGACCGCTTCCATAATTTCCATACCGTGAATATCTAAAATAATATTGCCATTATCGGTAGTAAATCCTTCTCGTAGAACAGGTTCACCGCCTAATTTTACAATCTCCCGTGCTACATATCCTCTTGCCATAGGGATAACTTCTACAGGAAGAGGGAATTGACCTAAATAATCAACTAATTTACTCTCATCAACAATACAGACAAACTTTTTAGATGCAGCAGCAACAATTTTTTCACGAGTGAGCGCACCACCTCCCCCTTTCACTAAATGTAAATAAGCGTTGGTTTCATCAGCCCCATCAATATAGATGGATATTTCATCAACACTATTGAGCTCAAAAACGTCAATACCATGTCCTTTTAATCTGTCGGCTGAAGCCACAGAGCTTGCTACCGTTCCTTTAATTTGATGTTTAATTTTTGCTAATTCATCAATAAAAAAATTTGCAGTAGAGCCAGTACCTACACCAATAATCGTATCTATTTCTACGTGTTGGATGGCTTCTTGTGCAACGGCTTTTTTCATTTCATCTTGAGTCATACGGTCATTTTTTCCTGATTATTATTCTAAGAGTGCTACAATGTACGGTTTTTAGTTAAAAATCGCAACTTCTTCTACTGCTTTTTCTGTTATAGAATGCAGTGTTGTTTAATATTGAATACTGCTGGCAATACTTTCTAATGCAATATAACGGGGATTAGATTGTGCATCCGTCATGCGTAAATGGTATATAAATGCTTGTTGTAAAGCAATTAAATGTGGTTGTTGAAACTGATAGTCTACGTCAATAAGGCGTTGTACACTATAAGGTTTATAAAATAATTGGAATGCCATTTTAGATTTAAAAAAATCTACTTTGTGTGTCAAATCTCGAATATCATAGGCATCAATATGATGGCTGTTAGGAGGAGGAAGACGTAGCCGAAATGGAACGCTGTTAGTGGGGATGGAATAAAAGGCTTGATGATCTGTTGCATGGGCAACACTGACACTCCAAATATAGCTACTAAGTGTTGCAGCGAAAGTATTTTCTGTAAAAATAGCCTCTCCATCAGGGAAACCAGATATCCAATGACTACAATAATTTGCCCAACGTTTTACAATCTTGTCTCCCACAGGTATAGATAGTATGACCTGCGAAACAAATTCATAGATGACATGGTAATAAGATTGTAAAAATTGACCATAATCGGATGTAGGGAAAGTTGGATGTATAGCATAACGGTATGCAGGATAAGAGCTGTTGCCCTTAATACCACTATAACCAACACCCAATAAATGTAAACTGCCTTCTGCAGAACCACTAAAAGGGGAATAGGGCATCCAGGGATGGTTGGCAATAATAGAAAAGGGGGATTCAATAACTGAATGATTAACAGCTAATGCTAAACGTAAATGTGGATATAATAATTTAAATAGTAGATGCCCTTGCGGTACAGAGGATTTGGTGATGGCATTAATGGCATCAAAAGGAAGATGTAGTAAAGGGTGTGTAATAAGATTGATACGGTATGCTGCACCTTGTAAGACAAAATATTTACTTAATTCCCAGGCATGACTATTTTCAGGCGTTAAGATTAAATCGCCTATTTTTATTGCAATACAGTTAAATTGTTGTTTATCTTTTCTTAATAAGGTAATGGTTGGCGCAACATAAAACCCTGGGGAGGTATTCATAAAACACATTGGGCTTAAATCAATTTTATAAAACAGGGTATCTGTTTGGTACTGATTGAGATAGTTAGCAAAATGTTGCTTATCAATCTGATCTAGATGTGGATCAAGGTATTGACTGTATACGGAGGTGGTTAGTAATTGTACAAACTGTTGATCAGTAATACTATCTAATACCGGATGTTGCCAGGCATATAGTAATGCTTTAGGTGAATAGCTCAACAGACTGCTAAAATAACGTATTCCTACATGCTTATGCCAATCCCATACTTCTTGTACAGGTAAATGTAAGACTTCTGGAGCCATTTGTAATGGACGGCTAGGAGAAGGTTGTGGCCAAGGACCTTTACGATGATAAAGAAAATCTTCTTGTAAGTAATGTTGTGGCATAGCTTTCTTCCTTCAGCCTGATTATTCTAATATAGCGTAACATTCTTTTTGTTATTTTTTTCTCTTCTTGTTTTTGTTATAAATAATTCCTTTACCTAAAAAAGCAAAAGCTAAACCGAGGAATAAAGGAATAAAATTCCAGACTTGAGCCTGGAGTATATAGCGAGTGGTGTCAATAATGCTAAGGGGCATAAAGACATGTATGATACTAGGTAATTTACTGGCATGGTGGTTAAAGCTAAAGACAATAATGCTTATCATCACCGTTATAATAAATAAACCCAGTAGCCATAATTGATAAATAATCGCAGAATGGGGGGATCTACCTAATGCTCGTAAAAAATAAGCGATACCAGTGAAAAAGCAAAATTGACTAAAAAAGAAGACACCTACCCATAGATCATTGCTGTTATGAGACAAAAAATAACTGCTTAGTATCACAGTGCAGGTACTAACAAAGACGAAACGTAAGGTAGGGAAATAGCCATCAGAGAAAAAATAACGGGTCATGGGGGAAAAGGTTAATCGATGTTGAGGAACATAACTACTCCAAAACAGACTAAAAATGTAAAAAACCAACAATGCTAACATAATAAGACTACGGATATTATTATGTGTGAGCGGATAACTCAATGAGGAAGATAACAAGACATTACTTGCAAAAATAGCGATGACAGACAGTATCAGGGCAATAAGCAAGGTAATTTTACTACGATAAAAACTACGTATTCCTTTTGCTTGTAATAGATCCGCAGCAAGGCGTAAATGAAAAAAACAGATAACTAAAATGAGAAAGAGATAATAGAGTATAAAGTATATCGTTGCGGTATCAAAACTGACCGATGTGAAAACATTGTCTGGTACATTTACTAATACGATTAAAACCATAGGAGCAAACAGCATGGTGCTGACTCCTTGGATACCTCGAGAGAGTAAGGTGTATTGATGTCCGAAAATACTGAGAGTATTGGATAATAACAAAAATGAGCTAAATAAAGCCACTGCCAGCAGTAATAATATTAATCGAAATAAAATAGTGCTAACTCCAATGCCCCCCAATAAAAAGGAGGCTATCGCAAAAGGACCTATATAAGCAAAAAGCAGTAGCACCTTAATGCCTGCTGCTTGAAATCGTCCACTAATTATTGTCCAGGCACTTAAATGTGTAATTGTAATCAAATCGAGAGTATTAGAACTTATTTCATTGCGTAATTGATTCGCTGAACTAGAAGGAATACTAAATAAGGTAATTAAGCCTGTTAATACCAGTAAAAAATTAAAAAAATCCTTGCCATTATTGATGTAGCTATCATTAGAATAGGCAATAATCAGATAGCCAAGTAATGCTAATAACAAAATAGTAGATAAACCGCTGATAAAGGTTTTTTCTCTATAGCCTTGATAAACTTCCTTTACCATAATGGGATTAAGTCGATCATCTAACCAGGTAGTAATTTGTGTCAACATTATGTGCTACTCATTTTTGTCGGTGACTGCCATAAAAATGTCCTCTAAATGATCTTTTCGGCGAAAAATTTGACATAAAGGAATGCCTTTTTCTACGATATGTTGAATTAATTCTTCAATGCGATATTGCTGTGTATCAAAATAAAAATGAATAAATTGTTGATCGCCACTCACTTCTTGTATCGCAGGATGCTCAAGTAATAAACGCCGAATAGGGGTATTTTCATCTGCAACTTCGAGGGTGTAAGCATGTCCTTGAGTATGCTGGTTAAGACTTAGCTGGTTAAGTAATCCTGAATAGGCAATAGCCCCTTGATGAATAATCACAACATGATCAATCAAGTCTGCTAATTCAGTTAAAATATGTGAGCTGATAAAAATAGATTTACCTTCTTTGACTAATAATTTGAGTAATTCTCGTAATTCTATTCTGGCACGGGGATCCAGTCCGGCTGCCGGTTCATCTAAAAGTAATACGCTTGGATTGGGGAGTAGTATACGGGTTAAACTCAGGCGTTGTTTTTGTCCTTTAGATAAACCTTCTACTGGTCTTTTTAATAATCCGGTTAATTCGGTAAAATTACTGACTTTTTGAATACGTTGTTGTCGGTAAGGAGTTTTAAGTTTATAGGCTCTGGCAAAAAAATCCAAATATTCAGCAACCGTAATAGCAGGATAAGTACCATAGTAATCAGGCATATATCCAATTTCTCTACGTACTTGATAAGCATCATGGAAAATATGATAACCATTGATCCAGGCATCGCCACTATCACTACTATCGAGAGTAGTAAGAATACGCATCGTGGTTGTTTTTCCTGCGCCATTAGGACCTATAAAACCACAAATAGAGGCTTTAGGTACATGAAAATGGATATTATTAAGCGCATGGACTTCGCCAAAGTATTTATTGATATGTTGTACTTTTATCATAACATGCTCATTTTTTAATAAATACCTATCAACAGATGTTGTGTGGATTGTACTCGATGTCCTTTTGGAAATATAAATGCTGTTTGTTGTATAGTTTGTATCTGTGCAGAGAAATGCCGAGTACCTAGTTGATGAGTAGATATAGCCCGTTGTAAAGATTGACCCGTTATATTAGATAAGGGGTAATGTTTTGCCTGAGTATTTAAATAGTGTTGTAGTAAGTTTTTTTTGAATGTTGTTGGATCTTTTTTACTTTTTGCGATGCCCCCAAAGGGGATTTCTTGAAACGCATAATAATGTCCATCATGCCATACTTCCAAGGTATTGATCTTGGCAGGATAATGGTTTTCTACTTGTAATCCGTGTTCAGTCGTTTGAAATAATAATTTACCTTGTGTTTTATCTATTCCTATGGTGGCTAACAATTTTTCTTGTCGAATAGGTAATATATTATGTAATATGCGTTTAAGTGGGGTATAGCTAATCGTATAATGTTTGTTAAAATCACTATATTGATTTTGATAAGGGAATAATATGAAGCGGTGCTTAAAAGGAATGGATATTGCTGTGTTATAATGGCTAGGTGCATAAACAATCGCTTGTTGTAATTGTATTTCAACATCCTGGTGAAAATCAATAAAGCGTACAGATGTGTATTTACCGATAACAGAAATACCTTCAATTAAAAAGGTTAATACAATGAGTGAAACACTCAATATTGTGGAAGTACCTATCACAATACTAATGTATAAAAAGGGGCGAGCATGTCTTTTTACTAAAAAATACCATGTTATAGGGCCAACAAAGAGTGCAAACAGGAGTAAAAAGAAAAATAAGTTATTTTTCCTTGAGCTGCTATCTCGGTCAAGATTTTTACGCAGAGATTTGATAGCAGGATAGGGGGAAGAAGTGAGATAAGGGGCTTTAATCCCTAATGAGGTAAGAAATTTTTTATCTATCAGCTTTATTTGCCTGGGTTGAACCGTTATCACATAGCCTAATCCTGATTGCCATACAAAGGGGGTTTTTGGGTGTGTAAAAGCAAGTTTTTGAGTAACTACTGATAGTGAGAAAGGCGTAGTAGGGATAACAAATATTATTCCTCCCATAGTAATCCATTCTCGTATGGTAAGAGATTGTAATAAGCGTTCAAGATATTGTGATTCGGTAACTATTGCGGTGATACCCATCAATCCTTTCCAATTATCAGGTATTTTTTGCTCATCAAGCAAACCAGCATCTTTCCAGGGGAAATCAATATTAAGGGGACTGTTGATCTTTTCATAACGAGCAAGATAATACTGTTGGCTATGTGTGCTACTGTAGTAGGTACTATTAATACGGTAGCCATATTCTTTATTTAGCCCACGACTAAGATCGCTAACTGTGAACGTTCCACTGTAAAAATTAAAATGTGGGAAATAAAAAAATAGCCGTTGATTGCTTTGTGCAGCAAGCTGTACGGTACGCTGTAGGGTAAATGGATCGCTCATACTAACTTGTAGCGTACGGGGAGACATATCATGGTTGATAAATATCAGCCCGAGAGTATGTCCTTGTTCTGCTTGACTGCTATTGTAGGGGTAATTATAAATTAAGCGAATATCCAAGGTATCATCAAAGGTATAACGTTTTAAAGTAATATTTGCTGATACGGAATGATTTGCTAGTAATAATATACTGAGCAATAAAATAATAAAGGGCATAAATATCAGTGACTCACAGTTATAATCTATAGATCAATAACGCTATTCTCAGTGTCTTTAATAAGTTGTTGTAATATATCAAAGATATTAATATTATCCAATTTGGCCATATAATTTAAAATTAAACGATGTCCTAATACGGCAGGAACGGCTTGAATAACGTCATCAAAGCCTACACCAGTACGTTTATCTAAAAATGCCAGGGCTTTAGCAATCCCACTGAGCCAAATTGCAGCACGAGGTGATGCACCATAAAGTAAATGCTCTTTAATATAACTGGCTGGATGGGGAGCATGAGGATTACTGGCACTCACTAGACGGGCAATAAATATGGCAACAGCTTTAGGTTGATAAATATGCTTATGCAGAGCGTTTTGCAGATCGAGTAATAATGTTCTATCCATAACAGATATTGGATGGGAGCTATCGGTGCTTTGTTGAGTAATGATACGTAATAAATCATCCTCTGTACTGCTTTGTACCTGTAGTTTAATAGCAAAACGATCTAATTGTGCTTCAGGAAGAGGGTTAGTACCTTCCATTTCAATCGGATTTTGGGTGGCAATAACAAAAAAAGGGCGTTCTAATTGATGCGTTTTCCCCATTAAACTAACCGTATGTTCTCCCATTGCTTCAAGTAAAGCTGATTGTGTTTTAGCCGATGCACGGTTAATTTCATCGGCTAATAAAAAATGACTAAATACCGGGCCGGGCATAAATACCATTTGACGTGCTTGATCTTCTTGTAAAATATGTGTACCGGTAATATCTGCAGGCAATAAATCCGGCGTAAATTGAATACGTTTAAAATCAAGTGTACACATTGCTGCCAGCGATTTGCTTAACACGGTTTTACCCAAACCGGGTAAACCTTCTAGCAATACATGCCCGCCTGCAAAAAAGCTGGCAAGTAATAATCGAATTAATTGTGGTTTACCATAAATAATTTGATTGAGTTGATTTTCTAGTTCCATTGCTTTATCAAAAAGTATGGGAGCTATTGTATTTGGTTTAGGGTTGTTCATAATATTTAAAATAATCTTCCAGCACTTTGCGTTGTTCTGGGATAAGATGTTTTTGCCAGTATAAAGTATTATTTGTACTATCTAAAGGTTTTTGAGTTGTTTGCACACTATCGGGGTGTCCACTTTCTGCCTGTTTTCCTTTAGTAGTACCTATTAACAGCGTTTTTTCTATAAAGGGGGTATGAAAACTTTGATTATCATATTGTTGGTTTTGTCGTTGAAAATTCAGGTGTGAAAATTTCAATGGAGCATGTCCTGCTCCAGGGCTAGCAGCCGGTATACCCGATGATAAAGAGGTGGTTGATGTTGCTAATTCTTGCTGAGTTGCTTGTTGATAGGCTTGTAATTGCTGTTGTAGTTGTTTTAATGCGGCTTGTCTGGCTGCCTGTTTTTGCTGTTGAGAGAGAGGATGAGAGGGATTGTTATTGCTGTCATTGCTGCTAATTGTTTGTAATTGTTGTAAGGATTGCTGTAACAATGTTTGCAGTGCAAGATTATGAGTATTGCTTTTTACTTGTTGTAGTTGCTTTACTATCGTATTATCAGATGGTGTAAGAGAAGTGCTTGCATTTTGCGCTATATCCTTTAATACTGGTAGCAGTTCACTGGCTGCTTGTGCTTGTTTTTTTGCCATTGCTTTAGTTATTTTCGCTTGTGTTTGTTGTTGGATATGTTCTAGGGTGGAAAAATCTTGTTTTTGTAGACCTTTTTGTTGTTTTAGTTGTTCTACAATCTGTTTGGCGATAGTAAGAAAGTCTTTATTTTCAGGTTTTAGTTGTTTTAGCGTTTGTAATAAATCCTCTGTTTTTTGAATAATATGAGGTATATAGGTCTTTTTGCTATCTATCTCAGGAGAAAGAGGAGCAGGTAAATACAGGTATAAGGCATAACTTAATAATAGTATTCCCCAAGCGGACAGGTATTTTTTATTCCATAAAGAGGGAAAGGGTAAATGTATAGCTTGTGTAGGAATAGTGGTGAGGGTCTCTTCTGTTTCCAGGGTTTTTAAAATTTGTCCTTTAGCTGCACTGTGTTGGTCAAGCCAGGCTGATACGTGCCAAAGAGGTATATGCCATTGTTTACGGTATTGAAAACTCAGTATGATACTGATAAGACAGATTATAATAAGGGTAGGGGATAAAGGAATGCTAATATATACTATATAGCGAAAAAAAAAGAGACTACAAAGTAGTATTAATAGTCCTGGAATGGCAAAATATGAAAAACAGGTAAAAGCTCGATACCAGTAAATATATTGTTGTTGCCGTAAACAACGTTTTTTTAATATTTGTAGGGTATCATTCATTATTGACTCTATTATGTATTGTTAATGAGTGGATCAAAAATTTCTAGTTGAGGATAGCATATAGACAATGCTTGGGTATAACAAAATATATCTTTTAGGATTATTTTCTTTTTGTTGTGCAACGATTGGGCGTACTGTGTGGGCAGAGGATAATATCAGTATAACAATGGATTGGGGAACGATGAGCATGCAACTGTTAGGGGGGCTTGCCTTGTTTTTATTCGGTATGGAACAGATGGCAGATGCACCGATGCGTTTAGCTAATTATAAAGTAGAACTGGAAATGATGGATAAATTAAAACGCATTTTTTATTATAGTAAACCTATGGCACGTATTAATGTCATATCAATAGATCACAGATAGAAAAATGAATATACTTATTGTTGATAATTCTAAAGTTTATGCACAAATCTTAAAAACAGAACTGCAATCTGATGCGGATCAGGTCTATTATTTTAAATCTCCCCTAGAAGCCTTGTCCTCATTAGATAACATTACCTACGGTTATATCTGTGTAGCGTATTATTTGCAAGATATGGATGGAATTGAATTTGCGAAAAAAATACGTGCTAAAGATAATTATGATCATACCCCGATTATTTTGTTTGCTTCGAAAGCAGAAGCGAATATTTTTAAAAATGCTATTGTCAATGGTATTACCGATATTTTTTATAAAGAAGATAATTTTAATGAATTGATATCACATATCATACGTATGAGCCGTAGAAAGAGTAAATTGTGTGCAAAAATTTTATATGTAGAAGATTCTATTTCACAGCAACGCTTAATGCAGCATTTATTTGAAAGTGCAGGATTTTATGTTGATGTATTTAATAATGCCAGAGATGCATATCAGTATTTATTAAAAAATGAATATGATTTAGTGGTGACTGATATTGTTTTAGAAGGAGATATATCTGGAATAAAATTTGTCAATATGATTCGTCGTTTGCAATCTGAAAAGGGCGATATTCCTATTTTAGCCGTAACAGCATTTGATAATTTATCTCGCCGTATTGATTTGTTTACTCGGGGTATTAATGATTATGTACAAAAACCAATTATCCAGGAAGAATTTTTTTCTCGGGTCGATAATTTAATTAACAATAAACGTTTAATAGATTTATTACGTGAACAACGCCGTATTGTGGAAAAGATTAGTGATGAAGAATTGCGGGTCATGGCGTGTGCTTTTGAAAGTAATGATGCCATTATTATTGCAGATCCATATAATAATATTATTCGTGTCAATGAAGCATTTAAACGTATCTCTGGATATAGTAATGAAGAAGTGCTAGGGGAAAATATTTGGAAGTTCGCTTATTTGGGTGAAATACAAGGGTTTGAAAGTAATTATGTGGCACTAGAAAAAATGCATGAAGTATGGGAAGGTAATGCAAAAAATATTCGTAAAAACGGGGAAGAGTATGAAACTAAAATAAAGATTTCCATCATTCGTAATAATTCACAAGAAATACGGCATTATGTTGTTGTTTTTTCTGATATATCGACTGAAAAAGCAACATTAAAGAAAATGCATTTTAATGAATATTATGACACCTTGACAGGATTACCCAATCGCAAGTTATTAATGAAGGAACTGGAAAAAGATTTTATACGGGCAAAAAAAGATCATTACATGGGAGGTTTGATCTTTATTCAAGTCCACCACTTTAATTATATCAATGATTCTGCTGCGGGTTGGAAAGTGGTTGATAATATTTTAGTAGAAATTACTCAGCGTTTAAGTGCTATTGAAGCAAATATTACGACGATGATAGCAAGAGTTAGTGGTCAAAAATTTGTGATATTAATATCTAAGTTATCCTTTGATACAGATAAAAATAAACAGCTACTACATGATATGGCAAAAAAAGTAACGACTATACTTTCTCAGCCCTATTGTGTGAGTGATGATGCGATTCATTTAAAAAGTACTATCGGGATTACCTGCTATCCCTCTGGACAAAAAAGTATTCATGGTATTTTACAGCAAGCAGAATTGGCCAATTATTCTGCGCATCGTGCTAATCAGGATATTTTCTTTTTTTCAGAAGAAATTCATAGTCATACCAAAAATTTGATTAAATTAGAAAGTGATTTACGAAAAGCGATTGATAATAAAGAGTTTGTGTTACATTATCAACCACAATATGACCATAATAGTAGAGTGATTGGGGCTGAAGTATTAATTCGTTGGAAGCATCAAAATGAATGGATTCCTCCATCATTATTTATTCCTGCTGCAGAGCAAGCATCATTGATGAGAGAAATTGGCAGATGGATTATGGAAACAGCGATAGAGGAATTATTAGTATGGCGATCTGCCGAGATTATAGATAATACATTCCGCTTATCAGTGAATGTTAGCCCGGTGCAATATATGGATGATGATTTTTTAGCCTCTGTAGAAACCTGGTGTCAGAAATATCCTCAAATTATGTGCCAAATTGATTTGGAATTGACAGAATCTATTTTTATTGAAAAGATGGATATTGTTATTGAAAAGATGGAAGTGTTACGTAAATATGGTATACATATTGCCATTGATGATTTTGGAACGGGGTACTCATGTTTAAGTTATTTGAAAAAACTCCCTTTAAGTTATTTAAAAATTGATCAATCTTTTGTGCAAGATATTAGTATTGATAAAAATAATGAGTCAATAGTAGAAACTATTATTTCTATGGCACATTTATTGAATTTAAAAGTGATTGCAGAAGGGGTAGAAACAGAGCGGCAGTTGATATTCTTACGTAACCGCCAGTGTGAATTTTTCCAGGGGTATTTATTTTCTAAACCCCTGGATGCAAAAGAATTTCAACAATTATTACATTCTTATCTATCACCGCAATAGATAACTTTCAAAACCGTTCACAAAAGGATGTGGAATATCCTGTTCTTCAGGGGAGAAGATTGTCGATTGCTAATTTGCAACAGGTATTACTGCCTTTTTAGCGGGCGCAACAACACTAGCTTGCTTTGTAGCAACAGCATGTAATTGTCCTAGTATATGTAATAATGCTAAACCATCACGGTATTCAAGTTGGTGTCCACTCGGTACGGTAAGGGTATAACTTTTGCCTCGTAGTGCAGGAATGTTATTCATATCCTGGCTATATCCAGGTACAATTTGATCTCCCCATAGTGCGTAGGGTGTGCCACGAATAATTGAATAGTATTGGATAGCAGGATGAGGCTGTATATTTAACCAATGTAATAAACTGCCTGGGTAAGGGCGTACCAAATCCACTAATAATCCCCGTGAACTTTCTAAAATATCATAATTATTGCCTCCTAAAAACTCGGGGATAAGAGAAAAAGGAAAAGGAATATCAGTAATATCTAATGCTTGCTCCGCTCGATGTGTGCCTAAATGTGGACTGGCAATAGTAATTAAGGCGCTAATATCGTGTGCTGGATATTGAATAAGATGAAGCCGTGCAACAATACCACCGGCTGAATGCCCTACTAAAATTAATGCTTCACCAGGATGACCTTGTCGAATAAATTGTAACGCTTGTTGTAATTGTTGGCTTTGGATCGCTATGGGTGCTGTGGAGGCTAAACCGATAGCATAACTGCTTTTATCCTTTTTATTAGCTTGGAGTGGAACGGTACGTAATCCATAAGGAGTAGGATATAACAAGCTATTGAGACTCCAACCTTGCTGTTTTAGTGCAGTATTTACACCGCTGTATTGCCAGGATTCAGTAGAGCCTAAATAACCATGAATTAACACCAACACATCAGCACTAGCGATATGATGGATAAAAAATAAGCTAAATAAAAATAAACGTTTCATCGAAAATTCTCCCAAAATAACCATTATGGCGTAACATAAAAGATACTATATAAGTGTATTGTAGCAGTTTACTTGTAGTATTCAATAGTATATTAATATATACTCATACTTTGGGTATAAATTCTAATTCTTCCATTCTATTAATATACGGTATGATAATTTGCAGATAATATACTGGTGGATCTGTGTGATAACGGCATGTTGCTTCTAGTTTTACTCGATAAGAGAAATAGGTACGTAAACGTTGTTCAATATTTTTTTGAGCGATTTGGTTTCCTTTACGTTGCGTATTTTGGGATAGATAAGGGTTAGTAATGATGAGGTATAATTGTTTATTTTTGTATTCTCCTTGTAGACTGACAACGCCCCCATCAATACTAGGTTCAATACCGTGATAGACAGCATTTTCTAATAAAGGTTGTAAACTTAAAGCAGGGATCAAAGCATCTTTAGGAATATTATCAATAGCATAATGAACTTTTAAGCGTTCTCCCAGACGGAGTTGTTCAATATCCATATATTGTTTACTTAACTGTATTTCTTTTTCAAAACGGATAATATTTTGTTGGGTATTTAAGCTGGCACGAAATAAATCAGCAAGATTTTCTGTTACTTTTTCAGCAAGTTCAGGGTTAATACGGGTTAAACTAGCGATGGTATTCATACTGTTAAATAAAAAGTGTGGACGAATATGGGCTTGCAAGGCTTGTAAACGTGCTTCAGTTTCTGCTTTGCTAAGGCTTTGCCATTGATATTGTATATAAAAATAGCGTAGCACTAATGCACCGATAATAGTACCAATGGCAATATTACGATAAATAAAGTAATAATGTAAACCTAATATACTGTAAACATTAAAATAAAGCACTTTAAGCAGATGGTAAATAGTTTCACTAAAAAGAGCAATAATAGTAATAATTAGCAATAAACTACCTAATGTACTATAAAAAATAGTACATTGGTTGAGATAATTACGCACAACACATAACGCTGCTGCACAAAGTAAAGTAAGCCATTGTATAAATAAGGAAATAAAGGCAAGATCTGCCCAACGATCATGGCTGTTATAAGGGGAAAGAGTAAGAATAAAAGAGAGCAATTCAGCCATAATTAAAAGTGCTAAAATAATTCTTACATGGCAAAAATTGGGTAAATAGCCGGTGTTTTTTGACATTATAATAGTGTAATCATTAATATGGTAATCCAAATACTCTTTTTTGATGATATGTATAATTTATCTCAGGTGATTGCAACCTGAAAGATGGTAATTCTGGAGCATAGCGAAAATGGCAGATAAAAACAATAGTAATTCCTCTAAACTCTGGACAGGACGCTTTAATGCACCGACGGATAGTTTTGTCGAAGCATTTACTGCATCGGTTGATTTTGATCAACGTATGTATCAACAGGATATTCGAGGTTCTATTGCTCATGCGAATATGTTAGCACAGGTACAAGTGATTAGTGATTCTGAAAGAGATTTGATTGTACAGGGTTTAACAGCGATCTTGGAGGAAATTAAAGCTGGAGATTTTGTTTGGTCTATTCCTTTAGAAGATGTGCATATGAACATTGAATCAGCTCTGACAAAAAAAATTGGGCTGGTAGGTAAAAAATTACATACAGGGCGTTCTCGTAATGATCAAGTAGCAACGGATATTCGTCTTTATTTACGAGATGAAATAGATTGTATTATGAAGGAATTAACTCGTTTACAAATGGCATTAGTAGATTTAGCGGCATCCCAGACTGAAACCATTATGCCTGGCTTTACCCATTTACAAACAGCACAGCCAGTAACTTTTGGGCATCATTTAATGGCGTGGGTAGAAAATTTAAAACGGGACAGTGAACGCTTACTCGATTGCCGTAAACGAGTAAATAGTATGCCCTTAGGTGCAGCTGCATTGGCAGGAACGAGTTATCCTATTGATAGGGTATTTACAGCAGAGCAATTAGGCTTTGATCAAATTGCGGGAAATTCTTTAGATGCTGTCAGTGATAGAGATTTTGCCATTGAATTTACCAGTTTTGCTAGTATTTTAATGATGCATTTATCCCGTTTTTCTGAAGAATTAGTCTTGTGGTCATCGGCACAGTTCCAGTTTATTGAATTAGGTGATAGTTTTTGTACGGGTTCATCTATTATGCCTCAAAAGAAAAATCCCGATGTACCTGAATTGGTACGAGGAAAAAGTGGACGTATTTATGGGCATTTAATGGCATTATTAACCTTAATGAAATCACAGCCCTTAGCCTATAATAAAGATAATCAAGAAGATAAAGAGCCTTTATTTGATACTGTCGATACCTTAAAAGGGTGTTTAAAAGTGTATGCCGATATGATACCACATATCAATGTGAATAAAGAAATAATGTATAGGGCAGCAAAAAAGGGCTATTCAACAGCAACAGATTTAGCCGATTATCTAGTTCGCAAAGGTATAGCCTTTAGAGATGCCCATGAAATTGTTGGTAAAGCAGTGCGTTTAGGAATAGAAAGTAAACGGGATTTAAGTGAGCTTTCTTTAGTTGAATTACAGCAATTTTCAGACAAAATAGCACAAGATGTGTATCAAATTTTAACTTTGGAAGGGTCTGTTAATGCAAGACAGCATTTGGGGGGATGTGCGCCAGTACAAGTACAACAAGCAATTGAAAGGGAAAAACAGCGTTTAAAAAAATAGCATATAATGATAGTTAAGGGGGATGAGATGCTAAAAAAATATTTAAAAATGAGTAAATTAGATATAAATCCTGCAGAACCGTTATGGCAGCGTATACCTAAACGTACGGATGATGGACAGTATCTTAATGATTTTATGATGGTTATTCCAGGGTTATCTAAAAAACCAGAACAGATTATTGAAAAGCAAATTGTCTGTCTGCATAATATATTATCGCATTATCAGCAATTTATTGTTTTTGCAGAATTTAATCCCCGTTTAAATGTATTATGGGTGAGTATGAAACCAGTACAGGGTTTAATAATGGAAATTGCATCGGCAATAAAGCAATATATTCCTGAGGCAGCATTAATTGGACATCAAGGGCCGGAGTATTGATATAGTTGAAAAGTAATATTGAAAATTACCGTAACTACCGTCTACATAACGATCTAAATCGTATTCAAAAACGTTTTTTATATGCCAATAATTTACGTATAGAAACAGTAAAAAAAAGTCTTTTATGGGGGCAAGAAAATTTTCTTACTGTTTTACCTTTATTATTTCATGTTAATCATCCTTTAATTCCTGGTTTTGTATCATCATTATGCCCCTCTAGTATTCCTGATTACCATCCAGGGAGTAAAGCAATAGATGCTATTAATCGCATTCCTTTGCATAAACATGAAGCAAAAAAAACCTTGCGTAAAAAAGGCTATCATTATAAAAAAAAATATTACCCTTATCATTGGATTGAAAGTATCTATTTAATGGGGAGTACTGGAAGTATTGCATATACAACGGGTAGTGATTTTGATATTTGGATTTGTCACCGTCCACAATTAGCTAGTATGAGTGGTGAAGATTATTTAAAATGTATGCCGCAGTTTCAAAATAAGTTACCACAGGAAATAGAGGAATTATTAAAGAATAAAACAACCCCTATTACACAACTACAAAAAAAGATAGATAAAATTAGTCTTTGGGCAGAAGAAGTGCTTGATTTAGAAGTCCATTTTTTTCTGTTAGATGCAGAAGAATTTAAAGCAGGCTATGTGGAAAAATTATCCTCAGAAAGTAGTGGTACTATGCAACGGCATTTATTATTAGATGAATTTTACCGCACTGCGATATTAATTGCTGGATATATGCCATTGTGGTGGTTTATTCCCCCCCGTTTTGAAGATGAATATGTCCAATATGCCCAAGATATGACTACTAATAAAGTGATGTATGCACAAAAAACGATTGATTTTGGTCAGGTAAAAACAATACCCCTAAATGAATTTATTGGTTCTAGTTTATGGTATTTATATAAAAGTATCGATTCACCTTATAAAGCCTTGTTAAAACTACTTTTAATGGAAGCCTATGTTGTTGAATATCCAGATATACAGTTATTAAGTCTGGAATATAAACGTATTATATATAGTGAAGAAAGTATTACTATAGAAAGTATTGATCCGTACATACTGTTAATTAATAAAATTATAGCTTATATCAATCAATATAAAGATGCGGATTATTTAAAAATTAGTCAACGTTGTTTTTACAGTAAATTAAAAGAAAAGTTAAGTGTACCGTTGGGGAATAATCGTTTTTTGTGGCGGCGTGAGATCATTAAAAAGGTGGTGGATAAGTGGAATTGGTCAGATGAAGATATTTTACTCGCTGATAACAAAGATAAATGGCCACTGAGTGAATTATTAAAAGAAAGAAAAACATTAATTAAATTGCTTTATTCTAGTTATGAATTTATTACTCAATTATATGAGCAATCCGATGACAATAATGAATATACGGAAGAAATGCAATTATTGTCTAAAAAACTCTCAGCAGTGTATGCGAAAAAATCTGGAAAAATAGAAATATTTAATTATAAACATAATATTTCAGAAGCCTCTTTAACATTGTTACCTAAAAAAAAGAATGCCCAGAATTTCTGGGGATTATATGGGGGGTTTATAGAAAAAAAAGACATGCATAGACATACTGCAATTAAACAAGGTTGCCATCTTTTGGAATTATTATCATGGGCGATTATTAATGCACTATTAACAGAAAAAACGATGTTGTTTTCAGATAATTATTCTAATTCTAAAATTATACAAAAAGAAGGGCTATTATTAATTAAAAGTATTAAAAAATATTTCCCTGATCTAGGTACATATAAATCCGATTTGGATAATATACAAAAAATTGAAGAAACAATAGTAAGTTTAGTTTATATCAATTTTTTTTCTGATCCATTTATCAATGATAATGGTAAAGACATTGAATTAAATAATAATCAAAATAATCCATTAAGCTATGGTCGAAATGCAATGAATTTAATTACTCGACTAGATATATTAGAAGTGAATAGCTGGCAAGAAATTTATCATATTCCTTATGAAAATGATGAAGGAATTATTTATTGTTTATTAATGTATATAAAAAAATGTTTAACAGAAAATAAACTTATTCCTATTAAAGTATTAAACTTTTCTTCTATGCAAAGTATGTTGGTGATAAAAGAAATTGAGGCATTACTCAATAGAATTATGAAGATTTTTTATACAGCTAGTGATAAAGCGTATATTCGTTATATTTTGTCAGTAGGTAAATGTTATTATGTGTTACGTTATCAAAATAATACGCCAGCGTATGAAAAAATTGATACCTTGAATAAGTTATATAGTTTTTTAGAAGCAGAAAACAATCAATTTATTGCCTTACATATTGATAAAAACGCTGTTTTCATACCTGTTTTAAGAGCTATTTATACTGTAAATAAAGCGGCTGTAATGCAATGTTTTTATTATCATAAAAAAAATAAACTACATCTATACGTATTAGATGAAAAGGGTTCATTGTTTTATCATATTATAGATATAAAAAGTAATGAACATGTAGATATTACTTTACATCATTTTATTGCGTTTCTTCAATCTATAGTGGTACGTTTAAGTAATGATAATCATCAGATATCACTAATAGTGAAAAGTATTATGTATCTCAACGATGAGAATATAACGTTCTCTGATACACACTTAACTCGCTCTTTACAACAATATATTCATTTGTTAGTGATAGCCGATGTGGATAGTAGCGGTAGTGCTTATTTTCAAATTTATTGTAATGATACCTTATTTTCTTCTATAGAATATGAAAATATTTATTACACGGTAGCAAAATATATTGTATCGTTACGTAAAAAATCCTCACAAGTTTATCCTATTTATATTAATGATATGGATATATCCCCCCATTTATTAACGCACAAACAACGGGTATTACAAGGTATACATTTTTTACGCTACAAGATGTATGTGGAAAAAAAATTAAATCATTATTTGACAAGTATTGTTGAGGATCGTTTATCCTCCAAATAGAGGGATAATCATCCGGCTTTTAGGTATATTTCCACCTATTTGAGGGTGATGTATAGCCCCTAATTTTTCTGTGAGAATTTTATTTTCAATATAACGAGCTGTTTTAGTTTGGATTTCTTTTAGACTAATATTGCGTTTTTGTTGCACAGCTTGTTGTATAATCTGAAATATACCACGAGTAAATAAACTGCCATTTTTTGTTGTTAAGGCTTTCTCATCATCTGCTGCGGCAGTGAGAATAATATATTTATCATTATTTTGTTCTTTATTACCTACTAATGGTGTGGTGTTTTTTAAATAACTACGAGGCATATTAGGGTATTCAAAAAATTTACTCACCGCTTTGCCAGATAATGAAATATTATTATTTTGAAAAGACAGACTTTTATCACTGGTACCATTATGGCACGCATCGACTAATAATAAGATATTATTACTTGGTATTTGATTAAGTAAATCAGCGAGTTCATCATCACGTAACACATTAAGTAATGCTTTTTTATTTGCAGAGAGCTGTGTATCATATAAAACCAGTGCTTCATCGGCTTTATCTATTTCATCACCATCTTGATCTGGAATTTGGGTACCATGTCCAGTGAAATAAAATAAAATACGATCTGTTGGTTTCACACCCTGAATAAGCCATTGCTGAAAAACAGTGTGTAAATTTTTATAATTGACGGCATCATGTTGGAGAATTTTGATTTGGTCATGACGAAACCCTAAATATTGCGCAGTTTGTTGCATCATATCAAGGTCTTTTTGTACCCCTGGTAATTGGAGTGGCCAATAGGCATAATCGCCTACACCAACCAGTAATGCACGGTTTTGAGCATATAGCGAGGGTATAGGGAGTAATAGCATTAATAGTATTGCTGTGATATTAAAGTGTTTTTGTAACATAATGGCTTCCACAATGGATACATACTCAAAAGTTATGAAGAACTTTATTAGTATATAGTTCTTTGAACAAGACGGACAATAAATACTTTATTTGGGTTTTCCTTGTTTTTTATTATTACAAGCAGGAGATAAATGGTTTAAGGTATTGCTTGCTTGAACAATATTTTTTGCTAAAGTCAGTAATTTCTTACGTTGAGAACGGGAAGCATGGCGTAAATGGTCGATAGCTTGATCAGAGCTAATATGAAAACGCTCCATCAATATGCCAGTTGCAATATTAATATCTCGCCCATTATCTAATGAAATGAGTAGTTGTGTTTTATCTTTGCGTAAATCATTTAAGTCATTGGCTCTTTGTAGTGCTGTTTCGATAATCGCTGCAATTTGTGTAGCATGCATAGGTTTTACTAAATAGCCCAAAGCGCCTACTTTTGCTGCAGTTTGTATTAGTTCATCATTGTCATCGACAGAAATTAACATAAAAGGAATATCGGATTGTTGGTGTAATATTTTAGCGATCTCTAACCCTGAAATATTAGGCATATTCAAATCAAGCAAGGCAATATCAGGATGCTTTTCCAAACACAGGGTGAGTGCTTTTTCACCATCATCAGCAAGTAATACTTTATAGCCTGCATGAGTGAGTCCCGGCTTTAGCGTAGTGAGTACTGTGTCATCATCATCAGCTATGAGTACTGTAATGGGGGAATGCTTCATATTTTTTCCTCAGGTAAAGAAAAATTATCATTTTGTTGAATAAAAACCTGTTTCTTTAGGTATGAGTAGTTGATATTGCTAGTTAGTATAGCGATCTCTATAAAGAGTTAAAAATTGTGTAAAGGCAGTCGTTGTTTCTTTAGATGCCACTTTGATGGCAAGTAAATATGTGCTTATTTGTTCTTGAGAGCCGGTTTCTTTTCTTGCCTTAGAAAGTAGGTGGCTATAATAGTAAATTTTTCCCAAGCCTAATTGCGCAGCCCCCGATTTGATATAATGAGCAATTTTATATTGTTGTTGGTAGTTTTTATTATAGATAGCAGCCTCTAGTTGTGGCAGCTTTATGGTTTGTAGAGTATGAATAAATTTTTGAAAAATTTTGTGCAAACTATCATTACTGATAGATTGACGTAAGTCATTAATGATATTAGCATCGAGGATAACATCTTGTTGTATAGGGATGTGCTTTACAATATACATCTGATAACAGGCTCATTTTTACTTTAAATATCATATAAGTAGTATATCCTAGAAAGAAATAATAACAAATATTTATGTGTCAGAATAATACTTCCTGATAAGTCATATTATCAGGAAAGCAGGTTGATATGATAGGTGTAAGAGCTAAGGGGTATTTAGTTTTTTTTATCCGGGTAGATGGGCGTTAAATGCCATATATCTTTATTATATTCTTGCATAGTACGGTCAGTGGAAAAAAAGCCTGAGCTGGCAGTATTTATAATACTCATTTGTATCCACTTATCTTTATGTTGATAGGCTTTCGCTAATTTACTTTGTGCATCAACATAACTACGAAAATCAGCCAGAGTTAACCACGGATCATAAGGACTTTTTAGGCTATTGATAATATCATCAAATATGCCTGGCTCAAATTGGTTAAAATGCCCAGATTCTAATAATTCCAGGACTGCTTTTAGATCTGGATCGTTATCAATATATGTTTGTGGTTGATAATCCTGGCGTAATGCATTCGCTTCTTGTGCATTGAGTCCAAAGAGAAAAAAGTTTTCTTTTCCAACTGCTTCTAAAATTTCAATATTAGCTCCATCTAATGTCCCAATAGTAATTGCGCCATTCATCATAAATTTCATATTTCCAGTGCCGGATGCTTCCTTCCCTGCGGTAGAAATTTGTTCTGAAACATCGGCAGCCGGGCAAATAATTTCCATAGCAGAGACTTGGTAGTTAGGAATAAAAGCAACTTTGAGTTTATCATGAATGACATAATCGTTATTAATTACATCGGCCACATTGTTAATCAGTTTAATAATGTTTTTGGCCATAAAATAACCGGGTGCTGCTTTACCCCCAATAAGAATACAACGATTAGTCCAGTGTTTTGCTTTGTTATTATTTTTAAGTTGCCGATATAAATGAATGACATGCAAAATATTGAGTAATTGCCGTTTATATTCATGGATACGTTTTACTTGTACATCAAAGAGGGAATCGGGGTTAAATTGTACCCCACACTGTTGATAAACAAATTGTGATAAACGCTGTTTATTTTTATATTTCATGGTATGCCAATCTTTGTGAAAGGCTTTATATTTTGAGGTAGCATATTTTTTTAACTGCTTAATTTCATGTAAATTGGCTATCCATTCATCACCAATTTTACTGTTAATTAATTCTTTCATTATCGGATTACAGTGAGCCATCCATCGGCGTTGTGTTACACCGTTAGTTTTATTATTAAAACGTTCTGGCCAAAGTGCGTAAAAATCTTTAAATAGCCCTTCTTTGAGTAAATCTGAATGTAATGCTGCAACACCATTGATGGAAAAACTGCCTACAATGGCTAAATATGCCATACGAATTTGAGGTTGTGCGCCTTCTTCAATTAAGGACATACGGCGTAAACGTTCTGTATCGCCTGGCCAATGGGCAGCTACTTGTTGCAAGAAACGGGCATTAATTTCATAAATAATTTCCAGATGACGAGGAAGTAATGATTGGAAGAGGGCAACAGGCCACCTTTCTAATGCTTCAGGTAATAAAGTATGATTAGTATATGCCATCGTTTGGGAGGTAATTTCCCACGCTTTTTCCCAAGATAACTTTTTAATATCGACAAAAATTCGCATCAGTTCTGCAACAGAAATACTGGGATGGGTATCATTAAGTTGAAAAACATTTTTTTCAATAAAACCATCATAATTATCATGGTATAAATCCCATTGGCGCAGTACATCTTTTAAACTGGCTGCAGCAAGAAAATATTGTTGTCTTAGACGCAATTCCTTACCACTTTCGCTGCTATCATTAGGATATAACACCATAGAGATATGTTCAGCATGGTTTTTTTCTTCCACCGCTTCGGTATAACTGCCAGCATTAAATTCATCGAGATCAAATTCATCGGTAGCACTTGCTTTCCATAAGCGCAGGGTATTAACAGTATTATTATGATAACCGGAAATAGGAATATCATAAGGAACGGCTAACACATCTTGCGTATTAACCCATTCAATATAAAAATGACCATCAGGATAAAAGCGTTGTTCAGTATGTCCTCCAAACTGAATACGTTGGGTAAATTCGGGGCGTTCTAGTTCCCAGGGATTACCATCACGTAACCAATGATCGGGATGTTCGAGTTGATAACCATTTTGTATTTGTTGTTTAAACATACCATATTCATAGCGAATACCATAGCCAGTAACAGGGTATTGTAGGCGGGCGCAACTATCTAAGAAACAAGCTGCTAAACGGCCTAAACCACCATTACCTAATCCAGCATCTTGTTCTGCACTTTCTAATTCTTCTTGATTAATCCCTAATTGATGCAAGGTTGCCTTGATGTTTTCTTGAATATCCAAGTTGAGTATATGATTGCTTAATGCACGTCCCATTAAAAATTCCATAGATAAATAATAGGCACGGCGATGTTGGTTTTTATGTATCTGAATAGTGGTATTACGCCAGTTAGCAATTAAGCGATCACGTAATGTAAGGGCTAAGGCTTCAAATAAATAGTTTTTTGGACAAGAAAAATAACGTCCTAAATGATGGCTTAAATAACGATTAAAATCCTGTGTTAAGGATTCAATATCCATTTCTAAAGGATGCATAGTTGGTAAATTACAGGGAAGAATTTTATTATATTCAATATCAGCCATAATTAGGGTACTCCATAATACCGGTTTTGTTGTTATTCTTGGTAAAGCTGTCGATAGGTTAAGGCACTTTTTTGCCAGCTAAAATCTTGTTGCATGGCATTTTCTTGTAATTGATGCCAGATAGGTTTTTGTTGGTATAAATATAAAATATGTTGAATAGTAGCATACAGGGCATGTTCACTGGGATCATAAAAAGCAAATCCAGTTGCTGTATTATTATCAATATTTTCCATTGTTGCATTGATTACTGTATCGGCAAGTCCTCCAGTGGCATGTACTAGGGGCAATGTACCATAACGCAAACTGTATAATTGATTTAAGCCACAAGGTTCAAAACGAGAGGGCATTAAAAATATATCACTAGCGGCTTCTACTTTGTGTGCCAAGGATTCAGAATAGCCAATATGTAGATAAATACGATCAGGATAGTGATGTTGTAGTTGAATTAAGGCACTTTCAAAATATTGTTGTCCCGTCCCGACAAGAAAAAAATTAGCCGTACTTTGAGCTAAAATCTGAGGAATAACAGAGAGTAATAAATCTACGCCTTTTTGTTCAACTAAACGCCCAATAAAGCTAAATAATGGGGCATCAATTTCTTGTTTACTGAGTTTATGATTGGCATGTTGTTGTAATAATGCGACTTTATTTTTACGTTTAGCGGTAATAAAATTATTGTTATTGTAATGATAGGGGATAAATCGGTCAGTGTTGGGATTCCAACAATAATCATCTATGCCATTGAGTATGCCACGTAAATATTGCCGTTTTTGTTGTAATAAATTTTCAAACCCGTAACCATAGCTGGGCGTACAAATTTCATTGGCATAAGTGGGGCTGACAGTAGTCACCCAATCAGAGAAAATAATGCCGGCTTTTAACATGGAAAAACCAGAATAAAATTCAATACCATAATAAGGATCCCACCAATGTTCCGGTAAATGTAATTGCCGAAATTGTTGCTCTGAAAAATGTCCTCCATAGGCTAAATTATGGATGGTAAAAATAGTTTTGGGTGCATCATGTTCTAGGCTAAGATAAGCAGGGACTAAACCAGTTTGCCAGTCATTAGTATGTACTATGTCTGCTTGCCAGTCTAAATTTGCTTTGTTCATAGCAATTTGTGCAACAACTTTTGAAAATACGGCAAAACGTTGGGCATTATCAGGCCAATCATCCCCTTTAGCATTAAGATAGGGATTTCCAGGACGATCAAAAAGAGGGGGTATATCTACTAACCATAAATCAATCCCTGAATGTTCCAGATAAACTTGTAAAATACGGATATGCTTAGATTCTTCTAACTCTATCCAGCTGACTACGGTTAAACTTTTTACATATTCTAAAACACAACGATAGGCGGGGATGACTAATTTGACATCAATCGCTTCCAGATTGCTTGTCTCAGTATTCTCTTTAATAACAGGATCAGCGAGTGCATATGGAAGGCTACCGGCAACATCGGCAAGTCCTCCTGTTTTAACAAAAGGGTATGCTTCGCTACTACAAAATAAAAGATTCATAACAAGTGCCTCTTATTTTCTTTTTAAATAAATACCACTAAGAGCCGGTAAATTTAGGGTAATAGAATAAGGGAAGCCCATATATTCTTGTTGTTGTGTAATAATATCTGGATTATAAATATTTTCACTACCGGCATAACATGCCCTGTCACTATTTAATAATTCATAGTAGTGATGTGGAGAAGGCACACCAATACGATATTGGTATCGAGGAACGGGAGTAAAGTTAAAAATACAAATAATATGTTGATCATCACTATAACGAATAAAGCTGATAATAGATTGCTTCACATCATGGCAATCAATCCATTGAAATCCTTTCTGTGCAAAATCATATTGGTGTAATGCGGGTTGTTGTTGATATAATTGATTGAGATCAGTAATCAACTGCATCACACCTTGATGGGTAGGTAAATGGGTTAATTCCCAGTCTAAGGCTTTCGCTTCATTCCATTCATCCCATTGACCAAATTCTCCCCCCATAAATAATAGTTTTTTTCCAGGATGGGCATATTGATACATATAGAGTAAACGTAAATTTGCAAATTGTTGCCACCAATCTCCTTTCATTTTACTTAGCATAGACGATTTCATGTGTACTACTTCATCATGGGATAAAGGTAATACAAAGTTTTCAGAATAGGCATATAACTGGCTAAACGTGAGTTTATCATGATGGTAAGAACGATAGACACTATCTAATTCCATATAATGTAAGGTATCGTTCATCCAACCCATATTCCATTTAAGGGAAAATCCTAAACCACCCATCCATACCGGGCGAGAAACCATCGGCCAACTGGTTGATTCTTCTGCAATAATTAATGCCCCGGGATGTGCTTCGTGTACAACCGTATTGAGATGACGTAAAAATTCCAGGGCTTCAATATTTTCATTGCCTCCATATTGATTAGGGATCCAATCGCCTTCATTACGTGAATAATCTAAATAAAGCATTGATGCAACAGCATCTACCCGTAATCCATCAATATGAAATTCTTCTATCCAATAGAGGGCATTAGATAATAAAAAGCTGATGACCTCATGGCGGGCATAATTAAAAATAAGTGTACCCCAATCCCTATGTTCACCTTTACGGGGATCTTCATGCTCGTATAAAGCTGTGCCATCGAAACGGGCAAGTGCAAATTCATCTTTAGGGAAATGAGCGGGTACCCAATCTAAAAAAACACCAATATGATGTTGATGGCATTTTTCGATGAAATAACGTAAATCAGCAGGACTACCGTGCCGTGAAGTGGGTGCATAATAGGCACTTACCTGATAACCCCAGGATTTATCTAACGGATGCTCAGTAATAGGGAGTAATTCGATATGTGTATATCCCAGTTTTTTTACATATGGAATGAGTTGTTGGGCAAGAGTACGATAATTGAGAAAATGCCCTTGTTCATCTCGTTGCCATGAACCAAGATGTACTTCATAAATACTAATCGCTTGATGTTGCCAATTAAAATTTTGGCGGTTTGCCATCCATTGCATATCTTCCCATTGATAACTCGGATCAGTAATAATGGATGCCGTTTTGGGACGTAATTCCATAGCTTGGGCAAAGGGGTCTGTCTTAATTAATATATCGTCTTGTTGGGTGCGTAATTCAAATTTATATAAATCGCCAGCGCAAAGATGAGGGATAAACAGTTCCCACGTTCCACCACTGTGTTTATACATAGGATGACGTAAACCATGCCAGTTATTAAAATCGCCAATGACACTGACTCGTTTTGCATTAGGTGCCCACACTGCAAATAAGACACCGGAAACCTCATCAACGGTATGCAGGTGCGCTCCCATAAAACGATAACTATGGTGATGTTTCCCTTCATTAAACCAATGCTGATCCAGATCCCCTAATTGTGGAGAAAAGCTATAAGGAGACATACATTGATAGCGGTTATGGGTATTTTTATCTTGCCAAATCAAGGTGTGATGGAGAGGGATTTTTTTTATATCTTGTGGCAAGAGTGTAAAAACAAAAAAATCACTATTTGGTATCCGTTGCATAGCACCTGCATGTTCTATTTCAACATGTTCTGCAGTAGGCATAAAAGCACGTATTAGTAAAGTATGATCGTGTTTTACTCTACCTAATACGTGATAAGGATTTTCACTATAACCTTCTTGTATTGCTTGCATATCGGTGTTCATAAGCGTTGATATTGCTCCATACGTTGATAAATAGTGTGTATTAGATCATCGCTAATATCTGACCATTGAAATTTCCATTGCCAATTATTTTCAATCGTACCAGGAGTATTCATACGGTGTGAAGAATTTAAACCCAAAAAATCTTGTAAGGGAATGATAGCTAATTGGGCTTTGCATGATAAGGCTGCATCAATCAGTAACCAGGGCATCATCGTTGCGGTAATATGGGGCAACGTTTGTAGTTGTGCCAGAATATAGGCTTGTGCATCAGGATCTAGCATATTAAACCAGCCCATAGTGGTGTCATTATCATGCGTACCCGTATAAGCGATATTATCTTCTTGTATATTGATAGCTAAATGTGGATTATCAATCTTGCCGTCAAAGCCAAATTGTAAAATACGCATGCCAGGTAGTGAAAACTGTTGTCGAAGCTGAGAGACTTCAGGGGTAATAATGCCTAAGTCTTCAGCTACTAAGGGTAAGGGATTCCAAATGGTTTGTAAGTGCTGTAATAATATTGCGCCGGGGATTTTTTTCCATGTTCCTTCAATAGCGGTGGTATTTTTTGCTGGAATATACCAACTTGATTCCAGGCCACGAAAATGATCAATGCGAAGTATATCAAACCATGCTAAGTGGTGTTCTATACGTTGTTGCCACCAACGGAATTGATCCTTTTGCATATTTTCCCAATTATAATGGGGATTGCCCCAACGTTGTCCTGTTGGAGAAAAATAATCAGGCGGAACACCCGTAACATAAATAGCTTGTCCTTCACTATCTAATAAAAATTGTTCTTGATGCGCCCATACATCGGCACTGTCTAATGCAACAAACATCGGAATATCACCAAATAAAGTAATATTACGATGTTGGGCATAATGACGGATAATTTGCCATTGATAATAATAATGACATTGTGCCTCTTTTTCTTGTTCAATACTATCTTGGTATTGTAGTTTAATAGCATTGAGTGCATCAGGATCTCGTTTTTTATAAGGATCGGGCCAATCAAACCAGGCTTGCTGATGATAATGTTTTTTTAATACCCGATATAAGGCAAAATCGTCTAACCAATAATCAGTGATATGGTAAAAATGCTGTTTTTGTTCTGCTGTTAAAGATAAAGCAGATAATTTTTGTTGATCAAATAAAGCGGGATTGACTGCAAAGGCGGATTGGCAATCATACGGTGATAGCCCTTGATGTGGAATGCCTAGCGGTAACATTTGCCAGACGGATAAACCACTATGATGCATAAAGTCTAGCCAACGTAAGGCATCTTCATGCAATGTACCTTGTGGTAAAGAAGTCGGGTGTAATAATATCCCTGCGGTATGTTGGAAAATAGCCATAATAGATTGTTTTAAGGTTAAGTGTTTTTACGCATAGTACCAGCATTATCGGCATAATTACCACCATGAGAAATAGGTATATCCAGATAAATAGGCGGCTCTAGTTGCAATAATTGGTATAATTTGAGTAAATGTTGTCTAAATAACTGGTCAAAGGCTTGCACACTTTCTGAAGGATTGTAATCACCAAACCACCAAAACCAATCAGAGGATTCGCACATAGCGAGTTGTTGAGTAGCGAGTTGTTGTTGTTCAGTCGTTAATTTATTGCTGGCAATCACCTTGTCATAGGCTTTTTTTGCTGCTACCAGATAATCCCAGGCTTTATTTTTATCCTTATCTCCCATCCAGGTAGAAAACGATCCAAAGACCCAACTTCCAGCACATA
Organism: Gammaproteobacteria bacterium; assembly: GCA_026994225.1. Classification (GTDB taxonomy): domain Bacteria; phylum Pseudomonadota; class Gammaproteobacteria; order GRL18; family GRL18; genus JALWRI01. Next base: position 14,470 of record JALWRI010000096.1, on the reverse strand, counting down.
ATGAAGAAAAAGTATGGCAGGGGAGTTGTTGTTGATAAATCGCTTCAAAGGTGCTTAACTCAATTTGAGGATGTTGGGTTAAACATCGGTACAACGCATCTAAAAAGTGGTAGGCATTATCAGGGTAATATTCCCAGGCATTTTCACCATCCATGATGATACTAATAACATGATCCTGGACATTTTCAGCTTGTGCACTGGCAATATTTTGAATATGTTGACAAAAATCATTGATTGCATCTTCAGTGTTCCAATCTTTATATTGAAAACCGATTAAGTCGGATAAACCATCATCACGGAAAAAGAGTTGGCATTGGGATTGTTGTAATTGACAGGGTGAGAAGAGGGTTGTTTTTTTATCTAGATGTTCTTGTGGATCGGCTGATTTCCTGGCACTATTATGCCATACGGCTTCACCCGAAGCACTCCAGTGGATATGATACTCATCGAGTAATTGAATACTTTCTTCACTCATAGCACCTTCTGCTAACCAGACCCCAGTGGGTTGTTGTTGGAAATAATGTTGAAAACAGTCTAATCCTTTTTCTATATGCCATTTAGCTCGTTCTTTACCACCAGGATAATGCGCTGCTTCGGGGAGTAAGGCTTGGGGGGTAGCACAAGATGTACTATTAAAATCTAATAATAACGGGGTAATAGGGTGTGCGTAAGGCGTCATGGATAGTTCAATTTGTCCTGCTTGGGCTAATTTTTGATAACGAGGTAACAAGGTATCTAAAATATCATGTATAATACTGAGCAATGTACGTCGATCTTCAGGGTTAAAGTTCTTACCTTTAGCAAGCAGTACACCACAACGTGGATCATGTTGCTTTACTGTATAGCCTAGCCACGCTAAATGATACCACATGAGTAAATCAATAAAGTATTGCGTATTGAGATAACTGATGCTTTCATTATCAAGTTGTTGAGGATGATGTAAATGTGTCACTATATCCAGTAATTTTTTATACTGAGGATAAGGATCTATCATTTGTGCTGCATGGGCTTTTTGACAAGCCTGTATAATATGTGTACGTACAGATAATTTTTTACTGATTTTATCTACACCGGCAAGCCAGTTTAATAAGGGATCATGCATACGTGTTGCATGATGTAAATAATCATGTAATTGTTGTCTATAGTCATCAATTTGTTCTAACAATACCGGAACAAAGTTAATTACCGCTTTCGCTTTAGGATGTGCTTCGAGGTGGGCAATCATATCAGCATAATCTTTTATAGCATGTAAATAGACCCACGGTAACTGGTACTGTTTATCTATGACGCTACGATAATAGGGTTGATGCATGTGCCAGCAAAGCACTAATTTGATAGGATTTCCCATACTGAATTTACCTGATAAGATTAAAAAAAGATGATATGACAAGGTGTTAAATAATACTGATAGAATGCGATGGACTATCGGATATGGTGAATAGTTCTACCAAAATCTTCCGGTGTTACCAAGACGATGCCATTTTCTGTAACATGAAAGCCTCTTTGTCTATCTGCTTCTAAATCAATGCCTATGTTAGTATTATCAGGAATAGTGGTACTTTTATCTATAATAGTACGTTGAATTTTACAATTTTTGCCAATAATTACTTTAGGTAATAAGATACTGTTTTCAATAATACTGGATTCGTGAATACGTGAACCAAAAAAGACCACTGAACGATGCACACAAGCCCCTGAAATAATGCAGCCTGCAGAAATAAGCGAATCAATCGCTTCTCCTCGGCGACCGGGATCATTAAAAACAAATTTTGCAGGGGGATTTTGGGTTTGGTAAGTCCAAATAGGCCATTCCCGATTATACAGGTTAAGCTCTGGTTCGACATCACATAACTCAAGGTTTGCTTTCCAGTAAGATTCTACTGTCCCTACATCTCGCCAATAGGCAGGATTACCCTGAGAATCAATAAAAGGGAAGGCTCTTACATGGGAATTTTCCACGACATAAGGAATAATATCTTTACCAAAATCATGTGAGGAATGTTTATCATCTTGATCACGAATAAGTTGTTGAAATAAAAATTCTCGAGAAAAGATATAAATACCCATAGATACCAAAGATTTATCAGGTTTATCAGGCATTCCTTCAGGATCAGTTGGTTTTTCAGTAAAATCAATAATACGGTAATTTTCATCTATGGACATAACCCCAAAACCGCTGGCCTCTTCACGGGGAACTTCAATACAACCAACCGTAACATCTGCACCTGAATTAGCATGTTGATATAACATAATGCTGTAGTCCATGGTGTAAATATGATCGCCACCTAAAACAATGACATAATCGGGGGTGTGACGGCGGATAATATCCAAATTTTGATATAAGGCATCTGCAGTACCTTGATACCAATGTTTTCCGGTACGTTGTTGTGCGGGCAAAATTTCAACAAATTCTCCAATTTCTGCACGCATAAAACTCCAGGCACGCTGTAAATGACGTATCAAAGAATGTGATTTATATTGTGCTAGGACACCAATACGGCGAATACCGGAATTGACACAATTACTTAAGGTAAAATCAATAATACGGTATTTCCCTCCAAAAGGGACAGCGGGTTTAGCACGCCATTTGGTCAGGTTTTTTAAACGTGAACCTTCTCCCCCTGCTAAAACTAAAGCCAGGGATTTACGAGTTAGCTCAGTCGTATTTTTAGTTTCGCAATAGTATTTCATATATTGTTCAAGCGACATGATACTTTTTTCCTAAAAAATAGTATTAATATAAAAGCATATTATGGAGTGTCTGGATACTGCTTGCTTGCTATGTGCAAGCTGCCATATACTCCAATTTTATCATCAAGGATTAAATAGACGGGTATATTTTTTACTAATTCAGACATACGCCCTTTATCTTGATAAGTATCTAAAAAAGTGTGGTGACAAAGAAGATGTGAGATATTTGCAGCTAATCCTCCAACGATATAGATACCAGTATGAGGTTGTAATAATAACGCTAAATTACTAATAAATCCTGCACATATTTGTGTAAATAAAGTAACACATTGGACAGCAATAGGATGTTGCTGTTGTGCCTGATTTAAAATGTGATAGGTATCAATAGAGATGCAGGTTTGCCTATGGTGTAATTGTAAAAATTGATAAATATTTACTAAGCCTGTTCCAGAGAGTACCCGTTCATAGGAGACATGCGACCATTTTTTTTGTAACCACTGCCATAATGCAAATTGTATTTCTGATGTGGGTGCATAATCCATGTGTCCCCCTTCAGATGCCACTATTTGTTCTGAAGGTAATTTGGCAGCGACACCGAGTCCAGTACCTAAACCAATTACCCAGGCATTACATGCAGGCTTATAGATACCAGCATTGATAGTGATTTTATTATCTGGATGAATATATGCAAGCCCGTATGCGCTTGCTTGTAAATCATTGATAAAATGTATATGAGGTATTTGAAATTGTTGTTGTAAAGGAGTTTGATGAATAGTCCAGGATAAATTGGTTAATACGATTTCTTGGGTATCTTGAATGGGAGCGGGGAGAGCAAGCACTAAACGATAGATATCACCAATATGTAATTGAGCATCGTGATAAAATTGTTCTAATACGGCATTTAAATGTGGATAATCGGCACAGATATATTTTTTATCATAGCAAAGCGTAGCAATCCCTTGCTCATTTTCTATGGCATGAGATAACCAAATTTTACTTGCACCAACATCCCCTGCAATATATTGCATAGTATACTCGATAAAATTATGCTTTTTTCTATTTCTATATGATACCGCTATTTAATGATAAGATACACTAAATAAAAGAGATTTATTTTAAATTGGCTCAACGGAATGATAAATAATTATGCGAAAACAGTTATTAGGACAAACTGATATTGTAGTCAGTGCATTAGGTTTAGGTAGTGTAAAATTTGGACGTAATACGGGCGTAAAGTATCCGTGGAAATTTAATTTGCCAACAGATAAAGAAATTATTAATTTATTGGCATTAGCACAGGATTTAGGAATAAATGTGCTAGATACAGCTCCCGCTTATGGGGAAAGTGAACAACGTTTAGGAAAATTATTAACACAGCGGGAAAATTGGGTGTTAATGTCTAAAGTGGGTGAATGCTTTGTAGATGATCAATCTAGTTTTAATTACTCTAAACAGTTTACGATAAAGAGTATTCACCAAAGTTTACAAAAATTAGGTACTGATTATCTTGATATAGTATTTGTGCATTCAGATGGTAATGATCTGGCTATTATTGAAAATGAAGCAGTTTTTACCGCTTTGGAAGAATTAAAATCACAGGGTATCATTCGTGCTTTAGGATTGTCAGGAAAAACGACCGCAGGGGGATTATGGGCAATAGAACATTGTGATGTGGTGATGGCAACCCGTAATCAGCATAGTCATCAGGATGATGCAGTTTTGGATAAAGCAAAAATACTTAACAAGGGAATAGTTATAAAAAAAGGATTGGAAAGTGGACATGTTGATCCAAAAGCGGGGGGGATAGGCGTGGAACAAGCAATGGAATATGTTTTTTCACATCCAGCAGTAAATAGTTTAATTGTAGGGACGATTAATCCTGAGCATTTACGGGAAAATGTTACCATAGTAAATCGTTTAACTGAAACAATTAGATGAACGACATTGCTTGCGTAGGTTTTCTTGCGCTATAATCGGAGCAAGTCCGTTATAATAATAAGATATTTGTTGACTTGCTATGGACAATACCATATTTATTTAATTTTTAGGGAGTTATGCTAATGTTGCGAACATTAAGGCAAACATTGAAGATAATTTTAGGCTCATTACTGGTAGGGGGGTTGAGTATACCGATAGTTCATGCAGAAGGATTAGCCTTTACTACCCTTAATGACGGACTAACATTAGATGATATAGCACAGATTTTGGCAGGTGAAGGGATTGAAATCAGTAATCTCAACTACATCGGTGATAAAAATGGGGTCGGTACTTTTACAGGTGGTAAAGATGGTCGACCAGAACAAGGACGAGAAGGGATTGGCCTAAAAGATGGGGTTATTCTGGCAAGTAATCATATTTTTAATTTTGATTTAGACACAGGAACAAACGGCGATAATATTAATACTGAAGGGGATGCAGATTTAGATGTATTATCGGGGAAAAGTACCTTTGATGCGGCTGTTCTGGAATTTGATTTTATCCCTAATTCCCCCATTATTTTTATTCAATATGTATTTGGTTCGGAAGAATATAATGAATATGTTAACACCAATTTTAATGATACCTTTGCTTTTTTTGTTAATGGTGTAAATTGTGCGACAGTAGGTAAGGCAGGAGAAAAAGTACCCGTTACTATTAATAATATTAATAATGGTAATCCAACAGGCGATCCTACTGCTACTAATCCAGAGTTATACCGTGATAATACCAATGACCAGTTTGATACAGCGTTAGATGGTTTAACGGTTAAATTAACGTGTGCGGCAGTAGTTAATGTTGGTGAAGTAAACACTATGCGTTTAGCCATTGCTGATGCAAGTGATCATATTTTGGATTCTGCGGTATTTTTAGATGGTTCAGGATTGACAACAGTATTACCTACGGATGCAGATAAAACAGAGTTTATTTTTATTGATGCCAGTGGTAAAGGAATTTCCAGTAATTTAGTGGAAGTAAAAGATATTATTGTTAAAAGTATTTACACTAATCCTGCAGATGTACCGACAGAAGAGAATGATTTGAATATCCCGTGTGATAATTTCGCTAAAGAAGATGATCCAGAAGGCGCAACCATTACTTGTAAGTATATAGATGTACCTTATTTATATGATCCATTAACCGTAACTATGTTGCCTATATTTCTTGATGATGTGAGCGAAGTTATTAATTTACTTGAAGCGACTTCTTTGGATTTAAAAGGGGTATTTCCTGGAGAGATGGCAGTAGATTTTGAACCAGTGATTGCATCCGGGGTTGCAGAGAATGCAAATCAGGTAGTATTTAATCCTGTGGTAATCAAAGAAGGTGTTGATAATACGAATAGCCCTGGTAATCCAAGATTTATCACCAGTTATTATACTATTCCGTTTGATGTAGAAGAGACAAGTTTTAAATTGCTTCCCAATTTATCGAAGGTATCAGGAGGAAGAGCTTGTACAGCAAAAGACTTTACTGTGAATGTTATTAGCTTATTTTCAGGTGGGCCTATAGAAAATGCATCGACAGAATTAGAAACCGTTATCCAAAATGCAGATCAAGATGGAAAAGTGGTTTATCAGAATTTTGCACAAGGGATATATGAATTAACGGTATATGCAAAAGATTATGTACCACAAACCAGAACAGTTACCTTACCGTGTGATGGATCAGAAACGCTTGATGTGGTAATGCCTTTAGAAAATGCTATCTTTCAAATCACTGCAACGTGGTCGGGTGAGACAACAAACTTTGATGCACATTTAAGTGGTCCAGGTCCTATTACTAAAGGAGGGGAACGCTATCATGTCTTTTTTGATCATGCTATCGAACCTGGCGTCGCTGAATTAGTGGAAGAATATAAGAATGGGATACATTCTGAGCAAATTACCGTAGGGGGGTTACGTATTGGTAAGTATAAATTTTCTGTACATCACTTTAAAGGTGATAGTACTATGGCTAATTCAGATTTAAGCGTGCTATTGAATTTGCCTGATGGCACAAAATACACCTATACACCTCCTGCAAGTGCAACTTTACAGGGTGAGGGGGATATATGGATAGCTTTTGAGATGGAAATTGATTTTCGAGGAGGATTTCATATAACACCTGTTAATAGTTATGATTATGTTGATATTTTCGAATATATTAATTATCCTTTCTAACCCTATTCTTTGATGCTAAAAGTAGATCAAAAAGGCAGGGATTTCCCTGCTTTTTTGTTTTCGCAGGGATGACGATGCTAATGCGTTATATATATACGATGTTATTCACGTTATTGTTACCCTTCATTCTATTGCGTCTTATGTGGAAGGGATTAAAGTTTCCGGCATATAAAAAGCGTTGGCAAGAACGCTTGAGTATTTTTTCTTTTCCTCAATTAGCAACAGCCCCTATTTGGATACATACGGTATCAGTAGGAGAATTTATTGCAGCAATACCGCTTATTAAACAGTTACAAAAAAGGTATCCTGAAGTTCCTTTATTAGTCACAACGATGACTCCAACGGGTTCAGATAGAGTGCGTGCAGTATTAGGAGAAAGTGTACAGCATGTTTATTTGCCCTATGATATTCCTTTTTTAGTAAAGCGATTTTTAATAAAAGTAAAACCACAAATAGCATTAATATTCGAAACAGAAATATGGCCAAATTGGTATTATTATAGCGCACAAAAAGCAATTCCTTTATTTCTTGTTAACGCTCGTATGTCAGCACAATCTGCAAAAGGTTATCAACGTGTTAGCGCTTTTACTAAAGAGATATTATCTTGTACGACAAAAGTATTTGCACAAAGTAAAGCAGATGCTGAACAATTTAAGCAATTAGGCTTACAAGCAGATAAATTACATATTACAGGTAATATTAAATTTGATTTAACAATACCCGATGAGGTATTGGAAAAAGGACAATTATTACGTAAACAATTACATTGGGAAACATCTATAGTTTGGATTGCAGCAAGTACCCATGCTGGGGAAGAAACAATGATCTTACAGGTGTTTGAGCAGCTAAGGCAAGAGCATGGATTATTACGTTTAATACTAGTACCTAGACACCCAGAGCGTTTTAATAAGGTTGCAGAAATGATAAGACAATACCCTGACTATCATTTAATACGTCGTAGTGAAGGGGAAAAGCAGATAAGTGCTACAGCCGATATTTTTTTAGGTGATAGCATGGGGGAATTACTAATTTTTTATGCCTGTGCGGATAAAGTATTTATGGGGGGAAGTTTAGTAAATATTGGAGGGCATAATATCCTGGAACCTGCGGCATTAGGAAAAACTATTTTTTTTGGTCCTTATATGCGTAATTTTCAGACTATTGCCACCCTTTTTTTACAACGTAATGCGGCATTACAGGTCAATGATGTACAGCAATTACAAGTATGTTTATTATCAAATACCAGTAAACAACAACAAATTGCACAAGAAGGCAGGAAAATTATGCAGGAAAATAAAGGGGTAGTGGAACAGATAGTAACATTACTAACACCCTATATTAACGCCAGGATAGTTGATATTTTATGAATGAACCGGAGCGTATAATTCAATGAAAAAAAACAAAAAGTAGTAGAGGAAACAGTAATATAATAATACAACATATTAAACAAAGTGCTACTGTAGCACCTTTTGAGCTAAATAGATCAGATAGTCCTTGTCTAAAGTAGATTATTCTTGCTGTTCTTCTAATAAGTGTACTTTTTGCTCTAACTGTTCTAATTTTTGACGAGTACGCAATAATACAGCCTTTTGTATTTCAAATTCTTCTCGAGTGACTATATTAAGTCGAGATAAATGATTTTCTACTATGCCAGACAGTTGTTGCTTTATTTCCTCGTTCCAATTTACGGGTAAAGGTAATATCTTTTGTAAGTGATCCTGTAAATCATTAAGTAAATCATTATGCTGCATAGGTTTTATCCTAGTGAGGGTTATCTGTTTTTTCTATTTAAAAATAACTTATTATGTTATGGCAGTCAATGTTATTAAAAATAACCTTTTACAAGATAAGGGGTGGTGGATATGATTTTATTGGTTTATAGTTTGACATGCACTAATATGGTGCTAAAAAAACCACCTTGCTCTAAATTAATGCGATGACGATGAAGATAATGATTAGCTATAAATATAATATATTGATTTTAAATTATTAATTTAATATGGCATAATTTATGTATGGGACTGCTTTAAGTCCTTTATTTATATTAATTCATCTGTGGAGAGTCTAGTTCATGAAATTAGTTACAACTATTATTAAACCTTTTAAGCTGGACGATGTGCGAGAAGGTTTATCCGAAATTGGTATTCAAGGTATGACAGTTACTGAAGTAAAAGGATTTGGTCGTCAGAAAGGACATACTGAGTTATATCGTGGGGCAGAATATGTCGTAGATTTTTTACCTAAAGTAAAAATTGAAATCGCAACCAGTGATGATCTACTTGATCAGGTTATCGAAGCAATTAGTAAAGCGGCTCATACGGGTAAAATTGGTGATGGTAAGATTTTTATTTCAGAGTTGGATCAAGTTATCCGTATTCGTACCTCTGAATCAGGAGATGAAGCACTGTAGAACATAATACGTAATTAATAGTGTAAATATTTAATCATTAATGAGGTTATTTAACTGTGGAAGAAATAAAACAAGTGAATGATATTATCGTTCAAACCAATTATTCCATTGACACCTTTTATTTTTTAGTTATGGGTGCAATGGTGATGTTCATGGCAGCAGGGTTTTCCATGCTCGAAGCAGGTTTGGTACGTTCCAAAAATACAGCAGAAATTTTAACTAAAAATGTTGCTTTATATGCCATTTCTTGCATTATGTTTATGCTAGTGGGCTACAATATTATGTATCCAGGAGCTGATTTTGCAGGAGCAGTCATGCCAGGGATACAATTTTTATTAGGTACAGATAATAGTGTTGATGCAGTATTAAAAAGTAATGGTGATGTCTATTATTCGACAATGTCTGATTTTTTCTTCCAGGTTGTGTTTGTTGCAACGGCGATGTCAATTGTGTCTGGTGCAGTAGCTGAACGGATGAAATTATGGGCATTTTTAATTTTTGCAGTATTTATGACCGCTTTTATTTATCCTGTACAAGGTTTTTGGAACTGGGGTGGTGGTATTTTAAGCAGTAATGGCTTTTCTGACTTTGCTGGTTCAGGTACTGTACATATGGCAGGTGCTGTGGCGGCATTAAGTGGTGTATTATTGCTAGGGCCTAGAAAAGGAAAATATGGTAAAAATGGTGAGGTACATGCTATTCCGGGTGCAAATTTACCTCTTGCTACGTTAGGAATGTTTATTTTATGGTTTGGTTGGTTTGGTTTTAATGGCGGATCTGAATTAAAATTACATAATATTGAAGAAGCGAATGCTGTTGCCCGGGTATTTGTTAATACGAATATGGCAGCAGCAGGTGGATTAGTTGCAGCTATGATGGTAGCACGTTTATTATTTGGTAAAACAGATTTAACAATGTGTCTAAATGGTGCTTTGGCTGGTTTAGTCTCTATTACAGCAGGTCCTTTAGCTCCTACTCCAGGTTGGGCAACATTAATAGGCGCAGTAGGAGGCATTATTGTGGTATTTTCAGTATTAGGTATGGATAAATTACGTATTGATGATCCAGTTGGTGCAATCTCTGTGCATGGTGTAGTGGGTATGTGGGGATTAATCGCTGTGGCATTTACTGCAGATAATCTTGTAGAACAGTTAACGGCACAGCTTATGGGTGTTGGTGCTATCTTTATTTGGGTGTTTGTTAGCAGCTTTATTGTGTGGTTTGTGATTAAAATGATTATTGGTATTCGTGTTTCGGAAGAAGAAGAATTTGAGGGAGTAGATTTATCTGAATGTGGTATGGAGGCTTATCCCGAATTTACTAATAATAGAAAATAATAACTTGAAAAAAAGCGAAAAAACAGAGACTACTTCGAAGCGACATACGGAGGCAGGTATGTCGATGTCGCTACCGATGTCATAGCCGAGGATGACGGCGGTTTTAGTGTTGTCGGCTATACGGAGAGTTTTGGACACGGACAAAAAGATATCTATCTTCTTAGAACCGACAGATACGGAAACAAGATCAAATCGTACGCTTATGGCGGCAGAGACGAAGATGTCGCCAATGAAGCGCTTCGCCTAAAAGACGGCTCGACCATCATTGTCGGTAACACGACAAGCTTTGGGAACCGTGCTAGAAGCATCTATGTCGCAAAGATCGACAAAAAAGGCAACATGAAGTGGCAAAAGGGGATCTACAACGACAAAGACGACTACTACACGGGCGCAAGCGTCGCACCGGTGAGTGATACAAGCTTTTTAGTAGCAGGAACGGAGGATCATGTACAGTTTTTCGGCTCGGAAGTAAACGGCATAATCGTTGGTGTCAAAACAAATGCGAAAACCTACGCCATGCGCTACTACGGCGGAGAGGATGATGAGAAGTTCAACTCCATCATCGCTACAAAAGACGGCTATATCATGGCAGGCAGTACCGACACATGGGGGCACGGACGACATGATGCCTATGTCGTAAAAATCGACAAAAGCGGAAACCGGCAGTTCGCGCGCGCCTTTGGGTACAAGTACGATGAGAACGCGAAACAGATCATCCCCTCAAACGACGGAGGCTACATCCTCATAGGAACGACCGATAGCGACTACGACATGCGGCGCGATCTTTTCGTTGTAAAAATGGATGCCAAAGGGAAACGGCTGTGGCAGTACCATTACGGCACAAGAGAGGAGGATGAAGGCTTTAGCATCACTCAAGCACACGGCGGTGGCTACATTCTCGCAGGTTATACAAAAGACACGAAAGGGTACGACAAAGATCTCTACCTTATGAAGATAGACGAAGACGGAAACGCCATGTGGGAGCGCAGATACGGCGGCAGTAAAGACGATGCCGCATACAAGATCAAAAAAATCAAAGACGGCTATGTCGTTGTCGGTTACAAAGAATCGGCACAAACCTACAGTAAAGATATATTTGTACTAAAACTAGATAAAAACGCCCGCTTGAGATAACCTCCGCCTAAGAGGCGAGGCAGGGCTAAGTGTAAGAGAGTTGGTGCAAAGAGATGTAGCGTTGCATAAGCGTCTCGACACGCTTTGAGAGCAAGATTGCCCCTAAAAAAACCACAACGAATGCATAGTGGTAAGGTACATGAAACACACTAGCCAGCAAGAGAAAAAGAACAAGCGGCAATAAGATGAAGTTCAATCCAAGAGAGAGCTTCATCGAAAGTTTCACCTCCCTCTCAAACGGGGAGTGATTATCAAGCAGTGCACAGCGCAAAGGGTCTTCGCTTAGGTGCGCGAACACCTCTTGCATATCTATCTTCTCTTTTTGATCTCCGAACTTCTTTTGCGCATCGCCAAAAGCTTTCTTGATCTTGTTGCATATTATCGTATCGCCCAGTTGTTTTATATGTTCAACCATACCGAAACCTTTAATCAATAATAAGAATTATAACATAAAATTAACATTCTTGCAAAACTCGATCCACCGCAAACCATATTTATCATAACATAATGTGTGAATAAACACGCAATTGGTTCAAAAAAATTCTATAAATCACTAGATTTCAATGAAACTTAAAAAAATAAAAGGTAAAATATGACTGTACACGGAGCAGAAATGAAAATAAGAACCAAGCTGATATTATCGGTAATCATCTCGATGGTGGCATATACGGCTATCACTGTCAATAACACGGTTTCCCTCTCTCAAGGACAGCTTAAAAAACGCATAGACGACATGACGGCGGAGGCGTACGAAGAGAAAAAAAGCGAACTGACCAACTACTCCGACATGGCCATCAAGGTTATCGATGGCTACTACAAAAAAACATCTCCAAAAGATCTCGACAGACATACAGAAGAGTACATACGCAAAGAGAGCGAAACTCTTTT
>JALWRI010000096.1:0-1861 GCA_026994225.1 Gammaproteobacteria bacterium | reverse complement strand
CTCTTTTTGGGGTCATCGACAGCTTCTACAAAAAATTTCACAACAAAATTCCCGACGAAAAACTAAAATCGTACATAATGATGATCGTCAAATATACACGGTTTGGCAACGACGGATATTTCTGGATCAGCAATATGGATGCAAAAATGCTCATGCATCCCATTTTACCGTCTTTAAACGGAAAAAATCTCTCCGGTCTTAAAGATGCGCAGGGAAAACCTTTCTTCCGAGAGATTGTCGATTCAGTGCATAACGGAAAAAACGGAATTGTCAAGTACTACTGGACAAAGCCAAAAGGCAAAAAACTGTATGCCAAGATCTCCTACGCCAAAGTCTTCAAACCTTATAACTGGATAGTAGGAACTGGGATCTATGTCGATGACCTGAAAACCAAAATGCAGCAAGAAGCCATGGGAGCCATCCGAAGTATGCGTTATGGCAAAAACGGCTACTTCTGGATCAACGACATGAACAACAAAATGATCATGCACCCCATCAAGCCTGAATACGACAACAAGTACTTCATAGACACGCCTAAAGTTCCTTTTGTAAAACTTGGAACCGACAAACTCAAAGAGACAAAACTGGACAAAGTGTTTATAGAATACAGCTTCTATACCCCTGCAACGCAAAAGTACAGTCACAAACTCTCCATTGTTCAGCTCTTCAAACCTTGGGGCTGGGTTGTCGGAACAGGTGCTTACACCGATTACATAAATGCGAAGATCGAAGAGGAGAGAAAAAAAGCGCAAGAGGAGATGGAGTCTCAAATCACCCATATTATCGCCACCTCTTTGCTTGTACTTCTTGGTATGATCGCCATCATTATCATCTTGATTCAAAAGATAATTATCAATCCGCTTGAAAGCTTCAAATACGGTCTTGACAAATTTTTCAAATACCTAAACATCAACCCAGAAAGAATTGCGAAACTCGATGAAAGCGGCAACGACGAGATAGCCACGATGGCAAAAGAGGTCAACAAGGGGATCGAGTACGCCGTCAAAACACACCAAGAGCTTATAAGCCTGAGAAAACAGCTTGAACAAAAAGTTAAAGAGACCAGCGACAACCTCGACAAAACGAAAAAAGATTTCGACCTGCTCAATCAAGACCGGCAAGAGTCTCTGGCATTTGGAAAACTCCTCCAAAACTCCATCATACCCGATGCGGAGAGCATTAAAAAAGCCTGCAGTGACTTTTTTGTTTGCAAACATCAGCCAAAAGAGACAAGCTCTCAGTTTTATATCTTCGATACCGTCAAAAAGCATGAGTACATCTTCGCTCTGATCGATGTCAAAAAAGAGGGTATGAGCGGTGTTTTGACAACGATGCTGGTAAATGCACTCTTCAAACAGTATACAGCATCACTCAAACACACAGAAGATGAACAGATAAGCACATCCGCCATACTCGGCTACATCAACGAACAAATAACCACTTTGGTCAAAACAAACGCAAACAGCGGCTTCATCTCCAAAGCCGGTATAGATTGCGCTGTTATTTTCTTTGACAAAAATGCAAATGTCGTTAAATTTTCAGGAGCCAATATCTCCTTGTGGTACAGTCAAGATGCCTCGCTGCAGGTCATAGAGCCTGTTTATGAAACCATCGGAAACACAGAAGCAAAAGATGTCGAATTTAAAGAAGATGTTATCGATGTAGGTCAATACCTAGAACTCTTCACTTCAACCTCAAGCTATATCAAAGAGTACATAGATACTACCGACTTTGTCTCTCCGTTTGAAAGTGAAAAAAATATTTTCAAAGAAAATATAGACAAAACACAAAACGAGAGCATCGTTCTTGGATTCCAAATAGATAACAGACCAAAAATCATCCTCGAATACGAAGGGGAGAT
>JALWRI010000095.1 GCA_026994225.1 Gammaproteobacteria bacterium | reverse complement strand
CAAAAGCGCAAGTTATTACTAAATCACAAGAGGCTAGAAAAAAACAAGAACGAATCCTCGTTGAAAAAGTATCACTCACTACCGTCACAGAGATTGTTAATGGCATAGCGGGATTACAATTAAATTTTAATGAAGTATTAGATGAATTATCTAAAAAATTAGAAAATGAAACGACTCATCTACAAGAACTCAGTCAAGCGATTGATGTAGAAAAACAAACATTAGAGCAATTAAAACAGATCAAAATTGCCGCAGAAGCACTGGATATTTTAATCTATCAACACCAACTATCTCTAAAAGAGATAAATAAAAATAATCAGCTTAAACAAGAACAATTACTCGAAGAACAAGATAATACCAAACATCAATGGCAGCAAGAAGAACAAGATAAACAAGAAGAACACCTTAAATATGTAGAAAATCTTAGCAAAGAGCGACAACAAAATGAAGAAGAATACGCTTACGCTAAAGCACTTAAAATAAAATTAGCACAGGATAAATATCAGGAAAATAAAGCCTTGTTAGAACGTCAATTACAAGAAAGCAATGCCGAAAAAGACAAGGATATTGAAAAAAGATATAAAATATTAGCAGAACAAGCAACTCAATTAGCAGCATATAAAGAAAAAGTCGATCATGCGCCAGAAAAATTAAAAGAAGAAACACAAAAAGCCAGAGAACAAGCCATCAAAAAGGTTTATCAAGAAGCTAAAATTTCTGCTGAACTAATGGCTAAAGAACATGCTGCAGATATTGAGGTCTATGAGTTACAAGTATCTTCATTAGAAAATACCATTCAAGAACAAAATCAACAGATTGAAAAATTAAATAAACAATTAGAGAGCGCATCACAACAAATACAAACATTAGCAGCTAATGCCATTTCACACCAAAAAGCATCATAAAGGATAATTATTATGGCTAAACTTACTACCAGAAACACCAAAAATGAAATTTTAGACGCTTACAATGATTTAGTAAAACAACTAGAATTAACAAAAAAAAATAAGGTTGATAAGGTTGATCAAACCTCTGCTAGTACTAAACAAGCTAAAAACATTCCCAACACAGAGACTACTTCAAAGCCTATCATAGATCAGCCCATTAGCGTCAAGGATGTTATTAAAAATTTACAAGGTTTACAATCCCAATTTAGTGAATCTGCCAATGTATTACAACAAAAATTAAGCACTGAAGCATTACACCTGCAAGCATTACATAATGAGGTAGCAAGCTATACACAACATTTACAAACATTACATAATATTGAGGTCAATGATGATAGTTTACAACAGTTAATGAATAAGTATGAACTCACTGCAGAAAAACAACAAAAAGAACTTGAGACTGCACAAAATGAGATAGTGGAAAATATCACTCAAAAACAAAAACAGTGGCAAAAAGAACAACAAGAATATAATGAAATAATAAAGGAAAAGGATCAAGAGCAAAAAAAACAACGCCAAAGAGAAATACAAGAGTATAAATATAATTTAGAACAATTACAGAAAAAAGATAAAGATGAATTTGAACAACAACAAAAAATACAGGATAATGAACTAAAAGCATTATTAGAACAAGCTCAACAAGATTGGCAAGAAAAAGAAGATACTTTAGCCAAACAAGAAAAAGAAGCGCAAGAACTAACAGATAAGGCCAAGCACTTAGAAGAAGAACTTGAAAAAGCCATCAAAAAGGCAGAAGAAGAAGGAAAAGCGATAGCTACACATCAAAGTCAAAATCAGGCAAATCTACTCACTAAAGATCATGATGGTAAAAAACGGGTGTTTGAATTAAAAATCAATGCCTTGGAGACAACTATCCAGCAACAAAATAATCAGATAAAAGAATTATCTGAACAATTAAGCATTGCATCACAACAGGCTCAAGATTTAGCCGTCAAAGCCCTGGAAGGAAATACCAACGCTAATTCATTTGAAGCCATAAAAGAAATTGCATTAGAGCAAGCAAAAAATACTACTAAAGCTAAATAATCAATATATCATACACTTTCATTCTTTTTAATAAAGAATGAAGGTCAAGCTATTGATATAGAATATTGACAGATTATTCCGATTGTCAAAAAGAAACAACAAGAAATGGTGAACAGCTTGGTATTTTATCCTCTATATTGTCAACTTTGTTTAAATCGTTGTAAGCATTCTTTAGCCTTATGTGAAAAATGCCAAGCCTTACTCCCTTATAACTCACATTGTTGTAAAATTTGTGCTGTTCCCTTACCTGAAAATCAATCTATTTGTGGAGTATGTCAACTCAAGACACAGCATGATTACCAACAAATATATAGCCCTTTTCTTTATCAGCAAGGAATTGTTTACTTAATTCAACAATTTAAATACCAGGGACATCCAGCTTTTGGTAAAACCCTTGCATTACTTTACAAAAATTGGATACAAGATCAATCTATCACCTATCCAGAAGCATTAATACCCATTCCATTGCATCCTGTTCGGTTTCGACAACGAGGATATAATCAAAGTCTTGAAATAAGCCGTATTCTAGCCAAACAACTCAATATTACTTTAGATTATCAATTACTCAAACGAACACATAATAATCCTAAACAATCCTTATTATCTGCATCTCAAAGAAAAGATAATATTCACGGCGTATTTAGTCTAAATAGTTCTACCCCCTCTTATCAGCATATTGCCATCGTAGATGATGTAGTCACAACAGGCAGCACTGTAGCTGAAGCAGCAAAAATATTACAGACTGTGGGAATTAAAAAAATAGATGTATGGAGTATTGCACGAGTGATTATTTGAATATTATACAATCGCTCATTGTGCTGTTAATAATAATTTATTTAACATAATCATATCTTCTGTTTGGATTATTCCCATCACTTGTTTCAAGGTAAATATATTGAGAATAGTCTTATATCTTGCTCGTTGATATTCTACCTTCGCTTCAAATAAATTTTGTTGGGCATCTAAAATATCGCTTACTGTATTCGTACCATAGCGAAATCCTGTTACCATAGCTTCATAATTCTTACTTTCTGAGCGAATACGACGTTTACTTGCTTTAATTTTTAAATATTCCGTTTGGACACCTAAATAAGCAGTCCGTACTTTTTTTACAATTTCTCGTTTTAATTTTGCTTTTTTCTGTTTTTCTAGTTCAATATTCTTCACCGCTTCAAGCTGTTGAGCAGAAACCAACCCACCTTGATATAAAGGCATAGATAAATTTAATGAGATATTACTTGTTTCTGACGCAGGTGCCTGGCTATTGTCAAATCCAATATCAGAATGTGAATATAATCCACCTAAACTGAGAGTAGGATAATGTTTTGCTTGTATCGCTTCTAACTCTTTAGTTTTTGCTAACAGTGCATAGTTGATACTTTGTAACTCTAAACTATTTTTATATGCTTCCTCTATCCATGTATCCAAGGCTTTCTCTGGTAACGTAAACTCTGCATCATCTCGTAAAGGAGCCACTTTTTCTACTTGCTCACCAATTAACTCATATAATCCTTCTAATGCTAAAGTTTGATTGCTTAACACTTCAATTTCTTCACCTAAAATAAAATCATATCGTGCTTCTATCGCATACACATCGGTAATCTTGCTCAACTTTCGTTTATATAATGCCTTGATCCGATTTAATTGTTTTGTTATGGCTTCTTTTTTTGCTTGAATTAAACGTACCTGATCATTGGCAAGTAATACATTAAAGTATTTTTCTACTACCGATAAAATTACTCTATTACGTGTATCCTGGTATATGCTAGCTTGCTGTTGGGTTAAATAATTATAGCGTTTATAGTTTTTCCAACTACTCCAATCAAATAATTTCTGTTCTACACTGACCTGTTCTGTTTCTCCATCATAGCTATTAGATCCCCGATTTTCTGTATAGCGATGATTTTTAGAAAAATTAGCTACAATTTGTGCCTGAGGAAGTAAATTACTTAATGCTTGCCGTTTTTGTGCTTCAGACAATTCTTGCTGTAATTTTGCACTTAAAATATCAGGATTTGTTTCTAAGGCACGCATATAAATCGTTAAAATATCTTTTTCTACAGAGCCAAGCGATGACATATCTTTTGCTTCTTCAGCCCAAACGACCTGCAAACAACAACTTAATATTACTAAAATAATTGGCATTTTTACTACTCTTCTTTAAATGCTCTTGCAAGTGCATTGGTAATAGGTTGTATTAGATATTCTAACAATGTACGTTCCCCTAATTTAATATAGACCTCAGCAGGCATTCCAGGTATTAATACCAAGTTACCTAACTGCTTATACCCTTTAGGAGTAATTTTTACTCTTGCTAAATAATACGGTATCCTGGTTTCTGGATCAGTGAGTCTATCTGCAGAAATATTCATCACTTTTCCCTCTATAACCGGTGTATCTCGGCTAGAAAAAGCACTAAAACGTATATCTGCCAATAAACCTGAATGCACTTTATCTATATCAACAGGTGAAACCTGTGCTTCAACAATCAGCTCTTGCCCTTGTGGAACAATATCCAATATAGGTTTACCCGGTCCGATGACTGCACCAATAGTATGCACTTGCATACCAATAATCATGCCTGAATCTGGCGCATAAATAATTGAACGTTTCACTCTATCTTCTAGTGCCTGTAGTTTTTCCGTTAAATCATTTAATTCAGCATTAACCTTACCTAACTGCTCAGTTACCTCAATTTTTAATTTTTTATCCAATTGTAAAATTTGTAAACGGGTTTCACCAATTTGTATTTTAGCCGATGCTATATCAGCAAGATGTTCAGCAAGTTCACCTTGCATTTGTGCAGCTCTACGTTCTAACTCTTGTATGCGATTTTTATCTGCAAAGCCACTTTCTAATAATTCACTTTGTTCCTTCCCTTCTGCTCGATAGGAAGTTAATAATTCTTGTTTACTATCACGCAAGGCAGTTAAGCCTTTAATCTTTGCATTTAATTGTTCAATACGTTGTTTTAATACTGCTCTTTCTCCTTGTATGGCTGTGCGACGAGCAGAAAAGACTTGCTGTTGTGTGGTAATGGCATTAGCGATGCGTTCATCCTCTTGATGATTTTTTAACCCTTCTGGATAATTAATTTTTTTTACCCCTGCTTGCTCTGCAAGTAAACGTGCTTTAAGTGCTTGTGATAAAATAAATTGTCCTTTAATGATTTCTAATTGCGCTCGAAATTGGGTGTCGTCCAGAATTAATAATATATCCCCTTTTTTGACACTATCACCATCTTTTACTCGTATATCTTTAACTAAGCCTCCTTCCAAATGTTGTACCGTTTTTCTGTATGAGGCAACATTCACCACTCCTTTTGCCGAAGAAGCACTATCAAGCGGGGCATATGCTGCCCATCCACCCAACACACCAAAAATTAATAATAAAATAATAAAACCCGTAATACGGATGGGCATATCATTCGTTTTGATTGGATATTCTTGTTTTTCTACACTCATCTTTTAACCTATGATACCGGTGGTATTGCAGGGGCAACCAACGCTGAAACACTTGCAGTATTTCCTGGTACCACTACACTTGCTGTTGGTTTAGCAACAGGCGCTACTGTGTTAGCAGGAATATTTTGGGGCTGTGTACCGACTAATTTAGCTAATACTGCATCCCGCTCATCATACATGCTGATAGTTCCCTCAACTAATACTAATATTTTATCTACTTGCATTAGACTTCCTGGACGATGAGAGATAATCACGGATGTAATACCCGCTTCTTTTAAACCGGCTAATGCTTGTTTTAGTGCTAACTCGCCTTGTTCATCTAAATTAGAGTTCGGTTCGTCTAAAACAACAAAAACAGGATCACCGTATAAAGCTCTGGCTAAACCTATACGTTGACGTTGTCCTCCTGATAAAATTCCCAGGTTACCTCCTAATACTGAATCATAACCTTGTGGTAAACGTAAAATCATCTCATGCACACCCGCCGCTTTAGCTGCTTTCACTACGGCTTTTGCATCTAATTCACCAAAACGGGCAATATTTTCACTTATCGTCCCATCAAATAATTCAATATCTTGAGGTAAGTATCCAATATAACTACCTAACTCTTCCCGATTCCAGCTAAATACATCTGCACCATCTAAACGTACTTTACCGTTTGCCACAGGCCATATTCCTAATAAAGCCCGTGCTAATGTTGATTTTCCGGCAGCACTAGGACCGATAATAGCAATCTGTTCCCCTTTTTTTATTTCAAAAGTAATGCCTTTTATCACTGCTGTTTGTGTACCCGGCGGTACAACCAGAATACCCTCTACACTGATATGCCCTTCTGGTGCCGGTAAAGACATTGAATCTTGTTCTATCGGATGTATTTTTAATAATTCCTGTAAACGTTGGTATGATGTACGCGCATTGACAAATCCTTTCCATGCACCAATCATCATATCTATGGGAGCTAATGCCCGCCCTAATAAAATAGATCCTGCAATTAATAATCCTGGTGTAATTTCATTTTCCAGGGTTAAATATCCACCAATACCTAAAATTAATGATTGAGATAAAATACGTACCGTTTTAGATAATGCCGTAACCATTGCGGCTCTGCTACTTGCAATTGATTGCAAACTCGTCACTTTATTACTATTTTTTAACCATCTTTGACGAATGCTATCTAACATTCCCATCGATGCAACCACTTCAGCATTACGCATACTTCTATTGAGATAATTATTGACTTGTACATTTTCTTTATTTGCTTCGGCTAAAGGCGCACTACTGAGGTATTCATTTAAGAGTGTCAAAATGGTGAGAATAACCCAACTAAATACCCCCATCCATCCATACCAGGGATGAAACATAAACATCACTGTAATATAGATAGGCACCCAGGGGGCATCAAAAAATGCAACTAATTGATTGCTAGTGAGAAACTGTCGCACAGTATTCAGATCAGTCAATGATTGCGAGCCATTTGCCCCGCCTGAAAACAGTGCATTGCGAAAGCTGGCATTAAAAATACGTTGATTTAATAAACTATCAAATTTTGCTCCCACACGAATCAATATTAACGAACGTACCCATTCCAACCCTCCCATAGTCACCATCAAAAGTACAACCAATAACGTCAACATAAATAGGGTCGATTCACTACCACTTGTCAATACTCTATCATAAAGTTGTAGCATATAAAGTGGCGGTACCAGCATTAATAAGTTAATAAACATACTAAAGATCAGCACTGAAAAAAAAGAATACTGACATATCTTAATAACTTTCTTTAATTCCGACTCAGGTTGTCGTGGTAACATAATGATTCTGCTATTTGCTATGGTAGTGTGAAATAAAAAAGTGCTTATTGTGGATTAATTTTACTTAATTCTTCTTTTAATGCTGATCCGTAACTTGCTTGTGCCGTTTGATTAACCGCTGCTTCAGAATTTAATTTTGCTATTTCAGCATTAATTTCCAACAAGCGTTTTTCAATAAATTTTAATTGATTTAAATAAGTAATCGCCGCTTGTGATAAATCACTTACATTATACTCTACGTTATCAATGACTACTTTTTGTTGCGGTGCTTCAGTCTTTTGCTCTTCGGCCATAATATTTATACTCCTGTTGTTATTTATTATTACGAAGGTGAATTGTAACATCCCTTTATAAGCACCACAATTAGTATATAATAAATATATTATATACTAATTAATGTATACTTCTAACAATGATTGCATCGTCGTTTCAGTAATAGGCAATACTTGTACTGCTGCGAGAGGAAAAATATTATTTAGTTGCCCAACATACTGTTCTTCTGATTTGTCCACTAATACTATAATCTTGGTATGTGGTGCATATTTTCGTACCGTTACTAATAATACATCTAAATTACTAATATGCACACCACTGTAGTTATTGCTATAACCATAAAAAAATTCTGCCACAATAATATCGGGATTATTTTTCTTTAGGTACTTATTTGCATTACGGACAGAATTAACACTTTCTTCTTGAACATGCAAACGATGATACAAGGCTAAAAAATGGGGATGACGAGGGGATTCAATAATAGATAGTAGTGTAGTCGATTTTACCATTATTCAGTTACCTTTAAATGTGACTGAAAAAAATCCAAAATACGTTGTTCATACTCTTTTGTTAGATATTCGTGAAAATTTTCATGCTCTGCACCATCAATCGCCCAAAATTCTTTAGGCTCTATGGCTTTTTCATATAAATTTTGGGTTTCTTGAATAGGGGTATGAATATCTTTTGTACCCCCTATAATTAATAATGGTGCTTTAATCTGATCAATTTTATTAATAGGAGATAAAATTTTAGGATTAAATCCTAAACGTGGCTTTACCTGCCAGAGTAATAATGGCGTAAAATATTTACCCAAATGCCCCAAGCGTATTGAGATACGATTTGCAATGGCTTCTCTCAGAGAAGAAAAAGTAGCTTCTAATACCACCGCTTTTGCCTTATCTACTGCATTACTTAATACAATCGATGCACCTCCTAGAGAGACACCTAACAACCCAATAGGTCGTTGTTTTATACACTGTTGCAAATATTCAAAAGCAATATCTACATCTTCTGATTCCAAATAGCCAAAAGTGATATGCTTTCCAGTGCTTTCCCCATGCGCTTGAAAATCAAAAATCAAAATGGAATAACCTGCATTATAGAGAAACTCTGCCCGATCTAGCATCACTCGCCTATTTGAACGTACACCATGCAATAATAATATTCCTCCTTTATCTGGCTTTCCCGGAATAAACCAGGCCGATAACTGATTACCCCGCTTACCGGTAAGTAACACTTTTTCAATAGGTAAATAATCTGGAGCCGCCCCTACAGCAGATGGAGCAGGAGCAGATAACACTTTCCCCATACGCCATAAAAACAGTATGGATAAAAATATTACACTAAGAAGAATAAGAATAATGCTTATATTTACAGACATCTTAACCCACCCACGATATCGTTCCCTGCATGATAATTATATAGGTAAATAATAAAAACAGCCGTATAGTCTGATATTTTGTTGCCTATATTCCAAGTAATAGTATAATCATTCAGTATTGAAAATAACAGTCTATACACTGTGTTAAACTTAACTTACATCTAAATAGAATCTTCATTCTTAATATGCGCCTTTGTGATAAAGATATAGAAACTTACCTGGAAAAAGAAATTATCCAAATATCTCCTCGTCCTGCATCCAGTGCCATATCAGGTGTGAGTGTTGATTTACATCTGGGTAATAGTTTTCGGGTATTTCGTGATCATAAAGCACCTTATATTGATTTAAGTGGCCCTCGTGAACAAGTATCTAAAGCCTTACACTCTATTATGAGTAAAGAAATCATTTTAAAAGCGGATAATGCTTTTTTTTTACATCCCGGAGAACTTGCACTGGCAGTTACGTTAGAATCAATCACCCTACCAGATAATATCGTTGCCTGGTTAGATGGGCGCTCATCCCTTGCTCGCTTAGGACTAATGGTACATGTTACCGCTCACCGTATTGATCCAGGTTGGAGTGGTATCATTGTTTTGGAGGTTTTTAATGCTGGAAAAATTCCTCTTGCATTACGCCCTAATATGATTATTTGTGCCATTAACTTTGAATTAATGTCAGATACCGCTATTCGCCCCTATTATCGTCGTAAAAATGCTAAGTACCACAAGCAAAATCATGCTCAGGCAAGTAAGATTAACGAAGAATAACTATAATTTTGTCAAATCAATAGCACCTTTAGCGATTTGTTCAATCACTGCCGGATATAACTGATATTCCTCTATATGAATACGTTGTTCCAAAGTTTTAGCTGTATCCCTGGAGGTAACCGCTATTTTCTTTTGAGCAATAATAGGGCCACTATCTAATTCAAGCGTCACTAAATGTATACTCACCCCATGTTCTGTTTCTTTTGCATCTAAAACCCGTTGATGGGTATCCAAACCCCGATATTTAGGTAACAATGAGGGGTGTATATTAATTAAACGAGATTGGAAATGACGTACAAACTTATCTGTTAAGATTCGCATAAATCCTGCTAATACTACCAATTTTGGTTGATATTGTTCGATACTTGCCTGTAATGCTGCATCAAAGTGATCCCGATCACAGTAATCCGTATGACGTATTACCTGAGTAGGAATATGAGCTTGTTTAGCTCTTTCTAAACCATATGCTGTGTCTTTATTAGAAATCACTGCACAAATATTAATATTGAGTTGCTTATCCTTGATATAATCAATAATGGCCTGTAAATTACTTCCATTTCCAGAAATCAACACCACAACAGGAAATGCTTGCGTACCCATATTAAACAATATTTACCTCTACAGAAGGTTTATCTGAATGCGTAATATATCCAATAACTGCTACATTTTCTCCATTATCTTGTAAAATCTGGCAAGCTGTTTGCGCCTGATCTGCTGCAATGGCAATCACCATTCCAATCCCACAATTAAAGGTACGATACATTTCATAGCTACTGATATTTCCTTGTTGTTGTAACCAGGCAAATATTTCTGGTTGTTGCCAGCATTGGCTATCTAATTTGGCACAACTATATTCAGGTAAAACACGTGGAATATTTTCCAATAATCCGCCACCTGTAATATGTGCTAAAGCATGTACATCCACCTGTTCAATCAGTTGTAATAAACTCTTTACATAAATACGGGTAGGCGCTAGCAAGGCCTCAGCCAGGGTCGTATCTGTTAATGATTCAGATAAATCAATACGATGATGTTCCAATATTTTACGAATTAATGAATACCCATTCGAGTGAGGACCACTCGAAGCTAACCCCAGCAATACATCCCCTTCACACACTTTATCACTGGTAATAATACGATCCTTTTCTACAATACCGACACTAAAACCCGCTAAATCATAATCCCCACCATGATACATGCCAGGCATTTCTGCACTTTCACCACCAATTAAAGCACAGCCTGCCAACTGACATCCATCAGCAATACCTTTAATTACTGCACTTGCTTGATCAATATGTAATTTACCCGTTGCATAATAATCAAGAAAAAATAGCGGTTCAGCACCTTGTACAATTAAATCATTGACGCACATTGCCACTAAATCAATGCCTATGGTATCATACCGCTTTGTTTGCGTCGCTAATTTTAATTTAGTACCAACCCCATCAGTGCTTGACACTAATACCGGTTTTTTATAACGTTCCAAGGGTAATTCAAACATTGCTCCAAAACCACCCAAACCATTAAGAACCTCTTCCCTGGCTGTTTTTGCAGCGTAGGGTTTAATTCTCTCAACCAGGGTATTGCCTGCGTTTATGTCAACGCCAGCATCGGCATAACTAAAAGATGCTTCTGAACGATTATTTTTTTCTGACACCGATATTATTCCTCGTTATCAAACTAAGACTATTATTTTGACACCATAAAAAGTATTGAAAATATCCGTAGCATTAAACAAAAAATAAGCTAAATGCAAGCGGATCACCATTATACGCATCAGTTAGCTGTTTTTCGAGTAAAAAATGTTTAAATTTCTACCCACCGCCAATTTTTAAACAAAAAAAGGGCAAAACACTGTCCTTTAAGTTCAAGATAACTGGCATTGCTTTTTCTTTTTGTCATGTTACAATTTCTGCTATACCATAGATCATACAGGATTTTTAGTCTGTGGAGGTAAAAACAGTCAGAATAAAATAGCATACGTTACTTAATAATTCCCAGCAAAGGGGATTTATTTGTGCAAAAACCGGATACATTCCTCCTTGAGCAATGTACCAAAAGTTAAAAACTTATGAGTGTTTGCCTTATAACAACAATCTCCCCACTTTGGTTGAGGAAGGATGTCAAGCATACAGAAACCGTCTGAATACCCTCTATACATTATTGCTTTAGATAAACTTTACAGGAAACCCTATATGCTATGGATAATGCGATATTTTAGCTTCTTCTTTTTATTGTTATTTTTCACAACCACTCTGTATGCAGAAGAAGTGCTACACTTATTTGAAGCAAAAATACCTCTTGCCAATACCGATAAATTAGCACAACAACGTGCAACGAAAGAAGCATTTACGCAGGTTTTAATTAAAGTTACCGGAAATAGAACTATTTATCAACACCCTTCTTATCCTCAATTACACTCACAAGCAGAAAAATTAGTACAACAATATCGCTTTGAGAATGTGCCTGTTGCACCTTCCCCTGCTACTATGGAAAATAAGCCCGATAGCGTATCCCAAGAAATTCCTGCAATACAGCATTTTTTGTGGATAAAATTTAATGCCTTAGGAGTAAAACATCTATTACAACAACATAAAATTGCCACTTGGTCTAATTTACGTCCTAGCACCTTATTATGGTTGATAAAACCAACAGAGACAGGATATGAACTATTAACCCAACAAACCACTAGCCCAGAACAAGAACACTATCTCCATGCGTTACAGCAAATCAGTTATCAACGAGGTATTCCAGTACATTTACCTTTTTGGGATTTACAAGATCAAGCCAATATTCGTTTACAAAATATCTGGAAAGGATTTGAACAAACCTTGCAACAGGCTTCTAAACGTTATCAAACCCAAGCTATTTTAATTGGTCGAGTACAAACAAGCAGCCAAACACAATGGCAAGTAAACTGGACGCTCTACTTTAATGGTCAAAGTAGTTACTGGCAAGCACAGCATCACTCACAAAAAATGCTGATTAATGATGCCATTAACCAATTAGCCGATAAATTTGCTGCGCAATTTGTCCATTTTTACTCCGGTCAGGCTCAACATTTATTACTTGCCATACATGGCATTAAACAATTTCAAGATTATCAAAAAGCCTTGCAATATTTACAAAAATTACCCCCTATAAAAAAAGTGTATATACGGCATGTCTCAGCAGAAAATGCCTATTTTGATATTAGTTATCAAGGCACTATCAAAAATGTTGCACAAGCTGTCGCTTTAGGTCATCTATTAACCCCTATTAATGCTGCCATTTTGACACAGGATTATCAAAGCGATAATGATGAAAAATTAGTGCATGTTGTCGCTGGTGAATGCGAAAATTGTCAAAAAATATCCGTAGATAAGCCTGATAAAGAAGCTAAAAATACGGTTATATTAACGCCTGACTTAAGTTACCAATTTTTACAATGAAGCTGCATTATATTCCCAATATTATTACCATTATACGTATAATTCTAATTATTCCTATTGTCTGGGCTCTTTTACATAATGCATATAAACTTGCTCTTGGGCTGTTTATGATCGCTGCCCTTTCTGATGCTTTGGATGGTTTCCTTGCTCGCTACTTTTCATGGAAAAGCTGGCTAGGATCTGTGTTAGACCCGATTGCAGACAAACTACTCATGGTAATTTGTTTTATTTTACTAGGCTGGCAAGATCATATTGCTTGGTGGCTCGTTATTCTCGCCTTGTCCCGAGATTTAATTATTATTGCCGGTGCAGGAAGCTATCATCTACTATTCGGACGTTACGCCATGAAGCCTAATCTTATTAGTAAATTCAATACCTTTTTACAGATGTTGCTAGTATGGCTGGTTATTCTTTCTCTTGCTTTTTTACATTTACCTCCTCTTCTCTTTGATAGCCTTGAATATGCTATTGCTTTTACCGCTATTGTAAGTATTATTCTCTATTTTTGGGCAGGAATTAAAATGCTAAAAAAACAACTGCATCTATCCCAAAAGAAATGATAAACCCGTTAGCTCAATATATTTCTAACTTATTTCATCCAATAATGCTTGCGCTTCAATACGTTGTGCTGTATTGCCCTCTTTAGCTACTTCTTGTAAAATTTTACCCGCTGAGTCTATATCTTCCATCTCTAAATAGGCTTTTGCCAATTCTAGTTTAGTCTCTACTTCTTCTTCATTTTCGACAACCAACATATCGTTATTTGTCTTATCCTCTTCTTTTGCTATATCTACCTGTATTTTTGATACCTCTACTTCTCTATCCACATCAGTATCTGGCATTGCTGCTTTATTATCATCTTCCTCTTTTTTCCCTTTCACCCCATCTTTAGGTAAAATTTTCTCTACCGCCGTGCGATTATTTTCAACTTGATTAATAAATTTTTCCAAATTTAACTCAGATTTCTTCACATCTACCGTCGTATCGGATACGCTATCTTCATATTGTTGTGTTTCTTCCAACAACTCTTTTTTAAACTGCTCTTTAAATAAAGCATGGGCAGGACATAATTCTGTCCCCCACTCTAGCACTTTTTGCCATATTGGATCGTCTTTTTCTACTAAATAAGATAATTTTTGTGCTTGACGTAAAAAAGCCACATCATTTTGATCTTCATAATAAATATCCAATAATTCCAGGCAAATTTTTTGCAATCGTTGTTTTACTTCCTGATCTTCTCCTCTTGTATTCAAGGCTTCTTCGAGCAGTTGTTCTGCTTCATCATGCGCCCCAAGTAAAATAAGTTCATTAATATGTGAAAAGAAATCCTCTTCTTCTTCTTGTAATACCGTTTCATCTAAATGATGTTCTGCATGATAACTGTCTTTAACTTGTTCCTGATCAACTATTTCTGTTGGGACATTATCTTGTTCTTGCATGACAAAAGGGATATTATCCGTTGCTTGTTGATCTTCATCCAATTCATCATTTTGTGTCTTTTTACCTCGTAGACGTAACAAAAATACACCAATAATAATAATTATCAAGATAGGCCCTATTGTCATCAAACTAATGCCTGATTTTTCTTCTTTAGGTAGCATTTTGGGGGTAATAGGCTCTGGTTTTACTACTGGTCGTCTTTCTTCTGCTGGCTGAGCTTGCATATTAGTAATATGCTGAGTTTGCGTGTTGGGTATGGCAATATGGCTATTATTTTCTGTTTGTATCGTTTGTAATACTTGATTAGGATCAATGACGGCATTATAACGACGTAATAAACGTCCAGAACCCCAACTTGCTTCAATAATAAAGGGTAAGTTTGCTTGATGTACTGTCATCATGCTACTTACTTTAATATAAACCTCCCCCGTTTCCTCATTACGGGCAAAACTAAAATCTAACGCATCTAACACATCAGGGTAAGCTAAATTTTCTTTTGCAAAATCATCTCTTGATGCCAGCTTAACGACTAAAGAACCTGAACCTTTAGGTATCACAGAAAGAATATCAATTTCAGCAACCAGCGGCTCATCTGGAACGGAATATACCGTTACTCTGCCGCTATCAATTGCCATAGCAGAAAAAGAAAACCAACAAAGAAACAATGTTATTAATATTTTATACATAATTTTATATCTCAAAACAAAAGCATATTATGACTTTATTATTCTATCTATTAGAAAATACTAGCATTGCATTATAGAACGTTCCCTAACAATCTGCCACGCTTGATATTATATCAGATTATAATCATATACTAAAATATTTTTATCCACCGCCTTATTTGATAAAAAACTTGTAAATATAAAAGGTCATACTATTATAATGTTATCTGTTTCCTGTGTAATGCTTATATATTCAGCAAAAACGGATACATCCCAATAATAATTATTACTAGAAATACTATCATCATGTATAGAACTCACCTTTGGAATAAAGATTTCTTTTTACTTTGGCAAGGACAATTTATTAGCTTGTTTGGAACACAGGCATTTATGATTGCCATTGTCTTTACCGTGAAAGATACGACAGAATCCCCTACTTTAATGGGTTTATTAATGATGACATATACTATTCCCACCCTCTTGGCTGGACCGATTGGAGGAGTATTTGCCGATCATTATTCACGTAAAAATATATTGATTAGCTGTGATATTATCAGTGGGCTATGTGTCGGTTCACTCGCATTGATCTTATATTCACAACCTGATAATCATTTGTTAATTACTATTTGGTTATTTATTATTGCCATTATACTCGGTACTGTCAGTGCTTTTTTTCGTCCTGCTATTAGTGCCTGTATGCCTGATCTCGTTCCAGATGATAAATTAGACGCTGCTAACTCTATTAGCCAGGCAAGTATTCAATCTACTAATTTATTAGGCCCTCCAGCCAGTGGTATGTTGTACTCATTGCTTGGTGCTCCACTATTATTGTTAATTGATGCTATCACCTATCTTTTTTCTGCCATCAGTGAATGTTTTATTACCATTTTGCCACATAAATCTAAAGATAATACTGAACCTGCGAGCTTAAAAAAATTTATTCGAGATAGTAAAGCCGGCTTTCATTATTTGGTACAACAAACAGGTATGAAAGAATTTACTATTATGATGGCATTACTTAATTTTTTTGTTATTCCTTGTACCGTTTTATTGCCTTTTTATATTGAAGACTATCTCGGTATTCAAGAAGATTCTGCTACCTGGTATGGCTATATGATCGCTATTTTTGGCATTGGCGCAATGTTAGGTTATTTATTAGCTGCCTTATTTAAATTTACCGGTAAACAAAAAATCTGGGTATTGACAACCACATTCACCATTATTTCCATTGGTATTGCTATGGCAGGTATGGTACATACT
The DNA here is from genome assembly GCA_026994225.1 of Gammaproteobacteria bacterium. Taxonomy (GTDB): domain Bacteria; phylum Pseudomonadota; class Gammaproteobacteria; order GRL18; family GRL18; genus JALWRI01. The sequence goes on along the minus strand of JALWRI010000095.1, from coordinate 35,853 downwards.
TACACACATGCCGCTATTTTAATGATGATTATTGGTGCTTGTGCTGGTTATTTTTCTGTTATCACTATGACTATCTTACAACAACGAGTGGAAAAACAAATGCGAGGACGGGTTTTTGGACTACTTGGTACATTAACCGGCGCACTCAGTCCTATTGCTATGGGGCTATCTGGTATTGTATTTGACTTGCTAGATCGCAGTATTCCCACTGTGTATATCTCTATTGGGGTTATTTTAGCCCTATTAGGTAGTTCTATTATGCTCAATAAAAATTATCGGGAATTTTTCCTCTATGAAGCAGGTTCAGCATCAGTGGCCAATAAAGAGAATTAATAATGGTAACCCTACTTTCCACCATACCGCTTTACATGCTTGCATCACTGATTGACATTGCCAGTTTCCTTTTTACGCTTTGTTTTTCCATTGAGGAACGCTTTAGAGCGTAAATACTCGAAGGTTCTTTGTTTTATTACTTTTGTGGCATTATTATCGGCATTGTCTGTATGCCCGCATTTTAAACATAAGAACTCAGACTGGCTCTTACGGTTCTTTTTATCCGTATCACCGCACTGAGCACATTGCTGTTCGATAGCTTTTCCGTGTTTGACTTTCATGCTGTAGAGTCACATCCTCTAAACTCATAAAATTTACCTCCAACTTATTCTTGTTATTAACAAATAGGTCTATAATATCTGTTATTATAATTATTATATCTTAGGACATGATCGCTTTATGATACCTTTACTCCATCGCTATACACTTTATAGCATATTATCTTTAGGAAAAAATAACATCCTTTATACCGCTTATGATAAGCAAAAGGGCTGTGTAAGTGTAGTAAAAGTATTTTTCTGTAAAAACCGGATTTCCCCCGAGCAATTACTAACACATATCAAAGCAATACGCACTGTAACACCTACACAATATGCTACCATTTATATGCTTTATGCTTCCCATAACAAGGTATTTCTTGCTATGGAATATATTACTTTTCCTTCATTACAACAATTTATTGACACCCATGCACTATTACCCTGGTATCAAATCAAGCCGCTTATTTTACAATTACTGCATACCTTAAACAGTTTACACCAACATCACTATTTTCATGCTCAAATTAATAGCAACACTCTCTTTATTAATAATGAAGATACTCTTATTTTTACCGGCATACAATATTTGTTATATCCGTACGCATCACCATCAACTATATTATTACAGCAACATCAAGATACACTTAATGCTTTAAATATTATTTATCAACTCTTAACAAAAAATACCGACTTGGCAACATATAGCGATGCACACATCAAACACCTCCCTCTCTCTCACCAAAAGGCTTTACAACAACTATTTTCCGTACCACTAAAAAGTAGCTATCCTACTATTCAAAGTGTTATAAAACAGCTCGATATTATCGATACCCCCAAGCCATCAACATCCTCTCCCACAGCATTACCTTTATCTGAAGAAAAAAATACTTTAGGGATAACGGTTACCAAACATAAACAAGGGGATTATCACAGTTTATACCAAGCTCTTTATGCTGCCCCCCCTTTTGCAACAATTTATATCGATCCCGATACCTATCTGGAAGAAAAGCCCCTTATTATCAATAAACCCGTTATTATTTGTAGCACTGATCCAAAACAAAGCGTTATTATCCAGATACTGCATCGTCAGGGAATGATACTGACTGCACCGGAGATATTGTTACACAATATTACTTTCAAGCAGCAAAAATCATTGTTACGCACACATTTTATTTATCTACAGAGCGGACAAGTACGTTTTATTCATTGTCATATTTATAGTAAAAGTAAAAATGCCTTATTATGTGCAAAAAAAACCCACCTACACCTTGAACATTGTCATCTGCAAGCATCCTTACATGCGATAAAAGCCAAGCCCTATAGCCATATCAAAATGCTGGACTCCACCTTGCTTGGCTTACAAGATAATGCTATTGATGCTGATCATAATGCAGAATTAGACATTAATAATTGCCGTATAAAAGATGCTATCTATCATACTCAGCATCTATCATCAAAACATCCCTCCTCGCATTTTTCCTTTGTACAACAAATTGCCTATATTTTTTCCGGTATGCTGCAATCGAGTCTATTAATTATAGTACTGCTTGCTCTCCTTTATTATTTTCATATACCAACCTCTTATCTTGTCTTTACCAGCAGCTTTGCTGCATTGTCTGGATTTTGGTTAGCACACATAAAAGGGGCTTTTTTTATTACTCCTATTGGGGCTGCAATAGCTTATAGTGGTTTCACTCATTTATTTGCAAGTAACAGTTATTATTGGATAAGTAGCGTTATTCCCATATCACTTCCAGGCTTATTTTCCATTGATTTTTATATTCATTTTTATAATGCCCTGATCATTGCTTTTATCGTCTGGACACTACGTAGTTTACAACAATTATTACAAACAGAAATTTCCTAATCATCACTTTGCCAAATTTATGTCAATATAGTGTTATTCTATTTTAGCATTTCCAAGCAACTAATATATCTTATTGATTTTTTAAATAAAAAACAATAATGGCATATAATATGCTTAAATTATATTAAGCACCATTCCATTTGGGAATAAAGCATAAAAAACACCTACCTTATTCCGGCTTACATACATTTTGGAGATATATCATGTGGCTAGATGTATTATTTGGTCAAAACCAAAAAAAACTGCCTGCTAGTAAAAAACTGCCTAGTAAATATAATGCCTTATATCAACTTAAAGAACAACGCAGTTTTATTAATGTAATGATTAATGATAACGTAGCATGTCAGGGTACGCTAGAGTGCATCAACCCCTCTGCTAACTATTTTTCTTTGGTAGATTTATATCCCAAACCACCCCAACGCTTTATTACTCCTCATTCTCACTTTCAGATTACAGCACATCACCGGCTCTATCCGGTTAATTTTACCACGCACTTACAACAAGTAGAGCAACATGAAGAGGATTGGTATTATTTTTTACAGTTGCCCGATAATATGTATGCTCAACGTAGAGAAGCATTTCGGGTTACATTAGATGGGCATCTAAAAAGCAGTATTGGATCACTTTCTCAAACAGATCAAATAATGGATATTATTGATGTATCCGTCACTGGTATTCGACTTCGACAACGGGGTTATTGGATGGAAAGAATAGAACAAGGAGATATACTTCCCTTTTGTGAATTACAACTTTCTAATCACGTCATTATTCCCTATAAATTAGAAATTAAGCGTATTGAATTTTCTCGTAGTCCATACCGACATACATTAATTGGTGGTGCATTTAGAGATATGCCTAATAATATAAAAATACAATTAGAACATTTTATAGCACAACAACAACGGCAATATTTACGTAGCCAGAAAATAAGGTAATTACTTATTTTTCTGTGCCAGAATATGAATATAGCGTCCCATATTTCGATAAGTAGGCATACGGCAATAACGGTATTCTAATTCCCATAATAGCTCTTCCTCTTCCTGTGCATTGCAATCTGGATGACGATAATCATAAAATACCCGAATACCTGTATGCTGTTGTATACTAAAATTCCATGCTGTTAATGTCTTTATTATTTCATCTGGGTATTGTGGATGAGGAGGCGTTAGTTTTTTTCCTTTTCCTAAATAACTATTATTTAATAAATATTTCCAACGCCATGCCCCTTTTAACGCATTATGAAAAACAAACGCATTGCGATTGTAGAATAATAAGGATACGTAGCCACCAGGCTTTACCTTTTTTACTATTTTTTCCAAACTCGCTAAAGGCGTAGCCAACCATTCTATCACTGCATGGCATAAAATCACATCAAACTCAGGAAGTTGTTCTGCTAATTGTTGTGCTGCCGCATGATGAAAATGCCCATTCATCCCCGCTTTTTCAAATGCTTGCTGGGCTTTTTGTAACATTTTCCGGGAAATATCACACAGTGTTATCGTATGTCCATATTCTGCTAACCAAAGACTAAGTTGCCCAAAACCACACCCTGCATCCCACACCGATAATGCCCGATGGGGTGAGCTAAAAAGAGATAAATCTTCTTTTAATAATTTTAACCGCCATTCCCCTTTTACCGTTTGATAAATTTTTTTTTCAAACTGCTTGATCAGCACATCAAAATTGCGATCTGTCTCCATCAGTGTTCCCCTTTTGCTAGACATATCCCCATACGACCGGTATGATTTGTTTATGTCCGACAGATTATCTGCCCCTACTATCTTATTACAATTTTCAGATACCCATTTGTTTGCAAATACCAATGCAACACTTAGGGATGTTAATTGCTATCAAAGTTTACAAAGTGTATATCAACATGCATCACAACATTATCCTAATGCCGATCTCGCAGTGATCAGCGGTGATTTAACACAATCTGCACAAATCCCTGCTTATCAACATTTTATACAATTATCTTCACAATTACCTTGTCCATATTATGTATTACCTGGAAACCATGATGATCCCTCTATCATGCAGACTCTCTTTTGCGCTCTGGACAAGCAAACAATACCGCCTTATACCGCATCTGTTGCCATAGCAAATTGGAAAATACTATTACTAAATTCACATTGTAAAAATCAAACCAGCGGAAAATTGGCAGAACAAGATTTACACTGGATAAAACAAACATTACATTCTCATCCAGATGTATCGTATATATTGTTTATTCATCATCAAGCCATCAAAATGACTAAAAAATTTGATGCAATGATGTTAGACAATGGCGAACAATTATTATCTCTTTTAGCACATTATCCTCAATGTAAGGCTGTATGTTGGGGACATGTTCATCAAGCCTATCAAGTCAGTTGGCAGCATTTACAGTTACTTGCTTGTCCCTCAACCAATATTCAATTTGAACATTACCGCTTTTTACAAGTTGATAAAAAAGCCGGTTACCGAGTGATTTATTTATATCCTGATGGTAGCTTAACCACACATATAGAACGTGTGTCTATTCCTTCCATTTAATCTATAGATTTACATAGTATGGTTTAATTGATGTAATTGCGTTAATGCTAAATCAAAATCATAGCCTTTTATCGCATTGGCTATTTTTTTTATTTCTTTCTCATAAATACATATCTACCAATAGCGATAACCAGATAGGAATTAATAATTTTAAATAAATACTCACCGATTAATTGTTACATCAAAATGACTTCACTAACCCTTCTTCTACTTGATCACGGATATTTTTTCCGACTAATTGCTCGATCAAATGTAAAGCAAAATCCATTGCAGTACCAGGGCCTCTGGAAGTAATTACTTTCTTATCATCAACAACCGATTGCTGCAATAATACTTGTGTGGCAGGCAATACCATTTTATCTAACACTCCTGGATAACTGGTTGCTTTACGTCCCGCTAACAATCCCGCATGAGCTAAAATTTTAGGTGCAGCACAAATAGCTGCAATATATTGCCCTTGTTGTGCCATACGCTGCAATAAATCTTGTATTCGTTGATCAGCATTCAAATGATCTGCACCAGGTAGCCCACCAGGTAACACTATCATATCAAAATGCTCTGCTAAGACCTCATCGAGGGTTTTATCCGGCAATAATACTACCCCTCTACTTGCCGTGATGGGTGTTAAGCTCTCTTCTAATCCTGCACTGATCACTTCAATATCTGCCCGACGTAATAGATTAATAATCGTTACCGCTTCTAATTCTTCACAACCTTGTGCTAAAGGTACTAATACTTTTACCATGCTTATTCTTCCCAGTAATTATCTTCTTTTACGCTCTGAAACTTGAATATATTTTCTTTCCTGTTCACCAATATAAACTTGAGTTGGTCTGAAAATACGGTTATCACTTAATTGTTCACGCCAATGCGCCATCCATCCAACTGACCGAGCAACGGCAAAAATAGCTGTAAATTGTTCTGGGGGAATACCCATTTCTTGATATAACAACCCAGAATAAAAATCAACATTCGCATACACGCCTTTTTCTGCTAAACGTTCTTCTGCTGCTTTTTCCACCGCTTGAGCAATTTCCAGTAATGCACTCACTTCCCCGCCTTTTGCTTCTATCATCTGATGCATTAATCGTTGTAAAATTGTTGCTCGAGGGTCTTTGGTTTTATACTCTCTATGCCCCATACCCCAAATAACTTCTTTATTGGCTAATTTTTTATCCACAAATGCCGCAGCATCTTCAGGACGCTCTATTTGTTGCAGCATTTCTAATACTTTCTGATTTGCGCCACCGTGTAAAGGCCCTGATAACGCTGCAATCGCTGCGGCAATCACACTATAAGGTGTTGCCAACGTAGAGGCATTCACTAATACCGAAAACGTAGAAGCATTAATCGTATGCTCTGCATGTAAAATTAAACAAATATCAAAAATACGAGCTAAGAGGGGATCGGGTTCTTCCCCATTCATCATATATAAAAAGTTTTCTGCATAACCTAAATCATGACGAGGTAAATACGGTTCATAACCATTACGCAAGTGTTTCCACATTGCCACTAATGTTCCCATACGAGAAATAAGTTTGACTGTGGTATTATGAATATAATTAATATCAGTGCAAACATCACTGCCTGTTAAGCATTCACTGCCAGGATAAAACATCCCCAAACTGGCTACAGCAACCTGTAACATCTCCATAGGATGCCCACTTTCAGGCAAGGTTTTCATTAAATCGGTAATATGATATTTTACTTGTCTATTTTTGCGTAACTGCTTATCAAATTCACGTAAGCAAACTTCCCCGGGTAATTCACCATCTAACAATAATAAAGCCGTTTCCTCAAAGGTTGAATATTGTGCTAATTCTTCTATTGAATAACCACGATAATTGAGTATACCTTTTTCGCCATCAATATTTGAAATATTTGATTTGGTAGCAGGTACGCCAGCTAACCCAGGTAAATAATTACTCATACTGTATTCCTCATTGATACTATGTAAGCTGCATTATACCATGAATGAGAAAAGGAATAACATCGACTACCAACTCGCTGCTAAAGCAGCGAAGCATCAAAATATAAGCGTTAGGACATCGCTTACTAAGGAGAGAAAGACGAACCGCAACCACAAGTTGTGGTTGCATTAGGATTACGGATGACAAATTGTGCGCCTTCCAAACCCTCTTTGTAATCAATTTCAGCACCTACTAAATATTGAAAACTCATTGGATCGATTAATAATTTTACGCCCTGATTTTCTACTTCCGTATCACCATCATTGATATCCTCATCAAAGGTAAAACCATATTGAAATCCTGAACACCCACCGCCACTGACAAAAACACGTAGTTTCAGGTTATCATTACCCTCATCCAGAATTAGCTGCTTGACCTTATGTGCTGCATCATCGGTAAAAATTAAAGGACTGTCATCACTCATAATATATTGTTCCTGATGGTTAAATTGCTAAAGATAACAGATAAGCATTCTGCTGTGCAAATTCTACTGTCCAGCCTACCTTAACCTAGTAAAATAGTCAAGAATTTTATTGTCCAAATTCTACTTCTATATTTTCTCCTTGCCATACCAATACTTGTACAAATTTAGCTATTTTTTTGGTTTCAGAAATAGCTTCTATCGTCAATTCCTTTACCATAAAATCGTTAGGTAATACAAAAGAGCCTTCTAAAATTTGTAAAAACTTAAAACGAAATGCTAATTCTTTGCTATCTTTAATCACTAAACGGCTAAATTGTCCGGCTCGTTCTCCTTTTAATAGAAATTGTACTGTTCCGGAAATATATTTACGCCGTTTACGTGTCTGCATAATAGAAATCTTATAGTGATACTGTTTTCCTATCTTAAATATCTTTAATTTTTGAATTTTCAATATTTGTTTGTTTTTTCCAGGCTGCATTACTTTTTCATATAAGGCTAATTTATCTCGTACTGCAATGAAATCTGCTTCTGCATTACGTAATTCTTCTTGTACCGCAGCACAGGATTTTTCTTTTAATGCACTGATATGACGAAAACGGGCTTCCTCTTCTAATAATAAAGCGAATTTTTTTTGCAATATTTCTAATTCTTCCCGTACCGCAATACATTGATAACTCGCTTGCTGATAAGCAAAATAATAAATATTTCCCGCTAATGCCAATAAAATAAAAGCGATCCCCCCTTTTTTTAAGACTTTTTTCAGCACGCTTTTATTTCCCTTTGCTTATTTAAGGTAGTAAGGCAACACTCAATAATCCCATCGTTTCTTCTAAATTAAAGCGAATATTCATATTTTGTACCGCTTGCCCTGCTGCACCTTTTACCAGATTATCAATCACCGAAAGAACTACCACTGTATTTTTATTTTGTGGTTGATACACCGCAATACGACAATAATTAGAACCTTTCACACTCCGTGTTTCAGGGCAACTATTAATTGGCATCACATCCACAAACGGTTCGTTGGCATAACGTGCTTGATATGCACTATAAATTGCATCAATATCCTTTGATACACATAAAGTACTATACAATGTTGCATGGATACCTCTAATCATCGGTGTTAGATGCGGCACAAAAGTCACACTGACATTACTATTTATATTAGCAAGCCCCTGTTGAATTTCAGGTAAATGCCGATGCCCTGCTACGGCATAGGCTTTAAAATTTTCACTCGTTTCAGCCAGTAATGTAGCAACCGCTGCTTTTCGTCCTGCACCACTAACACCCGATTTCGTATCTGCAATTAAATGTTCCACATCTACCCAGTTTTTTTCTAATAAGGGCAAAAATCCTAATTGTACTGCCGTAGGGTAACAACCTGGATTAGCAATTAAATCGGCCTTTGCTATGCGCTCTCGTTGCACTTCAGGTAAACCATATACCGCTTGTTCAACATAATCAGGACAAGCATGTGGCATTCCATACCATTGTTCCCACACAGCAATATCTTTAATTCTAAAATCTGCGGCTAAATCAATCACTTTGATCCTCGCTTTTAGTAATTCAGGTACCATTTGCATGGCAACCCCATTAGGGGTTGCAAAAAACACGACATCACATTCAGCTAAATTTTCTAATTCTGGTAAAGAAAAAGATAAATCACAATGTCCACGTAAATTGGGAAATAATTGTGCAACGGCTATCCCTTGTTCTGAACGGGAAGTAATCGCAGTTAATTGCACCTTAGGATGTTGTACTAAAATACGTAATAGTTCAACGCCGGTATATCCTGTACCACCTACAATACCAACTTTTAATTTTTTTTCACTCATCATGTAATATGCCTGTTATGGGAATGCAAAGAAAGGAGGTTTGCTTTTTTCTAATATATTATCCATTACTACTATCTGGTCAAACTCTGGCTCTTCGTTTATACTTGCAGACTATTTATTTTTCTACTCTATTGTTATTTTTATGTCTGTCAATGATTCTTACTTAAAAAATATTGCTATTAGTGCTTTTACGGTATTATTACTTGCTCTTATTACTTATTTGTATTGGATGCCTGCGGGTGAAGCCAGTCCAAATGTAACATTCTCCACCTTAGATAATCAAGTATTATCCTTACAGCAGCTACGAGGAAAACCTGTTATTATTAATTTTTGGGCAACCAGTTGTCCAGGTTGTATTAAAGAAATCCCCGATCTGATAAGCCTTTATGACAACTATCACCCTCAAGGATTAGAAATTATTGGTATTGCTATGGATTATGATCCTGAAAAACAGGTACGTGCAATGGTTAAAAAAAAATCCATACGCTATCCTATCGTATTAGATAGCCATGCCAAATTCGCTCAATTATTTGGGGATATATCTCTAACTCCCACAACATTATTTATCTCACCGGATGGGTTTATCGTAGCACGATATTTAGGGCAAGTGAGTCAACAACAGCTAACACAATTTGTGCAGCTTTATCTTTAACAGGCAATAATAGCATGTATCTTTGGATCAAAGCATTACATCTTATTTTTATGGTAACGTGGTTTGCAGGGTTATTTTATCTTCCTCGTTTATTTGTTTATCATGCGATAAGTGATGATGAAATCAGTAATGCCCGCTTTAAAATAATGGAACGTAAACTCTATTATGGTATTACCACTCCTGCTGCCATACTAACACTTGCTTTTGGCTTGTACTTGTTATCTCAATATTGGAATGGGTATCAAACAATGGGGATGTTCTGGCTACAGACCAAACTTGCCCTGATTGCCTTATTAGTGGTGTATCATTTTTATTGTGGTAAATATCTACGCTTATTTAAACATGATAGCAACACTCATCATCATGTTTTTTACCGTTGGTTTAATGAATTACCCGTTATTATTTTAATCGCTGTTATTATATTGGCAGTGGTAAGACCTTTTTAGCCTGTGATCTCTGCTTCCGTACAACAACGATTTCGTCCGCTTGTTTTTGCTTTATACAGGGCTTTATCTGCCCTTTCAAAGACACTATCAATAGTATCCTCTTGGGAAAATTGTGCAATACCCAATGAAATACTCATCTTGACCTGACTACCTCGATAATGAAAATCAAGATTAAAAATTGCTTTACGTAATTTTTCTGCTACGATAAATGCCGATTTTAATTGTGTCTCTGGCATAATAACAATAAATTCTTCCCCCCCAAAACGAGCAATAAAATCTGCTTCCCGTAAATTATTTTTAAATACTTGGGCAACAATTTTTAATACTTTATCACCGGCTAAATGTCCATAGGTATCATTGACCTTTTTAAAAAAATCAATATCCCCTATCATTAATACTAAATGTGATTGATACCGTTTCCAACGAGTATATTCAATATTTACCCGTTCATTATATGCCATACGATTATATAAGCTGGTGAGCGGATCAAATAATGCCCGTTCTTGCGCATTGATGATAGAACTACGCAATTCATCGGCTTCTTCTTCCATAGCTTGCAGCTTTTTCTGCATACTGCTTAACTGCGTCTCTGCTCTTTCTATACGTTGTTTTTCTACTTCTCTATGTTTGCTCATCGCCTCGACAATACTATCTAAATAGCCTTGCACATTCTTTTCTAGCAGGCGTATATTTTTCGTACTAGAAACCGATTTACCAATATCTTGTATTTGTTGTTGTATATGATGATTTAGTGTTTCACGTTGTACATCTAATTGTTGTTGATCATCCATATCTGTTTGTAAATATTTTTCGACCTCACCTAAACGTTCGGTAACACTTTGCAAAAATTCTTTTAATTCCAGTTTATTATCAGGATGTAAACCTGCTACAATATCCGCTACTGAAAACAAGGCATCATTAAGTGCTACCGGAGGAATACCTTGTGTTAACATCTGCTTGACTGTTGACACTTTTTCCAGTATCTCTTCTGTTTGCAAGGGGATACATTCTAATAAACGAATTAATACTTCATGTGGCTGAAACTGTTTGGCAAGGTGTATATCCTGATGCCTAGCCGTTTCCTTATTGCTCTCTTTTGCTTCTGTCGGTATTACTGATGCCTTATCATCGCTTACTACTTCCTGTGCCGGCTGTGCTTTTTCGGTATAATAGTCAATTAAGGTCCTGGCTGTTTGGTTGAGCGTATTTTGTAATCCAACCTGATCATGGGTACGTAATAAAGCATCCCGAATGGTATCTAAATACACTTTTGGCAAATGTATATCTTCAAAAAAGTTGAGTAATAAACCTGCAATATCGGCTATACTCAGTGAACTATCACTCTCTGCTTGTGTAAAATTTTCCTTTACATTATCCACCGCTGATGTAGCACTCTCCTCAACGGTTTTTGTATTATCGTTGCTATGATTAGCTCGTGTTTCAATCAGTTCCAAAAAGAGATCACAGCTTTCTTCCAAAGATTGTTTTTTTTCCAGTTTTTTTTGTAATTGATGGACGCTTTTTGCCTGTTTTTTATCAAATTCTAATGCCTTAAGCAGTAATAATAATGTTGAATAACTATCACCTAGCTGCTTTTCTTCCACTTTAATACGATCTAGATTGAGAATACTGTTAGATACTTCATCCAAAGCACGTTTAATAGCAGTATGATCTTTATCTTTACGAATTATTTTTCGCAAACTATCTAACTGTGCATTTAATTCATTGTCTCTGTCATCGGCAGCCAGTGTTAAACGGGAAATACCTTGCCGTAATATCTTTTCTTTCTCTTCCCATTGTTTTTCTTTTTTCTCTAGTTCATCCAAACTATCGTAATATTTTTTTTTCCATTTATTTTCAGCTGTATCAGCACTATTACGTCCGAACATAATACCTCCTTTATCAATAACACCGTCATTCCTTGTACAGTGTTACGTATTGCACAAAAAATCTGTCAATAAGGGTCATTTTTTTACTGTTTCTTTTTCAACCAAATTATTTACTAAAGCAAATACCGCATTATTACCACCGCTTACCCGAGAAGGGGCAGTGCGATATTTTCCCTGTACCACAATCGTTGGTACGCCAGTAATACCTAACTTACTGGTCATCATTTTACTCTTGCGTAAACCACTATCAACGGCAAATGAATCATACATGGCATCAAAATCTTTGGCACTGACACCTTGTGCCACAAAAATATTTTTTAAGGTTGCTTTATTGCTTATCCGTTCCCGTTTTACATGCAACGTATTAAAGATAGCTGAAGATATTTTTTTTTCTACTCCCAGGGCATCAGCAATATAATAAGCCCGTGCTAATAATTCCCCATGTCGTCCGACAAATAATACCGGCATTCTTTTAAATTCAGCCTGTGCGGGTTTATTTTGTAACCATTTATGTACCGCTGGTTCAAAACGAAAACAATGCGGACAAGCATAAGAAAAAACTTCCAATACCTCCACTTTATCGGGGTTATCTAGCATTTTTGGTGGTTTAATCAGATCATAATGGACGTTTTCTTGAAAACTTTTTTCCGCATAAACGGGCATCATTAAAAAACTACCCATCAACCAGACTAAATAAAGCAGTGCGTTACGGGTGTGTAGATATTGTTGTAATGGCATGATTTTTTCCTTCTCCTTTAAAATACTACTATTTATAGTTCACCATAAGAATGTAATCCTGATAAAAACATATTAACACCCAAAAAGGCAAACACCGTAATCAATAGGCCTATCACCGACCACCAGGCTAATGGTGTCCCTCTCCAGCCTTTTGTTAAACGTAAATGTAACCATGCAGCATAATTTAACCATACTATCAATGCCCAGGTTTCTTTCGGATCCCAAGACCAATATCCTCCCCAGGCTTCTGCTGCCCACATCGCTCCTAATACGGTTGCAATGGTAAAAAAAGCAAAACCTAACATAATGGCACGATACATCACTTCATCGAGCAGTGCTAATTCGGGCAAGCGTTGCGCCCAAAAACCATCTGGATTGCTGCGTTCTATTCTTACTCGCCATAAATAGGCAGTGCCGAGCATTGCTGCTAAGGCAAAGGCACCATAACCAATAAAATTTGCGGGTACGTGAATTTTCATCCAATAGCTTTGTAATGCTGGCACTAAGGGGCTAATTACATCGGCATTTCTGGTTTTTGCATACCACAATAAAAAAGCCACCGCTGCACTAATTACTAATAAGACAAAACTGCCCATTGTATAGTTTTTCATGCGTTGTTCGTAATACAGGTAAATCAAGGCAGTAATCACCGCAAATAAAATAAAAACTTCATATAAATTACTCACGGGAATATGCCCTACATCAGGGCTGATTAAATACGATTCCCACCAACGTACCAATAAACCCACCAAGCCCATCAAAACCGCAGCCCAAGTCATACTCGATGCTACTTTATTGGTAAATACGGAATTAAGCAACAATGCTAACAGATACGTCACCGTTGCCAGCACAAATAAAGCACTCATCCACATAATAGCAGATTGACTAGAGAAGAGATATTTTAAAAAAAACTGGCTTTGTGCTAATGATAAGTCATTACCATATAAGACTATAGCCGTTATACTGCATCCTGCCACGCTTATGACTAACCACTGTATTTGCTTCCATTTCCAGGCAACAGCAGCTAGAGATAGCGTTGTAAAAGCTAAAATACCCTTTTCATAAATATCCATCTGTGCGCCATATACTCCATACACAGTGCAACAAGCTATCAATAACAGTATATTCCAGAGCCAATCTGTCCAAACAAGATGATGCCAAAAGGACTGTTTAATAAAGATATTCTCTTCTAATACTGATGATGGTGCCGTACTCATAGTTACCTCACTGATTGCCATGTCGTGTTTGCATCCAGCAATGTTGTTAACTGGATAAATTCTTTTTCAAATGCTTTTTGATGACGTTCTCCACTGCCTGCAAATTGTAGCGTGGTTTCGCTTGCTCCTTTTTCAGTTAAGCGAAACCAAATACGTTTATGACTTAGATAAAATAAAAAGAATATGCCCGTAATTAATAATATGCAACCTAGATAAACGATATTTTGTCCTGGTGATTTAGTAATCTGAAATCCAGATGCCTGAATATGGGTAAAATCTTTTAACTGTAAGTAAAAGCCTATACCATAAGCGGGCAGGCTGGCAATAGCGTTGATCGCATCGTCATAAAAAAGAGCTTGTTTTTCATTAATCCGGGTTATCCCCTCCGTGTTTAAGACCTCCCTGTACGCTGCTACCAATATAGATTGTAATACTTTCATATACGCTGCATTAACGGTACTACGTTTTTCTTTAGGCACATTCGTTTCAATATATTTTACAATCCCCTCAAACCCGCCAGCTAGAAATAAATCTATCAAACGGGTCATAGATTGGGCAATATTCTCTATTAAGGCGGTATTTTTTTGTTCTGCGGCTAACAAGGAAGCAGTGGTTGCTTGCACTGCTATGGTATGTATGGCTGTTTTATCTTGTAATAATTGTAAAAAAGCAAAAAAACGTTGTAAGGAATGTTTATCATCGGCAGGAATATGTAAAAATTGATATGGCTTTGCTGCATCGTTACGCATACCTGTAAGAAAAAATGCCCGTCCTTGTTGCATAATGGGGGACATATAATTTTCAAATTGTGTCGCTTCTCCTTCTGCATTACGAACTTTAAAAGTAAAACTTGGCCCTAAATTAATAAATTTTTTACCGGTTTTTTCGGCATCAGGATTAGGGTTAATATTAAATAAGCGAAAATCCTCCATTTCCAGGGTAATATCTCCCCATAAGGACGCAATAGGATAATTTTGCCCCACTGTCGTATCAATAATGCGGCTTTTTGCTTTACGATCTAAGGCATGAACGGCAAGTTGTAATACTGATCCCCCATCTTCAAAACTTGCCTGATAAATCGCATACCCCTTATAAATAACAGGATGATTAACGGCAACTGTAAAGGCTTTTGCGTTCTTGATGTCATGCTCATAAATCAATATATCACTTTCAAATGATTTAGGCTGCCCGGATGCGTAATGTGTAATCCGAAAATCCTTTAAATGCACTGTAAACGGTAAATCCTGTACTAAATAGCCCTCATCCAGAGGTAAAAAAACCAATCGGGTGCTATAGCCTTCTGGCAAGCTGATATTACCTCTAAATGCCGGATTTTCTTCTGCGCTCAAACGACTGATAGCGGGTACCTCAGATGCAGGAATATCACGGGTTTCGGGTTGTAGTGTGCCTTGCAGGGCTTTATAACGTAAATACAAATTACCATCTGATAATGCCCCCAGTGCAATAACAATAATGGATAAATGCGATAAAATATAACCTAAACGACTCATAGCCCCCTTTTTTGCCGCAATTAATACTGCGCCATCTGCTTGTACAATACTTTTATATTGATACCCCCCTTGCTGTAATAGTGCCTGTACACGGTTTTGTACGGTTTCTAAAGGCATAGATAAATGGCGTTGTGCTGACATGTGCATTAATTGCAAGGATTTTTCTGTGATCTGTAGACGAAAACTGCGCCATTCTTTGATCATTACCGGCGTATTACGATAAAGACAAACGCTCGTAGATAATAATAAAAAACCTAATAATAGAACAAACCAAGTGCTACTATAAATATTAAATAGCCCTAATGCTTTAAAGACATCGAACCAAAATACCCCAAATTTAATAATATAATCATTGTAGGGCTGATTTTGTTGTAATACCGTACCAATAATGGCCGCAATGGCA
This sequence comes from Gammaproteobacteria bacterium, assembly GCA_026994225.1. GTDB lineage: Bacteria > Pseudomonadota > Gammaproteobacteria > GRL18 > GRL18 > JALWRI01. Next base: position 19,773 of record JALWRI010000095.1, on the reverse strand, counting down.
ATCACCACTAAAATACTCACAGCCAATTCCATTGAACTAAAAAAATTGAATAACACCGATGCAATGCTATGTTGTTTACTATGCAAACGTTGTCTGCGTGAGGAGGTAGACTGACTCTTTGACATAAGCCCCTATTCCTGAAAATGCTAACCTTAACCAATTACACAAAAAAAGGCGACTAAACGTCGCCCTTTTTAGATGCTGCTAAAAACACTGATTACTCTTTAAATGAGCGAAGGCATTAAGGTTGTAATGTTGCAATATACGCAGAAACCGCTTTTATTTCATCGTCTGTCATTTTCGTTGCAATATTACGCATCATTTGTGCTGCATCATTTGTACGTATACCGGTTTTAAAGTCTTTGAGTTGTTTTTCTATATATGCGGCCTGCTGACTTGCCAATTTAGGAAATTTTGCCGCAGGATTCCCCGCACCCGTTGGCCCATGACATGCCATACAAGCCGTTACACCCGTTGCTGTATTCCCGCCTTTATAGATTTTTTCTCCCGCTTTAGCATCCACCACTGCCCCCGCTTTGGTTTTTTGTGAATGAAAAAATGCCGCTAGATTACGCATATCATCATCACTCAATGCCGCTACCTGCCCGACCATAATAGGGTCTTTTCTTGCACCGGATTTAAAATCTTTTAATTGCTTTTCAATATAATTAGCGTGTTGCCCGGCTAATTTTGGAAACGTTGGCACCATACTGTTGCCATCAGTACCATGACAAGCGGCACAGGCACTCGATTTGGTTTTACCTGCCTGAATATCGGCAGCCATTACTGTTGTCGCTGACCATGCTAACGCAGCAAGTATGGTCGTTTGCAACAAATATTTACGTGTTATCATATATCACCCCAATAGATGGCATTATTTACTTTGAGAAACCATATAATCAACTATTGCTTTTACCTCTGCATCAGACAAATCAGTCCGTCCACCTTTTGCTGGCATAGCATTTTTACCATGTAAGGCACTGTTATATAAGGCATCCATACCCGTTGCAATGCGGGGTTTCCAGGCATCTTTATTACCGACTATCGGTGCGCCTGCCGCACCAGTACCATGACAGGCAAAACAAATTTGCTGATAATTTGCTGCAGCATCTGCCATTGCCTGAGTACCCATTACGCTCAATACGATACCTGCTACCATCATTGTTAGCTGTTTTTTCATCATATACTCCTGGTTATTAATAGACTTACTAGCAAAAATTTACAAACCCCTACTATTTTACACTAAATCAGGTAAAATAGACTAGAAAATTTATATTTTTAATACCTAAATAAACCTTATGGCACAGTGTAGACACTTTCCTTATCCACAAAGCACTTTTCATTTAAGTGTGAATCATTTACGTCAACTGCCTGAAGATAGTCGGGTAGAAGTTGCTTTTGCGGGCCGTTCTAACGCTGGAAAATCCAGTGCTATCAATACCTTAACACAACAAAAAAGCCTTTGCAGGGTGAGCAAAACCCCTGGACGTACGCAAATGATTAATTTTTTTCGTATCGAAGATTTTTATTATTTAGTCGATTTACCCGGTTATGGCTATGCCAAAGTACCGGTAAAAGTAAAACAACATTGGCAACAGTTACTCGAACAGTATTTAACCCAGCGTCCGATGTTACAGGGGGTAGTATTAATTATGGATATCCGTCATCCTTTGACGGCTATTGATCAAAATATGCTGCAATGGTGTCAACATGCGAATATGCCTGTGCATATCTTATTAACAAAAGCCGATAAACTCAAATACGGGGCAGCAAAAAACACCTTACTCCGTGTACAAAAACACCTACAACAAAGCACTACGCATAGTAACAATATAAGTTTACAATTATTTTCTTCGTTAAAAAAAACCGGCCTAAGCACATTAATAGCGGTATTAGATAGTTGGTATGCAGGCTGACTGCTTTTGAGCAATATATTAAAAATAAAAAAGGTTTCTTATCCAAAGATAAGAAACCTTGTTGGCTTTGCTATCTATCTCCATCCAAATCAGAGATGATGGATGGAGCATTTTGCAAGATTTATTAAATAAAGTCAGCCGCCACAATTGAATTTGCACCAGTTGTATTATTAAATACCCCAACTAAATCAATTTCACTGGTAGTTAAGGTATTTGCAACTGTAGTATCTGTATTCGTCACTCTTACAAGCACAGAATGCGCGCCTGAATCAAATTTTACCAATACTTGATCTGTAGAACTTAAATTCGTATCCAGGTTAGTAATCACTCCCAATTCACTCACTAAGTCTGCTTCAAATAAATCATACAATGAAGACACAGAGCTAGCAGTGGTATTTGTGGCTAGATTTGCAAGAGAAGTGACTGATGCACCAACTAAGGCTTGCTCAAGCAAATACACGGTTGCATTCGGTTGATTACCTAATGATGTTGCAAGTGCTTCTGCTGTGGTAGTAGATGCTGCTGAAGCCAATAAAGTAGCAGATATTCCAGAAGTGGTCGTACCGTTAGACAATGCACCATTGTAATCAATAGAATCTGTGGCCGTTGCAAATCCTGTGATAACATCAGCATTAGCAGCAGTTGTCACATCTGAAATAATGGTATGGCTTGCATTAGCTGTTAATGTCAAAAAGTCATTACCCGCCCCACCATCTAGCTTAACTATAACACCCGCCGTACCAGAGGTTCCAGATACTGTATCATTTCCATCTTGTCCATTAAATACAACTATCCCTCCAGCAGTTACTGCACCAGCAAGCGAAGTCACCGTATCATTACCTCCACCAGCATTGATGGTTAATGTGCTTCCATTAGCAATATCACCCACATTGCTAATCGTATCACCTAATGCGGTACCCGTAATCGTTTGTGTTGCAGTACCTGTCGTAGTTACAGTGATTGCACCACTTAAAGAACTTGCATCAATTGAAGAAGGACCTGCTGTATTTGATAATGTTACTGGAGCAGCCCCATCAATATTTACATTACCCGAAGTAGTATTCGTACCAGTAAATGCAGTAATAGTATTAGCACTGGTACCATTAGAGGTAATATTAATGGTTTCAAACTGTGGATTAATACCAAACGAAGCGGCGGCTAAACCAGCACTAGTACTATTATTTAGTTGAATATTTAATACATCTGCTGAAGTATCTGTAGCCAAGTTGACATCAATCGTATTACCTGTCGTCAAATTAGATAATGTTACGTTATTTGCTGCATTATTGAATATTACAGCACCTGCAGTGTTACCAGCGGCACCAACAGCCATATCATTACCAGGGAAGAAGCTCATATCATGTGTTAACGCAGCTTCTGAGTTCAATACCTCAAAGTTTGTAACACCAGACGTAGTCGCTGCTGAAGCAATGGCTGTTGTTACAGACAATGTATCAGTACCCGCTCCACCATCTAGTACATCCTGATTATTTAAGTTTGCATTTGCATCACCAACTCTTATCAAATCATCACCCGATCCACCAGTAATATTTAGGTTCATAGCACTCGACTGTTGTGCAGCAAAACCACCAGTCGATTGCGAACCATCAATGGTTACTACTGTCGTACCAAAATTTGTTGCAGAGGTATTCACATAGGCTGAACCAGCAAAGGTTACTTTAGAAACACCAGTACCAATACCCAATGCAGCAAGCGTTGATTTACCACCTGATCCAATAATATTTAATGTTTCAATACCGTTTGCAGTATTATCAACATTAACTGTACCAATAACTGTATTTAAATCAAGGTTCACTGCATCCGTAGTGCCAGTTGTACCAGTAAAGTTAAATGTTGATACTGATGTAGTAGCTTGATCTCCTGAAACACCTATATCAAAGGCAGAACTACCCATCATAATATTATTAACGGTAGTGAGATCTGCTGCTAAAGATGCAGTATTAGTAAGACTCACTGATTGCTCACCGGAGACCTGATTCATATCAAAGGTTAATGTATTCGTAGTTCCTGTTGTTGCACCAAATACAAATTTTTCAACATTTGTAACTTTTGACAAATCAACAATTGTATCTGAGCTACCAGTCAATCCTAAGGCAGTAAAGGTATCGGTACCTGTACCACCATCAACCGTATCCAGATTACTAAATGTTGCCGCACCTGAATCCAAGAAAGCATTAATGGTATCATCACCTGAATTATCCACTGAGCCAGGAATAGTGTCAGTTCCTTGTGTTAAGGTAAAGGTATTACCCGTAGTGCTGGACGTACTACTTGCAACAGTAAAGTTCAAGGTACCTGAACTTGAAATACCCGCAAACGCATTGCCAATAGTATCTGTTAATACACCAGATGCCATAGTAATATTATAATTTGCGCCAGCAGTTAAATCTGCTGTAGGATTAATCGTAACAGTTGCACCATTAATTGTTATCTGGCTTGTATCAGTAATATCAATGGTACGTGTATCAGCAGAATTACTTGAGTTGGTAATAACAATATTACCTGTACCAGAAATAACACTTTCTGAGAAAGTCAATGTCAAATCATCAGTTGCCACTACATCTGTTGCATCATCTGCTGGCGTACTAGAAGATAGAGTTGGTGCTGAACCATCAAGCGTTACTGATTGAGCTGTAACCGCTTCAGCAGCATTTCCTGCTAAATCTTTAAGATCGTTAGTACCTGAAGGTGTATAAGAAACAGTCACCGTACTATCTGTCGCAATTCCCGTTGCTAACGATAAAATAACACTTGAATTATTAATACTCACTGGATCAGTAGAAGATAAGGTTTTATTTGTTACCGCTCCACCGGTAGTCGTTTCTGTTACCGTAAATGTTGAACCAGCAGGAATAGAAGTGGTATCTAACGCTTCATTAAACTCAATCACTAACTTCGTTCCACCCACTGTTGCAGTTGAAACTGTCGGTGCATCATCATCCACATTCGTTTCAGTTAATACCAAATCAGCTGTTGAAGTATTACCTGCTTCATCTGTTGCAGTAATTGTTAGTGTTGTTTCATTTGGGTCTGCTTCAAAATCATTAGCTGAAGAAGCTGCACCGGTATCAGTTAACGTTACTTCACCTGTTGCTGCATCAATTGCAAAATCATCTGACGTTACAGAAAAAGTGACGGTTTCATCAGCTGTAACTGTAGCAACAACAGTACCTGCAGCGGAATTTTCCGCGTAACTTGCTGCCTCAGCAGTGATAGTTGGAGCAACATCATCAACCACCACATCATTAATGGTATATGTTGTTGGTTCACCAACTTCTGCACCACTGGAATCTTTCACTGTAACAGTAAAGCTTTCAGTCAATTCTGCTACATTATCTGCAGTAATTGCTATAGAAAAACTCACACTGCTCTCACCTGCATTGATAGTTACACTACCAGCCGTATCACCCGTAAAATCTTCTGGAGCAGCAGAAGTGCTGGCTGTTTCATAAGTAAATATAGTATCTTCTACAACTGGACTATCCGCTTCAATGGTAAAGGTTAATGTCTGACCTTCATCTATACTGTCTGTTTCTGCACCACTTACCTTAAAAGTAACAGGAAGTAAAGCGTCTGATTCTGCTTTAGACGCATCAACCGTTGCAGGATCATCCGTAACATCTGCTAACACATTGATAGAATTTTGATAGGCTTCAGAACTCGTATCAACGCTGCCATCCTCATTTAATGGTACGTCTGACGTATCCCCCAGTGTATCAGCATAATAAATACCCGCATCTACTTTATTCTGGAAAGTAGCTTGTGAAGTGAGTGCATCAGTATCAGTCCCCTCATAATTTAATACTGCACCCACAAACTCTGCCATCATATGTGCTTGAGCATAGTCTTCAGCAGTAATAGTGCCATCAATCACATCTTGTACACCCGCTGCTTCTGCCGTTAAGTCCTCTAGTCGGCTTTCCCAAAAGGCTAAACCCTCTGTATCCGCATCACGAGCCAATGCATTTTGATATACTGTATTGACAAAATCAGTGTTACTCATACCACTTGTAAATTCTGCTCTAAATGCTGCATCTTGTGCAAAAGCGGTAGACAATCCAAATAAAGCTGTTGCATCATCAGCGCCAGCCGCTTGTTCTTCCCAAAATGCTAATCCTGATGCATCAGGGGCACGATCGAAAAATAATACGTATAAGCCTGCAATCTGTTCTCTAATAGTTGCTGCCATTTTTTTTCTACTCCTTAAATATTACAAAAATTATGGTACCAAGTTTGTGTTTGAATAAAAATTTTATATTGAAATCACCCAAAAGTCCAAAACTCAGCTGTTGAGTATACCATTCATTAAAACTTCATAGCATTATATAATTCCGCTAAATGAACAACAACCCACTTTTTTATTCTTTTAGATGCTTTTCACATTTTATATACATTTTTTTTGCATATACTTGTTCTTTTCAATATATCCAGAGTTCATAAAAATACTTCGTTCTATTAAAACTCATTACCTGATTTTTAACAACGGACAAAACCTTGCCTTTTTTACAGTTATAATAGAGTATAACAGATATAACAAAATTGAAAAGCCTTTAGTAGCTTTTTTACAACTTTGTTGTATTTTTGTTATAAAATAACTTATTTATTTTTTTAAGGAATATTCTTATGATTAAACTCCCTGCTCTGTACAGTATAGTTGCTATTACTATTTTTTCCCTTTTATCCTCCACTTTTTCTTTTGCACAAACTCGTATTATTGGTGGGGAAATAGCCGATGAAGGTGCATATCCCTGGATAGCCCCTTTATTTGAACCAGATGCAGGCTGGTATGGCTGTGGTGGCACCTTAATTAACCCCCGCTGGGTACTGACGGCAGCACATTGTACGTATGATACCGTGGATACTGACAATCCCTTTTTAGATGTCGTCTTAGGAATTAATCAACTCAGTAATGCCAGTGCCAACGATCATATTCCAGTGCGTCGGGTTATTCATCATCCCGATTATAATCCCGATACCAATGATAATGATGTCGCATTATTGGAACTGGCAACACCAAGTGATAATACCCCCATTACATTAATTGACAGCAATGCCGGTGATTTAGCTGGCATCACTGCCAGGGTGATTGGCTGGGGTAATACCGCTATCCCCCCTGAAGAAGTATTTTTAGATGAATTAAGACAATTAGATATGCCGGTTATTAGCAATACGCTCTGTAATGCACCCGCATCTTATGATGGTGGCATTAGTGATAATATGCTGTGTGCAGGGTTTGAAGCAGGGCAAAAAGATTCTTGTCAAGGAGATAGTGGCGGCCCTTTAGTATATCAAAACGATGATCAGTGGTATCAAATTGGCGTCGTTAGTTGGGGAGCAGATTGTGCTGCTCCCCTCTTGTATGGTGTCTACTCCCGTTTGACCGTATTAGGGGGCTGGATTCAAGGAGAGATCACTCAAAATGCAATTAGTGGGCTATATATCGCTTATTTTAATCGTAGTGCTGATCAAGATGGTTTTAATTATTGGAAAAATCAGGCCAGCAATGAAGGCGGTACGGCGGCATTATTAAATATTTCTCAAGCCTTTTCTGAAAATCCGCAATTTGCTATTGATTATCCTGATAGCATGACTACCACCGAGTTTGTCAATACTATCTATACTAATATTCTAGGACGAGATGCCGATCCTGATGGTCTGGCTTTTTGGGTGGATCAAATTGATAATCAGAGGGTTACTCGACAAACCTTTATTGTAGCTTTTATTAATGCGGTTATTGATTATACGGGTGATGACCCCGATGGACTTACCTCGCAAGCTATTATTATTAATAAAATTATTGTTTCTCAATATTTTGTTAGCACCTTGGGTAGTGCCAGCAATGGCGATGCAGACAGTGCAGCGTATACGGCATCAATTGATGTATTAAGCAATATTGATGAGACACAAGATTCTGTTACCGCAGCCAAAGCGCAAGTCGATGCGTACACAAAAACCTTGTCTACTGCCATGTAAAGTAAAACGCTAACAGCCGTTTATAACGGTTGTTAGTATTTATTGCGAGCTGTCTGTGTGCAGAATATGCGTTAATCGTTCTGATACCCGTAACCAGGCATGTTCTTGTAGCCACCTTTGTTGTAGTGTATGTTTTTCCTGCTGTTTATCCGGATCGGTGAGTATTTCCAGCAAACCCTTTGCCATATCAGTTGCCGTCACTTCTTTTTCTGGTTCTGATGCTGTAAAAAAATGTACTACTTTGGCAACATCTTCAAAAATAGCTAACGGTGTACAAATAACGGGCTTTTCACTACTTAAACCAAAACGTACCGCAGCACTGGATGATTCTTGGGTATTTTGATAGGGAAAAACAATAATATTGGTGTGTTTGAGTATAGAATGAACAAACTCATCATCCCTATAGCTATTATCCATCAATATATCTTCTTTATAATCAGATTGTGCTATTTGTTGTAGACAATATTGCTGTTCTTGCTCTGATATGGGGCTATCATAGAGTGCATTAAGCAACAATAAACAACACTCTGTATACTGGGTTTTCAACTGATTAAAGGCGTCTATTAATACTGGTATGCCTTTATGTGGTAATAAAAATCCATAAGAGACAATAATTTGTTGTTGTCTTTGTTGCCACTGTTGCAAGGTGCTATAAAGTGGATGTGCTTCCAGGCAAGATACCGTTATAGCGGTATCTTGCCCTGTTGTCTGTTGTGGTGTATTGGTCACAGCATACGGCACACCATGTGGAAATAACGTCACATTCTCTACTAATCCAAATTGTTTTAACTGGTTCAAATCAGCAATACTATGCACCATAATACGCTTGATATTGGCAAGTGCCGTGTACATATCGGCCAAGCTCTTTTTTTCTTCTCCCCAATACACATCTTGAGTAGAATGAAAGAAAACATAGCAATCAATACCTTGTGCCTGTAATCGGATTAGTAAATCGGTAAATGCTGGAAGCGGGAAAAAAGCAAAATTAAACTGAAATACCACTTGTTGTAAAGCGTGTTGCTGTTTTGCTGCGAGTAATGCTTGATATAACGGGTTCAGGTTTTCCCCCTTTTGTTGCCAACAGCGTTGCACTGTTGCATCATCTTGTTGTATCTGAGTGGAGGTGGTATCAGCAAAAATCAAACGCTCAGAAGGATGTAAGGCTGTGAGTAAAAAGCGGCTATATGCCGCAATGCCACAACGGCTATTCCAGGTACTCACCCATCCAATCGGTGCAGAAATTGCTGCACAGAGTGGCTGTTGTGTATAATCTGCCAGTGCCTCTTGGGTACGTTCATAGACCTTTTGCCAGGTAAATACCTGCTTAATATATTGAGCCGCTTTATCTGTTTTTATTTTTTGTTGCTCTTTGGGCATTTGATAGAGTGTTTGCATCAGTTGCCCTAAATGCTGGGTATCGGGTTCTGCCCATACTGAATCAAATAATTGCATGTGCGTATTGGCTGCAGCAAAAGTAAAATCAATCAACCAGGCTGTTTCTTCTGTACAAAAATCACATTGTCCTCCCCATCCGGTCGTAATCACTGGTTTATGATATAACATAGCTTCTGCCATAGGTAAACCAAATCCCTCACCTCTACTTGGGGCAACCAGTGCATCGCAATGTTGATACAATTGCGCCATCGCTGTTTCATCAATATCCTTATTGATACACTCAATGGTGGCTATTTCTGGATACTGTTTTTGTATCTTGGCAATTTGTGCCGTAATGGTATTATGTGGATTAGGAAATGTTTTAATCACTAATTTCACATTATCAGCTTGCGTAAAATGTTGTGCATAGGCTGTGAGTAACACCTCTATGCCTTTACGAGGGAAGCAAGAGGAGATATGTAAAAAGATAAACGGTGTGCTATTGGATGGCTTTTTTGAAAGCAAAGACTGTGCTAGAGTAGCATGATGATCTACCCCAACGCCTATAACATAAATAGGAATACGCACGCCATTTTCTTGTAATACCTTTTTTACGTATTTAGACATCACTGTCACCATCTGCAAATGCAGATTAAAATCATCGACATATTGCAAAGGAAATGCTGATTCTTCCCAGCCATAATTGTGCATTACATTGATTTCTCCTTGCATACCCTCGGTATGTGGGGGGTAACAATTACGTAAGCTAATATTTATAGCATGTTGGCGATGGCTTTTTTCCCAGCAGGCCTTTAGCTCTGGATATTTTTCTAAAAATGCGACATCTGGATCAAAAACGCCTTCCCCTTCACGAGAAAGTAAACTTAATCCTTGTTGATTTTTTAATAATACTTTTGCCATTTCCCGATTTAATATCGCTAAACTATAACTACTATCGAAAGGCCCTTCGATTTGATAATCAATAGCTTGCGGTAGCTGTGATGGATGAGCTAAGGGTTTTAATTGTATATCACGTTGTTGTAAATAATCGTATAAAGTGGTTTGCAAGGTTTCTGGGTAATAGCGTTGGCAATTTTTACGCTGTGCATGAATAATTTGCTGACGAAAACGAGGGTTTTTAATTAATAGACTAATACACGCTGCAATGGCTTTATGATCTTTTTCAGAGAATAAAATCCCTCCTTCTCCCATCGTATTTGCTACATTGCTCTCTTTGGTATGATACGCAATCACTGGAATATCGTGCATCATAGCTTCTAATAAAGGCATACCAAAGCCTTCATGTTCACTCATGCCAATAAATACATCTGCCGCATGGTAATAACTATATAATACCTTATCTGTTACTTTATCGGTAATAAGCACCTTATCCGTTAATTGTTGTGCCGCTAATAAAGTATATAACTGCTGTAAATAGGCAGGGGTGGTCACGCCTCCAACTAAAATAAGCTCAACAGGTACAGTGACCATTTTTACCAATTCTGCTAATACTAAAATAATATCGTGCTGACATTTATTTTCTGCAACGCGCCCGACAAATAGCAAGGTAAAATGATGTCTATGTTGTAATACTAGTTCTCTATCCCATTCTTGCTCGAGGACTTTTTGCCTATCAACCAATAAAGGAATATCGACTACATGCAAATAATCCAATGCCTGTAATTCCTGACAATTATAAGCTGAATCACCGATAGCACCATCAAAGAGTGTATGCCATTTTGCTAATAATTCTCGACCCAGCACAGAATATTTATATTCCAAACTATCTGGCGCAAAAAAATGGGCAGGGGTAATATTATGATAAATCATAATTTTTTTATCTGGCAGTTGTTCTATCCAATGTGCATGATCATGCCCCATACAATAGTGATACAATAAGACTTGTCGGGCATTAGCACGGTATCGAGTAATGGGTAAAATCTGCCCTTTTAGTTGCGGTGCAACATGCACGCAATAAATATCTGATAAATAGCCCATATTGCGTAATAAACGTTGCACAAAAAATAGGCCATTGGTGACACCATCACCATAAGCAGAACTGTTACTATATTGATGTATTGCTATCGGTTGCATAATCCTGATTACTCTTAGAACTTACTGTTTTTTACGTGCTATCAAAGCATAATCTTGTGCTGAATAAAAATAACGATTGATATGCTCTGCGGCAATACTGTCTTTTTCTGGTACCCATAAATCTGATGGATAAGGATTTATTCGCTGTATTTGTACTTGGTCATAGCCTCTATGTTGTGCTAAAAATTCAATCAGCATGGGAGGCAATGGATTGTTATGACTGGGATCATGATAAAAACTGCAACTCCCTACCTGGATATTTTCAGGATTAGGGGTTTCAAAAATGATCATACCATGGGGTTTTAATACCTGTAAAACACTATCAAACAGTTCAATCACCTGTGCAAAAGGAATATGTTCAATAACATGAAAAGCGGTGATTAAATCTATACTATTTTTTTCCAATGTCATTAAATAAGCTAACGCATCCGCCTGTTTTACCAATAAATGATTTTCTTCACAACTTTTTATCATTGCACTATTAACATCAATCCCTTGTGCTTGTATCCCTTGCTCTTCCAATAAACTTAACCACTCTCCTCGTCCACAACCTATATCCAATGCGGTTGCATGAGATGGCAAATCATCTAACAAGGGTAGGTACGCCGTTAAACGTTCTCGAATAACCGCTTTAGAACCTCTAAAGGTATTTTCAAAAGCAAGATAAAATTGCGTTTGTTTTAATGCTGTTGCATTAGAAAGTGCTGGAGCTGCTGGCGTTGTAGCGGTTGTATCGTTAGATGCCTCAGACGCCACCACAAAATGGGTCTGCTCCTGCCAACGCAATTCTTGTGTTAAAGAAGCGATGCGACTTTCTAACAAGCTCTGTTGTTGCTGACTACGTTGCTGTTGTAAGTTTAGTACTTGTTGTTGATCTATTAAGTGTTTTTCTTGAACAGCTAATGCTTGTTGCTGATCTATTAAGTGTTTTTCCTGAACAGCTAATGCTTGTTGCTGATCTATTAAGTGTTTTTCTTGAACGGCTAATGCTTGTTGTTGCGCCTCTAATATTTTTTCTTGGGTTTCTAGCCTTCTTTCTTGCACTTCCAGCTTTTTTTCTTGTGTAGCTAATAATAAGTCTCGTTGGTTATTTTTTATTTCATCTTCAGTATGCGCTATAGATTGCCTATATATTTGTTCTTGACATTGTCGTAAACGGCGAGGAATATAACTAAGTTGTGTCAGATCAATAAACCATTGCAATGCACCACTTATTAATGGATATTCGCCAATATGCTGTATTCTTTTTGCTATGCTACTCAAGGCTTTTATTGCTATTTTTTGTTCTAAAAAAGCACTCCATAAACCAATAATACGTACGCCCTGAATACGTCCTTCTGAAGATAAACGCAAACGTAATAAACATTCTATCCTAGACATCCCGACTGACAATTTTTGTGTATAATATACTAATCCATCTGGATCAATTTCTCGCCGTAAGACGTACCAATAAGCATTTTTTAAAAATACTCTATTGTTATACTGAACCCTTTGTCCCTCTTTATTCACATCGCTTAATACCTCTGACAAGGTATATTCATAACGATAGGGATTATAATTGAAAGGTTGAGTTGGTTCTTCTTGTTTCTTATCTTGTTTTTTACTCTGCTCAGGGATATATTTAAAGCGGCTAATAATTTGTTCATGTTGTTTGGATATTTCTTGTTGTAGGCAATATCTCAATTGCCCCATATCTATATTGGGATTATTCTGTTCCAACATTATTTATTCCATTTTTAATTTAGGGTCTTATCACGTGTAAAAGACTTCCATACAGTAATGCAGGATAAAAGAAATAACAAGTATAAGAACATTTTTTTTGTAATGCTTTAATTCCTGATAATACCAAAGGTGCAGCAAATAATGTCCAGTAATCTATCACTCGAATTATCCAATTTTTATCTCCTAAAAAGGGAGATAATAATACTACCACTGCTCCTAAAAGCATTAAAATGCCACTCGATTGGAAAAAAATTTCTAGCTGAAGTAATCGCTCTGTCTTAGACAAGCATTGATATAACCCATAAAAAAAACCTATTCCAAAGTATATATTGCCCATTTGAAATAAGAAAAAAAGTATTATGCTTTCTTGATAAAAAGTCAGGTAACTGGTTGGAGAAATATACCAAATAAAGATAAACGCTACTATGGATAATATAATTGAGGCCGTTAATATGCTATATATATAGTATTTTTCCTCTAGTTGCATCATATCATCTTTTTTTATCTGTAATGTTATATACAGATATTTCAATATAATGGCTAATATTCCACAACCAAGCAATAAGTAATAGATATTATTTTGCTTTAAAAGACTTGCAATATGAAAATCACAAATGTTTTGTAACATATAGTGATAGCTAGATGTAGTAAATAATACTACAGTACTTATTAGTGTGCTAAATAATAATATCTTCATATTATTAAAAGAATTTTTTTTACTTAAATACTGTCTTATTACTAACCCCCATATCAAGAACGCAGCGATTAAAAAAGATAATAAATGATAATATAATAGTCCGACATATGCACTGACAAATAACCATATCAACGATTTTTTATCCTTCATACGGATAAAAATAACAACCAATGCAAGACTCCATAACATACCCAGTTGCTGTGGACGACCTTCTAACATCGGGGCTAAAAAGTAACTACACAGTGATAATATAAGTATTATTCCCATTATATCTTTATTATTTAATCCTAATAAACGATAGAGGAAATATAAACAACAATAATAAATACTACTTATTAGCATTGCTGTGGTGGGTACTAAATAAGAATAGCTCTGCTGGGAGTAAGTTTGTAATCCCTGTAGCAACATTACATAACCTGGACCTGATATGGGCCAATCAGATTTATTTTCTAAATAATTTAAAATAGCAATATAATTTAGTTCGTCAGTAGGATGTAAGGGGTACGAGTATATATAACGAGCAATAAAAGTAATCAATATACCTAACAACAAACTAAAAAATAATACGTTAGTATTACTCATTGTTGTAACAAGAGTCTTATTATTTGTTGTTGTTTTTTCCCATCGGCTTTTCCATAATAGACAACAATATCTTGCTTGGTATCTTGATTCACATCCTGGATAAATAGCGATTCTCCCGATTTAGGCAATGCCAGTGTTAGTTTTACTTTTGCTTTTTTCCAACTTTTCTTATTATCCTGGTTAAGGTAAATAGCCAATACCTTTGTCTTTTCTTGTAATAATAAATCCAGTTTTCCATCATTATTTAAATCAGCTAATTGATTAACCGGATAACTGCTATAACCAGTTTTAAAATCAAAGCTGACATTGATACTTTTTTCTATTGTTGCTTGATAATGGCGGTGTTTATCCAGATTATAAAAAATAATATCCACATCTATTTTTTTGGTAAACAAGGCTTGCATTACCTTACGTAGCGTAATCAACATACTAGAGTTAATCATTGTTAAACGTTGCTGATTAAATATATCTTTTAATACTAAATCAAATTGTACCCCATCAGATTTCACACTATGATGAGGTGTTTTATCAAAATATAACTGCTGATTACGCCACTTTCCAAAATATATCTGATAGGCACTCTTTTTATTAAAAACGCCTTTACTGGTCGTTTTTTGAGCAATAATATCTACTATCTGATCACCATCCAAATCAACTAAGGCTTGTAAACTGCTAAATGCTAAATTACTTTGATCAGGACGCTCATCACTGCTGCGTATACGCTCTTGCCAATCACTTTCTTCGAGTTGAAAAGGCAAAGGTATCGTAATAGCTTCTTTAGCAAAACCCTTTGGTGTTTGTATATATCCCCATAGTACATTATCCTTGTAAAAGACTATATCAGGTTTTTTATCTTTATTTATATCAATATTATATAACGGATAAGGATAATAGCTGGGAATGTTACGTTCACCAAATACCCGCATCATGGCAGGCATTGCTATAAATTGATAATGTAATTGCCCTTGTGTATCTTGTAACCATAAATGATAACCTTGAAAATCTGCAATAATAATATCATCTATCCCATCTTGATTGAGATCTTGAATAAAATCCATTTTTGTAAAACGGCTATGCTGTTGTTGCTGGTAAATAGAATGCAGATCCAGCACTTTTTCTGTATTGGTAGTTTCAATGTTATAACGTAATAACTGGTCTTTAGTTAAAAAATATATACCTATCCGTTGTGATTGTAATTTACCATAATCAAAAAATAACCATTCTGGCTGGATAATAATCGTCCCTCTTTGGGTAATAGTTTGCTTTGATTGCCATTGATACAGGGCAAAACGGGTTTGTTGTTTATGTTTAATTTGCGCTAATAGCTCTATTCCAGGCTGAGGTAAAATATCTACTGCATAGACCTTACCTTCTAATGCTAAAGGTAATTTCAAGGTATGTTGGGTAAATTCCAGCGCATCAACGCTGTGCCAAAAACAGGACAAAAATAGAATAATATTCCATCTACACATAATAACTTTTCGCTAACGTGCCAAGTACCAATGTCCAACCATCTGCTAATACAAATAACATTAATTTAAACGGCAATGAGACAATTAAGGGAGATAACATCATCATCCCCATAGACATTAAAACACTGGCAACCACTAGATCAATAATTAAAAAAGGAATAAATAAAATAAAACCAATTTGAAAGGCCGTTTTTAACTCACTAGTAACAAAAGCGGGAATTAAAACACTAAAAGGGACATCTTTAGGTTCATTAAAACTGTCATATCCTGCAATACCCGCAAACATCATTAATTCTTTTTCTCTCGTTTGCGCTATCATAAATTCATGTAAGGGTTTACTCCCCTTTTTTATTGCCGGTAACAACGCTATTTTTTCATCTAAATACGGTGCGACAGCTTCGGTATACATTCTATCGAATACCGGTGCCATAATAAAAAAGGTTAAAAAAATGGCCAACCCTACTAATACCTGAGACGATGGAGATTGAGCCAAACCCGATGCCTGACGCAAAATTGCTAACACAATCGCAACACGGGTAAAAGAGGTCATCATTAATACCATACTGGGTAATAACGTTAATACCGTCATTAACGCCAAAACTTGAATGGTCAAGGTGTAACTTTGTTCGCCATTTTCCCCGGTGGTAATGGTTAATGCATCCAAACCTGGCGCAGCATAGACCCCTGTACAGCTTGCATAGCAGAGACTAATTAAGAGGATGATAATACTAGGCTTCATTTTTTTTTGCTATGGTTTGTAACAGGGTAATGTTGTTTGCTGTTACCCCTAATAATAATTGTTGCTTTTCAACTTCAATTAATACTACTTTTTCTCTTTGTCCTAAAGGCATAGAAGCTAATATTTGTATACGCTGCCCTTGTTGGCTGGAAAATCCGCCCATACGTTTTAACAACGCACTTGCTAACCACATACAAACTAGCACCACCGCTAAAGCTAACAGTGTTTTAAATAAAGCGTTAATAATAGAGGGTGCAGTCGTTATTGGGAACTCTTGCCTCGTTGGGCTCGTAGAGGAGATGACTGTTGTTTGATGTGATATGGCTGCAACGCTTGCCAACACATTATGCCAAGGTAGCATAAATAACAATATCACCTGTATTCCTACCCGCATTATAATTTTTTTATCCGTTCTGTTGGGCTGATCACATCTGTTAAACGCACACCAAATTTCTCATTCACCACCACCACTTCACCATGTGCAATTAAAGTACCATTAACTAATACATCCATCGGCTCTCCAGCTAGTCTGTCTAATTCTAAAATAGAGCCTTGATTGAGTTTTAATAAATTACGAATATTGATTTTAGTCCGCCCAATTTCCATTGCCAGGGTAACTGGTACATCTAAAATAATATCTAAATTTACTTCCCCTTCTTCTGGGGCATTTTCATTTGATAATTGATCAAATTCCGCTTTATCTAGTTGCTGACTTTTTTCTTGTTCATTCATCGCAGCTTCCCAGGGATCTTGCTCTTCGCCCATGCTTGCCTCCTTTAAATAAGATATATCACTATTATTTAGTTATCTTAGGTAAAATAGATTCTATCGGCTTACCATGATCAATACGTCCTTCTATTTTTACTGCCATTTTATCATTATGTACCCCATAGCTGGCATGAAACAAGGGTAAATCTTCCACATAAACCGGGACTTTTTCAGGTAATTCTATAGGTAGTATATCGCCTGCTTTCAAATTTGAAATATCTTT
Organism: Gammaproteobacteria bacterium; assembly: GCA_026994225.1. GTDB lineage: Bacteria > Pseudomonadota > Gammaproteobacteria > GRL18 > GRL18 > JALWRI01. The sequence continues at coordinate 2,192 of JALWRI010000095.1, read as the reverse complement.
TAATGATAAATCCAACGTTGTTAATACACTTGATACATTAACACAGGCAGATTTTACCTCTTCATGCATAGCTTGTGTCCAACGTTCATCAATTTCACTACGATCACTTTGAATACCGGCATCGAGTAAATCACGAATAGGTTCCAACATCGCATAAGGCAACGTTACATGAATATTACCTCCCCCACCATCTAGTTCAACTTGTATGGTACTCACTACCACAACTTCCGTAGGACTGACAATATTTGCAAATTGTGGATTCACTTCTCGACTAATATACTCATAATCTACTTGCATAACCGGTGACCAGGCTTCTCGCATATCTTTAAAGCAAATTTCCAACAGTAAATGGATAACCCTTTGCTCAGTGGGCGTAAATTCTCGCCCCTCAATTTTAGCATGATAGCGACCATCACCACCAAAAAAATTATCAACTAAAATAAAGACTAATTTTGGTTCAAAAACAAATAGGGCATTGCCTCGCAAAGGACGCATTTTAACAATATTTAAACTGGTTGGCACAAATAGGGTATGTACATATTCGTTAAATTTTAACATCTGTACGCCTCGGATGGATACATCGGCAGAACGGCGTAACATATTAAACAAACTAATGCGTAGATAACGAGCAAAACGCTCGTTAACCATTTCCAGCGTCGGCATCCGACCACGAACAATCCGATCCTCACTATTAAAATCGTAGGATCGCATACCATCTGGACTGTCCTCATCATCATCGACCTCTACATCACCATCATCAACACCGTGCAATAGTGCATCAATTTCATCTTGTGATAAGAGATCGTTTGCTCCAGCCATAATTATCTACCCATTTAACAAAACAACTAGAAATACTTATTGCATAATAAAGCTGGTAAAATACACCGCATTAATGTGTAACTTTTTAGATTTTTTTTGAATTACTTTCTCAACGGTTTCTTTAATTTCCAGTTTTAATTTTTTCTTCCCTTCGGGGGTAATTAATTCAACATATTTTTGATTACTCAATAACAGTAATATTCGATTACGTATTACTGGCGCATGTTTTTCCAGTTCTGCCAAAGTGGCTTCTTGTTTACTCATTAATGCGATGGCAATTTGCATATAACGAGCCGGACTTTTACCTTCAAAATTTAATACAAAAGCGGGTTCTAAAGTATGATAATGTGGCTTAGCCCCTACATCATCTTGCTCACTATCTGCCTCATTTTCTCCTGATATAGTAGACGTTTCACTGGTTTCGTCCTTCGCTTTATCATCATTTTCCGGATCGGTGTTATCATCAAAAAATCCTACTAAAAATAATGTTGCTCCAATACTTATAGCTATTAATAATATCACTCCTACTATAATTAAAATTAATTTTTTAGGTGATTTTTTAACACCTTCTCCATCACTAATATCTAAATCAAGTTCTTCATTTTTTTCTGCCATGCTGGTATCCTATGATTATTGTTACTATTTTTGAACATAAAGATGCAGGGCGCAGTCTCGCTCCTTCAGGGGCAAGTTAGCCCGTGGTATCAGGACGGTGCATTTTGTTGTTGCACATACTTTTTGACCGCGCTCAATGAAGCACCACCCATTTCTGTACTCCTGGACATTATCACACTTCAAGACTTGCTGTTAATGTATTTAGTCTATATAATTTACAGCATGAAAGTCAAACACGGAAAAGCCATCGAAATCACCGATCAACTGTCGCCACAGGCCGCCGAACTGATTGCGCAGTGGATTGGCTCTTATACCGTGATTTAAAACCAGAAAACCCGTCTGGCACAGCAGGCTTATCAGCAGAGGATATCAATATCAGCAATATAAGCCGAAAGGCAAAAGCCAGACCCGATCCGAGAAACCCGGGGAAATAGCTAAGAAACAACACTAAAGCAAAAAGCGGGCTGAATAAAGCACTGCTGGCCATGAACCTGGGTCAAATCAGACAGTTTACAGCATATAAACTCAGAGACTCAGGTAAATTACTGGTAAAAGTGCCAGCGGCCTACTCTAGTCAGCAATGTGCTCAGTGCGGTAATATGGATAAAAAGAACCGTAAGAGCCAGTCTGGGTTCTTATGTTTAAAATGCGGGCATATAGACAATGCCGATAATAATGCCTCAAAAGTAATAAAACAAAGAACCTTCGAATATTTACGCTCTAAAGCGTTCCTCAATGGGAAAAAAAAGCGGTACAGG